>JAFSLQ010000008.1 GCA_017448355.1 Clostridia bacterium | reverse complement strand
CCGCGCGTTAGTTCGTTCTGCGCTTGCGATAGCGAAAGAAAACGGCGTGGAGATTGACGGGCTTATAGGACATGCGGAGAACCTTTTATATCGTTTTACAAACACCGCGCTTGCGGACACGGTAGAAAGGGTAGGCAAAGATACGAAAAGAAAACTCGGTTCAAACGACAGGCTTATAGGCGCGCTTAAACTGTGCGAAAAACATGGGATAGACGGTACTTATTTATGTATAGGAATTGCGGCGGGTATGCTGTTTGCACCGCAAGCGGACGCTTCTGCAATAGAAGTGAAAGAGTACGCGGAAGAAAAAGGCGTTAAGGCAACGCTTGAAAAATATTCGGAGTATACGGGCAAGTATGTTTCGGTGATAAACGGAATATACGCTGACCTTAAATCGGGCAAGACGCTTGCGGACGTTATAAATTTAATAGATAAGACGATTAATAGGAATACATTATGAAAGAATATTTATTTCCAGAAAAACTTAAAGACAGCAAAATGTGTCAAAACGCAAGCAATCTTTTAATTAAAAAAAGATTACAGATAGGTCTTGCTGAAAAAGAATTAGCGGAATTTTTCAACGGCGGGTATGTAGTGTTTGATTTTGGTAAAGAAGTAAATGGCAGTATTAGAATACTTACGTTTTATTCGAAAAACATAAAGGTAAGAATACGTTTTGGCGAAAGTTTGACGGAGTGCTACGCTGAACTCGGCGGTGCGACTAACGCAACCAACGACCACTCTAACAGGGATTTTACGGTTAATCTACAGGGATATTCGGATATGACCTTTGGACAAACAGGTTTTAGGTTTGTGCGGTTGGATTTTTTTGGAGATGTTAAAATTAAGAGTGTTGTTGCAATAAATAATATATTAAATAAAAAAGCGGTTTATATTTACAATGGCAAAGACAAAGAGATTAATCAGATATATTTTACTGCAAAGCGTACAATAGATTTGTGTGCTGCGGGGGATTATCTGTGGGACGGGATAAAACGGGACAGACTTGTCTGGGTAGGGGATATTTACCCTGAAATGCTGGCATTAACAACACTATACGGGCGTATGAAAATAATAGAAAGGTCTTTGGATTTTATAAAAGAACAAACGCCTTTACCTGAATGGATGAATGGATTTCCTATGTATTCTATGTGGTGGATAATAATAGTTGCGGACTATGTAAAAGAAACAGATGCAAAAGAGTACGCAAAAAAACATGTAGAATATATTAAAGGACTTGTGGATTTAATGTTGGAAAATGTAACCGAAGATGGAGAAACACTATATCCTTTAAATTTTGTTGACTGGCAAACTCACGATAAGCCTGACGAAAAGGCTGGTGTAAGGGCTCTAAATATAATAGCCGCAAAAAAGGCCGTAGAAATATTAAACCTGTTTAATGAAAATTCCGATAACGCGAAAGAATTGTTGTACCGATTAAATAAAAAAGAAATAGTTGTGCAAAGTAGCAAGGCTGTTTTAGGGTTAAAGTTTTTTGCTACGGAATTAATAGAAGAAGATAAAGAAAAACTTATATTTAACGGTGCGGAAAATATGAGTACGTTTATGAGTTATTTTATTCTTAAAGCTGTGGCTTCTTTTGATAAAGCAAAGGCAATAAATATGTTGAAAGAATACTATGGTGCAATGCTTAAAAAAGGTGCTACTACTTTCTGGGAAGATTTCGATATAAAATGGGTGGGAAATTCCTGTCGGATAGACGAATTTCCAAAAGATGGAGAAAAAGATATACATGGAGATTTCGGTGCGTATTGTTATAAAGGATTTCGTCATAGTTTATGTCATGGTTGGAGCGCAGGGGTTATGAGATTTATTAAAGAATTTTGTTAAAAGATAATAATTTTGTTTTATTAAAAAAAGAGGCGGATATAAATGGCGGTTTATTTACTTGGAAACGCGACAACGTCGCAGATGTTCGGTTTTGTAATAAATGTAACTCGCAAAACTATTATATTTGACGGGGGAACAGTAGGGGATTCTCAGCAATTAGAAAACTTTATAATGGAACACTGCAATGGTAAAGTGGACGCTTGGTTTTTTACTCATCCTCATCATGATCATATTGGTGCTTTCTGTGAACTT
Organism: Clostridia bacterium; assembly: GCA_017448355.1. Classification (GTDB taxonomy): domain Bacteria; phylum Bacillota; class Clostridia; order Christensenellales; family Borkfalkiaceae; genus UBA1259. The sequence continues at coordinate 1,056 of JAFSLQ010000008.1, read as the reverse complement.
TGCAGAAAAGACATTCGGTTTAATATTAAAAATATTTATCATTGTTTTCCAAGTGTTGAAAGTTTACAAAAATATGGGAAGAGAAATGAATGCGAAGCATTGCTTTGGCGTGATATAAAATTTTTTTTCGAAAATAAATTTATTGGTAGAGTGCATAGAATTAAACAAGGTGAATACTTTCGTTTTAAAAATGTGGCAATCAAAGTGTTAAGGGTTTTTAACGAAAACATAACAACAAATTATTTAAATAACAGTTCAGCGGTCTATCGTGTGGAAGTATCGGGAAATAGTTTTCTAATCTTGGGAGATTTAGGAATAGAAGGTGGGGAGGAATTGATGAGAATTTGTCCCCTTGTTGATTTACAAACAGATTATACTCAAATGGCGCACCACGGGCAGAACGGTGTAAGTAAACAATTCTATGAATATATTAAACCTAAAAGATGTATTTGGCCTACACCAGTATGGCTTTGGAACAACGATATAGGCAACGGGTTTGATTCTGGTCCTTTTCAAACAGTTAGAACAAGGGAATGGATGCAAAATTTAGGGGTTGTTGAAAACTGGATAGAAAAAGACGGAATTCAGAAAATAATATAAAAATTGTTATACAAGAATAACTTATACAATTTAATACGGAAAATTTTTTCAGTAATTAAAGTCGGTGATAGAGAGTGTCAACGACTTTTTTTATGCATTTTTTAGAAAAAACTTTTTCTGCACTGACAGGCATTGTCAGTGCAAGAGTAAAAAAATTAAGATGATAACCTTGACTTTTGCTTTAATATAGCCCTTTTAAGTGAGGGGTAAAAATATTTTTAGAAAATTTTTAAAAAAAGGTGGATTTTTTGCCGTTCTATCTGCCTACCTATTAGAGAGTATTTTTCAAAAACGGTTGTGAAAATGCCTTTCTACTTGCCTACCTATTGAGAGGCTTAAAAAAACATTTTAAGTAATTTTAAAATTTTTTCTTAAAAAGTGAAATTTTTGGGTGAGTTTAACGGTTATATATGGGGGATAAATATTTGAACATTATGGGGGTGATGCCTATGTGCT
>JAFSLQ010000001.1 GCA_017448355.1 Clostridia bacterium | reverse complement strand
GTTTTGCGCTTACAGTTCCGGCAAAGGCTTTTGCGGAAGAGTCGGAAGAAACGGAGCAAACGGAAGAGACGAAACCGCAGGCGGATGAAATCGTAAAGAAAATGTTTTTCTTCGGATTCAGAAAAGGTGAAGACGAAACTCGCGGAAGATATATTTTTGCAATGATATATGTTCCTGACGAGGTATATTACGAAGATTGCACTTACGGCGTTACCATCTTTCCGAAAATCTATATGGAAAGATTTAACGTGTATTCAGACTATATGAACAATTTAGCGGCACAGGGCAAACAGTATTTGGACATAGTAGGTGCGGTTTATCAGCCTGCGCCGAAAGGTAAAGTTTTTAGGTGCGGGATTGGTAATATCCGAGATACAAATACAGCACTTACTTTTGCATTTATAGGGTATGTCAAAGACGCAGAAGGAAACACGGCATATATAATGCCGGAATACGGAGCGTATGACACTTTGACAGTCGGAGAATTGACAAACGAGCAAATATTGGAAAAGTTAAACTACGAATTAAACGTAAGATCTGCGTTTGGTGGAATAACGGATAAAATTTCAGAATTTGTTGACACGATATGGATATACTTGGTAATCGGCTGCTTATCGGTGATTGTGATTTGGGGCGCATATATAGGCATAAGGATAGCGGTTGCAAAGAAAAGCGAGCAAAAAGTAGATGCGCAAGGTATGGTAAAAAGACTTGTAATCGGGATTGTAATAATGTTCGTTTTGGCAGGCGCGCTTCCGTTGCTTGTAAAAGGTCTTGCGCTTTGGATAAAGGGGTAAAAATGGTTATATTTTTACAGGAAATCACAATGCAACTGTTTCTATGGATGTTGCGTTTAATTGACGGAACTATGGAAATATTTTCGGCGATTGCCGGAATAACCGATGTGACTTATCAAGGTCAAAGAGTAAACATTATAGAACATATAGCGGCGCAAAGTTCGGTCGGAACAATCTTTTGGTGCGTTTTTATCTTGGCGGTTGGTTTAACGGCGATTTTTACAATAGTTGCAATCGTTAAGAATATGATAACGAATAACCGTAATTTATCGAGTATCGTCGGCAAGTTTTTCCTTGCGCTACTCGGCACGATGGCAATGCTTGCCGTTGTTGTTTTGGGTATTTTAATATCTAATTCCGTGCTTGTTCTGGTAGCGAGAATATTTCAAATCGAGAACTCGACGAAATTGTCTAACGCGTTGTTTAACGCTTGCGTGGGCGACGGTTGGATAAACGGATACTCCATAGCGGAAGTGGACGTTTCAAATTTAACGGTAAGGGAGATAATGGGCGATTATAATACGGCGTTTTTGGGGATATGGCCCGTAGATTGGCAGAATAACGCAATGATTGCGCCGGACAAGTTTTTGTATTTTCCGTCGCTCGTTGCTGCCGTCGGGGTAATGCTCGCGCTTTTAATTGCGGTACTTAATCTTGCAAGGCGGGTTTACGAAATTATTTTCTTATATATAGTAATGCCCGCTTCTATGTCAACTTTGCCGCTTGACGACGGTATGAAATTCAAGACTTGGCGTGAAACCTTTATTACAAAGATAATACTTGCATACGGCGCTGTTTTTTCTGTAAATATCTTTATTTTGCTGTTGCCTATAATAACGAAAATGCACATAGACGGCATATCCGGATTTGGAAACAATATGTTTCTTATCTTTATGATAATAGGCGGAGCGATGATGATACCTGCGGGGCAACAGATGTTTGCAAGACTATTCGGTAGCGCGGACGATATGCACGCGGGCGGAGGATTTTTGCGTAGCGCGTTCTACGGCGGAAGAATTGCAAGCGCGCTTACCATAGGTGCGGCGACGAAAATGATTCGCGGTGTATCGCATATAGCACATCACCACGGCAAAGGAAAGGGTAGCAATAAAAAATCAGATAACAACGGTAGTGACGGAAGCGAAAAGTATTCGGAAAACAAGAATGAAAGCACAGAACAGCCAGAAGGAGAGAAATAAATGAGAATAATACCTAAAAAGATAAAAGTAAAGAACACGGTTTGGAAATGCTATTCGATGAAAGACATTATCGTAGCACTTATTGTGTTTTCAATCATCTTTATATCTATAACGGCAGGGAATTGGGTTTTTGCCGCAGTATTGGGTTTATGTTCGGTCATTATGTTTATGCCGACGCAGGACGGAATCTTTTATTCCTGTATCTTTGAAAACGTTCGGTTTGTATGTTCTAAAAAGTCTTACACGAAAACGGCAAGCAAGGAAAAGGAGAATATAGACAGTTTATTTGGCTTGAAAGCGGTAAAGGACAACGGACTTATTTCATACAAAGGCGGGTACTTCGGCAGAGTAATAAAGATAGGTCAAAAGAATTTTGGGATAGAAGACGTTATTCAGCAAAATATTGACATCGAATACTTTGCAAACGCCTTGAAACTTTTAGACGGCACGCAGACGGCGGACATTGTAAAAATAGACCGCCCTGTAACGCTCGACAAGTTTTCCGAAAGCCTGTTTGAAAAGTTTACGGCTGTAAGAGAAAGCATAGAAGACGAAGGTATAAAGAAGATAAAAGAAGACGTTTTAAGAGACAGAATAGACGCAATCGACAGAATGAATAACGTAAGAAAGCAGTATATTTCAGATTATTACATAGTCGTTTACGGCAAAAACGAACTTGACCTTGAAAATCTTACGGTAAACGTTGCAAGCGAAATAGGCAAGTGCGGGATAGATACGAAGATACTCGGCAAGAACGAAACGGCAGTGTTTTTGAAATACAGTTTTTCAAGAAACTTTGACGAAAGAGACGTTTCGGAGATAGAAGAAGATAAACTCGTTGATTGGATTATGCCGAAAAAGGTTGAGTTCAAGTCGAACAAGTATTTTATGGACGGAACGGAAGCGGCTGTTTTCACGATAGCGGATTATCCGTTAAGGGTAAAGAACGCTTGGGGTGCAGACCTTTTCAATATCCCGAATACAAAAGTCGTTATGCACGTTAAACCCGTAGATAAGTTTAAGGCAATAAAGCGCATAGATAAATGTATCGGTGAAATGGAAACGAGACAAATTTTATCTGAAAGAGCAAGCGAAACGAACTCTGCGGAAACGCACAGGGAAAGCCTTACAACTTTGCTTGACAGTTTGCAAACGGAGAACGAGGCTTTGCTTGACGTAACGCTTACGGTCACGGCGTATAACTATCTTGCGGACGAGAACTTTAAGAAAAGCGTGCGCCGCGCTATGCTGACGGGCAATTTTAAACCGTCTATGCTATACGGCTTACAGATAGAAGGCTTTAAGTCGGCAAACATTTCGCCATTATCATCGCTATCTACTTACGAAAGGGGAATAAACAGTTCGAGTTTAGCGGCGGTGTTTCCGTTCGTCAGAACGTTCGTGTTGGACGAAGGCGGCGTAATGCTCGGTGAAAACAAGAGCAATCATTATCCGTTTATATTCAATATTTGGAAACGCGGCAATCTGTATCAGAACTCCAACGGTATGATAATAGGTAAATCCGGCAGCGGAAAGTCGTTCTTTTTAAAAAGTCTTATCTTAAACGAGTGGGCAAACGGTACGAGAGTAGTCGTGTTAGATCCGGAAGCGGAATATCTTGCGCTAACCCGAAATCTTTACGGGAACATAATAGACGTCGGAAACGCTAAAGAAGGGCGTATCAATCCGTTCCATATTTATAAGATATTGACGGAAGACGGAACGCCTGCGGACTCTGTGGTAACTTTCAATACGCACCTTAAAATGCTTGAAAGTTTTTTCAAAATCGTTTTAGTCGGAGCGCCAACGGACGTTATAGAACTTATAAATAACCTTGCCGTCGAAACATACGAAAGAGTAGGGATAGACGAACACACCGATTGCACGCAGTTAAAGGCTTACGAGTTTCCGTTATTTTCCGACTTGCTCGAC
>JAFSLQ010000007.1 GCA_017448355.1 Clostridia bacterium | reverse complement strand
TTTAACCTGCCCGTTTTCAATACGCAGCGGGTCGTTGGCGACACTTCCGCGCATAGCGGCAAGATTGAACCCGTCGCCGAACTCCACGCCTTTAACGGCGGGAACGGCAAAAACAAGGTTTGAAATTTTACCTTCTAATCCGCAAAACAAATTGTCGCCCATACCCTTAACGCCGTATATAACGCACTCCACCGTGCCGCCGACGGAATCCCCGACGATTTTCGCACTTTTTATCTCTTCGATTAACTCTTCTTTTTTATCAAGAGACGGAAACTCGCCAACTCGCAGTTTTCTTATCTCTTCCGCGCTTAAAATCCCGTCTTTATACGATTTAGCATTTATGTTGCCTACGGACGACACGTAACTTTCTATCTCTATTCCCCGCTGTTTTAAATATTGCTTTAAAATCCCGCCGACGATACAAAGCGGCGCGGTCAGCCGCGCGGAAAATCTTCCGCCGCCCGAAAAATCCAAAGCGCCGTCTTTAACGTGCCACGCGTAGTCGGCGTGCGAAGGACGGGGCTTCCCGTAAAGCGGGGCGTAATCCTTGCTTATTTTATTTTCGTTTATAATTTCCGCGGTAAAGTCGCCTGAAATTTCACCGTCTTTTACGCCGTAAAACACGGGTTTATCGGGTTCAATCCGTGAAGTCGAAAATACGCTTAAAGTCGCCTTTCTTCTTGCTAAAAACGTGTCAAGTTCTTCTCTATCGAACTTAAAACGCGGTAAACCTTTTACCGACACGCCTATTTTTTCCGCGTGCGATTCGCCGTAAATTTCCACGGAAAGTTTTTTGCCGCTAAATAAGGACATCGACTTTGCCTCCTAAAAGTTTATAATCTCTGAAAAAATCGGGATAGGATTTTGCGACGTGTTCCGCGCCGTCAATCGTCGAAACGCCGTCCGCCGCCGAACCTAACACCGCCGCGCTCATCACCGTTCTGTGGTCGTTGCCGCCGAGAAAGTTTCCGCCGCGCGGCGTACCGCCGTAAACGGTAAGTTTTTCGCCGTCGTACTCTGCTTTTATCCCGCAACTACAAAGCGTGTTTATTATGGCGGCAATCCTGTCGCTTTCCTTTATTTTAAGCCTGTTTATGCCGATAAGCGTAGTATTGCCTTTGCAAAACGCCGCAACCGAACAGATAACCTGCGCAATATCGGGAAAATTTTCGCAATTAATTTCTTTTACGGCAACAAGGCTGCCCTTTTTAACCGTAACGGCGTTATCGTTTACAATAACTTCCGCGCCGAACGACTTTAATATATCCACAATCTTGCTGTCGGGCTGTAAAGACGGGTATTTAAGATTTTTTACAGTCGCCGTGCCGCAAAGCGCGCCTATCGAAAGCGGGAACGCCGCGCCCGACCAGTCGCCTTCCACGACCGCGTTTTCAGGCGGATTGATATATCCCCCGACGATTTGATAGCCGCTAGCCGTTTTATCGATTTTTACGCCGAACTCTTTTAATACGCTTACGGTAATATCTATATATCCCTTGCTTACGCTTTCGCCGCAAAGTATTATTTCGCTTTCGCCTTTTAACGCTGACAGGGCGAACATAAGCCCCGAAACGAACTGCGAACTCACCCCCGCATAAAGGCGGTACACGCCGCAATTTAGTTTACCTTTTACGGTATGCCCGACTATCTTTGCCCCGCGTCCTTCTATTGCGACAGCAATATCTTCGATGGGACGGGCAAGCAGTCTTTCGCTACCCGTAAACTCTGCGTTTATTCCGAGTGCCGCCGCTATCGGCAATAAAAATCTTAACGTCGAACCGCTTTCCCCGCAATCCACCGTCGCGGTTTTAACGGTTTTTCTACCCGACAAAAAGACGTCGTCGCCGTGTTTTTCTATAATCCCGCCGAGACTTTTTATCGCTGAAACGGTTGCGTTAACATCGTCAGAAAACCCGACGTTTTGAATTTTACAGGGTTTTCCCGCCAAAAATGCCGCTAAAACGTATCTGTGCGCGTACGATTTGGAAGGCGGTGCAAAAATTTCGCCGCACGAATTAAACGGTGTGAGTTTAACTTTCATAATCGTTAAGCATTTCCTTTAACTTTGAAAGGTGTATTTTTACAATCTCCGGTTTCCCGACGTCTTTAATCGCAACGAATTTAACGCTGTCGCCTTGTCGTTTTTTATCGGCAATAATCTGTTCCGCGATTTCGTCTACCGAAAAATTTACCGATAAATCGCATTTAGCGTATTTTAACAAAGCGTACATTTTATTGACCGTCTTTCCATCAAGGTCAAAAAGTCTTTTTGAGACTTCTATACTGTATCTTAAACCTTTTACCACGCACGCCCCGTGCGAAAGTTTATAGCCCGAAAGTTTTTCAATGGCGTGTCCCACCGTATGCCCAAGATTTAAAAGCGCGCGCACACCGCTTTCCTTTTCGTCTTCGTTTACTATATCGCGCTTGATTTTAAGACACTTATATATAAGGTTTTCGTCTATGTTTTTAATATCGGATTTTTTTACCGTGTCGGATAAAAAAGCGTACTTAACAACTTCGCCTAGCCCGTTTTTAATCTCCTTTTTAGGAAGGGATTTTAAAAATTCGGTATTTATATACACTGCGGAAGGCTGATAAAACGTACCGCAAAGATTTTTGCCCGCTTTAAGGTCAATGGCGGTTTTGCCGCCGACCGACGAATCCACCATAGAAAGCAGCGTCGTGGGAACGGCAACGAGAGTTATTCCGCGCATATAGGTCGACGCCGCAAATCCCGCTATATCGCCTATTACCCCGCCACCAAAAGCGATGACGGAATCTTCCCGCGTGAAGTCGTTTTCGGCAAGCGCATTGATTATATGCAAATAGTTTTTAGCGTTTTTACTCTTTTCGCCGTGTTTTAAAACTATTTTTACAACGCGTTTATTCTCTAAAAACCCGTCGAGTATTCCGCCGAACAGTTTATCCACGATATCGTCGGTAATTATGGCTACGTTTCTACCTACAAGGTACGGTAAAACCCGTTCCGAAAACAGCGAAAAGCCCTTTTCAATCGTGATTTTATATGTCTTAGACGCCGAAACTTCAAGTTCAAACATTTTTACTCTCCGACTCTATCTTAATTTTGCGCTCGTTCCCGACGGCAAAAAGACTTTTAAGCGCATTATCGTCGCCGCTTGCAATCGCCGTGCGGTATTTATTCAAATTAGCGATTAACTCGTCGAGTTCTTTAAGTGCCATGTCGCGGTTAGCGTCGATAAGTTCCGTCCACATATCGGGATTAAGGCGTGCAACGCGCGTTAAATCTCTGAAACTTCCCGCAGAATACCCTGAGCGATTGTCCGCTTGCGCGTTTAAGATAAATGCACTCGACACTATGTGGCACAACTGGGAAGTGTACGCTATTACGGCGTCGTGATGTTCGGCGTCGGTAATCACCACGCGCGAAAACCCGACCGCGAGATAAAATTCTTTTATTTTATCCAGCGTAAATATGTCCGCATTTATCGGCACGAGTATCATAGACGCTTTTTCAAACAGAGTGATTGACGAGTGTTCTATCCCCGAAAACTCCCTGCCCGCCATCGGATGCGCGCCGATAAATTTTAAATGCGGATATTGTGCCGCAAAATCTTTCATCACGGAAACGACCGTTCTTTTCACGCCGCAAAAGTCCGAAACCACCGCACCGTGCTTTAATATCGGCAAAAACTTCCGGACGGCAACATTAAATGCGCTAGGATTTACCGCCGCGATAAGCAAATCGACGTGTTTTGCCGTTTTTTCGGTCAAGGGCGCTGTAAAAGCCTTCATCAGTTCGGCTTTAAGCATCACGTCGGGACTGACGTCGTAGCCGTACACCGTGTAGCCGTGCTTAATAAGCGTGCGCCCGAACGAACCGCCCATAAGCCCCAGACCTATAATTCCTATCTTCATACCGTTCTGTGCTTATCGACAAGCGGAAGCATAACGTCTATTTTTTCAACAATCTCTTTAAACTCTTCGGGACGGATAGATTGCGCACCGTCGCAAAGCGCGTGCTTGGGGTCGTTGTGAACTTCTATCATAAGTCCGTGCGCGCCCGCGCCTACCGCCGCCAAAGACAGGGGCTTAACCAGCCTTGCAAGTCCCGACGCGTGCGACGGGTCAACGATAACGGGAAGGTGCGTCAGTTCTTTTAACAAAGGTATTGCCGACAAATCGAGTGTGTTTCTTGTGTACGGTTCAAAAGTTCTTATACCCCTTTCGCAAAGAATAATATCTTTACAGCCTTCGCTCATTATATATTCGGCACTCATAAGCCACTCTTCAATGGTGTTCGCAAGTCCGCGCTTTAACATAACGGGTTTATTAAGTCTTCCGACTTCTTTTAAAAGTTCGAAGTTCTGCATATCGCGCGCGCCGACCTGAATTATATCGACGTCGGCGAAAAGGTCGATATGCCTTACGCTCATAATTTCGGTAACGATGGGCATACCCGTTTCCTTTTTCGCTTTAAGCAAAAGTTTTAAACCGTCTTCACGAAGCCCCTGAAAAGAGTACGGCGACGTTCTCGGTTTAAACGCGCCGCCGCGAAGCACCGACGCGCCCGCTTTTTTGACTTCTTCGGCAACAAAAACAATCTGCTTTTCCGACTCGACCGAACACGGTCCTGCAATTATCTGGAAGTTATTTCCGCCGAATTTCACGCCGTTAACGTCTACGACAGTGTCGTCGGGGTGAAATTTACGGTTAACGCACTTATACGGTTCTTGAATACGCTTTACGTCTTCGACTATATCGAGAGAGCGCACTAGGTCAATGTCGATTTTACTGGTATCGCCGACAAGTCCTAACACCGTAGAACTGCTGCCGACTGAAATATCGGTATCAAGCCCTTGATTTTTAACCCATTTCACAAGGTTATCGAATTGTTTTTTGTCAGAATTCTTTTTTACAACGATAATCATATAAGTATTCCTTTAAAGTTATTTTCAAAATAAAAATGACCGATTAATATCGGTCATTAAAGTCTTAATTCTTAAAAAATTCACAAGCAAAAAATAACCGATATTATTTCAACATGGCTTTCTAAAGTAATATCCGAAATAAAAGAAATAATAACGTTTCATTTTTTTGACTCCTGTCAACCACATTATAGTTTATTTTTGCAATGCTTGTCAAACGTTTTTATAAATTTTAGGAATAAATGTTAAACTTTTTAAATTAATTGCCCCACCATAGCAAAAGGGACTGCTTTTATCAGTCCCTTTTGCTATGTCTTTGCTCTTTTGCAAAACAAAAGAGCAAGACCAAAAAGCCTTGCTCCGACGTGGTGGGGGCGGTAAGGCGCTCGTCCGTGCTTTCAGCGCTACCGAGCCCTTGTCCGTCAAGATTGCCCGTCATATGACGGGCGAACGATAGTCCACTCACTCGCCATACCAAAAGCAAAAGACACCGTGATACCGGTGTCTTTTGCGGTTGGTGGGGGCGGTAAGGCTCGAACTTATGACCTCATGCATGTCAAGCATGCGCTCTAACCAACTGAGCTACGTCCCCGAACGTTTTACATAATATCATATTTTACGGCTTTTTACAAGCGATTAAGCCGCGATTTAAAATATTTTTATTATGCTTTTAACGTTTTATATCTCTCACTGAATTTTTTCGCCGTCGTTATAGTAGAGTATGCCGATGGTGTGCGCACCGCAATGGCTGGCGACAGTTCCGCCTGCGTGCGTTTCTAATATCTCGCGAAATCCTACGCTTTCGCACTTTGCTCTCGCTGCCGCAACCATTTCGGGCGACGCTGTGGTGTATGTTATAAATACGCGGGCAAGGTCGGGAGTGTTAAAATCCTGAAATAAATCTTCGGCGTATTTTGCAACGACCGACTGCATCGTTCCCCTGTATTTTTTATCCGAAATCATTTTGCCGTCTTTAAGAATAATCCGCGGGCGTATTTTCAAAAGGTTTGCGCCAAGCAGCGCGATACTGCTGCATCTGCCGCCCATATGCATATAGTCTAATCTTTCAAGCACGAAACTCGTCTGCACTTTATCCCTACGCTCTACAAGTTTTTGCGCTATTTCCGCCCCCGAAAGCCCTTTTACGGCAAGTTCGCGCGCGTAAATCGCTTGAAGCCCTATGCCCGTCGATAGTGCAAGACTATCTACCGTATATACGCCGTCCACGGCTTTTGCGGCGCGCTCGGCGTTCCCGCAGGAAGAAGTAATACCGCTCGAAAGACAAATATGCACTACTTCGTCGTAATCTTTTTTAAGTTCTTGAAAAAACTCCGTATACTCGAACTCATTTAAAGCGGTCGTCTTCGGGAGTTGTTTGTATTTTTCGACGAGTTCAAACATTTCTTCCGTCGTATATCTGCCGTCTTTAAAAGACAGTTCGCCGAGATTTATCTGATAAGGTATAACCTTGATATCGTATTTAAGCAGTAAATCCACGCTTAAATCGTGAGTGGATTCTACGGAAACCGCAATTCTCATTAAGACACCCCAACAAGTTGATTTTTTACAAAACGTATGCGCCTTGCGTGTTTAATTTTAACATAAAACTTTTACTTTGACAATCGTTTTAAATAAAAACTTAACTAAAAAGCCGCGAAACAGTTGTTTTAATCGCGGAATAAGTGCTATAATTATTCCGTCGCTAAACGCGGCGGACTTTAAGATTACGGGAGTAATTTATGAATAAAATTTGCGGCAAAATAGAAAATTCCGACATACAATACTCGGACTTTAAACAATACGAAAACCAAATAGTTTCCGTTTCTGGCTACGTGCATAGAATTAGAGAAATGACGGGCTTTGCTTTCGTTATTCTCCGCACCGCGCGGGAACTTATACAATGCGTTTATGCCCCCGAATTTTCAGATTACCGTCTGGACGAAAAACTCTGCGAAGAAGCGTGCGTAAGAGTATTCGGCAAAGTTGTAGGCAGTAAAGACAGGGACGGCAACGACCGCTACGAATTACAGATACACGACATTAAAATTCTTTCGCTACCCGCGGAAATTTTACCTATCGTTATAAACAAAAAACAACTTGATAATATTCAACTAAACACTGTTTTAGACTTGCGTCCCGTGTCTATGCGTAACCCCAAAGAACGCGCTATCTTTAAATTGCAGGAAGGCATCGCGCGCGGTTTCCGTGAGTTTTTGATGCAAAACGGTTTCACCGAAATACGTTCGCCGAAAATCAACTTTGCAGGCGCGGAAGGCGGCACGAACGTTTTTAAACTCGACTACTTCGGAAAAACGGTATTTTTGGCGCAAAGTCCGCAGTTATATAAACAGGCGCTTGTCGGCGTGTTCCACAGAGTGTTCGAGATTGCACCCGTATTCCGTGCGGAACATCACGACACAAGCCGCCATTTAAACGAATATACTTCGATGGACTTTGAAATGGGCTTTATTAACGATTTTACCGACATAATGAATATGGAAACGGGCGCGCTTAAATACATTATGAATTTACTCAAAACCGAGTATGCGGAAGAAGTGGCCATTTTAAAAGCCGATATCCCCGAAATAACGGAGATACCGTCCATTAAATTTATGGAAGCCAAAGATATAATAATGAAAAAATTCAAATATACGCCGTCGGATATGAAAGACTTTGACCCCGCGGAAGAAGAAATGCTCGGTAAATACGCTAAAAAAGAACTTGGCAGTGATTTCCTGTTCGTAACGCATTATCCGTCCAAAAAACGTCCCTTCTACACGATGGACGACCCCGAAGACCCCGAATACACCTTATCGTTCGACCTACTGTTCAGGGGGTTAGAGATAACTTCCGGCGGTCAGCGTATACACGACTATAATCAGCAAGTGGCTAAAATGATTAAGTGCGGTATGAACCCCGAAGCGTTTGAAACATATTTAATGCTTCATAAATACGGCGCTCCGCCGCACGGTGGCTTGGGGCTTGGCTTAGAACGTTTAACGATGCACCTGCTTGGATTTAAAAATGTGCGCGAAGCGACTATGTTCCCGCGCGACATCAACAGGGTTACACCGTAAAATTATTTTAAAATTATTTTTCGCCGCGAACGGTTACCGTTCGCGGCGAAAGTTTTTTAAAATTTGTTTTTAGAAAATACGCAACCGCAATAGTTTTGCCTATAAAGGTCGTATGTTTTAGATAACTCGATGGATTTTTGATAACCACCGCGTTTTTTAAAATCCGACGGCAACCATTTTATGCCCGTTTCTCCCGCAATATTTCCACCTATCTCGTTAAGAAGCGCGGCGTTTTTTAATGGACTTAAAGTAAGCGTAGTGGTAAAAAAGTCAAAGCCTTCGGCTTTTGCTTTTATCGCAGTTTTTTTAAGGCGAAGATAGAAACATTTTTCGCAGCGACTACCACCTTCCGGCTCTTTTTCAAGCCCTTTTACAGCGTTAAAAAATTCGTCTGAATTATAATCTTCAATTATCGCCTTAACGTTTAACGCGGCACAAAGTCTTGTCTGCTCTTCGGCGCGCTTATTAAACTCTTCCGCGCTATCGATATTAGGATTATAATAATATACGGTAATATCGAAAAAATCTTTTACCCGCGTTAGGCACGCAGAAGAACACGGTGCGCAACAGGAGTGCATCAAAAGCGCGGGCTTTGCCCCCGCCTTTTTTATTTCGGAAATTATTTTTTCCATTTCAAGGTCGTAATTTAATTTATTCAATTTCACACCTTTTTATAACGCCGTTTTCTTTACTTAAAACGTACGCTTTGCCGCCCGAAGACAATCCTTTAACCGGAACGCCGTTTTTAAATACTATCGCCGCGTCGTTTTCTATCGCATACGCACTTTCAAATTCGCTATCTAAAAACGTTTCGTTAAAATCCTTTTCACGCTCGTTAAAGTGCGGGGTAATAAGTCCGTCAATAAGCCCTAACCCTTTATGCAAACTGTACTCCGCGCTTTTGCCGCGCATTATTTCGTAATCGGTGTACATATCGGTAAACCAGCAAATCGCCCCCGCAGAAAGTCCGCAGATTATCTTTCCTTGCTCGTATGCGTCAATAAGTAATTTATCCACGCCTTTTTCACGCCAAAGGTCAAGCATAAACACGGTATCGCCGCCGCCGACGTAAATACAATCCGCCGCCGCGATTTTATCTTTAATTTTTTGCATATCCATTTCGCCGTACACAAGTAGCCCCACTTCGGCTTTAATGTCGAATACCGACGTATAAGTCTTACGAAAACTGTTAAAATACGGCATACTGTCGTGCGAAGCAGTTCCGAAAAAAAGCGCGTTCGCGCGTTTTTCACCCGCGTGAAGTTTAGCAAGGTTTGCTATGTATTCGTCGATTTTAAGCGTGGTTTTGTTTTTTATTTCGCCCCCGCCGATTGCAATAATGTACTTGTCCATAATAAAATCCGTATTTAAGTTTATTTTAAAAGGGTAAGCGGCGCTTACCCTTGATTGATTTATTTATGTAAAAGAACTTTCGCGTTTTCAGTAAAAAGTTTACGCGCGGTTTCTTCCCCGAATTTTTTGCTTACGACTTTATACGCTTTAAGCATATCGCTGCTACGACTATAATGCGCGTCGCTTGCAATAAAATCCACAAGCCCTTCTTTTATAAAACTCATCGTTTTTCCGCGGTGGAATATCGAACCGCAAATAGGCGTTGCATTTACCTGAATAAGTCCGCCGATTTCCTTTATTTCGCGTGCCGTCTCGACGTCTGCATAACAATATCTGTCTATGTGCGCCACAATGGGAATAAATCCGTTGGCTTTAAGCATATAAACCGTTTCGGATATATCCATCTCTTGTTTCGCGGCAAATTCTACCAAAACGTACTTAGTGTCGTTCATAGAAAAAAGTTTGCCGGCGCTCAGAGATTTCACCATATCGCTAAACGCAAAAATTTCCTGTCCCAAATAAAGCGATATATTTATATCGTGTTCTTTTGCCGCAGTTTTTAATTGCGCAAAATTTTTCTCGATATGTTCTTTTTTTGTCAAATACTCGTGGCGGTAATGCGGCGTAAGTATAATGTCCGTTATTCCCTGCCGTTCAGCCTCTTTAAGCATTTCGAGCGACTGCTCGATATTCTTGCTTCCGTCATCCACTTCGGGCAGTATGTGCGAGTGGATATCTATCATATATTTTACCTTTTAAAACTTTAAGTTATTTAGCCGCTTTTTCTTCTTCAATTTCTTTGCGTGCGCGCGCAGCACGTCCTTTGGGTGTGTCGCCGTACGCGGAGTCGTAATATTTACCGTAATAGCCGCCGTAGCCGTATCCGTAACGGGAATCTTTCTTCCTGTCGTACATCGTGAACAACGTGCCTAATATGGTAATGTTGTTTTTATTAAGTTCTTTAACGGCGTCTGCAACCTGCGTTTTCGTGGTTTTTCCGTAAGAAACCAAGAACAACGCGCCGTCGCTGACCTTAGAGATATGAATATAGTCGGAAACCTGTAAAACGGGTGCGCAGTCTAAAAGCACGAAATCATACTCTTCACGTAGCGAAGCGATAAGCGCTTTGAATTTTTCGGAAACAAGTATCAGCGCGGGATTATAAATTTCAGTACCGCGAGTTATTAAGTCAACGTTCCTATGCGAAGTGTGCTTAACGATATTTTCGCGGCTAAGATTATCCATCATATATTCCGCAATACCGTTTTCTTTCTCCAACCCGAAAACCCTGTGAAGTCTCGGCCTTCTGAAGTCCAAATCTATTACCACGACTTTTTTATCGGTAAGACCTAAACTGACCGCAAGGTTTGCGGTAACGCTGGTTTTACCTTCTTTTGCCAAAGCCGACTCTATCTGAATAACTTTACGTTTACCGTCAGAATTTATATACAAAAGATTATCGCGCAATCTTGTATAGCCAAATGAACCGAAACGCGAACTGCCTTCCGATACGATGATACGCTCTTTCTTTAAATGTTTGTCGTGTTTTTTCTTGAATAAGGCCATTTTACTATCCCCGTCAATTCTCATTTGGATTAATTATAGCATATAAAAGCAATAAAATCAAAGATTTTACAAAAATTTTTGAATATAATTATCTCTTCGGTTTATCAATAAGGACCTGCCCACTGTTTTCCTACTTTTGCGTAAACGGTTAAGTCGTTAGAATCTACATTAAGCCCTTCTAAAGTGAATACCGTATTTAAATCAAGTTGGCGTTCCTGATTGTTTTTATCTCTGTAATACCAACCGCTGAATATATAGTCGTCGTTATCTTTTGCGGTTTTAGACATACCGTCATACACCATTTCGGGAATAATCAATTTTTCGCCGTATTTAACGTAAACCACTTTGTCCCCGGTAGAACTATCCGCCCACGCGGTAAAATCTGCTTTCGTGGTATTTTTTATAGTAACGGTAAACACCGCGCTATCAATCGTTATCGTTTCTCTCGAAAGTTCTTCACCGCATACCGAACAATATACAACGCTATCGTAACTGCCGTTTTCAGTATCCGTCGGCTCTACTCTGTTTTCTTCTACTGCGTCCGAAGGCGTATGACCTAACGCGTCTGTATAATCGCCTACATAACTATCTTCGCACCTTGTACAGGTATAAGTCGTATATCCCTGTTCCGTACAAGTGGGCGCGGTTACATCCGCCTGATAATCGTGTTCTAACTCGGCAACCGTTCTCGTTTCCGTATGCGTTTCGTCTCTTGAACACACCCGTGTTTCAACGCCTTTTGCAATGCAGGTCGGCTCTTGCGTAACAACCCACTCGCCATAGTCATGCCCTAACTCTGCTATCTCTTCGGTTTCGACATTGCCGCATGTACTACAAACAGCCGTCCTTACGCCTTTCTCGGTACACGTAGGCGCTTTTACGACGGTAAACGCGCCATAACTATGCGTATGTTCCGAATTATTATCTTCGCACGCCGCACATCCGAATACGCAGACAGCGCAAAGCAAACATAAAGTACAAACTACTGTTAAAAATTTTAAGTTTTTCATCATTCCCTTCATCGCCGATATAATTATTTGATAAAGCCCATTATAAGCAATTATCTGAATAATTATATACCGACACAAGGGGTTTTGTCAATGCGGTTTTTAAATTTTCCCGTTTTTAGGCTTTATACACCGTGTTTTGCCATAATTTTAAGTAAATTCCCAAGCCCTTCGTTGATTTTACTCTTTAATTCGGGGGCGTTTTCGCCGTTTTCCGCTTCATATAACAACAGTTCTAAATCGTGAATCTGCCTTCTGTCGGCATAGGATAGCATAGTCGGTTCTAAACGCTGCAAGACGTTTTTCACGTGCGAAAAGTCTATGCCCGCCGAAACTTCCCGCGGTTTCGGTTCGGCTTTTAACACTTCGCTTTTTTCGCGTACAGGCGCGACGTTCACCGTATTGATACTGTCGTCTTGTTTAATTTTTCCGTCTAAAAACCGCACGAATTCGCGCCTTGACGCGTCGTCTTTTGCATCATCTTCCGATTTAACGCGTATAAAGTAAAGCGGAATAAAAAGCGTAAAGCCCAAAAACAACAAAATCGGGGTAAAATCTTCCCCCGAAAAATTTGCCCGCATCTTTATAAGAGTGCAAAACACGGCAACGATAATAAGATACCAAATTCGTTTTTTCAGTCCGTAGCCTGTTTTAAAAATCGAAATAAAAAGACACACGATAAACGCCGTAAACACCGCAACGACGCCGAAAAGAAAAACCGTTTCCGAACCAACGGCACTAAAAACCGAGTTTAAAAATTCCGTTATCATAATTAACGCGTAAATATTAGCAAAAAAGTCCGCGCGTTAAACGAAAACTTTTGCCGAAAAATAAGTTTTTAAGTCGCTTAGTCGCCGCGTTATTAATTTACCTTCACGATTTCGCCCGTAAACACGTTAACAAGCGTTTTCGAGATTACTTTTATGTTAAGCGCGCGTTCCACCGCATAAGCGTACAAATCTAATTGCGCAGCGTATTTACGTTTAAGACTTTCGGCGTTTAACATCGAATATTTATAGTCAATAATCTCCGCCGTGTCGCCAAAGACCGCAAGCAAATCTATAACGCCCTGTAAAAGCACTTCTTCGTCCGAATCGGTGTCGAAAATACGGTTTGCCGAAATATTCACTATAAACGGCTGTTCTCGGAAAAGCGTTTTATCTTTAACGCCTGAAAAAGCCCCGCTTTCAACCACATTTTTAAGCCTTTTTGTATCGACTTTTTTAAGTTCTTCGTCCGAAAGTATGCCCTTTTTACGCATATCTATAATTTGCTCGTCGAATACGCCGTTAAAATCGTAATGCTCTAAAATTTTGTGCGCGATAACGCCTTTTTCCCTGTCGGTTGCGTGGTCTTCGGCAAAGAGTGAATAAACGGGATAAAATTCTTCCTTTTCCCGTCTTATCGCCACCGAAACGCTGTTTTTAAGCGGAAGAACGGTCGCCGCCTGATAGGGATAAAGAAAAGCAAAATCTTTTATCATCTTGTCCTTAGCCGCTTCGTCGACTTTCGCAACGAGAACCTGCCGTCTTTTGCGCATCGCGCTTGTTAATCCGAAACTCTTCGTTAAATGCTGAGTCACGGCGATTGTGTTCGGTACAAAATCCAAAAAGCAAGCGTTTTCGGTAAACAACTTTGAAAATTCGCCTTTCCGTTCGTCGGCGCTTTTTTCAAACACAAGGTGCAACGAATACGCCGCGCGGGTTAAAGCGACGTAAAAAAGCCGCATTTCTTCTTTTATCTGCGTTTCGCGCGCGCCTGACTTTACCACTTCGCGGTAAAAGTTAGGCAAAACCGTCCTTTTTTCGTCGTCGAAAGCGTAGGTAAAAAGTCCCTTGTCCCTGTTAAACATCACGGGGTTCGTCTCATCCCGACGACTGAAATTCTTTTCCAGACCGCACACTATGACGACGGGGAATTCCAGACCTTTTGACGAGTGAATTGTCATCACTTTAACGGCGTCTTCATCGCCGCCGCCCGCACATTCGAACGCTTGCGGTGAAGTTTCAATCTTCCGCAAAAACTCTCTTACCGTGCGCGTTTTGCCACCGCTTTCGGCTTCGGCTAAAAACTTATACAGCCTGAAAATCTTCTCGTCGCCGCCGTCCGTGCATAACAAGTAGTTTTCGTACCCGCTGTCGGCGATAATTTTATCTAAAATGCCCTTCGCACCCTTAAAATCGGCAAGAATGCGATATTCTTCAAATTTGTTTTTAAATTGACCGAGTTTATCTTTAAGCGGTGTATCCGCTTTTTCAAGGTAATACTTAAACGCATCCGAAAACCCGCCGCGGTGATTTTCGCCCTTAAAAAACAGCGCAACGTCGGCAAGTTCTTCTTCGCTGAATCCTCCGACGGGCGACAAAAGCGTATTCACCAGCGGCACGTCAAGATAAAAGCAATCGAGAAGTTTTAAAACGTTTATAAGCGTCTTTATCTCCGGAAAGTCGCACGCGTTTTGCGACACGTTAGACACTACGCATATACCGTGTCCGCTAAGCCCTTCGACGATACCCTTTACGTACGCGGAATCCCCCGCGCGCGTCAAAATCGCGATATCTTGAAGTCTGACGGGGCGAAAACTCTTGGTTTTTAAATCGTAAAATTCTTTACTTTGCTCGCTTTCTATTATTTCCGTAAGAAGATTAGAAACGTTAGCCGCTTCCTTTTCTTCTTCGCAAAAGGCTTCGTCCAAAATATTGTAAAGGTGCGGGGCGGGGCGTTCTTCCCGCTCCTTTTTTTCTTTAACAAGGTGATGAAGTTCGGCTCTGCCCTTAGCGTTTTCGGGATAAATGCCGCCGCAAAATAGCCGCGCTTTACCTTTATAGTCAAGCCCCGTGTAAAGCGGCACGTAGCAAAAATCGAATATTTCGTTTATAAAATCTATTACGTTATCCGCCGAACGAAAATTGTAGTTAAGTCCTATCGCCGCGCCGCCGCTATTTTTTACGGTTTGTTCTTTGTTTTCAAAGATTTCCGCCCGACACCCGCGAAACCCGTAAATGCTTTGCTTAACGTCGCCGACCATAAACAGATTATCGCCGGACACCATTGAAATTATTTCTTCCTGAACGGGGTTTACGTCCTGATACTCGTCCACGAACACGTACTTATACTTTTCGCGAACGGATTTTTTAACGCTTTCGTCCTTTAACGCTTTAAGCGCAAAGCGTTCTAAGTCGGCAAAATCCAGTAGGCTATTTTCAAGTTTTAACGCCGCGTACTTTTCCGAAAACCGCTTTATAAGCCTATAAAGTGTTTCCGCACTCTCCGTTAGCCCCGCAAGAATACTGTTATCGGCAACGACGTTCACGGAATAATCGCACAGCGATTTAAGGCGCGCCTTCGCCGTTTTAAGACGAACTTTAAGGTCTTCTTTGCCTTCGGGGGCTTTACTTCTCGTCATCGCGGGAAGCGCGCCGTTTTCGGCGAGTTTCCGCGCCGCCAAAGTGCCGCCGTCTTCTATTTTTGCCGCTATATTTAAAAATTCGTCGCACAGTTTTTCGCCTGCGGAAAAATGCGCTAAATTGCAATCGTGTTTAAGATTTATAAGTTCGGCGGAAAGGATTTTGACCGCAGATTTAAGCCTGTTTTCATAATCGTTCAAAAACGTTTCCGCGCCTTTTGCTGTGTAATTATCCCTAAAAGCAAGCAAAAGCCTGTCGGGATTTAATTCCGACTCGCAAAACCCGTACGCGCGCATAACTATACCGCACAGCGCGTCGTCTTTTCGATGGGCGCGGTATCTGTCGATAAGTGCCAAAACCTTTTCGTCTTTTTCGGAATAGAAAGACTTAAAAGTTTCTTCAAGACTTTCGAGTTTTAACGCCGCGGCTTCGCTTTCGTCCGCCACTTTAAAATCGGGCGATACACCCGCCGCAAAAAAATACGTGCGGATAAGTTTCCCGCAAAAAGCGTGCAGCGTGCAAATATCCGCTGTCGAAACGCGGGTAAGTTCGACGGCGAGCGCGGTTTTTCCGTTTTCAATTTCTTCAAGCAACGCCCGCTTTAATTTTTCTTTCATATCGCTTGCGGCGGCTTCGGTAAACGTCGCGGCGAGAATTTCGTCTACGTGCGCTTTTTTCTCTACTATAAGCCGTATAAGTCGCTGTATCATTACGAAAGTTTTGCCGCTGCCTGCGGACGCAGACACCAACAGATTGCCGCCGTTATAATTTATCGCCGCTGCCTGTTCGGGCTTTAATTCTCTTTCACTCATAACGCACCGTCCTTGTTTTCGTCCCGTGATTCGGCACACTCCGCGCTTGCCGCGAGATACTCGGTATCCACGCTAAACGCCTTGCGTTCTTTAAGCCTTAATTTACATATCGGCGAGAATTGACATATATTGCACGTCCCTTCAAACGGCGAAGGAACGATAACGCCGTCTTCCATCTGCTTTGCCGCCTGTTCGGCAAGCGCCTTCACGTATTTCTGAACGGCGGCGATTTTAGACACTTCAACCGCGTTATCCTTACCGCCGAGCGGGATAAACGCTTCTTCCCCCGCCGAAACAATCTCGTCGACATTTGCGGTCTTGCCTTCTAATAAGGGTTTATCTTTGTCTTCCGTTGTCTTGTATTCGTCGTTCACGCGAAGATAATACGCCCCCGCGAGAATTTTGTCTTTAATAGCAAGCGAATACAGATAAAGTTGCAGTTTTACCCCGACGAAAATTTTATCGTCTTTGACTTCCTTACCGCCCGTCTTGTAATCGATAATGCGAACATAATCTTTATACTCGTCCACTCTGTCGATTTTTCCGAACAGTTTTACCTTGCCGTTCAAAAGTTCGACAGCGGGATAACCGTTTTTAGCGTCCGCGCCGTCGCCGAAAACGACTTCCGCATTTTTAGGCTTAAACACCGATTTTTTGTACCAGTCGGAAAGTTTGCGGCAATATTTTTTACACTCTTTAAGCGCGATATTTACGTTAAAAATACTTTCTTCGCCGTCAAAGTGCGAAAAGTTCTTATCGTTTAGCACGGGAACGGAAGACTTTATAAAGATTTCGTCAAAAGTTTTATCATCGACTACCTTGTCCACTTCGGAAATGAAATTTTTAAAAATTTCGTGCATAAGGTTTCCGACGGAAAGCGCGTTGACTTTGCCCGTTTCGCGTTCTTTGACTTTAAGAGTATGAATTAAGAAAGAACGATACGGACAAGCGTAATAATCTTCTATTTCTGTCGGCGACAAGACGCCGCCAAGCACGCTTTTCTTGTTGTCAAGATTGACTTTTATTTCTTTATTCGCGTAATTCACTATTTTTTCAGGTGCGCCGTCAGTTGCGGCATAAAAGCCCGCGGGATATGAAAAATCGGACAATTTAAGCGTTGCAAATCTACTGCAATCGCGCGAAAACGTTCGCATACCTTGCGCTTTGGTCATATACCCGTCGAATTTCGGGAAGGGCTTAAAATCAAAAAACTTCTCGAAAAACGCAAGAATTTCGCTTTTAACGGTAGGCTTTCCCGAATAATCGGATAAAGGATAAGATAAATACAACTCGTCCGAATAGACTGAAAGTCCCAGCGCCGTTTCTTCGCACAGTCTGTGGTTTACCACGTTGATTTTCGGTTCTAACAGCACCTTGATTTCGGCAAGCGCGTCGATGTCGCCGTCGGAAAGCAACGCGACGTCTTCGCAAAAGGACGGTACGGCACTCGTAAGCCCCACGGCAAAAAGATACTTTGACCGCGCTATTGCCGTCTGCTTATACGAACCTACAAACACCGCGTCGTTATACTGCGGTATAACCGACACTTCCATAGCGGCAACGCCGCCCGTAAAGACGTTTTTAAAGTCAAGCGGGTTGGACTTCGCGTCCGGAAGCAAATAGTTGATTTCGGCAATTATCCCCTTAACTTTGTCTAAAACCTGTCCGTTTATAGCCGCGTCTTCGTTTTCGCCGAAAGAAAGGATTAAATCGGATATCTCCTGCGTTTTGCCGTCAACGTCTAATTTTATAAACAGTTTCTGAACGTCGAATTTATCGAAAAATTGCGTAATAAACACACGAAACTCTTCAAAGCGCAAACGTTCTTCTTCGCTGCCCGCGTCAAAAATAAAGGGTTTTTTAAATTTGCCGTAAGATAAATCGTATTTATAAAGATAGTTTTCAAACCTGTCTTTAAACTCGCGTTCGTACGGAATATAAGGGTTTTTGAAAAACGCGGCGAGCGCGGGAATTTTGAACCCGCGTAAAAACACGTCGCAATACGCGTAAATAAGCGAAACCAGCGGGAAATTATCGGGCTTTTTCTTATCGTCCAAAAAATACGGCACGTTAAGTCGTGAAAAACCTCTTTTAAGCGCTTCTTTATATTCGCCGTCCATCGGCAAAATTACGGCGCAGTCGCGATATCTGCACTCGCCTTTATAAACCTTACTCTTTATTATCTCGGCAACACGTTCCATCTCCGCGTTAACCGTTCTTGCGGCGAGAAAACGGGCTTTCGGCCTTTCGGCGTTTTTGACGGAAGAGTACAGCGGATTGAAAAGCCCGTCCTTTATTATTTTGCCGCCAGAAGAATACCGACTTGTTATCGTCCGTTCAGAAAGCGGAACGTCGTTTTCGCGGCAAAGGGTTCTGAAATTTTCCGCAGTTTCATTGACGAAAGCAAATTTATTATCGCCATAGGTAAGTATCGCGGTAACATTTTCCGCGCGGGAAAAAAGTGCGGCGATAACCCGTCGTATCTGTACGGTAAAGCCGGAAAAACCAACGATATAAACGTTTGCCCTATCGACGCTTTGGTCGTTTTCTACCACTTCGGGCAAAAACGAAAGCGCCGAACTTTGGTCGGCAAAACCGTTCGCCGCTAAAAATTTTTCGTACTCCGAATACACGGCGGCAATATCTTTAAGTTTCGCGGCAAGAATCCCGCTTGCCTTATCCGCCGCGACCGTTAAGTCTTCCGCGCTGACTTTCGCGCTTTTTAATTGACTTATCAGTTCAAAAAGCGCGGGCGCGAGATTGATTTTGCCTTTATTAAAGCATTTAAGCGGGATTTCGGAAAGAATTTTTTTGACTGCCATAGCAGAGCCTTCTTTGGAGAGAAGGTTGACGGCGGGTTTTTTAGCGCGCAAGAAATTGCCGAAAGAATACACTTCGGTGTTAAACGTGCCGCCGAACGCGGCGGCTAGCATACGTTCCGCCATTAAAGACAATTTTTCTTCGCAAAAAACGAGATTTTTATGCGTTAAGTCGTTCGCTTTGCCGCGTAAGTTTTCTATAAGCAGCGGAAAAATATTAAAATACGAATCGGTTAAAATAAGATTTGCTTTCATTTCGATAATATTTTACCATATCCCGAGAACTTTTTGTGGTTTTTGGATATATAGTTTTACAATTTTTTTTATTTATGATAAAATAACCTTGTTAACTTTTAAATAAGTAGCGGAGAAGATTATGAAGAAAAAATTTATCGCAACAGCAGCGGCGACGGTAGTCGGCATAAGCGCGTTACTCGGCGGGTGTTCCTGCACGGCGAAAGACCCGCTGTCTTTTTCCGTTTCGCCCGAAAACGAAACATTAACCTACACCGTACAATATTCCGAAGACTATATAGAATCGTATAAAAAAGACGCCGTATGGAACGACCTTTTAGATTTTAAGTATGAAAACGGAACTTACGTTTCGTCTTGCAAGAAGGTTTTGGACAGAACGGTTATAAACAGCGACATAAAGGGCTTACTTAACGATAAAGATATTTACGAACTTAAAACCGATTTCAGCATAGACCTGACTTTTAACGGCTATCACCACGTCGAAACTATTTCAACGCTAGCCTATATCGCGCCGTCGGGTATGTCCCTTGCGCCGCTTTACTCAAAAGAAAGTGCGGAGTACTTAATGATTTCATCGGACGAAAAAAATGTACAAACGTCTATCGTTAAATCCGAGTCGGAAATATTCTATAATGAAAACAATTATTCTAAGACAAAAAAATACAAAGTGTTTAAGACCGACGAAGAGATAAACTTTGACGACGCAGAATCGGAAGAATACAATGGCAATTACACTTTCCGTACCGCGATAGACAATGCGGAACTGTATTTCAGTCTTCGCGGACTTGTTTCGTCAATAAAAGAAAAATCTTCGACGAACATTAACGTAATTTCGCCCGCATATAACGAACCGCAAAGCGTTAAAATCACCCATAACGGCAACTCGACGGAAAAAGAATTTAAGGTAAAGTATAACGGCGTGGAGATTAAGGAAGATATCGCTTATACTAACCTTGCCTTTCAATTAAGCAGCACAAACTCCGCGGGTAGACCGCAATACGTTTCGATACAATCGGGTAAAACGGGCGAACTTGCAAACCTTAACTTACCTATAAAATTTGCTAAGCCCCTATACGTGTACGGAAGCGTTAAAAACTTGGGTTGTCTGGTATTTACGCTTTCTGAAATCGAAAGATAATTTTTGTATAACTTAAAAAGTGCCGAACGCTATTTATCGTTGAGCACATTTATATTGA
>JAFSLQ010000060.1 GCA_017448355.1 Clostridia bacterium | reverse complement strand
GTTCTTGGAATTTTCACCGAAGAGATTTATAAGAGTTTGAAGAAAAAAGATTGAAATCGATAATTTTTGTTTTCGACAAAGAAAGACAAAATAACTTGTCATATAGGTCTTGACAATTTAAAGAAGTATAGTATCATAAAATTGTACGAGTAATATCGTATTTTTGTAGTACCCTTTTGATTAAGGGATAGACGAAAGTGGTTTCGTCTTGTGTGGGAGTGCGTTTGCGCTTCTTCCCGTTGCAATCCTATGAGAAATTATTGTTAGAGATTGCGCGTTCGGGAAACGATTACCGCGGGGCTTATAATGGTAATCGTAGGTTTACCGGAGTTTTCCGTTTGCGATCATTTTATATGATTTCAGCGGAAAGTGTTGATGGGCTTTTTTGTCATACAATTTTTTAGGAAATAAGTAAACAAAAATTTAATATTAAACTGTTTACAGGAGTCCGCGGGGACTCCTGTTTTCGCGTATAAAAAATGCAAGGAGATACCGCATATATGATTTAGCATAGAACAATTAAACGACAACTTAATAGTAAAGTGAAATGGTCGGCGAGTACAATCGGCGACTTTTTATGCCACTCTTTATGGCAGGAAGAAAATAATTCGGAGGTAAAACATTGCAAAATTATTACCGGATAAGACCGCCTTAACGGAAAGCAAAAGTCAAGCAAAATGGTGGATTTATTTAAAAAATGCAAGCAGGATAAAGAAAAAGCACCAAAGTGTTTTTTCGATATGCGAACAAGTGTGAAACCCACTTTGTTTTTTTGTTGTAAAAATGAATCGGGTTTCCCGATTGCTGAAAAAACGAAAACGGTGCGTTTTCCTTTACCTGCTTTATGAAATCTTGAAAACCCACCAAAAAAAGGAGATGATATTATGACGTATAAACAAGATATTTTAATCTACAAATCAAGCGACGAAGATATTTTCTATAAAACCTTGACAAGCAAAAAGAAAAAATATATAATGTGTGTTAATACGAGAACGTCTTTTCAAGGAGATAATTATGGAAAGAAGAGAAGATACGCCTGTAAGAATAGCACGAAGAAAATATGAAGAGAAGGTAAAAGAAAAAAGAAGAGAGATAAACGCTACGTTCGGGACAATGATACCGAGAACATTGTTTAATGAAATAAACGCTTTCTTAAAAGAAACAGGGTTTACCAAAGTTCAACTTGTCAAGGCGGGATATAATGCGTTGCTTGAAGAAAAAGAACAACTTAATAAGACAACTGAATAGCAATCCGACTATGGGACATTACGGGCATAATTGTAATGGTTAAATACTCGCATCTTCCTGAAACTGTCGGAAATAAAATAAGGGAGAACAATTTGTAGTAAATGGCGAGAGAACATTGTAGTCGATCGGGGATAAAATATTCCCGCGCAAATAAAATTTTAAGAGGTGCAAAATTATAAGAGAAAAACAAGAACTACCAAGGCAGACAACGAAGCACTTTTATTAGAACAGATTAAAAATTTAACAAGTCTGATAAAAGAGTTGAAGTCAACGCCGCTAAACGTTAGCGGGAACATGGAAAAGAAATCAAAAATCGTAGGTAATCTAAAATTCAGTAAAAAGGAGATAAAAGATATGCCGAGATTAAAAGATTTCAAAATAAGAGTAAAAAACAATAGGTATTATGAGATAAGATTTCGAAGATACGGATATAACGTAAGTTTTTCAAGCAAAAACTTTGAAGAAGCAAAGCGAAAAGCGTTTGATTGGCTTTATACGTTTGAAGAACAAATTAAACCGCAGGTTCATTTTACGGTACTGTCTAAATCTGACAGCGAGCATTTCAATATAAGCAAAAATACTTTATTTAAAATGTTTGCCGACGATTATATTTACAACGTAAGAAAGCGTCGCGTTAAAGCATTGACTTTTATGACGTATAAGAATTATTACGAGTCGGAAATATTGCCCGTTTACGGAAAGATGCGATTGTCGGACATTAAGCCTTATTACATACAAAAACACTTGGACAAACTGCACGCCGTAAAGCCGAGATGTTGCGAAGATATTAAAATGCTTTTGAACGGAATATTTCAGTATGCCGTGGATAACGGTATAATAGACAGAAATCCGATAAAGGCGGTTTATATCGAAAAACACGAACGAAAGAACGGCGTTGCGCTTACGCCCGACGAAGAAAGGCAGTTCGTAAAGGATATAAAGGGCAGTAAAAACGAGTGGGTATTCCTGAAAATGCTGTATAGCGGCGTCAGACCGAGCGAAATAAGCGATATACAGGAAGATATAGAGAATAACACGCTTACGATTAAAAACGCAAAACTGAAATCTTATCAGAAAAATTTAACGAGAACGATACCGATATTCCCAAAATACAAGGAAACGCTGGATCACCCGATAAGAAAATACGTTTATCTGCACGATTTAGGCTCGGATTTAAAATACTACTTGCCTAATCACACGCTTAAAGATTTACGCCATACTTTTACCACAAGGGCGCGTGAGTGCGGGATAGACAACGAACTTGTTGCCGTGTGGACAGGGCATAGTTTAGGGAATATTACGAGAAGCGTTTACACGCATTTTTCGAACGAGTTTCAACAAGAGCAAGCGAAAAAACTTAACTATTAACTAATGATTTGGGTTCAGTTTAGTCCCCAATTAGTCCCCAAAAAGTAGTGAAATTTGGGGATTTGCCACAAAACAAAACACAACATATTGTAAGGATTTTACTAATCATTTACAATATGTTGTGTCAGTGGTGACCCCAACGGGATTCGAACCCATGATACCACCGTGAAAGGGTGGTGTCTTAACCGCTTGACCATGGGGCCACATTAGCGTTTAGTTTGTTTTGTGGAAATCGTGTATCCATTTTCGCCGAGTGCGGCGCAAATCGATTTTGGTAGCGGCGGGTGGAGTCGAACCGCCGACCTGCCGGGTATGAACCGGCCGCTCTAACCATCTAAGCTACGCCGCCATTTAAGTTCCGCAAAAACGCTTAAAGCAACTAAATGCTTTTGTATTATATCCAAATTCTCGGATAAAGTCAATTTATTTTAAGCGTTTTCCGCAAATTTTTTTATTTTTTTTATTTCTTTTTTTAGGTTTAGTCAAATCGTACTAAAATCTTTGTTAAAACCTTGTTTATTTCAAAATTATGTGTTATGATTTTAACAAATAAAACATTATTTAAAGGAGAAAATTATGGGTAAATACAG
This sequence comes from Clostridia bacterium, assembly GCA_017448355.1. Classification (GTDB taxonomy): domain Bacteria; phylum Bacillota; class Clostridia; order Christensenellales; family Borkfalkiaceae; genus UBA1259. Next base: position 126,108 of record JAFSLQ010000060.1, on the reverse strand, counting down.
CGGAACACAGACTGAGAAAAATTTACAGGCGGCGTTTAGTGGCGAATCGCAGGCAAGAAATAAGTATACGTATTTTGCGTCGAAAGCAAAAAAAGAAGGATTTGAGCAGATTGCGGACATATTCTTAAAGACTGCGGATAACGAAAAAGAACACGCTAAAATGTGGTTTAAAGAACTTTCGGGCATCGGCGACACGGCTGAAAATCTTGCCGCCGCGGCAAACGGCGAAAACTTCGAGTGGACGGATATGTACGCCGAGTTTGCGGAGACTGCAGAAAAGGAAGGTTTTCCCGAACTTGCCGAAAAATTCCGCGGCGTTGCGGCGATTGAAAAGCACCACGAAGAACGCTATCGCGCACTCTTAAAAAATATTGAAACGGCGGAAGTGTTCAAAAAATCGTCCGTTAAAGTATGGGAGTGCAGAAACTGCGGTCATATCGTTGTCGGCGAAAAAGCACCCGACATTTGTCCCGTGTGCGCGCATCCGCAGGCGTATTTTGAAATAAGCGCGGAAAATTATTGATAAAATTTTCTTTTGCCCCGTGTTTTTTGTTGACACGGGGCAATATAAATGCTATAATACTACCAACCTACCAGACAAATAGGTTAAACAAAAGGAGAGAATTATGGCAGACTACAAATTTGAAACTTTGCAAGTCCACGCGGGGCAGGAGTTGCCGGATAGTGCGACAGACGCGCGTGCCGTGCCGATTTATGCAACAACGTCTTACGTGTTTAAAGACTCGGCGCAGGCAGCGGCAAGGTTCGGCTTGACGGAAAGCGGCAATATTTACACCAGACTTATGAACCCGACGAGCGACGTGTTTGAAAAACGTATTGCGGCGCTTGAAGGGGGCGCGGGGGCGCTTGCTACCGCTTCTGGGTCGGCGGCGATAACTTACGCCATACAGAATATAGCGACCGCGGGCGACCACATAGTGGCGTCGTCAAACGTGTATGGCGGGACTTTCAATCTTTTGGCGCATACGTTAAAAGAACAGGGGCTTACAACTACTTTCGTTAACCCCGCGTGTCCCGAAAATTTTGCAAAGGCAATAAAGCCGAATACCAAACTTTTATATGCGGAAACACTCGGCAATCCAAATTCCGACGTAATAGATATAGAAGCGATAGCGGAGATTGCGCACGAAAACGGCATACCGCTTATAGTGGATAATACCTTCGCAACGCCTTATCTACTTCGCCCGATAGAACACGGCGCGGATATAGTCGTGCACTCGGCGACGAAATTCATCGGCGGACACGGAACGGTGATGGGCGGAGTTGTTGTCGACGGCGGGAAATTCGACTGGGCGAAAAGCGGAAAATTTGCGGGTTTAAGCAAGCCTAACCCGTCCTACCACGGTGTAATTTTTACCGAAGCGTGCGGGAATTTGGCATACATTCTTAAACTTCGCACGACGCTTATGAGAGACCAGGGCGCGACGATTTCGCCTTTCAATTCGTTTTTACTTTTGCAAGGCTTGGAAACGCTGTCTTTAAGGTTAGAACGGCACGTAGAAAATGCTTTAAAAGTAGTGGAGTTTCTTAAAAATCACCCGCAGGTGGAACGGGTAAATCACCCGTCGCTGGCAAACGGCAGACAAAAAGAACTTTATGATAAATATTTCCCTTTCGGCGCGGCGTCGATATTTACTTTCGATATAAAAGGCGGCGAAGAAAAGGCAAGAAAATTTACCGAAAGTCTTAAACTCTTCTCGCTACTTGCTAACGTTGCTGATGTTAAATCGCTGGTTATTCACCCCGCGTCGACGACGCACTCGCAACTGACGGCAGACGAACTTTTAAGTGCGGAGATAAGACCTACGACCGTGCGGCTTTCAATCGGTACGGAACATATTGACGATATAATCGCAGACCTTGAACAAGGTTTTGCGGCGATAAAATAAAAACATTAAAGGAGATAAAAAATGGCAAAAATATACGCATCGGCGGCGGAACTTGTCGGTAAAACACCGCTTGTAGACTTTAAAAACATTGAAAAAGAGTTAAACCTTAAAGCGAAAATTCTCGCAAAACTCGAATATTTTAACCCCGCGGGTTCGGTTAAGGACAGAATCGCAAAAGCGATGATAGAAGACGCCGAAAATACGGGTAAACTTAAAGCGGGTTCGGTTATAATCGAGCCGACTTCGGGCAACACGGGGATAGGACTCGCATCAATCGCGGCGGCAAAAGGGTACAGAATTATTATAGTTATGCCCGAAACTATGTCCGTTGAGCGCAGACAGATTATGAAGGCTTACGGCGCGGAACTCGTGCTGACCGAAGGCGCAAAAGGTATGAAAGGCGCGATTGCAAAAGCCGAAGAACTCGCAAAAGAAACGCCGAATTCATTTATTCCGGGGCAGTTTGTAAATCCCGCAAATCCCAAAGCGCATTTTGAAACCACAGGGCCGGAAATTTACGGAGATACCGACGGCAAAGTAGATATATTCGTCGCGGGCGTAGGCACGGGCGGCACGATAACGGGCGCGGGTAAGTACTTAAAGAGTAAAAATCCCGCAGTCAAAGTCGTCGCGGTAGAGCCCGCTACTTCCGCGGTATTATCGACGGGTGTCGCGGGCGCGCATAAGATACAGGGTATCGGCGCAGGATTTGTGCCGGACGTACTCGACACGAAAATTTATGACGAAATTATCCCCGTATCTAACGAAGACGCTTTTGCTTACGGTAAACTCGTCGGTAAAAAAGAAGGGGTACTTATCGGTATTTCTTCGGGCGCGGCGCTCGCGGCGGCGATAACGCTTGCCAAAAAAGAAGAAAACGCAGGCAAAAACATTGTCGTGCTACTCCCAGACACGGGCGACAGATATCTTTCTACTCCGCTGTTTAACGACTGACAATAACAGATATTATCGAAAAGGCTTGCAATCGCAAGCCTTTTTATATGTTTGACAAATCTGTTTGATATTGCTATAATCTATTTACCTATCGAATTAAGGGGTAAATATGACTGACAGATTTTCACGTACGGAACTTTTAATAGGCGGTCAGGCACTTGAAAGGCTTAAACACGCACGTGTGGCGGTATTCGGCGCAGGGGGCGTCGGCGGTTATTGCATCGAAGCGCTTGCGCGCTCTAACGTCGGTGCAATAGATATAATCGACGACGACAAGATTTGCATTACCAACGTGAACAGGCAGATATACGCGCTGTCTTCCACCGTGGGGAAGTATAAGGTAGACGCGGCGGCGGAACGGATAAAAGACATAAATCCCGACTGCGACGTAAAAACGTATAAGACCTTTTATATGCCCGAAACGTCGGGGGAATTTGATTTTTCCGCGTACGATTACGTTATAGACGCAGTGGATACCGTCACAGCTAAACTCTTAATTGCGGAAAAAGCGGAACAGGCGGGCGTGCCCGTAATATCCGCTATGGGCGCAGGCAATAAACTTGACGCTACGGGGTTTAAGGTGGCGGATATATACGATACCAGGGTATGTCCGCTCGCACGGGTTATGCGAACGGAGTGTAAAAAACGCGGTATTAAAAGCCTTAAAGTCGTGTATTCCGAAGAAACTGCGATACGACCGCCTTTCGGCGCGGTGGTAAGTTGCAAGCACCATTGTGTTTGCCCTGCCGGCACGGTGAGAAAATGCACGGCGCGGAGGGATATCCCCGCAAGCATAGCGTTCGTGCCGTCCGTAGTGGGGCTTATAATTGCGGGCGAAGTTATAAAAGACTTAATAAAAGGGGAAAAGTAATGAAAATTTCTACGCGCGGAAGGTATGCGTTAAGGGTGCTTGCCGATATGGCGGAACGCGATATCGGGGAGTACGTGCCGCTTAAAGATATAGCAAAACGTCAGGAAATATCTTTAAAATATCTCGAAGGGATAATGATACTTTTATCTAAAAGCAATATAGTTGAAGGAGTACACGGCAAGGGCGGCGGATATAAACTGAAAAAACCGCCCGAAGATATAACTCTCGGCGACGTGTTGCGTATTACAGAAGGCAGTTTAGCGCCCGTCGCGTGTTTAGATAGCGGCGCGGCGACATGCGACAGGGCGGAAAATTGCAAAACTTTATCCGTCTGGCGGGAGTTTAACGAACTGATAAACGGATTTTTCGACGGTAAAACGCTTAAAGATTTAGTAAGTAGCGGCGGCGGAGAGTACGTTATATAATGTTGTTTAAAAGCGTTACGCGGCGGCGATAAATTATCGCCGCCGCGTAAAATATATATCTGGTTATCCGATTATTCCTTCGACAAGGTTTTTAACGGCAAGCGCGAATAAAATTATCGCGCCGCACCAAACGGCGTATTTGCCCAGCAATTTACCGAGCGATTTGCCTATAAAAAGCGCGAACGCAACTATTAAAAAAGTTATTGCGCCGATAATTCCCGCGGCAATAAATACCGAAAACGGCAGCGTAAGCGCCGCAAACGTTATGCCTACCGCAAGCGCGTCAATACTCGTCGCGATTGCCTGTATAAGCAGTACGTACACCGTAAAGCGGATTTTTTTAGTCGGCGCGCTTGGTTGCTGTTTTCCTTTTCGCTTATCTTCAAGCACGTCGAAAGTGATTTTTGCGGCTAAAATAAAAAATATTCCCGCGGTTAAAAATTTGGCGAACGATTGTAAAAATCCCGCGAAAATTCCGCCGACAAAGTATCCTATGACGGGCATTAAAAACTGAAAAAGGGCAAACGCCGTCGGCATAGACCACTCTTTTACGGGGGTTAAAGATTTTTCGTAAGTCGTACAGTTTGCAATCGTCAGCGCGAACGCGTCCATCGCAAGCGCAACGCCTATAATGATAATTTCCCAAACACTCATTTTTTTCCGCGAAATCAAAAATAAAAACTTTTTAATTATATTAAATTATATTGCTTTTGTCAACGTAAAATGTTAAAATGTTTGTGCTATGGTCAAAATCACTAAAGAGTGGGACGAGATACTAAATGAAGAGTTTTCTTCGCCGTCCTATGGTAAATTACGTGAGTTTTTAAAAGCCGAATACAGCACCCGCACGATTTATCCTTCTATGTACGACATCTTTAACAGTATGAAGACGACGGCATTTAAGGACATAAAAGTAGTGCTTATAGGTCAAGACCCTTACCACGAAGAAGGTCAGGCAATGGGGCTATCGTTTTCCGTGCCGAAAGGCGTACCCCTTCCGCCGTCGCTTGTGAACATTTTTAAGGAAATAAAGGACGAAACGGGCGAAGGCGATTTTAAAAACGGCGACCTTACGGGCTGGGCAAAGCAAGGCGTTTTATTACTTAACTCCGTTTTAACGGTCAGGGCGCACGCGGCGAATTCGCATAAAAATAAGGGCTGGGAAGAGTTTACCGACGGCGTAATTCGGCATATCTCCGACGGGCGTGAAAACGTGGTGTTTTTTCTGTGGGGCGCAAACGCCCGTGCGAAAAAGTCGCTTATCGACGGTAATAAACACTTGATTTTAGAGTGCGCGCACCCAAGCCCATTGTCCGCATACAACGGATTTTTCGGGTGCGGACACTTTATTAAAGCCAACGAATATCTTATTAAGCACGGCATCGAGCCTGTGATTTGGAGCAATTTATGAAATACGCAGTAATTTTGGGCGACGGTATGGCGGACTATCCGCAGGAATTTTTAGGCGGGAAAACTCCGCTTGATTTGGCGAAAAAACCTTTTATAGATGGACTAACAAAAGTTTCCGAAGTAGGACTTTGCAGAACGGTCGCGGACGGCTTAAAACCCGGTAGCGATGTCGCTAACCTTTCGGTTTTGGGTTACGACCCAAAAGTGTGCTATACGGGGCGTTCGCCGTTAGAGGCGGCGTCTATCGGGATAGAGTTAAAGGATACCGTTGTTACGGCGCGCGCGAATTTAGTGTGTTTGTCGGACGAAGAAAATTTTGAAGACAAAACTATGATAGATTACAGCGCGGGCGAAATTACGACCGCCGAAGCTAAGATTTTAATCGAATATCTGGCAAAACATTTAAATAACGAAAAATATCGTCTTTTTTCGGGGATAAGTTACAGACATTGTCTCGTTATCGATAACGGCAAAATCGCGGGCGATTTAACGCCGCCTCACGATATAACGGGAAAACCCGTAAAGGGTCATTTGCCGACAAGCGAAACGGGAAAAGAATATTTAAGCCTTATGGAGCGTTCGGCGGCTTTACTTAAAGACCACCCCGTAAATCTTGAAAGAATAAAGCAGGGTAAACGCCCCGCAAATTCGCTTTGGTTCTGGGGCGAAGGTACAAAACCCGCCTTGCAGTCCTTTACAGAAAGATACGGGATAACGGGCGCGATGATTTCCGCCGTCGACCTTTTGAAGGGGATAGGCAAACTTACGGGTATGCGCGTTATAGAAGTGGAAGGCGCAACGGGTAATTACGACACTAACTTTAAGGGCAAGGCACAAGCGGCGCTTGACGCGTTAAAAACTGAAGACTTTGTGTACGTGCATATGGAAGCCCCCGACGAGTGCGGGCATCACGGCGACGCGGAACATAAAATTTATTCGATAGAACAAATCGACGGTGTGGTTAAAACCGTTTACGACGGGTTAAAGGAACGCGGCGAAGACTTTTCGATTTTGATAATGCCTGACCATCCTACTCCCTTAAACGTAATGACGCACGTATCCGACCCCGTGCCGTACGTTTTATATAACAGTACGAAAACGCTAAATAGTGGCGCGGAAAAATACTGCGAGAAAGACGCTGAGAAAACGGGGATATTCACCGACAGCGGCGTAAGTTTAATGAAAAAATTTTTAGGGAAATAATATTCGCAATTTTCACTATGTATAAAATTTAAATCGCTTGACAACGCCTAAAAAATTATGATACCATAAACGAGCAAACAGGGCAGGCTGTGGCGGTTAGCACTCTCACCCGAAAGGGAAAGGGGGTGATGCGTATGGATTACATAAGTGGTTTACTAATGCTGATTCTCGTACTTTATATCATTAACGATATAAAAAAATAACCGCCCCGCCAGGTGGTTATTTTTTAATAAAATAGATTTACTTGGCTAACCGTTATGGTTTACTGCCTTGTTTGTATCTTTATTATAAACCGTCGGCTTAATTTTGTCAATAGTTTTATGAAAATTTAGTTTTTTAACGCACAGCGCCCTGCAAACATTGCAGGGCGCTGTGCGTTGTTGAGCCACAAATCGAAATTTGCATTTCAAGTTTGACGATTTTAAATATAGCAAAACCATTATACTACATTATGAGTGTAGTGTCAAGTGTCAGTGTACTAAATTTCGTATAATAAAAATATGAAATTTAAGGAAAGATTTAATGAGATTTTAGAAACGTGCGGTAAAACGCAAGTTGATATAGCAAGGGAAATAGGAATTTCTCAGCAAGGATTAAGCGAGTATAAAGCAGGTAGAAGTGTACCATCACTTGAAAAATTGTATAAGCTTTGTAAGTATTTAGACGTATCCGCCGATTATCTATTAGGTTTAGATGACGAGTATTGATAAAATTTATGTTCGCCAAAATTCGCCCCGAAAAAGGAAAATTTTCCTTTTTCGGGGCGTTCTATTATCGGGCATAAAAGCATAAATCTATTGTAAAAGCGCAAAAGGAGTAGTTTTATGAACGAAAAATTACAATACGCCACTATGCTTGAAATTCCGGTAAACACTACGAATATTACCTATAAGCCGATTAAAAGGCGTAAAAAGTCCAAAAAGCAAGCGGAAAATTTAGAAACGGTAAAAGAAGAATTGATGCAAAAGGTCAACGCCGAAAGCGAGACTTCGGATATATCCGAAAATGCGGATATCGTTGTTCCCGCCGAAAACGCGCAACAAGAAATGGCTGAAGAGTATGCTAGCGCAAGCGTACATAAAAAGAAACGCAAATCCTTATTTAAGTTTTCGGCAATCACAGTCGAAATCGTCGCGGTGTTTGCGCTTATCGCCACAATATTTTTGACCAACGCGTTTTACGAAAACAGCGCGATAAACGTGTTTATGAAAAAGGTATTTTCACCGACTGCCGAAACGGTAGTAAAAGAAAAGACGTACGCGGATTTTGCGCCCGTAATGAACTTTAATGGCGAAATGAGTTTAGACGGCGGCATTATTTCCTGTACGGGCAGCGGCGCGGTGTATGCGGCGGCGGACGGGAAAGTTTCTTCCGTAATAAAAGAAGAAGACGGCACTTTTACTATGAATATTGCCCACAGCGGTCTGTTTTCTTCCAAAATTTCGGGGTTGTCGTATGCGTATCTCGGCGTTGGCGACAGCGTATTCGGGAATATCCCCGTCGGCTATGTAAAAGGCGGGTTTACAATGTGCTTTAATGCCGACGGCGCGGTTATCACCGACTACACCTTAGAAGACAGCGCCGTGTTATGGGCGGTATAAGATATAACGTTCATCCGCTGTTTTTCGTCGTAGGGTTTTACTACGCTTTAACAGGCAGAATATTTATATTTTTAGTTTATTCTATTACCGCGCTTATTCACGAAACGGGGCACGCGATTTGTGCCGAACGCGCGGGATATAAACTAAATAAAATAACATTAACGCCCTTCGGCGCGATTGCAAAAGGCAATATCGAAGGGCTTAAATTTTACGATGAACTGAAAATCGCGCTGGCAGGTCCGCTTGTAAATCTTGCGATAGGACTGTTTTTCGTGGCGGTTTGGTGGATTTTCCCCGAAGTTTACGCCTTTACCGACGTTAGTGCCGAAGCAAACTTTACTATGGCGCTAATTAACCTTATTCCCGCGTACCCGTTAGACGGCGGCAGAGTGCTTTCCGCACTTTTATCGATTAAATTCGGCGCAGAAAGGGCGTTTAAGGTCTGTAAAATAATAGGCGTGATTTTCGGCTCGGCGCTTATCGGCGCATTTATATTTACCCTTTTTTATACACCGAACGTATCGCTTTTAATATTCGGATTGTTCGTGATTGTAGGGGCGGTAAGCCGCGACAAAGAACTTAAATATGTAAAGATATATTCCGCCTTGAACGAAGAAAGCCTTTTGCGCGGTATGCCGATAGTGCGGCAAGCGGTTTCAAAGAATATAACGCTTAAAACGCTTATTAAAATCGTGGACGCAAGGGCTGTGAACGAGATAGAAGTGTACAGCGGCACTACCGCTATAAAGAAAATCGGGCAGAGAGAACTTACCGAAATCTTAAAAAGCGGGGATATTTACGCTAAACTCGAAAAATATATATAAAAATGCAAAATGAGTGCGTAAATATTTAAAAAACGGCTTAAAAAACTTGACAAGACAAAGTTCGTTTGGTACAATTAATTAGCATCTCGGATTCGGGGTGTTAATTTTTTCATGTTCGGAAGGTGCGTTATGGCAGCAAAAGGCGCAAGAAACAAGATAACTTTGGCTTGTACGGAATGTAAACAAAGAAACTACGATACTTTCAAAAACAAAAAGAACGACGCGGAACGTATTGAAATCAAAAAATACTGCAAATTCTGCGGCAAACATACCGTTCACAAAGAAGCGAAATAATCGTATTATTAAATGGGTTAAGTTTCGGCTTTTACCCGAAAGTAAGGGGATTTTAAATGGAAAAACTTAAATCCAACAAAGAAGGTTTCACCGCTACGACGGAAGAGGCAAAAAAACAAAGAGAACAGGAAATTAAGGAAAAAGAAGCGAAAAAGGCCGCGAAAAAGAATGGAAAACCAGGATTTTTCAAGAGACTCGGTCTTAAAATCAAAGACACGTTTTCCGAAATTAAACGTGTCAGTTGGCCTAATTTCCCGAAAGTCGTTAAAAAGACCGGCGTGGTTCTCGTCGTGGTTTTGGCGTTTCTCGTCGTAATTACCGCGTTCGATTCGGGGCTTTTGGAACTTTTAAAACTCGTCGCGCCGAGAGGTTAAGGGGATAATATGGCTATAGAAGACGCAAAGTGGTACGTTATTCACACATACTCGGGCTACGAGATGATGGTGAAGGACTCGCTCGAAAAACTTATCGAAAATAATAATCTGCAAGAAAATATATTCGATATCCAGATTCCCACCGAAGAAACGCTTGAAGAGAAGGCGAACGGCAAAAAGAAAGTCGTTGAAAGGAAAAAATTTCCTTGCTACGTATTTCTTAAAATGATATACAGCAATGAAATCTGGTATCTCGTTACCAACACGCGCGGCGTAACCGGCTTTGTCGGCCCGCAGGGAAGACCTATGCCGCTTACCGAAGAAGAAGTCAAGCGTATGGGCTTAGGTCCAAAAAATATCGATATCGACTTCGTTGTCGGCGACGACGTGCAGATACTCAACGGTCCGCTTGAATCGTTCACCGGTAAAGTTATGTCGATTAATCAGGCGTCGCAAAAAGTTATGGTTAACGTTTCGATGTTCGGCAGAGCGACCGACGTAGAAGTGGAATTTTTCCAGGTTAAAAAGGTCAACGTACAGTCGGAAAATCAATAAAGTCCGACTTTAAGGATAAAAAGATACAAATCGGCAGTATGCCGAGTGGTATAAAGAGTGGGAGTTGCGGTTAAATTTTTTATGACCGCGACGATATTACCACCAAGGAGGTTATTATGGCAAAAAAGGTAACAGCAATCGTAAAACTTCAATTACCGGCAGGCAAGGCAACTCCCGGTCCGCCCGTAGGTTCTACGCTCGGTCCGCACGGAATCAATATTCCGGGATTTACCAAGGAATTCAACGCAAAAACGGCTGACCAGGCAGGGCTTATCATACCTGTTGTTATGACGATTTATCAGGACAGGTCTTTCACGTTTATATTGAAGACGCCGCCCGCACCCGTTCTCATCAAAAAGGAATGCGGTATAGAATCGGCTTCCGCGACGCCTAACAAGACGAAAGTTGCGAAGATTACGAAAGCGCAGGTAGAAAAGATAGCAAAATTAAAAATGCCTGACCTCAACGCGAATACCTTAGAGGCTGCTATGAGTATGATAGCGGGTACAGCGAGAAGTATGGGCGTTGAAGTCGTAGATTAAGGAAAATGTGGGAGGGGTAATTCCCGAACGTACCACAGGAGGTAAAAAATGAAACACGGAAAAAAATATGTTGACAGCGCAAAAACGATAGATTCCGCTAAACTTTACGAAGCGGCGGAAGGTATAGGTCTCGTTATCGATTCCGCGAAAGCGAAATTTGACGAAACAATCGAATTGCACGTAAGACTCGGCGTAGACCCCAAGCAGGCTGACCAACAGGTCAGAGGCGTTCTCGTTCTTCCGAACGGAACGGGTAAAAACGTAAGAGTTCTCGTTCTCGCTAAGGGCGCGAAAGCGGACGAAGCGAAGGCGGCAGGTGCGGACTTTGTCGGCGCGGAAGATATGATACAGAAAATTCAGTCGGAAAACTGGTTCGATTACGACGTAATCATAACCACTCCCGATATGATGGGCCTTGTCGGTCGTATCGGTAAGGTTTTAGGTCCTAAGGGCTTAATGCCGAACCCGAAGTCCGGAACGGTAACTATGGACGTTGCGAAAGCAATCAAAGATACCAAAGCCGGTAAAGTAGAATACAGACTTGACAAGAACGCTATTATCCACTGCGCAATCGGCAAAAAGAGTTTCGGCGTAGACAAGATTAAAGAGAACTACGACGCGCTTATGGAAGCAATCATCAAGGCTAAACCTGCGGCGGCGAAAGGTCTTTATATTAAGAGCGTTGCCTTAGCAAGCACGATGGGTCCCGGCGTAAAAATTGCCGCTAAAATTTAGTTGACAAACTGAAATCGTTAGTGGTATAATCTTATTCGTAAATTAAATAGCCCAAGACAGTAGGTTTTTAACTCGTCTGACTGACAGGCGAACCCACCGAGGCGGAATTAAAAGGCGAAAATAAAAACGCCCTTCTTCCGTTTTTGGTAAGAAGGGCGTTTTCAAAAACTATAAGGAGGTAATAAGATGTCGGCAAATTTAGAAGCGAAAAAACAGGTAGTAGAAGAAATAAAAGAGAAAATTCAGAACGCTAAATCGGTCGTTTTAGTTTCGTCTAAGGGTTTATCCGTAGCGGACGATACCGATTTGAGAAGAGAATTCAGGGCGAAAAACGTTGAATACAAAGTTTTGAAGAACACTCTCGTACGTCGTGCTTTCAACGACTTAGGCATCAATGATTTTGACGAAGATTTGAACGGCCCTACGACGGTAGCGTTCGGGGCGGACGAAACTCAGGCGGCGAAAATCATTATGGACGCGGTCAAAAAGTACGAAGATAAAATCACGGTAAAATGTGCGTACGTAGACGGCGGCAAGGTAGACGTGAACGGCGTTAAAGCGCTTGCGTCAATGCCTTCAAAAGAAGAACTCGTTGCAAAAATGCTCGGTTCTTTGCAAGCGCCTATATCCAACTTTGTGGGTGTGCTTTCCGCAATCCCCAGAGGCTTGGTTATTGCGCTTAACGCTATTGCTGAAAAGAAAGCGCAATAGTTTTTAACAAAAAAATCAAAAAATAAAAAAATAATTTCAAAAAAATTCGGAGGAAATTTAAAATGGCAGACATTCAGAAACTTTTAGAAGAAGTAAAGGGTATGACGGTTTTGGAACTTAACGAACTCGTTAAGGCTTTGGAAGAAGAATTCGGCGTAAGCGCGGCGGCTCCCGTAGCGGTAGCGGCTGCTCCTGCGGCTGGTGCTGCGGCTGCTCCTGCGGCTGAAGAAAAGACCGAATTCAAAGTTTCCATCAAAGAAATCGGCGACAAGAAAATCGACGTTATCAAAGCGGTAAGAGAATTCACCACTTTGGGTCTCGGCGAAGCGAAAGCATTAGTAGAAGCGAAGGGCGTCATCAAAGAAAACGCTACCAAAGAAGAAGCGGACAAGATGATTGCACGTTTCAAAGAAGCGGGCGCTACCGTTGTTGCAGAATAATTAAACTGCTGACATCAAAAAAACTGACAGCCGACGGAAATTTCCGTCGGCTGTTAAAATTTTAAAATTCAAAGACCGTTAAACTATCCCAAAAGCGCTATCGCTATCGAACAATAAATTATCAAAGACAGCGCGTCGACAATGGTCGTTATGAACGGCGACGCGACGACGGCGGGGTCAAGTTTACATTTCTTTGCAATCAGCGGCAGTATACAGCCGACGAATTTTGCCATAACTATCGTTATAAACAGTACGCCCGAAACTATTGCCGCAACGTTCCACTCGAAATTATTATATAATCTATCGATAAGCATTAATTTTGCAAAACATACAACTGCGACTGTCAGCGCAAGCAAAATAGATACCCTTAATTCCTTCCAGATAATCCTGAAAATATCCTTAAATTCCACTTCGTTTAAAGCAAGGGAACGGATTATCGTAACCGAAGACTGTCCTCCCGCGTTTCCCGCCGTGTCCATAAGCATCGGCACAAAAGCGTAAAGCACCGCGCCCGTAGGCAGTAGCGCAAGTTTATTTTCGTAGCCCGAAAGTATCATACTCGTAAAGGTCGCGGAAACCATAAGTAAGAGTAGCCACGGTATACGCGCGCGCCAAATATTCCAGACCGATTGTTTAAGATAGGGTTTTTCGGTCGGCAAAATAGCCGCCATCTTCTGGATATCTTCGGTGGCTTCTTCTTGCAAAACGTCAACTGCGTCGTCTACCGTTACGATGCCGACGATACAACCTTCTTTATCTATAACGGGAAGTGCCAAAAAGTCGTACTTAGATAATTTCATCGCCACGTCTTCTTTATCTTCCAAGGTGTCTACCGTGATGGGCGAATCGTCCATTATATCCTTTATAACGTCGGTCATCTGCGAAAGAAGAAGTTTCTTGACCGTTGCGACGCCGATAAGGTGTTTTCTGCCGTCCGTTACGTAGCAGGTGTAAATCGTTTCGGAATTTATGCCCGTTTTACGGATTTTATCGAACGCCTCTTTTACCGTCATATTTGCGGAAAGCGCGACGAACTCCGTCGTCATTATTGACCCCGCCGAGTCGTCGGGGTACTCTAAAAGTTCGTTGAGTTGCTTTCTGTTTTCGGGCGTAGAAGACGCTAAAATACGCTTTACGACGTTTGCGGGCATCTCTTCGATAATGTCGACCGTGTCGTCTAAGAACATATCGTCGATAACCGCTTTAAGTTCGGTATCGGAAAAGGACTTTATAAGGTGTTCCTGCGTGTCGCTGTCGATTTCTACGAAAACGTCGCTTGCAAGTTCTTTCGGGAGTAGCCTGAAAAACCGTATCTGGTCTTTATCGTCAAGATTTTCTTCCATAAACGCCGCGATATCCGTCGGCTCCATATCGAGTAGCAGCATTCTTAGGTCTGCAAACTTTCTCGCTTCGTAAAATGCCGAGAGTTTTTCAAACAAGGCTTCCATTTCTTCCGTCATATTGCACCTCCTTAACCGTATTTAAGCGTTAAAAATACCCGTCGTTATTCGGCGGGCAAAAATACGAAAAAAGTTCGCAACCATTCTGGCTTTAGCACCGTAGGGCTGTGTAATTGCGTTGGAATAAGCCTTGTTTTCGACTAATTCTGTTAACCTTCTAATAGTGTCTCCACTACTTCGCGGTAGCAATCCGTATCCCTATGGTAGCCTTACCTACCGGACGACGTTTATTCAATTTCTTTAAGTTTACTATTTTTTAAATCCGTTGTCAACAATATTATATGCTTTCGAGAAGTTTTTTTGGCAAACAAAAACTTACGTAAACGTTTTAACGTTTCGCGATAAGATAAATCGTTAGCATGAGCAGTTTAATGCCTTTAACGCTTGTATTTGATTTTTTCTTCTTCTGATACGAATTCGGAATATGCAAGAAGTCTCGCTTTCCCGCTTGCCGACAGCGTAGAATAAATTTTAATTAACTTTAACTCGTCTAAGTAAGAATTTTCATGCAAATCAAGATTAAGATTATTGCTGTTTTGGTCATGATTGTTTGCAACAAATCCTAACATGTCGTCTGTAGAAATTCCGAAGTATTTAGCGCAAAGAACGATAGGAGTTTCAGTCGGTTCCGATTGCTTGTTAATCCATTTGGAAACAGCCCTTTGAGAATAACCGATTTGCTTAGCGAGTTGTGATTGCGAGATATCCCTTTCTTTCATCATATCAATTAATACATCTGCAAAACTCATAATATTATTTTGGAACTTTATTTCTAAAAATACTTGACAAAAAACAAAAGTGCTGATAAAATATTGGAATTGAGAACCATAGTGCTAAAACTGTTTAAAATAAAAAGGATAAAAAGCGTAAAGGATTGATTTAACCGTGATAAAAAGGAGAACGAGAAATATTTTAATACTTACGCTATGCGTTTATGTGTTAATAGGAATTGCTTTCTTTTTTTACATAAGAACGGTACAAAACGATTTTCCGAAAGAAATTACAGTTGAAGTAAACGGGACGACTACGTCTTTATTAAAGATAGGCGAATTTAATTTAAAACCGGGCGAAGACCGCGAATACGTCGTAAACCTTAAAAGCAAAGTATCCGGCGATTATAAGATAAATCTTGACTTTACGGAAATAACTTATAGCGAATTAAAACGTTTTATAAATGTGGAAATTATTGTTCGCGACGATGAAAGTTATTATAGAACGCTTAGCGAACTTTTAGATAGTGAAGAAAAAATAGAATTTATGTCTTCACTCAAATGGGATGTGGCGACGCGGATTTTAATACGTTTTCATATGCCGATAGAAGTGGGGAACGAAGCACAAGGCACAGTTGCGGATTTTAACGTGGTGCTTACTGCGACTTACGCAGAATAGGATAAGGGATAAAAATTAAATGATTGAGCGGAAAAGAACGTTAAATAAAGTTTTAAATGTGATTTTCGACGTTTTGGTTTACGCGTTCGTAGTTTTAGCGGCGATGACGGTGATTTTGACGATGGCGTCGAAACGCGATGCCGACGGAGCGGTAAATATATTCGGCATGCAGATGCGGATAGTAATATCTCCGTCAATGGAAAAATGCGAAGAAACCGACGTTTCGGCTTATAAAATAAAGGATATACCGGTAAAATCGATGGTTTTTATCGAACTCGTGCCGGAAGAATCGGAGGTGGCAAAAGAGTGGTATGGTGCATTACAGGTAGGCGACGTTTTAACGTTCAAGTATAAATACGTAACGCAGGAAACTATAACTCACCGCATAGTAAGTATAACACAAAAACCGACGGGCGGCTACATAATTTCATTAAAAGGAGACAATAAAGCGAGCGACGCAAACACGTTAAACCAAACAATCGATACCGACGTAGCCGATACTTCGCCTAACTACGTAATAGGTAAAGTAGTAGGGCAAAGCCGAGTTATCGGCTTTTTGGTTTATTCGATAAAACAGCCTTTGGTAATGGTGTTGCTTGTAATAGTGCCGTGTGCAATCATAATAGTATTGCAAATAATAAAGATAGTAAATGTTTTGACCGCAGATAAAAAGAAACGCGCCATAGAAGAAAAGGCGCGCGCAGAAGAAGATAAAAAGCGGCAAAGCGACGAAATAGAAGAATTGAAAAAACAACTTGCCGCGTTGCAGCAAGCGAATACGGGCAGTAAAGCGGCAAACGGCGACAGACTTGAAGATACGGAAATAGATAAAGAAAAGGAGTAAATGTATGGAAAGCTGGATAATTACGTTCATAATTTTTGCTATTGTAATTTGTATTGTCGCAATAGTTTATGTATCAATAGAGTTTATATTCGACGTGTCGGATAGGCGTAGGGAAAGGTCAGCGTGGAAAAATACCGTAAAACACGCAGAGAATAAATCGACTGAGACGGATTACACCATCACGTCGAACAATAATATTAAGAAAAATCAGTAAGATTAAATCGGTAAAATCCGTTTTAATAAAAATAAAAAAAGGAGGTTAGCATTATGGAAAGACGAAGAAGACCTAAGGCAATTATTTTGGCGCTTGTAGTTATCGTGCTTTGTATGTCGCTTATTGTCGGCGGAACGTTTGCACTTTTTACCGATAAAGTGACTTTAAGCAATCATTTGCAAGCAGGAACGTTAAAAATAACGCTTATAAGGACCGCACACTCGTATAAAATTCTTGACAATAAAGGTTATCTTGCGACTACTGCGGTAGCGGATGAAGAAAAGAACGTCGAAGCCGCAGATTTCGGCAATGCGTTCGGTTTACCGGAAAACGCGCTTATTGCACCGCAAAGCGAGTTATCCGCTACGTTCGAGATACGAAATAACGATACGGTCGCGTTCAATTATTCGGTAAAACTTATCGTAACGGACAGCACGGGCGCAGAACTCGAAATAGCGGATTTTACAAAACTTAACGAACAATTAAAACTCGAACTCACCGATGCAAGTGGCAACACGGTTTCTCGCAACGGCGATACGGATAGCCCCGCAAACAACATTACGGTTAATGGCGCAAACGTCGTAGAAGTGGGCGGCTCGGAAACGTTTACGGTTAAGTTAACGTTTATCGACGATACGGCGATAAATAATCTTGCGCAGGATCAAAACGCTTATTTTGACATCGTAGTTTCGGCAACGCAGGTAACGGAACGTGCATAAAAAACTTAAAAAACTATAAAAATCAAAAAAAGGAGTAAAAAAACAATGAAAAGCAAAAAGAAAACGTTGCTTTCGGCTGTACTTGCGATAGTGCTTTGCATGTCCTTAATAGCGGGCAGTACTTTCGCACTTTTCACAAGCGAAAGCAAAGTAAACATCGCGGTAACTTCCGGTAAAGTGGAAGTTAACGCGGAGATTAAAGGCTTAACTTTGTATTCTGCAACGACGGAGAATACAGATAGCGTAGCCGGCACGATTGCAAGCGGCAATCACGCGGGTACTTATTATTACGAAAGCGTTTCGCCTAACTTTACCAATGGCGGAACCGCTGTTTTAAGTGACGAGAACGGCACGTTAACGCTTGACAGGGTAACCCCCGGCGATAAAGTGAATTTTAACGTAGGTATTGCCAACGAAAGCAACGTAAACATTAAATATAGAGTGCTTGTAACCGTAACAAGCGGTCTTAAACTTTTCAACGCGCTTAAAGTTAAAATCGACGGAACGAGTTTAACGGGCGTATCGAGAACGGGCGCTTGGACTTCGCTTGCCGCAAACGGAAATATATCCGATATCCCCGTAGAAATTTATCTTCCGATAGAAGCGGGCAACGAATATCAAAATCTTTCTACGGCAATGATAATTTCGGTAGAAGCGGTACAGAGCAACGCTAAAACTGTTGACGGCGCTCTTACGGCCGAAGTCGCCGCAGTAGCGGAAGAGAAGACGGAAGTAAATACCGAAACAAATGAAACCGCAGCGGCGACAACGATAAGCGATAACGATAATTTAGTAACCGTATCCATACCGGCTACCACTAAACTTACCGCGGCTGTTGTCGAGTCTGCCGACGAAAACGACGAATTGTCGCTTGCGGTAAAAGTAAAACCGCAGGATACAGTAAGCAATATAACCATACTTTCCACGCAGGCGAGTGCGTCTTATGACGTAAGCGTTCTGCTTGTGGTCAACGGTGAAATTGACGAAACAAAGCACGCGATTGAAAATGACGAAAACAATGAAATCACGGTATCTATGTTTATCGGTGCGGGATTAACGGGCGTTAAACTTTATCACGGTGTAGAAGAAATTACTTACGATAACTATAACAGCGAAACGGGTTACATAACCTTTAAGACGACTAGTTTCTCGGAATATACGGTAGTATATAACGCGGACTATGCAAAAGAAACTTTTGACGAACAAGGCAACAGCACGGGCATAGTAGTTTACGAAGCGACGGAAACCGCAGGCGTTTACACAACGACCGACGAAAATGATGAAGAAGTTTACGTTACCGTAAACGAAGACGCACAGGGCAACGTAACCGAAATGCAAGGTAATGCTTGTATTGTCGATTTTGAAGGTTCGGTTACAATTTATGAAACTTTAAGAGCGGCTATTGCAGCGGCTAACTCTGGCGACACCGTAAAGTTGCTTAAAGACGATACGATTACTTCTAACATAACAGTTGCTAAAGATATAACGATAGATTTAAACGGGAACACGATTATACAAAATAGATCTATTACGTCTAATGCAGAATTGTTAATCAAAAACGGAGCAATAATTACGACTTCTTATTTTACGGTAAGCAGTGGTTCGGAAGGAAATAAAAACACCTTAAAATTTGACAATGTTGAAATTACCAGAAATCAGATAGGCTCACCTACTCAACTTGTCCAACTATATGGAAAAAGTTATATCGTAGTTGATTTTGAAAATTGTTCTTTAAGTTTCAGCGGTACGGATGCTGCTCCGATAGTTGGTTTTACGGGTGGCACGTATGTTGATTGTGCGGTTAATTTTATAGATACTGAAATAGATTGGGCTTATAAATATGTAACGTTCTCATCAAAATCAAATGATGCTTGTTATGTAACGTTTGACAACGGTTCTCTCGATTTCACAACGGAAAAGGGTAAGATTTACTGTGATCCGTTTAATTATAGACTTTATGAAGAAGTTACGGGTGCAGTTATTAAATTCTATTCGGACGCTTTAACGCTTTGGACAGATTATGTCGTAGAGCAACCGGCGGAATACATAGTAGATGCAAACGGAAATATTTCCATAGGTAGTGCGGAAGCGTTTGCGTGGTTCGCAAAACAAGCATCGTCGTCAACTTTTAGCGGAAAGACGGTATCGTTAACGGCAGATATAGACTTGTACGGACATTTATGGACAGGAATTAAGTGCGCCCAAGGCGGACATTTTGCTGGTACGTTTGACGGCAATAATCATACAATTAATAACATATATACAAAATATGAACAATATGGCAACGGGATATTCTATTCTGTAACCGGTCAAATTAAAAATCTTAAAGTTAATAATGCAAACATAGGCAATACAACGAGTGGAAATGTTGTAGGCATTGTTGCGGGGTATACTTACGGCACGGTTAATTTTGAAAATGTTATTGTCACAAACTCTACCGTTAAAGGGTTCGGCAAAGTCGGCGGTATAATCGGTATGGCGGCTGACCCGAACGGTGTTACAACTATTAAAGACTGTACAGTTGAAAATACAATGTTGATAGGGACGTATAACGTTGCTACCTTTATAGGTTTAGTTCAAAACGATATTGTAGTTAATAATTGCACTTATACCGATGTTGATTATGAACTCTCTGATAACGAAGATAGTTATATAATTCTTCCTGAAAACAGTCTTACTCAAAACGAAGTTGATGTTTCAAATAGTATTTATTGGGTATATCTTTACAAAGATACAGTTTACTACTATACAGGTTGGTCAAATTATTATAATGATTACATAGGCGATGTTGTTAACGGTATTGAGATGGATGGTCATACGCACAATGTAATAGAAGCAGTGATAGACTAAATTGTTTTGTTTCTTATTTTTCCCGAAACCTTTTATGGTTTCGGGAAAAGTAAAGCAAAAATAACAGGGGATAATGAGTTTGAAAACACAAAGGAAGGAGACAAATGAAAAAATGGACAAAGATTATTGTGTTGTCTGCGGCGCGCCTATACCCGAAGGGACGCTTGTTTGCCCTACGTGTGAAAAACAGGTGACGCATAAAAACTTATATGAACCCATCAATGAACACTTATGTTTTATCAAGTCGTATGAATACGAATCACGGAAAAACTCCGAAAATAAAAAAAGTGCGCGCGTAAAAATATAAGTGAACAAACCCCTTACAGGCTCGGATAATCTCCGAGCCTGTGAATTTTAAATGATGTTCGTGTCAAACACGATTTTACCGCTATTCTTCCGCAGATTGCACGGTATATGTTATTTCGGGATTGACTTTTTTAAGCGCTTCGTAAAAATCGTTGTAATATTTTTCGTCTATTACGGCGACTGAATATTTTTCGTTCTTAAAGTACATTACAAGTTTATTTTGCGCCTTGAATTCCGTCAACTGAAAAATATTTTTTATGTCCGTCTTGGTAAACAAAAGTCCAAATCGAAAGTATAAAAAATTCCCTTTAATCACGTATTTGGAATATACTGCCGCCGCGACGGTTAAAGTTAACAGCACGGCGGAAAATATTGCCATTATTAACGACAGTATAAATCTCGGCTTATCGCTGCCGAAAAAGGCGATAAGGTCGTAAACGTTTGTCGCAACCGCCGCCGCAAACAAAAGCGCGACCGCAGAAAGCAGTACCCATATCAGCGGCGAATATTTAAAAGTAAATTTATTCATATTCTCTCCGAACGCAAAAATCTTAACATAATTTTAACACAATATTGCCCGATATTCAAGTAAATATACCGATTGACCTAAACTTTTACCGTAGCATATATATAATAAAAAGATATTACAAAAGGGTGAAAATGAATACCGTTTTTCTTACTATAATCGGTTTTTCGGTGATTTTTATTGCGACGACGTTGGGCGCGGCGTTGGTGTTTTGTTTTAAAAATAATATTTCAGACAAATGGAACGCCCTTTTTTTGGGGTCTTCTGCGGGAATTATGCTTGCGGCGTCGGTTTGGTCGCTGCTTTTGCCGTCGATAGAAAGTGCAAAAGCCGATTACGGCGTGCTAAGTTTTCTGCCCGCTGCCGTAGGGTTTTTATCGGGCGGGCTGTTTATAGTGCTTTTAGATAGGCTTTCGCCGATACTCGGCGGCACGGCGCAAAAAAACGGCGAAGTCTCGCCGTCAATAAATAAACCTATTAAACTGTTTATCGCGATAACCGTTCACAATATCCCCGAAGGTCTTGCCGTAGGATTTGCGTTCGGTGCGGCGGCGGTTTTTAAAAATATCGAAGCGTTTTATTCGGCTTTGGGGCTTGCGGTCGGCATAGCCGTGCAGAACTTCCCCGAAGGCGCTGCGGTATCGTTGCCACTTAAAAAAAGCAGGTGGAAAAATAAAAAAGCCTTTCTGTTCGGTATGGCAAGCGGTGCGGTAGAACCCGTCGCCGCAGTCATAGGCTATTTTTTGGCGGCTTATTTAATAAAAGCGCAAGTATGGTTTTTGGCTTTCTCCGCCGGCGCGATGGTTTTCGTCGCCGTTGAAGATATTATTCCGGAAGCGGTCTTTGGCAATTCCCGCATAGGCACGTGGGGTGCGATGCTGGGGTTTGCGGTAATGATGGCGTTAGACGTCGCTCTCGGTTAACTTGCTTATCTGTACATACGTAACGAATCTGACACGATTTCTATGCTGAACGGAATATTTTCGTACAGTTGCCCGTCCACGTTTACCGTGTAGTCGCCCTTCGGGGCGATTTTTATTTTTTCCGTGTTAAAATGCACCGCCTGCGGGATAGTAAGTACTTTGCCCTTTTTCAGTTTCATAAACGCGCCGATGAGTTTTATGCGTTTCATCTCTTTCATCGCCACGAAGTCGAGTTTTTTGTCGTCGGGCTTTGCGGGCGGGCAAATTTCTATTCCGCCGCCGTAGCGATGCCCGTTAGCGATACACGCGATTATCGAACGGTAATGTTCATTTTTTCCGTCCGTTTCCACTTCGAAATCAGAATACTTAAAATTAAAAAGACTTTTTATTAAGCACAGCGTGTACGTGAGTTTGGTTTTCTTTTTGGCTTTTTCGTAGCGGCGAAGAACGTCGACGTCTATTCCCATACCTATAATATTAAGCCCGCGAACGGTAGGCATTTGCATAAAATCCGTGTATTTCGGAGTGCCGTTTAAAATAACGTCAAGCGCTTTTTCGGGTTCTTCGGAAATTTTAACGGCGGCGGCAAAGTCGTTGCCCGTGCCGCAGGGGATAAGCCCCAAAGCGACTTTATCGAAGTCAAAAAACCCGTTCAACACTTCGTGAAGCGAACCGTCGCCGCCGATTACGACAATATCCGTTGCGCCGTTTTTAATAAGGTCTTCAGTTATCTTCGTTGCGTGCTTTGGGTAATTTGTATAGTGCAAAGCATAGGGAATATTCTTGTTTTTCAGCGTCGTTTCAACAACCGAAACGGCGGTTTTCACTTTTTTTCCGTTTTTGCCGCCTGCAAGCGGGTTAATTATAAAATCTAACATAAATATCCTTAGAAAATTTCATCTGTGTTCGACAGATAGCGTCCGAAC
This sequence comes from Clostridia bacterium, assembly GCA_017448355.1. Taxonomy (GTDB): domain Bacteria; phylum Bacillota; class Clostridia; order Christensenellales; family Borkfalkiaceae; genus UBA1259. The sequence goes on along the minus strand of JAFSLQ010000060.1, from coordinate 103,102 downwards.
GAAATAATTTTACAACAAAACAGTAAAAATTACAAGTTTTTTCTAAGCTTTATGTTACAATATATTTAAATGCGAATTCATTTACCGAAAAAATTAAAAATTTTAGCGGAACATTGTGTTTCTTCCTTGTACGTAGTCGGCGGATACGTAAGAAATTTTCTTATAGACGGCAGTCTTTCGGACGACCTTGATATTGCCGCCGCTTTAAGCGTGGAAGAAATTAAGTCGGCGGCAAAAAACAGCGGGTTTACCGTTGTAGGCGAGTATAAGCGCACGGGTACGGTGGTAATTTTTGACGGCGAAAGAAAATACGAGTATACGCGTTTTCGCACCGACATATACGACGCGGGCGGTGCGCATAAACCCGTTCGGTCGGAATTTACCAAAGATATTTTACTTGACGCTAAGCGTCGGGATTTTAAGTGCAACGCCGTCTACTATGATATAAAGGCTGAAAAAATCGTCGACCCGCTTAACGGCGTTTCAGACATAGCCGAAAAAGTGATAGATACCGTCGTAAGTCCCGAAAAAGTTTTTTGCAGCGACGGATTAAGGCTTATGCGGCTTGCAAGGTTTTCCGCGGAACTTGGGTTTTCCGTCCGCGAAGAAGTTCTTGATGCGGCGAAAAAGTATAGCGAAAATATCCGCGATATCGCCCCCGAACGTATTTACGAAGAACTGAAAAAAATATTGTCTGCCGACAAAAAATATCCCTTTTCGGATAAGTCGGGACATTATACGGGCGTTAAAATTTTAGAAAAAATCGGCATTTTGGATATTCTCTTCCCCGAACTGACTGCGGGGCGCGGGCTTAAACAGAGAGCGGATTTTCATAAGTACGACGTTTTAGAACACTCTCTTCGTTCCGTTTTATACGCGGACGAAAAAATACGCCTTGCCGCGCTTTTGCACGACGTCGGAAAGCCCTACTGTATGCTTAATTTTAACACGTACAAAAATCACGCGAAAGAGGGCGAACAACTCGCGATTGAAATTTTAAAAAGGCTTAAAGCCGATAATAAAACGATAAAAAATACGGCGTTTTTGGTGCGTTCGCACATGTTCGACTTGAAAAACGACGAACCCGAAAGCGCGATAAAACTTTTTATTGCAAAAAACATGTGGAGTTTTAACGACCTTTTAAACTTAAAACAAGCCGATTATTCCGCTTGTATGGACGACCCTTCCGTTTGTCCGACCGTTAAAAAGTGGCAAGCCGTTTACGACGCTATGTTAAAAGACAATACGCCGTTTTCGCTTAGCGAATTAAAAATTTCCGCGAAAGAACTTATAAATATAGGGTATAAAAACAGCAAAATAGGGGAAGAACTTAATAGGTTATGGGAGTTCACGGTGATAAATCCCGCACTAAACGACAACGCCGCGTTGCGAAATTTGGCGATAGCGGATTTAAAGGCTGCGCCCCCGACTTGACAAACGGGTAAAAGCGGTGTTAAGATATACATAAAATTACGCTGAATTTTTCGGCAATCTTATGTGAAAATTTTATTGAGGGTAGGACTATGGAACAGGAAAAAAACAATAATATTGACGAAGAGACGACCGGTGCGGCAAATAACGATACGTTAAACAGCGGTGCGGAGAAAACAATGCCCGAAGACAGCGCGGCGAGAAAGGAAAGACTTAGACAGAGAAGGCTTGAAAGAAGAGCCAAGCGCAACGCGCGGATAGCAAGGGGCAGATTTTTCAAAAATATCTTTATCTGGATTTTGGGAATTTTGTTTGTGCCGTTTGCTTTGGCGGTGGCGGCGTTCGTCGTGCCGATAGGTACGATTACCGGCAACAATAACGAGATAGTCAGCGAACAGTTGGGACAACGTAGCGTTTTCGAACTTGTGAAATTCGCTTCGGGAAATCCCGGCGAGATATCTTTTGCGGATTTTCCGATAATTGCCAAATCTTTTGAAGATTTATCCAACACGGATATAGGCGACGGCAGGAAAATAGGCGACATAATTTCCGTCGATACCGAGAAACTTAATACCATTAAATTTAACAGCACGAATCTTTCTGCGGAAATTCAGGACTGCGTAGAAGTTATCGCAACGCTTGAAAGTCTTGGCGGTACAACAATGCTTGGGGACTTTGGGAAACTTTCGGTATTTACCGAAGAAGAGATTGCGGGAACTGTCGCAGAGATTATGGGAAGAACCGAAGACGCCGAAACGAGAAAGCAGTATTACTCTAAGTCGGCGGACGGCAAATATACGCGCGCTTTCGATAAAGACGGAAACGTTGTGTCGGGGTTAAACGGCGGTGAAACGCTTTATTATCCGCCGCTTGTAAAAATCAAAATTTCGGAATTCGTGGAAATTTTCGGCATGGCGTTCGGAAGAACCAAAGTTTCATCGGTTCTCGACGTGTTTGATGCGAGTAACGATACGCTTATCAATATTTTGGGAGTTGAAACCACGGTCAAAGATTTAGCGACTTTCGATATTAACGGCGTAAAACTCAATACTATTTTAGAAGGCGTAGACGTTTCGTCGAATAACGTTTTAACCGCGTTGAAATCGAAAAACGTTTCGATAGGCGGCATCGGCGACGCGCTTAACAACTTGTCGCTTTACGACGTGTACGGGAGCAAGGCTTTCACCACCACTCCTATATCCGGCGCGAGAAGGTTTAATAAAACCACTTATGACGGCAGGATTTGTTTCGAGTACAGCGCGACGGGCAGTTATTATCTCGACACAAAAGCGGGCATTTGGCTTATACTCTGTTTCGACACGGCGACCTACAACGCCGACGATACGGTGAACGAGAGATTTGCGGACGCAAGCGGCAATCCGGTAAAGTATATCGCAGACGAACTTACGATAGGCGATTTACAGGACGGCAGAGTGTTTTCGAGAAAATTCCAGAACGCAACCTTAAAACAACTTATCGAAACGAAAGTTCTTAACGGAAACGCTTTGGGCGGCGGCACGTTAGGGACGAAGACGCAGGCGATGTCGTTACAAGATATATTACAAATATTAGCAAGTCCCGAAGTTCAGTATTATATAAACAACCATTGATAAAAATAATAAAAACCGTTGACACAGTCGCGGTTTTTATGTTATTATAATGATAATTTCCGCGCGCGTAATCGCGGAATAAAACCTTGCTTGAAGGGCAACTTTCAAGCCGATTAAGTCCGGGAGGTAGAAAATTATGACTAAGTACGAAATGCTGTATATACTCGACGCCGGTTTAACAGACGAAGCGAAAGAGAGTATAATCAAGAAGTTCGAAGATTTGGTTGTCGCAAACGGTGGCACGGTTGAAAAGACCGACCGTTGGGGAATCCGCAAATTGCAGTATCCCATCGACTACAAGACCGAAGGCTTTTACGTTTTGATGACTTTCGAAGCGGAAAAGACGTTGGTTGTCGAACTTAAACGTGTAGCGGGCATTACAGACGGTATAGTTAGAAGACTTATTACTAAAATCTGATTTTAGGAGAAACGTATGAATAAAGTTATTCTCGTAGGTAATTTAACGAGAGATCCGGAACTTTCCGAAACTCCTAACGGGGTAGCGGTATGCAGATTTTCCATAGCGGTTTCAAGGGATTACGCAAACAGCGACGGAACGCGCGAAACGGATTTTTTCAATATAACCGTATGGCGCGGCAGGGCGGAAAACTGCGGAAAGTATCTTAAAAAAGGCAATAAGGTAGCCGTTGTGGGTTCTCTTCAAAACCGTTCTTACGAAGATAAGGACGGCATTAAGAGAAACGTTACCGACGTCGTGGCTAGCGAAGTGGAATTTTTAACGCCGAAGAGTGCGCAGTCAGGCGACTCCGACGACGCACCCGCTTCTACGGTAAGACGCGAACGCCCGCAACTCGAAGCGATTGACGACAATCAATTGCCGTTCTGATTTAATTCGGAACACCATAATTTTTAAGGAGAAAATTTCAAATGGAAGAAAATACTAATATAACCCGCGAAGCGGCGGAGACGGAAGCGTCCATTGCACCTGCGGCGGGAAAAGAAGGGAAAAAGTTCGTTAAACGTATTCCCCGTAAAAAAGTTTGCGCTTTTTGTCAGGCAAAAGCAGAAAGTATCGACTATAAAGACGTTAATACTTTGAAAAAGTATATAACGGAAGGCGGTAAAATTTTACCCCGCCGTATGACCGGTACTTGCGCAAAGCACCAAAGACTTTTGGCTTCCGCAATCAAGCGCGCAAGAATAGTTGACTTACTTCCCTTTAAGGGTGAATAAGTAAAAAACCGCCGAATATTCGGCGGTTTTTTATTGCCTTTTTAATTTTCCGCGTTTATGTAGCGGTTTAAGGTGTAAACTATATCTTTATCGGCGATATTCGCAATAGGCGATACGCCGTTTTTTTCTATGCCGATACTCGGTGCGGGCGAAGGGCTATTCATAAATTCTCCGAAAACTTTCATAAGCGTTTCGGGAGTTATGCCGCTAAGCGTCTTTTTTACGTCGAACGAGTTGTCGCTTAGTGCTTTTATAACGGGCAAAAGTGCGGACAGGTTATTGTTCGACAAGAAATTTTTCACTATATCGGGAATTTCCATATTAAACCTCTGACATTATATTATATGCCGCGCATACAATATTATTGAAAACTTTTTTGGGGGAAAGATATGGAAGATTTCAATAATTTCGCAAAAAATTTCGGAAAGACAACCGAAAATCAAAACGCAAACACCGGCGGACTGTTTGAAACTGTTTCCCGCATATCCAAAAAGTTCGACGGCAAAAGTACCGACGAACTTTTACGCGCAATTTATAAAGAAGCCGAAACCCGTAAACGTGCCGGAACTTTGACCAACGCCGATATAGACGGGTTTGTGGCTATGCTTTCGCCTGCGCTTGACGCTAAAAAGCGTAAATACCTGATTAAAATAGCCGAAGACTTAAAGAAAATTTAGCGGCACATTTTTCCGACCGCTTTTATAAAATAATCTATTTCGCTTGCGGAATTCTGTACCGAAAGGCTTGCGCGCAAAAGCCCTTCTTTTTCCGTTCCCAAGTATTTGTGCATAAGCGGGGCACAATGGTATCCGCCGCGCACGGCAACGTCGTAGTCGTTGTTTAATATATCCGCGCCTTCCATACTTGTTATTCCGTCTATACTGAACGCAACAATGCCCGCGGGATTTGGCGCGGAATACAGTTTGACTTTCGGTATGTTCGATAATCCTTTTATCATACGTTCGGTGTAAAATTCCAAAGTATTTGCAAAATTATTAAGATTTTTAAAGGTAAATCTTGCGCCTTCGAGTAGCGACGCAATAGCGGGCAGATTAAGCGTGCCCGCTTCAAGTTTTTCGGGCAGATTTTCTGGCATATCCGTGTTGAAAGTATCTATTCCCGTACCGCCGTAAGTTAAAGGCGACAATTCTACGCCGTCGCCTATTATAAGCGCGCCGCTGCCCATAATTCCGCCAAGCCCTTTATGTCCCGCAAGCGTTAAACAAGAAATGTTCTGTCCTTTAACGGATAGCGGAATATGTCCGCCGCCTTGCGCACCGTCAACTATAAAATAAATTCCGTTTTCCTTTGCGATTTCGCCTATTTCCGTTACGGCGAGACTTTCGCCGCTTACGTTTGATACGGCGGTCGTAATTATCGCGGAAACGCCTTTTAAGTCGCTACCTTTAAGAGTAGCGACGATATTTTTTATCGGCAAAATATCCAGCGTGATTTTGCCTTCTTTTTCGAGTTTATAAAGCGGGCGAAGCACGGAATTATGTTCCGCCACGGTCGTTATTACTTTTCCCGATAACGGCAGACCGAATAGCGCCGTGTTTAAGGCTTCGGTGCAGTTTTTGGTAAAAATCACGCGCGAAGGGTCGGCATAAAACCCGCTTGCCAAAACTTCGCGGCACTCCGCGACGATTTTAGCGCCCGTAGCCGCAAGTCGGTGCGCGCTTCTTCCCGGATTTGCGGACAAAAATTTTATTACGCTTTCGGCTGCGGAAATCGCGGCGTGAACCTTAAACCCGCCCGTTGCGGCGTTATCGAAATAAATCATCTCTTTCTCCTTCACAAAATTTCGCTATATTTAATATTATTTTATAAAGGATATTTTCCTTTTATGCAAAGGAGGAATTTTTTATGGAATACGTTATAATTTCGTTCCGTTCCCGCGCACACACCGTCAGATTTTCGGAATTTTTAAGAAGAAACGGCGTGTATTGTCAGATAATCAACACGCCGAAAGAAGCGGGCGTCGGGTGCGGGCTGTCTGTAAGGCTATCGGTAAAAGATTTAAGCCTCGCGCGTCGCGCGGTGAAAATCGCAAACTTTAATAGTTTTGCGGGGTTTTTTCTCGTAAAAACCGTAGGCGGCAGGCGCATTGTCAAAAGTATTTAGCAAAAAACGCTTGTAAAAAAGTTTCCGCTTGTGATAAGATAATTAAGGATAAAATTTAGGCGGGGGATTATGGAAAAACAAAAAGCCGCTCTTATTATCAATACGCTTGCGGAAATTTTTAAGGACAAGCCCGCGCTTAACTTTACTTCGCCGTACGAATTGCTTGTCGCCGTCATTTTGTCGGCACAATGCACCGACGAACGGGTGAATAAGGTTACCGAAGTTTTATTCAAAGAGTATAATACGCCCGAAAAAATGCTTACGCTTTCGCAGTCGGAACTCGAAAAATACATATTTTCGTGCGGATTTTACAGAATGAAAGCGGCGCATATTTTATCGACGAGCGCGGATATTATTAATAGGTTCGGCGGTAAAGTGCCGAATAATTTAGAAGATTTGCAAAGTTTAGCGGGGGTCGGCAGAAAGACCGCGAACGTCGTTTACAGCGTGGCTTTTCACGGCAACGCGATTGCGGTCGACACTCACGTTTTCAGGGTATCGAACAGAATAGGACTTGCGAGTGCTAAGGACGTTTTGAAAACCGAAAAGCAACTTATGGAGATTCTGGACGAAAAGGACTGGTCAAGGTCGCACCATTACCTTATTTATCTTGGCAGAAGTTTTTGCGCGTCGCAAAAGCCAAAGTGCGGGGAGTGTCCTATAAGCGCGCTTTGCGAAAAGAAATTAAAATAAAAATATTCGGAATTAGTAGATTATGTTTATTGACAGAGCGATTATAACCATAAAAGCGGGCGACGGCGGAAGCGGTATCACGTCTTTTATGCATTTTAAAGGAAAGGTCGGCGGCGGCCCTGACGGTGGCGACGGCGGAAAGGGTGGCGACGTTATTTTCGTTGCGACGAAAGCCCTTACGAATTTATCCGACTTTTATTATAAAACGAAGTACGTTGCGGAAAGCGGCGCACCGGGCGAACCCAAAAACTGTTACGGCGCGTCAGGGAAAGACCTTATTATAAAAGTACCGCTCGGCACGGTTATAAAGGACAGACAGTCGGGGAATATAATCGCCGATATGTTTACCGACGGACAGCAAAAGACCGTGCTTATAGGCGGCGACGGCGGTAAAGGCAACGCGAAATTCGCAAACGCCCGTCGTCACGCACCGCATTTTTCGCAGACGGGCGAAAAGACCGAAACAAAACAAGTTGTTCTGGAACTTAAAACCATTGCGGACGTGGGCTTAGTAGGTTTTCCGAACGTTGGAAAATCCACGCTGCTTAGTAAACTCACGAAGGCTGTGCCGAAGATTGCAAACTACCATTTTACCACGCTTACGCCAAACCTTGGCGTGTGCGAGTATTATGACAGCCGTTTTCTTATCGCGGATATTCCGGGGCTTATCGAAGGCGCGTCCGAAGGCGCGGGGCTGGGGACGGAATTTTTACGGCATATAGAGAGAACGCGTATGCTGGTTCACGTTGTCGACGTGTCGGGCGTTGAAGGCAGAGACCCCTACGACGATTACCTTAAAATCAATGCGGAACTCAAAAAATACGGCGCGAAACTGTCTAAGTTAAAGCAGATTATCGCCGCAAACAAAGTCGATTACTTCGGCGCGGATGAGAAGTTTAAGGAATTTAAGAAAAAATTAAGGGGCAAAAAGGTCGTGGAAATTTCTGCGCTTACGGGAAAGGGCGTTGACGAACTTAAAAAATGCATATACGAAACGCTTATTAAACTTCCGCCGCTTAAACCCCTTGAATTTGAAGAATTTAACTACTCTAAACCTGAAAGATTGTCCTACGAAATATTCAAAGAAGGCGAAACTTTCGTGGTTGTCGGCACTTTAATCGACGTGTTAAAGCGCAACGTCGTTATGGACGATATGAATTCTTTGGCGTACTTACAAAAAGTGTTAAAAGACAGGGGCGTTATAACGGAACTTAGGAAGATGGGTGCAACCGATAAATCCACCGTCATAATAGGCGGCGAAGAATTCGAACTTATCGACTAAATTAAAGGAGAAATTATGTTAACGAGTAAACAGCGGGCTTTTCTTCGTTCGCTTGCACAGAAAATAGAGCCCATAACGCAGGTAGGAAAGTCGGGAATAACCGAAAGTTTTTTGGATAATGCGAATAACGCGATTGAAAAGCGTGAACTTATTAAAATCACCGTGCTTGAAAATTCGGGCGAAGACGTTATGTCCGTCGGTGAAGAGATAGCGCGCCGCCTTCCCGCGGAATTTGTTTGCGCTACGGGTAAAAAACTCGTATTTTACCGCCGTTCTAATAGCGACAAAGTAAAGCACATAGAGTTTTAAGCCGCGGTTTTGCCGAAAAACCTAAGTATAAGCGCAAAGATTAAAAACGTCGCGCCGAAAGCGACGTAATAGCCCTTTATAGGCGCAATATAACTTAAAAATACGAATAAGAGACCGAAAACCAGATAGTTTTTGGCTCTTTTTTTATCTAACAGCCGCGAAAAATCCAGCGTGGGCTTTTTTTCGTTGTCAAGTATTTCCACGTCTTCCTTTGGTAAAAGATTGTGCTTTTCTAAAAGCGAGAAAGCCGCTCTTCCGTCCGTTAAAATTACTTTGCCGCCGAACCGCGCCGCAAAGTTTTTTATTTCTTCGGAAAAAGTTTCGGAGTAAATTTCCGCTTTCTCGGATTTATGAATACTGTTAAAGCATTTTACTATATCCGTTTTACTCACTCCGTCAAAATTAAAGCGGAAAAACACCGCCGTGTTTTTGTCGGGAATAAATACGTCGCCGCACTTTTTTTCAAGCAAAAGTCCTTCTTCGCGAAAGGCTTTACTAAATAGCGATAAAACTGTTTTATCGTCGGATAAATTGAGTTTTGTCATAACGGCGTTAAAAAGTTTTTCTTGCGCTAGTGAAGAAAATTTTTTTTGTTTTTTAGATACGGATAATTTTACGCAAAACAGGGTAAAAATTACGGCGAGAGTTGCCGATAGTACGTACGACGCCGGACGCATAATATAAAAATTCACGAACACGAAAAACAAAAAAAATCCCGCGACAAAATAAAAAAGAGTATCAAAAACAGACGCCAAAGTGATTTTCATAACGTGTAAATTATGCCCCGATACCGATAAAATATACTTCCGTACGGGCGAAACGATTGATTTTTAGCGGAAATTATGCGATAATAAACGCGTGGAGAGAATTGCGTTTTTCGGCGGTACTTTTAATCCCGTGCATAATGAACACGTTTTAACCGTTGCCGCCGCCGTAAAAGAACTTAAACTTGATAAAATCTTTATAGTGCCGACTTTTTTGCCGCCGCATAAAAACGTTTCGCCCGCCAAAAGCGCGGACAGAATAAATATGCTTAAAATCGCCTTTAAGGGAAATGCGAAACTATCAGAAAAGACCGAAATTTCCGATTACGAGATAGAAAACGGCGGTAAAAGTTACTCGTTTATTACGGCGGAACATTTTAGAAAGGAATACCCGAACGCCCGACTTTTTATGCTTGTCGGCGGGGATATGCTGAAAGATTTTAAGACCTGGAAAAACCCCGAACGTATACTTGCTTGCGCTGACCTAGCGGTAGTTTTGCGCGAAGGTTATTCCTTGGATATAGCCGCCGAAAGAAAATATTTTAAAGATACTTTCAATAAAGATTTTACTCTTCTTAATTACGTCGGCAAGGATATTTCTTCTACTGAAATACGCACGCGGCTGGCGTTCGGGATTAAACCCGACGGGATAAGCGACGAAGTTTTTTCATATATAAAGGAAAACGGCGTTTATCCCCCGGATAAATACCAAAGCTATATTCTTGAAAAGTTGCCGTTAAAGCGGGTTATTCATACGGCGAACGTCGTTATTTGCGCGCTTAAAAAAGCGAAGGAATTAAATCTCGATTACGAGAAGGTGCGTCTTGCCGCCACACTTCACGACTGCGCAAAATACGACGATTACAGAGATTACAAGGGCTTTAATTTGCCTGAAAACGTTCCGCCGCCCGTTGTGCACGCGTTTTTGGGCGCGTTCGTCGCCGAGAAAGTGCTGGGGATTGACGATGAAGAGATTTTAGACGCAATACGCTATCATACTTCGGGTAAAGCCGAAATGAGTACTCTTGCTAAACTTATTTTCGTTGCGGATATGATAGAAGAAGGGCGCGTTTACGACGGTGTGGACGTTTTGCGGCGGGAGTACGAAAAGGATTTCGAGAGTTGTTTTAGGCTTTGCTTAAAGGAAGAAACGCTGCATTTAATCAATAAAAGACAGCCGATTTTCATAGAAACGCTATCGGCGTACGAATATTATTTAAAAAAATAAGGAGTTAGTATGGAAGCAAAAGATTTTGCGGAAAAGGTCAGCGCGATACTTTCCGCGCACAAGGCGGAAGACGTTAAGATTATAGATTTAAGGGGAAAAACGGAAGTCGCGGACTTTTTCGTTATAGCGAGCGGCAGGTCGATGACGCATACGCGTTCGCTTATAGACAGCGTGGAAGAAGAACTCGATAAAGAAGGCGTTTCGCCTATCCGCGAAGAAGGCGCACGTGAAGGCAGGTGGGCGGTCATCGATTACGGCGACGTAATAGTCCACGTGTTTAACGATGAAACGCGGCTTTTCTATCATTTAGAAGCGCTTTGGCAGGATAAAAACTAAACATCAGGATATTTTTTTAACGTAGATTTTATCGACTTCGTCGGGATTGATCTCGATGCTGCGGACGGGTTTATTTGAAACGGCAGGCGATGGCGGCTTAGTCCGCGCGACAGCGGGTTTTTCCTTTACGGGCGTGCGCTTTATATAAAGATACAGAATTTTTATTCCCGCAACGGTTACAAGGCATAAAATAAACAGAGCGATAATAAAAAGCGGTCCTAAAAACAGGGAAACAGGGATATTGTTCATAGTATCACCGTGAATATAGTATCATTTTATATGGCGGGAATTTGCAAACTGTTTGTAAAAAAAAGTTGGATTTTACGGAAAAGGTAGGGTATGTTCTGGATTAAAACAAAAAAACGTGAAAAAGAAGACGTTAAGGCGGAAATTATAAACGCCGAAACAAAATTATTTACCGAACAGGTTGAAGAAAGTGCCGAAAAAGAGTTAGCGGTAGCAAAAGACGCGAAGATTTTATCCGCTGAAAAAGAAGAAAAAACCGAAAAAAGTGAAAAGTTAGAAGACGTATCGGATTTTTATAGGCTTGCCGAAATTTTATGCACGGACAAAGACGCACTTTTAGAAGAGTGTAAACTTTACGAAATACGGAAAATAATGTCCAAAATTTCGCGCGCGGTGGTACGGTACGGGCTTACGGGTTCAGAGATGAAATCGCTTGTTAAAAACGCGGAAATATCGGGGCTTAGCGAAATTGCCGTATCGCCCGCATACTTAACTGACCTTGCCTATAAATTAGAAAATAAAGCACAAATAAAAGTTTCGACAGTAGTGGATTTTCCGTTCGGCGAAGCGTCTTTTAAGGTTAAACTTTCTGAAATCAAAAATTCCGTAAAGAAGGGCGTAGACGGGGTGCTTACCGTATTTAACGTCACGGAAATAAATAACGACAACGCCGCGGCGTTTAAAAAGCAGTTTCGAAAAATCGGCAGGATTAAAGGCGTCGCTAAGGGCGTCGCCGTCAGCGGGGAAGACCTTAATAAAGACGATATTAAGCGTTTTTTACACGTGGCGGAAAAGGCGGGTTTTAACTACGTGGCATTTTTATTCGGGAACGTTTCCGAAAGTAAACTATCCGCCAAAATGAAAGAGATAGCGGCTGTTAAAGGCAAAATCGCCGTAAAAGTTATGGCGAACGTCGAAAACGTATGGGGCGTTCAAACGCTGATAAAAGACGGCGCGGACGGTATTATAACGCCGTACGCCGAGAGAATTGCCGAAGAACTTTTTACGGAATTTAAAATAGCCGGCGTAAAACTCTCTTAAACGCTTTACAAAAGCGGGTAACAGGTATACAATATAGTTAATTCTTTGGGGCGGGGCGAAATTCCCCACCGGCAGTATAGTCTGCGAGCCTTATTTAAGGTTGACAAGGTGAAATTCCTTGACCGACGGTATAGTCCGGACGGAAAAAGAGTTAAAATTTTCGCGCGGGTTTTCGCGTGGCAAAGATTTTAAACGCCCCATATATAGGAGCGTTTTTTTATGCAGAAAACTTTAACTCAAAAAACGGTAGGTATCGCGCTTTTTTCCGCGCTGTCGTTCGTCGTGTCGCTGTTGGAATTTCCTATATTCCCCGCAGCGCCTTTTTTGAAACTCGATTTTTCCGCCGTATTTATTCTTCTCGGCGGATTTATGTACGGTCCGATTGCCGGCATTATAATCTGCGCCATAAAAGAACTTATACGTTTTATTATGGGAAGCGGCACGGGCGGCGTCGGCGAAATAGCGAATTTTTTGATAATAACTTCGCTTATCGTTATTCCTACCGTCGTTTATCACTTTAAGAAGGGTTTACCTGTGGTAATAATTACACTTATTGCGGGCGTTTTTGCTATGACGGCGGCGGCACTTGTTTCTAATAGGTTTATAATGTTTCCGCTGTATATGGGCGATAGCGCGGTCGCGGTGTTTAACAGCGTTTGGTATTATATAATATTTTTCAATTTAATAAAGGGCTTTGCCGTAAGTGCGATAGTGTTTGTACTTTATAAAAGAGTTTCTTGGTTGTTTAAGAAAATCAACTTGCAGTCCGCGCCCGAAAATGATACAATAGAAAAGCAATGAAATATATATCTAAATCCGAACAGGATACTTTTAATATTGCGAAAAAGTACGCCGAAACGCTACAAAAGGGCGACGTAGTCGTTCTTTGCGGCGATTTGGGGGCAGGGAAAACCGCGTTTACGAAAGGCGTTGCGGCGTATTTTAATTTAAGCGGAGTAGTCAGTCCTACTTATGCGTATTTAAACGTGTACGGCGACCTTATTTACCATTACGACTGCTACCGATTAACGAGTGGCGAAGACGCGGAAGCCTTGGGGCTTACCGATTACTTCGGCGGCGACAATATCTGTATTATCGAGTGGGCGGAAAACATTGCGGACGTTCTGCCCGAAAACTTGAAGACGGTGCGTATAACGAAAACCGAAAACACGAACGAAAGGATAATAGAACTATGAACTATCTTGCAGTTGACACGAGCGGAAAACATTTGACCGTACTTATCAGTAAAGACGGAAAAGTTTACGAGTTTTTCGATAAGGACTGCGGGGTGTTTCACTCCGTGAAGATAATGACGGAAATAGAAAATATGCTAGTGCGGGCAAATATGCAACTATCTAGCGTGGACTTTTTTGCGTGCACGGTGGGGGCGGGTTCGTTTACGGGTATAAGAATAGGCGTTTCGACGGTCAAGGCGCTTGCGTTCGCGAATAAAAAACCGATTTTAAGAATAACTTCTTTCGATACCTTAGCATACAATAAGGATAGCGAAAGAGTGCTGGCGATAATAGACGCAAAACACAACGGTTATTACGTATGCCCATACGTTAACGGCGTCGCGGGCGAAGCAAAATATGTGTTAAAGGACGAACTTATAGAATATAAAGATTTTACCTTCGTTTCAAGCGAGTGCTTGGCGGGGATTAATACCGAAGTCGTTTCGTGCGTTAAGGGATTTATCCGCGCGATAGAGTTTAAAAAGGCGGAAATTACCGACGATATAAATTCTCTTACGCCGCTATACGTCAGAAAAAGTCAGGCGGAAGAAGGCAGATGACCGTGCGACCTTTAACGAAAAGCGACGTCGGTTTTTTGACCTGCGCTTGTAAAGATTTTCCCGACGCCTGGAACGAGGAGATGCTTTTATCCGCTTTCCGTGCGGGGAATTTTTACGGGTTTATCGCGGAAGAAAAAACAGACGGCAAAATTACTCCCGTCGGCTTTATAACCTTTTCTATGCACGTCGATACTGCCGATTTAGAAGATTTGTTCGTTGAAAAAACTTTCCGCGGACAGGGGATAGGAAAGGCGCTTATTATAAAGTTTATAGAAAGCGCTGCAAAAAATGGCGCTAAAACACTTTTTCTGGAAGTACGCGAGAGTAATTTCGTTGCCGAAAAATTATATCTGTCTATGGGATTTAGTAAACTTTCGGTGAGAAAAAAATACTATTTTGACGGCGAAAACGCGGTTGTGCTTAAAAAGGAGTTATAATATTAAAGACGGCAAGGCTTATACCAAGGATTTGTTGTTTTTGCACGGATATTTATCAAGCGGTAAAAGTTTTTATTACCAGACGCGGTTTTTTGAAAGGGATTTTAACGTTTATGCACCCGATTTGACGGGGTTTGGCGATAATCCCGATATGCCGTTTCCGTATTCGCTTGACGACTACGTGAGCAAAGTCAAAGAGTATATTTACGCTAAAAATCTTAAACGCCCGACGGTCATCGCCCACTCTTTCGGGGCGCGGATTGCGATTAAAGCGGCAAGCGAAGATAAAGGGCTGTTCGATAAACTCGTTTTAACGGGCGCGGCGGGATTAAAGCCTAAACCCACAATTACAAAAACCGTCAAAAAAACGGCGTTCAATATTTTAAAACGGTTTATTTCGCGCGAAAAACTGACAAAATTTTATTCAAAAGATTATAACGCGCTTTCTCCCGTAATGAAAGAGAGTTTTAAAAAAATCGTGTCTTTTCATCTCGACGACAGGTTAAAGGATATAGATAACAAAACGCTTATAATTTTCGGCAAAAACGATAAAGAAACACCGCTTTATATGGCAAAACGATTAAACACAGGCATAAAAAACAGTAAACTTATCGTGCTTGAAAACGCAGGGCATTTTTGCTTTATCGATAAGCCGAATAAATTCAATATGGAGGTAAAAGAGTTTTTACTCTCGTAAATAATAATTATGTTTCCGATAGGTCTCGGTAGTTTTTCCGAATTGTTTTCCGGTTATACTCTTTATTTGATTATAGGCATATCGCTGATTAACGGCGCGCTTTTGTTTTTTGCGTCGAGTAAGTTTTTACTCGTTATGCAGCAAAGCGGTTATCGTGGCAAACGGTACTTTAAATGGCTGTTGAATCCCGAAACGCCATATCTTTCGCGCCTTATGCTGCTGTGCCTTTTGGGGCTATTGTTCTTTTGCCTTTTAAGCGTGTGTTTTTTAAGCGTCGTAGGCAATACGATAACTTCGTATATGGGGTTTTTGTCTTACGTGCTGTTCGTTTCGCTTTATATCGATTCCGAACGCAACGTAAACGCAAAACTCCCGCTTAAAAAGACAAAACGTCTTGTCAGGCTTTGCATAACTTACGAGATAATTTTAACTCTTTTAACTTTCGGGATAATAGTTTTGGTCAATTTTATCGCGTATTCTATCGGCGACGAAGTCGTGGGCGTTTTAAGGTACGCGCCTATTTGTCTTATACCGCTTTTATCGCCGTACGTGCTGTTTTTAGCGTATCTTATCAACGAACCGTTTGAAAATGCGATAAAAAAGCATATTGTACTGAAAGCCACCGCTAAACTCGATTCTGCGGACGTCATTAAAATAGGCATTACGGGAAGTTTCGGCAAAACCAGCGTTAAGGAAATTTTAAACACCGTGCTTTCGCAAAAATTCAGGGTACTGTCTACGCCGAACTCTTTTAATACGCCTATGGGCATCGCACTGACCGTTAAGGGGCTTGACAGTACGCACGATATTTTCATTGCCGAAATGGGCGCAAGAAACAAGGGCGACATAAAAGAACTCGCCGATATGATAAAACCGAGCGTCGCCGTGCTTACGGGCATAAATAACCAACACCTTGAATCCTTCGGTTCGATTGAAACGATAAAGAATACCAAGTTTGAACTGTTTGAAGGCTTGACGGAAAATGGCGTAGGGTTTTTCTCTTCGGAAAGCGAAGGGGCAAAGGAACTTTTTAACAGATTTAACGGCGAAAAATATTCGGCGGGCATAAATAAAGAAGGCAACTTCGCTTACGCTACCGACATAACGACAGACGAGCGCGGTATGAGTTTTAATCTTCATATAAACGGCGAAAAGCCCGTCAAGTGTTGCACCGTGCTGTTAGGTCGCCACAGCGTATCGAACATCTGCCTTGCGGCGGCGGTAGCGTATAAAATCGGGCTTACCCCCGAAGAAATCGCGATGGGCGTAAACCGCATTCCCGCCCTAAAACACAGACTGGAACTTTTACCGAATAATAAGAATATAGTCATAATAGACGACAGTTATAATTCCAACGAAGACGGCATACGCGCCGCGATGGAAGTTTTAGATACGTTTTCGGGCAGAAAAATCGTATTGACGCCTGGGCTTGTCGAACTCGGAAAAATGGAGAACGTGGTTAACCTTGAATTCGGCAAGACGCTTGCCCGCCACGCCGACTTAGTCATAGTTATCGGCAAGCATAACGCCGAAATGCTTATTTCGGGACTGACGGACGGCGGGTTTAACAAGGAGAATATTTTGTTTGCCAAGTCGTTAAACAAAGCGAACGTTTTGCTTAACGGAATAGTAAAAGAAGGCGACTTCGTGCTGTTTGAAAACGACCTGCCCGACAATTATAACTGATTAACCGCTGTTTGCGGCACAGGATAAAAACTCGAAACACCAAAGCGAAAAAATTTTGCGGAGGTGTTTTTTTATGAAAAGTATTGCGGTGTTTTTCGGCGGCGTGTCGGTAGAACACGACGTTTCGGTAATAACGGGAGTTTTGACTTGTAATTCACTCGATAAGTCATATTCTTGTGTGCCGATTTACGTGGACAGAACGGGAGAGTGGTTTACGGGCGAAAGTCTTCTTGACCCCGATAATTTTACGCGTCTTGATTATAAAAAACTTACGCGTGTGTCGCTTATATCGGGCAGTAACGTTTTGTATGCGGTGCGCGGTAAAAAATTTAAACAGTTATGCGTAATTTCCGCCGCGATAAACTGTATGCACGGTGAACGCGGCGAAGACGGAAGCCTTGCGGGCGTTCTGAAAATGAGCGGAATTGCGAACGCGTCTTCCGACGTGTATCCGTCGGCGCTTGCGATGGATAAAACGCTTACCAAGCGCGCGTTAAAGGGTATAGTTAAAACCCTTCCTTACGTCTTTACCGAAAGCGTTAAACAGATTGAAGAGATGGCGTTGCCGTTCGATTATCCCGTGATAGTAAAGCCCGTGTTCGGGGGGTCGAGTATAGGCGTAAAAATCGCCGAAAACAAAGACGAACTTTCCCGCGCGGTTGGGTATGCGCTAAGGTTTGGTAAACGCGTGATAGTCGAGCCGTGCTTAAAGGATTTTACGGAGATTAACTGCGCGGCATATAAAAACGTTAGCGGAATAAAGGTATCGGAGTGCGAAATGCCCGTCCGTCGCACCGATTATCTTACTTTTGCCGATAAATATGAAAGCGGAAAGCGTGTTTTCCCAGCGGATATTCCGCAAAAAATATCCGATAAAATCAAAAAAATTACCGAAAAAGTTTATGATATTTTCGGATTTAACGGCGTTATCCGTATAGATTATTTCTTAAAGGACGATACGGTCTATTTAAATGAAATAAATTCCGTACCGGGGTCTCTTGCCTATTATCTCTTTTCGGATACTCTCGCGGGCTTTACCGAAATGCTTGACGAACTGTTAGAAGTCGCGCGAATAAACTTCGCGGAAGACAATACGGTTAAAAAGACGTACGATTCGGGAATTTTGAGTTCTGTCGGTTCGAAGAGCGCAAAACACTTGTAAAATACATAAGTCTGTGCTAAAATAATGGGGTATACAGGAGATAATTATGGCTAAAATTTTAATGAAAACCCCCGTCGTCGAAATGGACGGCGACGAAATGACAAGAATCGTCTGGAAACTTATTAAAGATATTCTTATTTTGCCTTACGTCGACTTAAAGTCCGATTATTACGATTTAGGACTAACTAATCGTGATAAAACGGACGACGAAATTACCGTTCAGGCGGCAAACGCTACCAAAAAATACGGCGTTGCCGTTAAGTGTGCAACTATTACGCCTAACGTTCAAAGGATGTCAGAATATAACCTGAAAGAGATGTGGAAAAGCCCCAACGGCACTATCCGCGCCATTTTAGACGGCACGGTTTTCCGCGCGCCCGTTCTTGTCGACGGTATCGCACCGTATATCCCCACGTGGGAAAAGCCGATTGTTATCGCCCGCCACGCTTACGGCGATATTTACAAGGCGGTAGACGGTGTTGCTGGTAAGGGTAAAGCCGAACTTACTTTTACGGACGAAAAGGGCGAAAAAACGACGATTCCCGTCTTTGATTTTAAGGATAGCGGTGTAGTTCTTGCTATGCACAACACCGATAAAAGCATTAAAAGTTTTGCGCGTTCTTGCTTTAACTATGCGTTAGAAGTCAAAATGCCGCTATGGTTTTCGACGAAAGATACCATAAGCAAAAAGTACGACGGCAAGTTCAAAGAGATTTTTGAAACCGTCTATAACGAAGAATACAAAGAAAAATTCGAGCAGGCAGGGATAGAATATCTTTATACTCTTATCGACGACGCGGTGGCGCGTATTATTCGCAGTCGCGGCGGTGTCGTCTGGGCGTGCAAAAATTACGACGGCGACGTTATGAGTGATATGATTGCAACGGCTTTCGGAAGTCTTGCGATGATGACGAGCGTTTTAGTATCGCCCGACGGCATTTACGAATTCGAAGCGGCGCACGGTACGGTAACAAGGCATTATTATAAATACTTGAAGGGCGAAGAAACTTCGACAAACCCCGTCGCTACGATTTTCGCTTGGACGGGCGCGCTTAAAAAACGCGGTGCACTCGACGAATTGCCCGACCTCATTGACTTTGCGGATAGGCTTGAAAAGGCAACTATAAAAACTATTGAAGAAGGTGAGATGACGGGCGACCTTGTAGGGCTATTTAAAAAAGACGGCATAACGCCCAAAAAACTTTCTACCGAAGAGTTCTTAAAAGCAATAGCGAAAAGATTATAATAATGAAGCCGAAGGCAGAAGCCTTCGGCTTAAATGTTTTTATAAAAGGTTTTCGTCGTAGATTGCGCGAATACCGCCGATGAACTTGGGGCGAACGCGCGCGCAAACCACGTTTGCTTTACCGATTTGTTTTGTCTCTATTCTTACAGGCACGGCTACTTTTTTAAGGTGCATACCGATAAGCGTGTCGCCGATATCAAGCCCCGCGTCAGCCTTTATCTCTTCTACAACGACGGGATTAGAAAAACTCGCGTAGGCGACTGTCGCAAGCGACCCGCCCGCCTTTTTTTGCGGCACAACGTTGACAATCTCCGCATTTTGTACCGCCGCGCGTTCTATTACGATAGCGCGATTTAAATGTTCGCAGCATTGAACGGCAAGATAAATACCTTTTTCTTTCAGTACGCCGTAAATCCCGTCGAAAATTTCTTTCGCCGTGTCGGGGTTGGAATCCGTACCGATTTTACTGCCTAACACTTCGCTTGTAGAACATCCGACTACGAGAATATCGCCCTTTTTAAGTTTTGCCTTTTCTAAAAGTTCAAGCACGGCTTTCGCACTTTGTTCTTTTATTGTCATAAATTACCGCTCCCGTATAAAAATTACGTAAAAATATCCTTTTCTTTATTTTAACACCTGCGCACCTTTTTTGCAACGATTTTTTAGCGTTATGAAAGATTGTTCGATTGTCTTAAAAATTTATGAAAAAAAGACTGAAAAACGTTTGACATAAAAAAGCAAATAAAATATAATGTAATAGCAATTGAATTTTGCCCCTTAGCTCAGCCCTTTGAGCATTCGGCTGTTCAACTGGGCGACGCGTCAAGCAAACAGTCCTGTGGACTGTTTGTAGCCAAAGCCGAGCGCAAAATATGTTTGCGCTCCGTGAGTGGCGTCAGTGCAACTGACGACCCAAATAACAATTTAATAATCATATTGCCCCTTAGCTCAGTCGGTAGAGCATTCGGCTGTTAACCGAAGTGTCGTCAGTTCGAGTCTGTCAGGGGCAGCCAACAGAATAAAAGCACCAACCAAACAGTTGGTGCTTTTATTCTGTCCGTCGTCTCGACGGAGATGAACTATCCGAGTCGTCAGTGACGCGATTGACGGCGTTGCCGTAACAATCGCTATTCCGTCGCAAACTTCGTTTGCTCCTTACGAGTCTGTCAGCCTATAACTGAAAGTTTGTCCATCATTTGACGGGCAATAAGAAAAAAATTGATAATTATGTTCGACTTTTTTATGCGGTTTTTGTATAATATAAGCGAAAAAACTTGCTCGCAAGGGTTTTTGAGCGCAATATTTCAACGTAAACTGCGATTTGCTACGGCAAATCGCGTAGCAACGGCAGTTGCGGCAAAATTCATATTTTGCAAATTTTAATGTTATAATATAAGCGAAAAAACTTGAAAGGAGAAGAAATGATGGAACTGATACAGAGTTTTTCGGTAGACCACACGCGCATTGTACCGGGTATTTTTGTAAGTAGGGTTGATGTTTTAGGCGATTATTCGGTTACAACGTATGATATAAGACTAAAAAGACCAAACAGAGAGCCGGTTATCGACGTTGCCGCGATGCACTCGCTTGAACACATTATTGCAACTTTTCTCCGTAACGACCCTAAGTGGAAAGACGAAGTCATTTACTGGGGGCCGATGGGCTGTCTTACGGGATTTTATTTGATACTTAAAGGAAATCGTGCCCCGCAGGAACTTTACGGGCTGATATTAAAAGCCTTTCTTTCGGTAGGAGACGCGGAGGAAGTGCCCGGAACTGCGCCCGTAAATTGCGGATATTATCGTATGCACAATCTTGAAATGGCTAAATGGTATGCAAAGGAATTTGCCGAGTATCTTAAAGCCAACGCTGAAAACAAGGATATTTTCGAATATCCAAAGACCGAGAGGCTTGTTACGGACGGCGGTCATTTTTACGATTCGTAATTGTTAAATATAAACTTACGCCCGCCGCCCATTATGGGCGGCGGGCGTAAGTTATTCAGTCTCCAAGGTGAGTCTTAAAAAATTCGTAATCCGGAATAACCACGGAATTATCGTTTAGTTTTTCAAAGTTTTCGGTAAGCGTTGACGTGCAGTTGAGATTGAAAAACATATTTATGCTATATTCGTCGATTTGCGTTATAGTTACGGGCATAAACTCTGTTGTCATCGTAACCGTAAGCATGCTGGTTTTAAAAGTCGGAAGTTCTGATAAACTGCCCATTTTATACATATTTACGCGGTACGCATTTACGCCTTTTTCTACGTTTATTTCGTATTTATAAGTGTAAAGTCCGTTTTCTGCCGAAACTAATTCCGCGTTGGTTATGGTGCTGTCGTTTAATTCATAGTTGGATAATTCGCGGTAATACGTGCCGTACTCTTCAAAATATTGCGAAAGAGTGTATTTTTTTACGGTGTCTTCATAAACGTTGGTTTTGGGGTCGCCGTTTCTTACCAGCGCGGTGTTTGAATTTATAAAAATCTGGTCGGCAGTGTTTTTCAAGAAACTTGTAGAACGTGAGATGTACACGGAATCTTTGACGACTATATATTTTTCACCGCTTACGTCTTGTTTATAAATGCCGCCGGCGTTTACTTCACCCAAAATGGTAGTGGAATAAGAATTAAGGTGTTTTACCCTATAAGCAAGAATAAAAAGACTTTCCCGCGGCGAGCAAGTCGTTATATTTTGACCGCTGTACGCTATATAGGTATTGTTGATGGGAGAAATTTCTATTTCGTCTCTTGATTGTCCTTTCGGTCTGCAAAAACAATACACGGTCAGCGCCGCGCCCGCAAGCAACACGACGATTAAAATAGTGATGAGAGTGCTTTTTAGCGGTTTATTCATAGTGTTTAAGCCCTTTACAAAAAATTTACTATAAAATTATAAAACTTTATTAAAACATAATCAAGTAAAAAATATTATTTTTATAACTATATAAAATTGTTTGCATTTTTCTGATAAATATATTACAATAATAACCAGATTGATTTTTCATTAATGAAAAATTTAGTGCAAATTGTTTTTGAAATCAAAACAGCAGCGGTTATCGGGGTGTAGCGCAGTTGGTAGCGCGCTTGGTTCGGGACCAAGAGGTCATGGGTTCAAATCCCGTCACTCCGACCATTGAACAAACAACGGTGTAATCCATAAAAGGATTGCCCCGTTGTTTCTTTTATGTCCGCAAAGCGGAACATAAAAGCCATGACCTACGGTCAGGGACGCGATTGACCGCTTATGCGGTAGCAATCGCTATTCCGTCGCTATCGCTCCTTGCAAATCCCGTCACTCCGACCAAAGAAGTGGGTCAAAAGGTCTTCTGGCTTTTTGACCCATTTTTATATTTTAAAGGCGTTTGAATTTTCAAACGCCTTTAATCCTCTAAACCTAATAAGTAATCTGCCGACACATTATATTTTTGACATATTGATATTACAAATTCGGTGTTTGGCAAACTCTTGCCGTTCTCCCATAAAGAAATCGTATCTTGCGAAACAGAGAGACTTTTACCGAATTCACTTTGATTTAGTTTGTTATCTGTTCTAATCTCTTTTATTCGTTGGGATATAATATTATTCATAACATTATTTTACGAAAAAAACTCGTAAAATAATTGACATACGAGTAATTCTCGTATATAATATATTTATTTTATAAAGTTTTTGCAAACGGAGAAGAAAATGATAAATCCTTTAGAAGTTGTATATTCGGGAATTAGCAATTTGAAAATTCTTAAAAATACAAAAACGTATGCTATTGCAAGGTTTCGATATAATGGTATAGAAAAATATGGCATAAGGTGGCACGGAGGAGATGATGATGTTGGAACACCATCTTCTCACGGAAAACCTACGTGGTTTATTTTACCTGACGAAATTGTTGTAAATGATATAAAAATAAATATTACAGGAGATAAAAATGAAAACAAATAAAATTAGAATTTTAACACTTATATTTACATTAATAATGGCTTTAACGCCTTTAACAATGACGGGCTGTTCGTTATTTGGTCCAAGTAAAATTGACGGAACTTATACAGGCGTTATGTTAGTTGGAGGGCAACAGGGATATGCTAAAGCAATATTAAATAACGGCAACATAGAAATCCATATGGGTTATATTTATGGCGATGATGATTATGTTGCTTTTGGTACATATACGGTTTCGGACAATGTTGTAAAAATAAGATGGAATGTGAGTGGAAATGAAGGCACATATACAATTGATAAATCGAATAATAATCTCATTACAAGTACAGGTGTCATATTACGAAAAACCACATAGTATTTTATATTTCCCCGTGTACCCTTTTAGTCGACGTACATCTTAAAAAACACATTTTAACCCACTAGATAGGTTGTTTTACACATTTTAACCCACCGAGACAAAGCAGTGGGTCAAAAGGTCTTTCGGCATTTTGACCCATTTTTGCATATTTTAAGGCAAAAACTAGCAATTTTGCACGCCCTTGAATTTCAAGTAGCTTTTTTTATTCCCGAAAATCCGAAAAAACACCTACCCCACTTTCCTTGTTTAGTGGGTGGAAATGTGTTGGGTGGGCGAATTTGAACCTATAAAATCATCAAAAAATTTTCAAAAAAAGTTGTAATAAAATAATTGACAACTTTTTATGGCTGTGTTATGATATTCTCGTAATCAGGAAAGCGATCGGTTCCCGAAAACAAAATTATTTAATTTAGGAGGATATTTTAATGAAAATAGCAGTTGTTGCCGCAAACGGCAGAGTAGGCAGGTTAGTTGTAAAAGAAGCAGTAGAAAGAGGTTTTGACGTTACGGCGTTCGTAAGAGAAACGAATAAAACGGTTGCAAAGAAGATTGTTACAAAAGATATTATGGATATTACGGCAGAGGACTTAAAAGGTTTTGACGCCGTTGTGGACGCTTTCGGTGCTTGGACGCCCGAAACCCTTGACGGACACGTTAAGACTTCTCAACACCTTTGCGATAATTTAAGCGGAAGTAATACCCGTCTTCTGATTGTCGGCGGTGCGGGCAGTCTTTACGTCAACCCCGAACACACCCTTCAAGTAAAAGACGGCGCAGACTTTCCCGCGATTTATTTACCCCTTGCTAACGCGCAAGGCGAAGAATTGGAACTTTTGCGCAAGAGAGACGACGTAAAATGGACGTTTGTCAGTCCTGCGGGTGATTTCCAAGCGGAGGGAGATCGCACGGGCAAATATATTCTTGCGGGAGAAGAACTTACCCTTAATTCCAAAGGCGAAAGCATCATAAGTTATGCCGATTACGCTATCGCTATGGTTGATGAAATCGAAAAAGGCAATCATATCAAAGCAAGGATCAGCGTTGTCAGGGCATAAAACCAAACGTTTAATAAGGTTTAAAATTGATTTATAGTGTACGGCTCAAGCGAATAACGCTTGGGCTATGCCTATAAAGGGAGAACATATGCAAATCACGAGTCGTTTTACTATTGCAGTACATATTATTGCCTGTATCGACTATTTCGGCGGAGACGAAAAAAGAGTAACAAGCGAGTTTATGTCTTTAAGCACGAACGTCAATCCCGTTATCATACGGACGGTTTTATTACAATTAAAGTCCGCAGGTATTATCACCGCAAGGCAAGGAAGCGGCGGGGCAAATCTCGCAAAACCGCTTGAAGAAATCAGCCTGTACGACGTTTATAAAGCGGTGGATAGTTTAAGTAAGGAAGGACTTTTTCACTTTCACGAGAATCCGAATACCGAATGTCCTGTGGGGAAAAGTATCCACTTTGCGATGGACAAGCACCTTGCAAAAGCGCAGAACGCAATGGAACAGGAACTGAAAAATATAAACCTGAAAGAGGTCGTTGAAGACGTGAAAAAGAATATTGCCGGAAAATAAAGGGGGAAACTATGAATAAAATTGTTGAAGAATTGAAAAAAGTAAAAGTTTTTTATATTGCAACGTCCGAAGGCGACCAACCGAGAGTGCGCCCGTTTTCTACTATTGCAGAGTTTGAGAACAATGCGTATATTTGTTGCGGTAATCAAAAAGAGATATATAAGCAACTATCTTCTAATCCTAAAATCGAACTTTGCGGGATGTATGACGGCGGAACTTGGTTACGGGTAACGGCAACCGTAAAAGAAGATAACAGAATAGAAGTTCAAAGGGCGGTACTTGACGACCCGACAGGTCCTAAACAATTATACACGGCGGGCGACGGCAGGTTTATTACCTATAAATTAACCGAAGTTAAAGCGTTAAAATACAATTTTTATGCCGCACCCGAAGAGATAAAATGAACGATATAAAATGGTGTATTGACTACTTAAAAAGTTATAACGATATTGAAAAACTGCCTGATACGACAGATGAGGCGGTTTTTCGTGCATTACAAAATATTACCATGCCTTATAATTTAAGCGAAGAGTTTTACGAAAAACAAGACAGGGTTTTACAGGATATCCTTTGTAAAAAAACGATTACCGACGTATCGGAATTTAGCGACGGTATAACTCTATATAAGGGTGATATAACCCTTATAAGAGCGGACGCAATCGTCAACGCTTGCAATAATAAAATGCTCGGTTGTTTCGTGCCGGGGCATAACTGTATAGATAACGCAATACACTCTTTTGCGGGCTTACAGGTAAGACGTGATATGATGAAAATAATGGAAGAACAAGGGCACGACGAACCTAACGGCGATTGTAAAGTAACGAGTGGATATAATCTGCCGTCAAGATATATTTTTCACACGGTAGGTCCTATATACAGCGGAAAAGTTCAGGATGAGGTTGACCTTTCAAATTGCTATATTTCGTGCTTGAAAAAAGCGGACGAAATGCGACTTGACTCTGTTGTTTTTTGTTGCCTTTCAACGGGGGTTTTCGGATACCCTAACGAAAAAGCGGCGCGAGTTGCCGTAAATCAAGTTGAAAAATATTTGCAAGAAGAAAACAAATTTATTAAAAAAGTCGTTTTTAACGTGTTTTTAGATAAAGATTATGACGTATACAAACAATTACTCGAATGAAATAGAGAAGATTAAGGAACATATAAAAAACGCCGACGCTGTTTTAATCGGTGCGGGCGCGGGATTATCCGCTGCCGCTGGTTTTGAATACGGCGGTAATTATTTTTTAGAAAACTTTGCCGACATAAACGAAAAATACGGCTATACCGATATGTATTCGGCGGGTTTTCACGATTTTTATACGAGCGAAGAAAAATGGGGGTATTGGGCAAGGTTTATTTATCTTCAAAGATATAAAGAAGGCGCAAAACCTTTGTATAAGCGATTGTTTGATATCGTGAAAGAGAAAGATTATTTTGTTTTAACAACTAACGTAGACCATCAGTTTCAACTTGCGGGTTTTGATAAAAACCGCCTGTTTTACACGCAGGGCGATTACGGGCTGTTTCAATGTTCAGTTCCCTGCCATAATAAAACTTACGATAATGAAAAAATAGTTAAAGAAATGCTTGAAAATTTAAAGGGAGGACTTATTCCGACTGACCTTGTCCCCAAATGCCCGGTATGCGGTAAAGAGATGGCTATGAACCTGCGTGCAGACGATAAGTTTGTGGAAGACGAGGGGTGGCATAGGGCGGCGGCGAACTATTCGGACTTTATCGAAAAGAATAAGGATAAAAAATTATTGCTGTTAGAACTAGGCGTGGGCTGGAACACGCCTGCTGTAATAAAATACCCGTTTATGCGTATGGCTTATCAATTTAAAAACGCCCGTTACATTTGCATAAATAAAGGGGAAAACTATATTCCCGAAGAAATAAAGAATAAATCTATTGTTATAGATGACGATATTGAGACGTTGATTTAAAATTAAAAAGCGAGCGATTTGTTTTCCCGCAACCTTTTATGGCATACACCTAATAAAATGCAACATTTTGGAGCATACACACAAGTGTGTTGGACGAAAAGTCTTCTGACTTTTCGTCCATTTTACTACATTTTTATGACAAAAACACGCATTTTTTGATACTTTTAAGTATTAAAAATCTCTTAACACCAAAAAAACATAAAAAATTTTTAAAAAACGCTTGACTTAGAGTTAACTCTAACTTTTATAATATTACCGTAAACAATAAACGGGGGCAGACGTTATGGGTTATTCTATATCGGAAATTGCAAAAATGTTAAACGTTTCCGCTTACACAATACGTTATTATGATAAAGAAGGACTTTTCCCGATGGTTAAGCGGGTAAACGGAATACGTGTTTTTGAAGACAAAGATTTTCCCTGGCTTAGATTATTAAACTGCTTAAAGAATACGGGTATGCCTATTAAGAAGATAAAAGAGTATCTTGATTTATGTAAAGAGGGCGACGCGTCTCTTAAAGAAAGGCTTAATCTTATTTTGGAACAGGAAGAAAAGGTCAAAAAAGAAATCGGTATTCTCAAAAACAACTTAAAGGAAATAGAATTCAAAAAGGCGTATTATGAAACGGCAATCGCAAACGGCGGAGAAAGCGCCGTGAAAGACTGGCCGAGTGTTTGTGCGACTATGGATAACGACGAAATCCCCGAAAATAAAAAAGGATGGTAAAAAAATGACAAATTCAGTAAAAGAATGGGATAAAGTTTTCTCGAAAGACGAAAGCGTAGGTCATAAAAAAATCACCTTTCGCAATCATTTCGGCATAACGCTTGCGGCGGATATGTATTGTCCGAAAAATTTTAGCGGCAAACTTCCCGCAATAGCGGTCAGCGGACCTTTCGGCGCGGTAAAAGAACAGTCGAGCGGATTATATGCGCAAGAGATGGCAAAGCGCGGGTTTTTGACTATTGCGTTTGACCCGTCGTTCACGGGTGAAAGCGGCGGAGAACCGAGATATATGAATTCTCCCGATATCAACGTGGAAGATTTTCAGGCAGCGGTCGATTATCTTTCTAATCTCGATCACGTTGATAAAGAAAAGATTTCAATTATCGGTATTTGCGGTTGGGGCGGTATGGCGTTGCAGACAGCGTGTATAGATACGAGAATAAAGGCGACGGTATCCGTAACAATGTACGATATGACGAGAGTAACGGGAAACGGTTATTTCGATTCCGCGGATAACGAAGAGACTAGACATCAGGCACGCGTTGCAATA
This sequence comes from Clostridia bacterium, assembly GCA_017448355.1. Classification (GTDB taxonomy): domain Bacteria; phylum Bacillota; class Clostridia; order Christensenellales; family Borkfalkiaceae; genus UBA1259. The sequence continues at coordinate 74,718 of JAFSLQ010000060.1, read as the reverse complement.
AACGAACAGCGTACAAAAGATTTTAAAAACGGAAGTTATAAATTAAACGGCGGGGTAGTAGACGACCCCGGCGAATTCCCGCAATTCGTAAAAGATTATTACGCGTATTATAAAACGCCGCGCGGGTATCATCCGCGCAGTCTTAACAGTAACGGCGGCTGGAACTCGACCGCGGGAACTTCGCTTTTAAATACAAGACTGTTTTACTATGCTTCGGAAATCAGGAACGCCGTTTTGATTGTACACGGAGAAAAAGCGCATTCGAGATATTTCGGAGAAGATGCGTTCAAACTTTTAAAAGGCGATAATAAGGAACTGTTTATCGTTCCCGACGCCACGCATTGTGATTTATACGATGGTGGCGAAAATAAAGATAAGATACCGTTTGATAAAATAGAAAAATTCATACGGGATAATATTTGATAAAGGAGAAGAATTATGAAACTTAACAACGGAATAGAGATGCCGTCTGTCGGCATAGGAACGTTTTTACTATCACCGCAGGACGCGGAAAACAGCGTTAAAGAAGCGCTTAAAATGGACTACCGCCTTATAGATACCGCTAACTGCTACGTAAACGAAAGAGCGGTAGGTCGCGGTATGAAACAAAGCGGAGTAAAAAGAGAAGAAATCTTTTTATCGACTAAACTTTGGCCGACCGAATACGAGAACCCGAACGCAGTCGAAGAAACGCTTGAAAGGCTTGACACGGATTATATCGACTTACTCTTTTTGCATCAGCCGACTAAGAACTGGCGCGAAGGGTATAAGCAACTGATTAAAGCCTATAAGCAAGGCAAAATCAAAGCGATAGGCGTTTCTAACTTCGAAGGAAGATATATAGAAGAAGTTTTATCCGAGTTCGACGTTAAACCGCAGGTAATTCAGGTAGAGTGTCACCCGTTTTTCCCGCAGGAAGAGTTAAGAAAGATAACCGAAAAGGAAGATATAAAGATAATGTCGTGGTATCCGCTTGGCGGGAAAGGCATGACGGCGGAATTATTAGAAAGCCCGATTGTTACGAAAATAGCGGCAAAATACGGCAAAAGTCCCGCGCAAGTCGTGCTTAAATGGCACACGCAGATGGGATTTATCGTTATCCCCGGCAGTAAGAACGCAGAGCATATCAAAGACAATATAGATATATTTGATTTTACGCTGTCTGATGAAGATATGAAAGAAATGGAAAAACTTAACAAGGGCGAAAGAAGATACACGAGAACGGAAGAAGCGCTTGACGGCTTTATGAACTGGCAACCGACTTACGAAAAGGAGTAATTATGAAAAAAGTATTGATTTTATCGGGAAGTCCCAGAAAGGGCGGAAATTCGGATATACTCTGCGACGAGTTTATGCGCGGAGCGTTGACGAGCGGAAATCAGGTGGAGAAGATTCGCGTTTCCGAAAAGAAAATAGATTTTTGCAGCGGCTGTTATTACTGCCAAAAATCGGGTGGCGTGTGTGCTAAAAAGGACGATATGGCGGAAGTCTTGCAAAAGATGATAGACGCGGACGTAATAGTCCTTGCAAGTCCCGTGTATTTTTATTCGATAGACGCACAGTTAAAAGCGCTGATCGACAGAACGGTAGCAAGATGGACGGAAGTAAAGAATAAAGAGTTTTACTATATTGTAACCAGCGCCGACGAAGAAAAGGAGTCGCAGGAGCGCACGATAGAGTGTTTCCGCGGCTACGCCGACTGTGTGGAAGGCGCGGTCGAAAAAGGCATTATTTACGGTACGGGCGTTTACGAAAAAGGCGAGATAAACAATTCGCCCGCATTAAAACAAGCCTACGAAATGGGGTTATCCGTAAAATAATTAAAGGAGTGGATTATGAAAATTTTAGTAGCATATTTTAGTGCAAGCGGGGTAACGAAAGGCGTTGCCGAAAAAATTGCAGAAAAAATAGGTGCGGATATTTACGAGATAAAACCCGTAAAGCCTTACACGGACGCTGACCTTAACTGGATGAACAGAAATTCCCGCAGTTCGGTTGAAATGAGAGATAAGTCGTCCCGCCCCGAGATTATAACGGGCGATATAGACGTTTCAAAGTATGACAGGATACTGCTCGGTTATCCCGTATGGTGGTACACTGCGCCGACTATCGTCAATACCTTTTTGGAAGCGTATGATTTTAGCGGCAAGGAAATTATTATTTGGGCAACGAGTGGCGGTAGCGGTCTCGGAAAGGCAAAAGACGATTTAGCAAAAAGCACTACGGCGAAAATTTTAAACGGCAAGATTTTGAACACCACCGCCCAGATAGAGCAGTTTATCAAGGAGATATATAAATGATTGACAATTTTACTTATAACACGCCGACAAAACTTATTTTCGGCAAAGGCGTCATTAAAGACTTGCCCGAAGTGATAGCGGGTTTCGGCAAAAACGTGTTTTTAACTTACGGCGGCGGGTCTATAAAGAAAATGGGGCTTTATGATAAAGTGAAAAGCCTTCTTAAAGGTTTCAATATCGTCGAACTGTCGGGCATAGAGCCTAACCCTAAATACGATCCGTCGGTTATTGCGGGCGCAAAACTTTGCAAGGAAAATAATATCGACGTAATTTTGGCGGTCGGCGGCGGTTCGGTTTTAGATTGCAGTAAGGCGATTTCCGTTTGCGCTAAGTTTGACGGCGAAGGCTGGGATTTGATTTCGGGCAAAGTCAAAGCAAAGGCGAGTATCCCGATCGTCGATATAATCACGCTTGCGGCAACGGGTAGCGAATACGATATGGGGTGCGTTATCTCCAACACGGCGATAAACGACAAGCGGGGATACTTGGACGAACTTATGTTTCCCGCAGTGTCCTTTTTAGACCCCGAATACACGTTTAGCGTAAGCAAGTGGCAGACGGCTTGCGGCACGGCGGACGCAATGAACCACGTTTTAGAACAGTTTTTTGCGACACCTAATTCGCAGTTTAATGACGGGGTTATGATTTCCGCATTAAAGTCTTTGATGGCGAACGTAAAAGTCGCTTTGGATAGACCTAACGACTTTTCGGCACGTAGCGAACTTATGTACGTTTGCACGCTGGCTTGCAACGGCATTATGTCGAACGGTGCGGGGTATTCGGGCTGGCCTATGCACTCAATAGAACACGCGCTTTCTGCGTATTTCGATATTACCCACGGCGCAGGGCTTGCGATAATCACGCCCCGCTGGATGAAAGAAATTCTTTCCGAAAAAACGGTCGAACGCTTTACAACTCTCGGCACGTTGCTTTTCGGGTTTGACAAAACGCTTTCCGATATGGAAATGGCGGGTAAGGTGATAGACGCTTTCTATAATTTCTTTGAGTCGATAGGTATCCCTATGCATTTAGGGGAACTTGGTGTAAAGGAAGACAAAATCGAAGAAATGGCGGACCACATTTTAGAAAACGACGCTACCGACGAACCTTATATGTTCGCCCCACTCGACAAAGCAGCACTTATTAGGATTTTAAAAGAGAGTATGTAATAATGAATAACAAAGAACTCAAATATAGGTAGCATGTAGTCTTTCTGTATCAAAAATTTAAAAAATATAAATTTTAACGTAAAATATTATGTTTCTATGTTGCATATGTTTGACTAATTCTTAGATATATTGTAAAATGAAACATAAGTATCTTTTCGACATAATTTCTCAGGTCATCATTTACATATGATTCGGCGGGGATAAGGAAAGATTTGTTTTAATACCGAATAAAAAAGTGTTGTTACAAACATTTTTTTATTTACGAAAATATAGATACTACCCATATCTATATATGCCGTATAGGTATTAAAAAGGCAATTAAACACTTTTTATAAGGAGAAAACCATGGAATATCGTATCGAACACGACTCAATGGGCGAAATGAAAGTACCTGCCGACAGGTATTGGGGCGCTCAGACGCAAAGAAGTTATGAGAACTTTCGGATAAGCACGGAAAAGATTCCGATAGAAGTGATAAGGGCTTTCGGCGTTTTGAAAAAAGCGGCGGCGATTGCTAACTTTAATTTGGGTAAAATTTCCGAAGAAAAACGCGATATTATCTGTAAAGTTGCGGACGAAATTGTTTCCGGATTGCATGACGACAAACAATTTCCGCTCGCGGTCTGGCAGACGGGAAGCGGTACGCAGTCGAATATGAACGTAAACGAAGTTATCGCTAATCGCGGGAACGAGATTGCGGGGAAGAAACTTCTTCATCCGAACGACGACGTGAATAAAAGTCAGAGTTCGAACGATACTTTCCCGACGGCGATGCATATCGCCGCCGTTGCGGAAATCGAAGACAAACTTTTCCCTTCTATGCGCACGATTATCGAAACGTTTAAGCGTTTGGAACGGGAAAACGAAGGAATAGTAAAAAGCGGCAGAACGCACCTTCAAGACGCAGTTCCGATAGGTTTTTCACAGGAAATTTCCGGTTGGAGAAATATGATTGAAGTATCTTTCGGACAGTTACTTGAAGCCGTCGAAGGATTAAAGAGTTTAGCGCTCGGCGGAACTGCTGTCGGGACAGGCTTAAACGCTCCCAAAGGCTTTGCCGAAGAAGTCGCGAAACAAGTTTCCGTTATTACGGGCAAAAAATTCGTTACCGCGGAAAACAAGTATCACGCGCTGACTTCCAAAGACCAACTGGTGTTTGCGCACGGGGCGCTTAAAGCGCTTGCCTGCAACCTTATGAAAATAGCGAACGACGTAAGATGGCTGGCTTCCGGCCCGCGCGACGGGTTGGGGGAGATATTTATTCCCGAAAACGAACCGGGTAGTTCTATAATGCCAGGTAAAGTCAATCCGACGCAATGCGAATCCATGACGATGGTTTGCGTTCAGGTTATTGCGAACGACGTTGCCGTCGGTTTCGGCGCGTCGCAGGGCAATTTTGAACTTAACGTGTTTATGCCCGTAATCATATATAATTTTTTACAGTCGGTAAGACTTTTGGCGGACGGCATCGCGTCTTTCAATAATAACTGCGTTACGGGCATCAAAGCGAATAAAGAAAAAATGCGGCATAACCTTTATAATTCGCTTATGCTTGTTACGGCGTTAAACCCGTATATCGGATACGAAAACGCAGCAAAAACCGCAAAACTTGCTTATAAGGAAAATATTTCGTTAAAAGACGCCTGCGTCAAACTCGGATTTTTGACTGCGGAAAAATTCGACGAAGTTTTCCATCCCGAAGAAATGATTTATCAGAAATAAGAGAGTGAATATGAAAATATGTTATTACCCCGGTTGTACGCTTAAAAACCAAGCGAAAAGATTAGACGATTGCGCAAGGCTTTCGGCAGAAGCGCTCGGTGTTACGATGGAAGAAATACCCGAATGGCAATGTTGCGGCGGCGTTTATCCTATGGCGAAAGACGAGATTGCCACTAAACTGTCGTCCGTTCGGGCTTTGGATTATGCAAAGCACCACGGCGGAACGCTGTTGACTTTATGTTCGGCTTGCCATAACGTAATTAAGAGAGTCAATAACGATATGGCTACTGAAAAATCTATTCGGGATAAAGTCAATAACTATATGCGTTTAGACGAAAGATACGAAGGCGAAACGAAAGTTATCCATTATCTTGAAATGCTTAAAGATATCGTCGGATTTGACAATATCAAAAAAGCGGTAAAAAATCCCGTAAACAAAAAAATAGGCGCGTACTACGGCTGTTTGCTTTTGCGTCCTTCAAACGTTATGGCGTTCGATAATCCCGAAAACCCGACGATTTTAGAAGATTTTATTTCCGCTATCGGCGGCACGCCCGTCAAGTATCCGTTCAGGAACGAGTGCTGCGGGGCGTACGTCAGTTTGACGAACAAATCTTTAACGGAACAGAAGAGTAAAAAGATTTTGGAATCCGCCGCGGCAGTCGGTGCGGAACTTGTTTTAACGGCTTGTCCGCTCTGTTACTATAATTTGAAGAAAAACGGCGGGGACAACGTGGTTTATTTTACCGAACTTTTGGCAAAGGCGTTGGGCGTTACGGAGTGATTATGGAAAATTTTGACATTGAATATATAAAAGAAATCAGCAGGACGGACGTCAGAAAATGTATGAAATGCGGCAAATGTTCGGGAAGATGCCCCGCATTTAACGATATGGATATAAAGCCTCATCAATTCGTAACGTTATTAGGGCAAGGCAAGTTTGACGTTTTACTAAAAAGTAAAGCGATTTTTTCCTGTTTGTCATGTATGGCTTGCGTGGAACGTTGTCCGAGAGGCGTTGCGCCGGCAAACGTTATCGAAGCCGTAAGGGATACGGTGGAACGTATGCAAAACGGTAATGCTATAAAAGCGGAAGATATTCCGCCGATTGTTGACGACCTGATACCGCAACAACTTTTGGTATCGGCTTACAGAAAATACAGAAAGTAATTTGGAGAACTTATGCAAAGAATAGGTGTTTTTATCTGTCATTGCGGCACTAATATCGCCGCAACGGTAAACGTAGAAAAAGTTACCGAAGCGTTAAGGAAAGAACCTTGCGTGGTTTTTGCGGACAACTATCAATATATGTGTTCGGAAAACGGTCAACAACTTATCAAGAATAAAATCAAAGAATATAATCTGACGGGTATCGTCGTATGTGCCTGTTCGCCGCGTATGCACGAAGGAACGTTCAGAAAGACGGCGGAAGCCGCCGGACTTAACCCGTATATGGTGGAGATTGCGAATATCCGCGAACAATGTTCGTGGATACATAAAGACATAGACGAAGCGACGGAAAAAGCGGTAATTCTCGGCAGAACGGCTATTGCTAAACTTACTCTCAACACTCCGCTCACGGCGGGTGAAACGGGGGTAACGAAGCGCGCTTTGGTTATCGGCGGCGGCATAGCGGGTATTCAATGCGCCCTAGATATCGCGGACGCAGGATACGAAGTGGATATAGTAGAAAAACGTCCGACTATCGGCGGACGCATGTCGCAACTCGATAAAACCTTTCCGACGCTTGACTGTTCGGCTTGTATATTGACGCCGAAAATGGTCGATTGCGCCCAAAGTGAAAAGATAAAACTTTTTACGTACAGCGAAGTCGAAGAAGTTAAGGGGTTCGTAGGTAATTTCAAGGTAAAAATCAAAAAGAAAGCGAGATACGTGGACGAAACGAAATGTACGGGTTGCGGCGTTTGTATGGCGAATTGTCCGTCAAAAAAAGGTCTTAACGCGTTCAATATGAACCTGAATACCAGACCCGCGATTTATATACCTTTTGCACAGGCTATTCCGAACGTCGCGGTGATAGACCCCGAACAATGCATTAAGTTAAAGACGGGTAAGTGCGGTCTTTGCCAGATGAAATGCGGCGTCGGGGCTATAGATTATACTCAAAAAGACGAATACGTAGACAGAGAGTACGGCGCGATAGTCGTCGCGACAGGCTTTAAGCCGATAGATTTAACCAACTTTAACGAATACGGTTACGCCGACAATAAAGACGTTATAACGAGTTTAGAACTTGAAAGACTTATGAACGCGGCAGGTCCGACCAAAGGCGTGCTGCTTCGTCCCAGCGATAACGAGCATCCAAAGGTTATAACCTTTATTCAATGCGTCGGGTCGAGAGACGTGTCCGGTTGCGGAAAGCCATATTGCAGTAAAATCTGTTGTATGTATACCGCAAAACACGCTATGCTTATCCGTGAAAAATATCCCGATACGGAAGTTCACGTATTTTATATAGACGTAAGAACTCCCGGAAAGAATTACGACGAGTTCTATCGCAGAGCGGTCGAACAGTACGGCGTGGATTATATCAAGGGTATGGTTGGTAAAGTTTACAATGAAAACGGTAAACTTATGGTTCAAGGTTCTAACCTTTTAGATAATACGCAGGTCGTAATCCCGTCGGATTTAGTGGTACTTGCGACCGCTATCGAACCCGACCCGTCGGTAAGGGATATTGCGTCGAAACTTACAATCAGTATCGACACGAACAACTTTTTAACGGAAGCGCACGCGAAATTGAAACCCGTGGAATGCGCTACGGCGGGCGTATTTTTAGCGGGTGTGTGTCAAGGGCCTAAGGACGTTCCGGAAACCGTTTCGCAGGCTTCCGCCGCGGCGTCAAAGGTAATAGGTCTTTTAGCCAAGGATAAACTTAAAGGAAATCCGTGCGTTGCGCACTCCGACGAAATGATGTGTACGGGCTGTTCTCAATGCGCGAGAGTTTGTCCTTACGGCGCTATAACTTATGAAGATAAAACGTTCGGTCGCGGTGCGAACGCTACCGTAAGACGCGTTGCAGTCGTCAATCCTGCTGTTTGTCAGGGTTGCGGCGCTTGTACCGTTACTTGTCCGTCGGGCGCGATGGATTTACACGGATTTTCGTCTTCGCAAATATTAAAGGAGATTGACTTTATATGCAAGAAATAACGGAAAATAAAGAATTTAAGCCGCTTATAGTCGCTTTTTGTTGCAACTGGTGTTCTTATGCCGGCGCGGACCTTGCGGGGTCGTCGAGATTATCGTATCCCGCCAACGTGAAAATCATAAGAGTACCGTGTTCTTGCCGAGTTAATCCTATATTTATATTGAAGGCGTTTCAACGCGGCGCGGACGGCGTGATTTTATGCGGTTGTCATCCCGGGGATTGCCATTATTCGGAAGGAAATTACAGAACGAGAAGAAGAATGAGTTTGCTTTTTTCTATGCTTAATTACCTTGGTATCGAAAAAGAGAGAACGAGAGTAGAGTGGGTGTCGGCGGCTGAAGGCGCAAAGTTCTCCGCGGTTATGAACGATTTTGTTAAGACTATAACGGCACTTGGCGAAAACAAGAAGTTGGAGGATTTAAGATGCAAATCCAAGAATTAGTTTTACATAAAGCCGAAGAATATTTGGCAAGCGGAAAAGTCGATAGGGTTCTCGCGTGGAAAAAGGGCGAAACTTTTTACGATAATTCTCCCGCTATATTTACAAAAGACAATTTAAATGGTTTCGTGTATAACGAATTTTGCGCTCCGAACCTTTCCAAGTATCTGGTAAACGAAAGCAAAAAAGAAGGCAAGATATTAGTTTTCTTAAAGCCGTGCGATACGTATAGTTTTAATCAACTCGTATCCGAACACCGCATCGACAGAGAAAAGATTGTCGTTATAGGTTTAGAGTGTCAAGGGATGCTTGACGAAAAGAAAATTTACAATCTCGGCTTTAAAAGGATAGAAAAAGTCGAAGACGGTTTAGATAATATTATTATAACCGCCGACGGACAACAAGTTCAGATTAAACGTGAAGAACTTTTATCCGTTAAGTGCGTGGATTGCAAATCCAAAGAGTTTGCCGTTGCCGACGAAACGATAGTCGTAAACGAAATGAAGCAGCCCGACAAAAATTCAAGATTTTCCGTTGTGTCGGAACTTGAAAAGATGACGGAAGAAGAAAGGTTTAAATTTTGGCAGAATGAACTTTCAAAATGTATTCGTTGTAATGCGTGCAGAAACGTTTGTCCCGCCTGCACCTGTACTCATTGCGTTTTCGATAACAACAAGTCGGGTATTGCGGGTAAGGCTAATTCGGACAGTTTTGAAGAAAAACTCTATCACATAATCCGCGCTTACCACGTTGCCGGCAGATGCACCGATTGCGGAGAGTGTTCGAGAGTTTGTCCCGAAAGTATTCCGCTTCACCTTATCAACAGAAAGTTTATTAAAGATATAAACGACAATTATGGGGAATTTCAGGCGGGGAAAACCGTTTCGGAACATAATCCGCTGGTAGATTATACGAAAGGCGATTGCGAGCCGAAAGAGATGGTGGGAAAGTAATATGTATAAAATCAAATTGAGTGATTTAGATAAATTGTATAAAGCGATTTCCGAAGATTATCCGTTATATTTGCCTATTAAAAAAGCGGGCGAAGTAAATTACGGTTTATACGGTGAAGACGAAGAAGTGTCGCTTACGACTTTAAAAACCGTAAAATCGCCGAAAGACGCTTTTTTCCCGCAGAGCGAAGATTTAGTGAATTTTAAGGTGGACGGCAACAAGATTGAAGTTATCGACGTAAGAAAGGAAGAACAACCTTTCGTGGTTATGGGCGTCCGCGCTTGCGACTTTAAGGCTTTCGACGTGCTTGACAGGGTGTTTTTAGTCGACCCGCTGGATACCTTTTATCAGAACAAACGTAACGCCGCCATCGTTGTAACCAACGCCTGTACAGAACCCGAAGACAGTTGCTTTTGTAAAGTTTTCGGTATAGACGCGTCAGATCCTTCGGGCGATATAACGACTTTCATCATAGGCGAAAACCTGTTTTGGAGAGCGAATACGGAAAAAGGCAACGCTCTTACCGAAAAGGTCAAGGGATTGTTTACCGAAACCGACGATAAGATAGTGGCGGAAGAACAAAAAGCAATAAGGGAAAAAATAAATTCGTTACCTAACGTCAATCTCGATTTAACACCTTTTAAGGATGAAATGCTTGATATTTTCAATTCCGAAAAGTGGGGCAAATTATCGGAAGCGTGTTTGGGGTGTGGCGCGTGTACGTTCGTGTGTCCGACCTGTCAATGTTTCGATATAAGAGAACTTACTAAAAACGACGGAACGGTAAGTCGTTTCAGGTGTTGGGACAGTTGTATGTATTCTGACTTTACAAAAACCGCGGGCGGTCAACCGAGAACGACGCAAATGCAAAGGTATCGCCAAAGATTTATGCATAAACTAGTGTATTATCCCGAAAACAACGAAGGCGTTTATTCCTGCGTCGGTTGCGGCAGATGCGTTAAAAGTTGTCCTATGCATTTAAATATCGTAAAAGTTATAAAGGCTTTCGATAAAGGAGGCAAAGATGAATAATTTGGATTGTCTTATTCCTATTGTTGCCGTGGTAACCGATATAAGAAGGGACACGCCGGACGTCAAGACTTTCAGAGTCGTCGGATTAGACGGCAAAAAACCGTTTATCCATAAACCCGGTCAATGCGCTATGCTTTCTATTCCCGGCGTCGGCGAAGCGTTGTTTTCAATAACGAGTTCTCCGACTAACGAAAAGTATTTAGAGTTTTCGATAAAGAAATGCGGTTGCGTTACCGAAGTGTTGCACTCAATCGAAGTCGGTCAGCAAATAACGCTTCGCGGTCCTTACGGCAGACCTTTCCCCGTCGACACGGTGTTCGCCAAAAAAGATTTGCTTTTCGTGGCGGGCGGTATCGGTTTAGCCCCTCTGCGTTCGGTAATCAATTACATAAGGGATAAACGCGAAAATTACGGAAAAGTCGCCGTTGTTTACGGCGCGAGAACAGCCGAAGACCTAGTCGATTACGAAGAGATAGAAAAAGAGTGGAAAAACGTAAAGGACTTCGACGTGTATCTTACGATAGACAGAGAACAGCCCGACTGGACGGGACACGTCGGGTTTGTGCCCAACTACGTTAAAGAAGTCGGCGTGCCGAACACTTATACTGCGGTTTTATGCGGTCCGCCGATAATGATAAAGTTTACTCTCGCAGGACTTTTGGAATTAGGATTTAAAAAGGAAAATATTTATACTACGCTGGAATTGCGTATGAAATGCGGCATCGGTAAGTGCGGAAGATGTAACGTCGGCGATAAATACGTCTGTAAAGACGGGCCGGTCTTTTGTATGACCGAACTTGACGAACTTCCCGACGAGTATTGATAGGAGAAAGATATGGAAAATTTTGTTAATATTTATTTATACGGTAAAAAGTACAGCGTGCCTAGCGAATTGACCATTATGAAAGCGATGGAATACGCAGGGTATCAACTCGTTCGCGGATGCGGTTGCAGAAACGGTTTTTGCGGCGCGTGTGCGACGATTTACAGGATAAAAGGTCAGCAGGAGTTAAAAACTTGCCTTGCCTGTCAGCAAAAGGTAGAAGAAGGGATGTTCGTCGCAACTCTTCCGTTCTTCCCGCTCGTAAAACAGGTTTACGATATTGAAAAAATCAAACCCGAACAGCAAATAATGATGCAGTTGTATCCCGAAATTTACGCTTGCGTCGGTTGTAACGCTTGTACCAAGGCTTGCACGCAAGGACTTAACGTAATGCAGTATATCGCTTACGCGCAAAGGGGAGATTTCGCAAAATGCGCCGAATTGTCGTTCGATTGCGTAATGTGCGGCGTTTGTTCTTCGCGCTGTCCGGCGGAAATATCGCATCCGCAAGTGGCGGAACTTGCAAGGCGTTTATACGGAAAGTATATCGCGCCGAAGTGCGAACATCTTGAAAAGCGAGTTGCCGAAATAAACAACGGGGATTTCAAACAACTTCTCGAAGACGTGATGAATAAACCTGTCGAAGAACTTAAAGAACTATACAACCATAGAGAAATTGAAAAATAAGGAGAAAGATAATGTATAAGTATACTGACGAACAACTTGTTTCGATGAAGAAAGTCGAAGAAAGCAGAAAAGAAAGACTTGACAATCTTTTTCCGAGAATGACGGCCGAAGAAAAAGATAAGGTTTTAGCGGAAAATCATCCCGACTATATCGAATCCGCTTATGAAAATTTGAAGGTCGGCGCAAACAAAGGGGATAAAGTTCTGCACGAACTTGCCGATTTGTTGCAGGGGAAATCAAGAATATCCGATTTAAAAATCGACTTAGAACATCCCGATTACGACGTTGACGTTTTAGTAATAGGCGGCGGCGGGGCGGGGTCTTCCGCGGCAATCACGGCGCACGCGAACGGTGCTAACGTAATGATGGTTACCAAACTCCGCATAGGCGACGCTAACACTATGATGGCGGAAGGCGGTATTCAGGCTGCCGATAAAGAAAACGACAGTCCTGCAATACATTATCTCGACGCGTTCGGTGGCGGGCATTTCGCCGCGAAACACGAACTTTTATATAAACTCGTAAACGAAGCCCCCGACGCGATAAAATGGCTATCTGACCTTGGGGTTATGTTTGATAAAGACGAAAACGGCAATATGATAACCACTCACGGCGGCGGCACTTCGAGAAAGCGTATGCATGCGTGTAAGGATTATTCGGGTGCGGAAATTATGAGAACGCTACGCGACGAAGTGTTAAACAGGCAAATTCCCGTAGTTGACTTTACCGCTGCCATTGAAATTATCAAAGATGAAAACGGCAACGCCGCAGGCGCTGTCTTAATGAATATGGAAACCAAAGAAATTTTGGTTGCAAAAGCGAAAACGGTTGTTATCGCCACGGGCGGCGCGGGAAGACTTCATTATCAGGGTTTCCCGACGTCCAACCATTACGGCGCAACGGCTGACGGACTCGTTCTTGCGTACAGGGCGGGCGCTAAACTGCTTTATGCCGACACTTTGCAATATCATCCGACGGGTGCGGCTGAACCTACCCAGATATTCGGGGCGTTGGTTACCGAAAAGGTAAGGTCGTTAGGCGCGCAACTCGTGAATAAGGAAGGAAAATCGTTCGTATATTCACTCGAAACGCGCGACGTTACGGCTTCCGCAATTATCCGTGAGTGCAAAAAGAGAAACAACGGTATTAAAACCACCGACGGTGAAGGCGTTTGGCTGGATACTCCTATGATTGAGATGATAGGCGGCGAAGGTACTATCGAGAAGAGAATTCCCGCCATGATGCGTATGTTCGGGAAATACGGTATAGATATCAGAAAAGAACCTATTCTCGTGTATCCGACGCTTCACTATCAGAACGGCGGTATAGACATAAACGACGACGGCGAAACCACGCTCGTTAAGAATTTATTCGTTGCGGGCGAAGCCGTAGGGGGCATACACGGCAGGAACAGACTTATGGGCAATTCTTTGCTTGATATAATTGTATTCGGCAGAAACGCCGGTAAATACGCTTCGGAAAAAGTAAAGGGCGGGATAAACGTAGGCAAACTTACGCTTTCTCACGTCGATTCCTTTAATAAAGAACTTAAAGAAGCAGGCTTAGAGCCGACGGTCTTGTCGCCGAAACTGCTGCCTGACTACACCAAACGGAAAGACAATTAACGGGAGACAAAAATATGAGTTTATTTGGCGGATATTATCAGATTTCAGGACTTACTTTCTTTCTTTTCACGCTGTTTATAATAGTTTCCGTTGGGTATGCCTTGGGCGGAATTAAAATTAAGGGCGTTTCACTCGGAACTGCGGGCGTGTTTATAATCTCGCTTGTGTTCGGTATGATATTTTACGACAGTGTGGAAACGTCTTACGCGAGTGCGAAAGCCGCGTACAGTATAGTACAGAATATCGGGCTTTTATTGTTCGTTACGAGCGTCGGTTTTATTGCCGGTCCGAATTTCTTTTCCGGGCTTAAAAAGAATTTCAAATCGTACATATTGTTAGGACTTGTCATAATTTTGTCATCGGGCGTAGTAACGGGGCTTATTATGTTGGCGACGGGTATGAATTCCGCTATGGGCACGGGACTTTTGTCCGGTGCGTTGACTTCTACTCCCGCGTTTTCGGCGTCGCTTGCGTCGCTTCCTGCGGAATTTCAGGCGGAATGTACGGCGGGGCACGGAATAGCGTACCTTTTCGGGGTTGTCGGAGTGGTGCTGTTCGTTCAACTCGTGCCTAAATTTATGAAAGCCGATATGGGTGCGGAAAGACAGAAAATTATGGTCGAAACGCTTAAAGCGAGTGAACAGACGCAAAAGAAACTATTTAAGTTGGACGATTTCGGTTTGTTCGGATTCGGGTTGGCGGTTATTGCAGGCATTCTCGTCGGTATGATAAAAATTCCGATAGGTAAAGGTTCGTTCTCTTTGGGAACTACGGGCGGCCCGCTTATAATGGCGCTTATCTTCGGACATTTCAGAAAATTCGGTAAACTTAAAATCATGCCCGAAGAACATACCTTAAAAGTATTCCGCGAACTCGGACTTATGCTGTTCCTTATAGGCGCGGGCGTTCCGGGGGGCGCGTCGTTCTTAAAATACGTTACCGCTATGAACTTTATCTACGGCGCTATAATGACGCTTGTTCCTATGATAATCGGCTTTATCGTAGCGAAGTTCCTTTTGAAGATGCCGCTCCTTAATAATCTCGGTTCTATAACCGGCGGTATGACCAGCACGCCTGCACTCGGAACGCTTATTTCGGTTTCGGGCACGGAAGACGTCGCTAACGCTTACGCGGCAACTTATCCTATTGCTCTCGTGTCGGTCGTAATAGTGTCGCAAGTTCTTATTTTGATTTTTCCGGTAGTTTGACGTAAGTGTTGCGGTTAAGTGCGCCATAAATCTTTTGGGGGTGAAAGCATGAACGAAATCAAAAAAGCCACGCTTGGAAGGCTTCCGATTTATCTTGAATTTTTACGTGAAGTACAAAAAGAGCGCGAAACGGTTTCCACTTCTTTTATTGCTAAGGGTCTTTCTTTGGGCGACGTTCAGGTAAAAAAGGATTTGAGTTCGGTTTGCAATAAAGGTAAACCGAAAATCGGATATAAGACGGCAGAATTAATCAGGGACATAGAAAAAATTATTACAAACGTTAAAACCGGCATCGTCTTGGTAGGCGCAGGTAAAATCGGGAAAGCAATACTCGATTACGACGGATTTAGCAAATTCGGACTAAACATTGTCGCGGCATTTGATAACGACGAAGAGAAAATAGGGAAAAGCGAGAACGGAAAAGTAATTTTGCCCATGTCGCAGTTAAAAGAGTATTGCGAGAAAAACGGAATTTCGATAGGAATAATAACCGTTCCGAAATTATTCGCGCAGGAAGTATGCGATAAATTGATTGATAGCGGTGTTAAAGCAATCTGGAATTTTGCACCCGTTAAATTGACGACGGATAAGAACGTAACCATTTTGCAGGAAAATTTGGCACTCTCGCTTGCGTATCTCAATTTGATGTCTATATAATAAAATCGGGCTAAATCCCGTAGCTTTGACTAAAAACTGACGGCGAAAAGCTTTTCGCCGTCAGTTTTTTAAAAAAAATCTTTATTTTTTTGTCAGTTTCTGTGTAAACTGTTTTAATTTATAGTATAATATAATCAATAATATATATCTAGGAGGTAACTTATGGCTTCAAGAAAAGATTATTTCGGATTAGATTGGATTGTCAGTTTGATTCTCGCGATTATCCCTTTTACCGCGTGGATTTGCGGTATTATCACCAGATTCCAAGAAGGTAAAATCGTTGCGGGTATCATACGTATTTTCGGCGGATGGCTTATTTGGATTTTAGACTTGATTTTCATGATTATGAATAAGTCCATCTTCCGTATTCTTGACATCTAAATCGCTTAAAAAACTAAAAAAACCGCCCTTTTTGCGCAAAAACCGCAAAAAGGGCGGTTTTTACTTTACCACAATATCTTGTGGTAACTTAAAAAATATTTTACAAAATGTTGTGAAAACTATTGACTTTAACGTTCGGGTATGGTATATTAAAACCACTACCCGTTTTAAGGAATAATTTTACGATTAAGGAGAGAAAAATGTTTCAGGTAAGAAAGAGAGACGGAAAACTCGTCGAATTCGATATGAGTAAAATATCCATAGCGATTTCTAAGGCGTTTAACGCTAACAACGTAAACTATACGGCGGATATTTTGAATATGCTGACTTTGCGCGTCGCCGCTAACTTTTCGGAAAAAATCAAGGACAACGTTGTTTCCGTAGAAGATATTCAGGACAGCGTGGAAGTCGTTTTAATACAGGCGGGCTACGTAAGCGTTGCTAAGAGTTATATTTTATACCGCAAACAGCGTGAAAAAGTTCGTAATATCGCCAACACGGTTGTAGATTACAAAAAAATCGTTGATGACTACTTAAAAGTTGCCGACTGGCGTGTTAAGGAAAATTCCACGGTTACCTATTCCGTAGGCGGACTTATTCTTTCTAACTCCGGCGCTATCACCGCTAACTACTGGCTTTCCGAAGTGTACGACGAAGAAATAGCGAACGCTCACCGCAACGCCGATATTCATATTCACGACCTTTCTATGCTTACAGGTTACTGCGCAGGCTGGTCGCTTAAACAATTAATTCAGGAAGGCTTAGGCGGCGTTGTCGGTAAAATCACGTCTTCTCCCGCGTCGCATCTTTCGACGCTTTGCAATCAGATGGTAAACTTCTTGGGCATTATGCAGAACGAGTGGGCAGGTGCGCAAGCGTTCTCTTCTTTCGATACATATCTTGCACCGTTTGTAAAAGCGGATAATCTTACATATAAAGAAGTAAAACAATGCATACAGTCCTTTATCTACGGTGTAAACACTCCGTCGAGATGGGGCACGCAGTCGCCGTTTACCAACGTAACGCTTGACTGGACCGTTCCGAACGACCTTGCGGAAATGAACGCAATCGTCGGCGGCAAAGAAATGCCGTTTAAATATAAAGACTGTAAGAAAGAAATGGATATGGTCAACAAAGCCTTCATAGAAATTATGATAGAAGGCGACGCTAACGGCAGGGGATTCCAGTATCCTATCCCGACCTATTCCATCACCCGCGATTTCGACTGGTCGGAAACCGAAAACAATAAACTTTTATTTGAAATGACGGCAAAATACGGTACTCCGTATTTCTCCAACTACATAAACTCCGATATGGAACCTTCGGACGTAAGAAGTATGTGTTGCAGATTGCGTCTCGATTTACGTGAACTCCGCAAAAAATCGGGCGGGTTCTTCGGCAGTGGCGAAAGTACGGGGTCTGTCGGCGTCGTTACCATCAATATGCCGAGAATTGCATATCTTTCGAGCACGGAAGAAGAGTTCTACGATAGGCTGACAAAACTTATGGATATCGCGGCGCGCTCCTTAAAAGTTAAGCGCGATACGATAACCAAACTTTTGGAAGCGGGACTGTATCCGTATACCAAGCGTTATCTCGGTACGTTTGCGAACCACTTCTCGACGATAGGGCTTGTCGGTATGAACGAAGCCTGCCGCAACGCAAAGTGGATAGGCAAGGACTTAACAAATCCCGAAGCGCAGACTTTTACCAAAAACGTATTGAACTTTATGCGCAATAAACTTTCCGATTATCAGGAAATGTACGGCGACCTTTATAACTTGGAAGCAACTCCTGCGGAGTCGACGTCTTTCCGCTTAGCAAAGCACGACGTAAAACGTTATCCCGACATAATAACCGCGTCCGACGCGGACAAAGCGCCGTATTACACCAACAGTTCGCACCTTCCCGTCGGCTTTACCGAAGATATTTTCTCGGCACTCGATATTCAGGACGAATTGCAGACGCTTTATACGTCGGGTACTGTTTTCCACGCGTTCCTTGGGCAAAAACTTCCCGACTGGAAGGCGGCGGCAAATCTTGTTCGTAAGATTGCGGAAAACTATAAACTGCCGTACTATACAATGTCGCCGACCTATTCGGTGTGCGCAGACCATGGCTACATTACGGGTGAAGTTTATAAATGTCCCATTTGCGGCAAGACGACCGAAGTTTATAGCCGTATTACCGGCTACTATCGTCCCGTTCAGAACTGGAACGACGGTAAGCGCGCGGAATTTGCCGACAGAAAGGTTTACGACGTGGCGCACTCGAATTTAAAGAGTAAAGAAAAGTCTTGTTGCGACGTTAAGACAAACGGTAAAACCGTAGACGAAGCGGACGTTTTAAGTATGCCTGTACTGTTCACGAGAAACGGTTGCCCGAATTGTAAAACGAGTAAAATGATGCTTGACAAAGCGGGTATAAAATACAAAGTCGTCAACGCCGAAGAAGATAAGGAAACGACCTTAAAGTACGGTGTTAAAAAAGCCCCGACGCTACTTGTTCCCGACGGCGATAAGGTTCGCGCATACGACAACGCGAGCGAAATAAGAAAATATATAGAGAGCGTGAACTGATGTACGATATTATAGTGATAGGCGGCGGCGCGGCGGGTATGACCGCGTGTCTGTATTCACTCCGCAACGGAAAAAGCGTGCTTTTATTAGAGAGTGAAAGTTTGGGCGGGCAGATAGCGACTTCGCCCCGTCTCGAAAATTATCCGTCGATTAAAGCGATTAGCGGCGAAGAGTTTGCAGACAACCTTTTTGAACAGATTACGGCGCTTGGCGCGGACTTCGAGATAGAAAAAGTTATAGGGTTAGATAAAAAGGACGGCGTATTCACCGTTAAAACCGAATATAAGGAATATCAGGCGAAAAGCGTGATAATCGCTGCGGGGGTAAAGCATAAACACCTTCGCACCAAGTCCGAAAGGGACGATTTAGTCGGCAAAGGCGTGTATTATTGCGCAATCTGCGACGGCGCGTTCTATAAAGGCAAAGAAGTAATTGTTATCGGCGACGCCAACACCGCTTTGCAGTACGCGATACTTCTCTCTTCTTATTGTAAGAAAGTGTATTTATATACACTTTTCGATAAACTATTCGGGGATAAAAGTTTGCAAAAAGCGGCACTCGCGAAAAATAATGTGGAGTGGGTAAAAGAAGTCGCGGTTACCGATTTTATCGGCGATACCGAACTAACTGCGGTCGAGTATAAAGATAAAGACGGCAATATAAAACGCCACGAAATACCCGCGGTGTTCGTGGCAATAGGGCAAATACCAGATAATAAGGCGTTTAGTAATTTAGTTGACCTTGATAAAGACGGTTATATAATTGCGGACGAAACTTGCAAGACTAAAACGGATGGTTTATTCGTCGCGGGCGATTGCAGAACCAAAGCCGTGCGTCAGGTTATGACCGCGGTAGCGGACGGCGGGATTGCCGCAACCAACGCGTCGCTTTATTTAGAAAGTTTATAATTTTTTCAAAACAAAATTTTAGCCCGCCGAACGGCAAAATGCCGTTCGGCGGGCTAATTGTTTTTAAATTACTTTTTTATACAGGCGAGAAAATACCGAGAAGAATGATACCGACAAAGACCGTAAGAATTGCAAGATAATGTTTCCAGGAGAGTTTTTCTTTTAAGAAAATTCTGCTCCATAATACGCTTGCCGCGCAGTATGCGGAAATCATCGGCATACCCGCGTCAAAGTCGGAGAACATTACCGCCATATAGAACATTTGACCTATCGTTTCGCATATACCGCCGATAAGCAGGTTGCGGCGTATTGCTTTCGTATTAGCACCTTCGCCGAAAGTAAAGAATTTTTCTTTTTTAACGAATTTAACCCAACAAAACGCTATTATCGCAAAGAGTACGGCGGTAAATTCAAAAGCGGTGTTCGACGCAAATTCCGACATATCAAAGAGTTCCAGTTCCGAAATCATTTGGTCGCCGACAGTTCCCAAAGCGTCCATTACTAAATAGATAACGGGGATAAGTATTGCGATTAAACTTTTCGTATATTTAAAATTCGACTTGTCCTGTCGCATAAGTTTTACCGTTTCATCTTCGCGGTATTCGACGACGCCAAGCATAATTATGCCGAGCGTTATAAGCACTACGCCGATTATCGTCCAAAGTTCAAGTGCCGCCCAGCCGAGAATTACGCAGATGAGTAGCGCCAGCGAGCCGGAAGAATTACATATCGGCGAAGAAACAGAAAGTTCTATGTACCTAAGCCCCGCATATCCTATTACCATCGCCGCAAGATATATCGCCGCGACGGGGAGATATTTGACAAAGTCCATAGGCGTAAAGTCGGTGTAAATAAGCGTGCGCCACCATTCGGGGTCAGCACCATCTTCAAGCGGGGGGATAAACGCGCTTACGACTAAACTTAATACCGCGTGAAGTCCCATAATAACGCCGACTGCGAAAATAACTTTCCAGTGGCTATGTTTGTCTTTCTGAGACGTGCCTGTTTTAGAGAATAAATCCGAACCGCTCCACGCTAGTAGCGCAATTAAAGCAAATATAAAATACATAGCAAAAAATTCCTTTTTTAGTTTTTCTTGTGTTTTTTAAGCGTGTGAAAAGGAAATTATCAGCCGTACCCGCGAAGGGCGGCGTGCTTAACGAACGGACGGGCTATTTCTAAAAACTCCTTTGCCGTCTCTTCGGGGACGGGGGAAAGGTCTTGCGAAATGCAGTTATCGCCGCTTTTAAATTTTTGCATAAAATACTTGTCCGCGCCCTTTATCCACTCTCCGATGCGTTTAATGTTTTCCGCTTTATGATATTCCGCGATAAGCGTAGTGCGGAATTCGTATTTAGTAGCACCCGAAAGTAAAAATTCCACGGTTTTTTCGATTTTGACTGTGTCGAACGTCTTAAAACCTATAATTTCCGCGTAGTTATTTCTGTCGTTTTTAATGTCTATCGCAAAATAGTCGGCAAGCCCTTCTTTAACTAAAAGTTTCACCATTTCGGGATTAGTGCCGTTGGTGTCGACTTTAACTTTATACCCGATATCCTTAACTTTTTTAATAAATTCGGGAAGGTCAGGATTTAAAGTAGGTTCTCCGCCCGTAATGCAAAGACCTTCTAAAACACCTTTGCGTTTTTTAAGGTAATCCAAAATTGCGCTTTCGGGAATTATGGGCAGGGATTTGCTGTCTAAAACCAGCGCGGAGTTATGGCAAAATCCGCACCTGAAATTGCAACTGCCCGTAAACACGGTAGCCGCCACAAATCCGTCGTAGTCCACGAGAGATAATTTTTCTAAACCGTAAATATTCATAAAAACAGTATATATTTATTATCATTATTTGTCAAATAATTTAAATCGTGATACAATATTTAAAAACTTGAAGGTGATTTTATGAAGGCAGTTGTGCAAAGAGTGTTGGCGGCAAAACTTAAAGTTGACGGCAATACCGTTTCCGAAATAGGGAACGGTCTCGTTGTGTTTTTGGGAGTAGGTAAGGGTGACGAAATAAAGGACGGCGAATATTTTATAAAAAAATTGCCCGCACTTCGCATTTTTGAAGACGAAAACGGAAAGATAAACCGTTCGGTAATAGACGTAAAGGGCGAAATCTTACTCGTTTCGCAGTTTACTTTGTTTGCCGATACTTCGCACGGCAATCGCCCGTCTTTTCTCGATGCCGAAAGTCCCGAAAAAGCAGATGAATTATATAAATACGTAGGCGCGGGAATTGAAAAAACTGTACCCGTAAAATACGGTGTTTTCGGCGCGGATATGAAGATAGAACAGATTAACGACGGGCCTTTTACCGTTGTTATGGAAAGTAGGTAAAAGATATTTTTTAAAATAACTTGCAATTTTTTGCGGGGAGTTGTATACTTATTAAGTAATAAATTAAGGAGAAATTGTTATGAAAAAATTATTTATCGTAATTCTTTCGGTGATAGCGAGTGCGTGTCTTTTCGTCGGCTTTGCAGGTTGCAACGATAACGGGCAGAACCACGTACATACCTATTCTACCGAGTGGTCTTTTGACGAGACGTATCACTGGCATAAAGCCACTTGCGACCATAAGGACGAAGTGTCCGATAAAGCGGAACATACCGCCACCAACGGCAAATGTTCGGTTTGCGGCTGCGCTGTGGCTGAAAAACGTGCCGTTATGAAAATCGACGTCGAAAAGGTTTTAAAAGCATTTGCCGATAACGCTTATACCATAAGCGCGACGAAAGACGACGGCACAATCCGCATCGCTTTAAGCGCGAAAGACCTTTTTGTTAAGGTAACCGAAGGCGACAACAAGGCGCTTATTGACGAGTCCGGAATGTACATTTTTAGTGCATACAATGGGCAAACTAGTTATATTGCCATTGACAAGTTGGTAGAGAGGCTTTTCGAGCAGGCAACGGGTATGAAATTCAGCACCTTTGTCAGTATGGTAAACTATATGTTACCGGAAGGCTGGACGACAGACGACCTTATCGCAATCGTATGGGATGGCGAAAAATTTGCGTTTGACTCGGCAAAAGCAACTGCACTACTTGAAGATGTTCTCTTTAACGAAGGCATTACTGTTGCGCAAGTTGAAGAGATGGCGGAAGACGGGCTTACTTACGAAGAAGTTGCGGAAATATTGAAACCCGAAATTATCGAGAGTATAAATAACGCCTTGCCAGAAGACTTGACGCTTGAAGGCGTTATGCCGTACTTCGCAAATATTACCCCCGCAAAAGTGAAAGCGCTCTTCGACGCGTTCTGCGCGGGCGAACTTAACGCAGACTATATTAACGCGCTTTTACCCGACGGTATTACTCTTGACACGGTGAAATTGTTGTTCCCCGAAATCAATATAGACGATATAATCGAAAAGGTAAATTCGGTCGTTAAATTCATCAACTCGATTGATTTTGAAAAACTATTCGACGAGATTGAACAAACGATGATTAAGGCGTTCAATAAAGCGTTTGACTTGTTATTCATAGAAGAAAACGTTGACGCGGGCGTTAAATACACCCTTAACTACGGCATTATAAAAGACGCAAATCAGTATTTAAACGATACGATGTTAGAGACGATAATTAATTCCGTTTTGGGCGACGAATTTGTCGACGATACGGCGGCTTACCTGTCATTTTTACTCGATAGTAAACTTTGCGACTTAAAGACGATGGTAGAAGGCGCTATCGGCATAACCTTAGAAGCGTTGTTAGATGAAATAGATAAATACGCCGAAGAATTTGCGCCCACTATAAATCAAATCATTAATTCAATCATCGAGGAACAGTCCTATGCTACAAACGTCGACGTGTTGACCGTTATCAAAGGCGCAACCGCGATGGCAAGAACATATCTTGCGGACGAAGAGTTTATGGGTAGAACGCTTGGCGAAACGATTGAAATGTTTAGCGGCGAAGAGAATATGACTGTCGAACAGATAAAAGGATATATCACTACTGCTGTCGAATTCCTTAAAGCAAATACTGTTTACGATGTGTTGTTTAACGTCGGCGTTATTAAGGATAAAGCCGATTTGTATAATAGGATTAACGAATTTGCCGATATGCTTACCGAAAACTATCCCGTGTACTTTGTAATTAACGCGTCGGGCGAACTTGAAGAACTTTCTGCGGAAATTGTTGATAAGAAAATGAGTATTTTGGTTCAAAAAGGCGATAAAATAGGCGAAATCTTCACCGCTGAAGAAAAGGAAGAAATTTCAAGCGCCGCAACCAAATATACGTTAGAAGATTTTAAGGGCTACGAATATACTTATATTAACTGGGCGGACATTGAACTCACCGTTAAAGTAGAGATTACGGCTATGGAGAACGGCTTGTATGTTATCACAAGAACGGACGGAGACATTGTTGAAAGCACGACTTACACGTATAGTATTGACGGTGCTGCTTTAAATAATGATTTTATCGAAATAGGTGAAGACGACGAAATTATTTATAGTGCGCAATATTATAATTCCGATTACGACGAGTTCGATTCGCTTTCAATCGTATTCGATAAGGACGGCAATTCATATCTTAAACAAGATTACAGTCATTTTGTTTCTCAAAATCAACTCGAAGCCGCGTAAAATTTAATAAAAGGCTAACTAAAAAGCGCCGCGAAATCTCGCGGCGCTTTTCATATATCAAAAAATTAAATATTGTTTTTTTCTTTATATTTTATTAACGCGGTTGCAAGTTGGTCGGGGCAAGACGTTCCGCCGCGGCATTGTATTCCTTTTAAAAGAGATATTACTTCGTCTATGGTTCTGCCTTCAACGAGTTTTGCGATGCCTTGCGTGTTGCCTGTACATCCTCCGATAAATTTTACGCCCGTAAGGGTGTTATCGTCTTTAATATCGAATTGTATTTGCCGAGAACAAGTTCCGCGAGTAGTATAAGTGTTCATATGTACCTCTAATCAACCAAAAGTTCGTAAATGCTTCTGTAAGCGTCCGCCGCTTTTTCACCCCACTTTTTATATACGTCTTTCGCTATCTGGCGGTTGGGGACGACGAGTTTAAGTTCTAAAACGGGCTGAACAGGTTCGATAATTTTAAGATAGACCGTGTACGTGCCGTCTTTATTCATAAAGTAATCGGCAACGCACTCCTGTTTTCTGCGGTAGCGACTCTTGTTGTTTTTTATAAATACCGAAATTTGTTCGCGCGTCGACGCGGGGATATTGATAAAAAAGTTCGCAAGACAAATTCTGCCGTCGGTCGTGATGGTGTAAAGCGGTTCGTCGTTGTCGCCGATATTGTAAATCCACCCGCACTCTAAAAGTTGCTTTAAAATGGGCTGGCAGTCCATATACGCAAGCCAGTTGTTCGAAGAACAGCACATATCGAGAATAGTATTCTCCGATAGCGGCACTTCCATTTTATCGAAAACGAATAAAAGTATTAATTTGTTGAGAGAGGAATCCCCTTTAACCTGCATAATTTTATCCTTAGAGTGTTTTTCACGCCAAACTGTCTAATGTAAAGTTTATTATAACATATATTTCGTGTTTGTAAATAATTTTATGTTATTTTTTACAAATAATTATCAAAAAAAGTTTATATAGTTTGAAAAAACGGCTATTATATGTTATAATTATGCGGATAAACGTATGATAGGAGAGCGTTATGGATAAAAACGAAGAACTCGCGCTTTTTACCTTAAAAGCCGACGAACTGATAGATAGTAAATACATAATCGCCGATATAAAAATTCTGGGGCTACTTAAAGCCATCGCCGCGTCGGACACTTTGGTTGCGATATTCAAAAACTGTCTGACGGGGTTCGATTATCCCTTAGCCAAAGAAAAATATCTCGTTAAAAGCAAGTATCTGGCGGAAGGTAAGGGCGAATTCGTCCTGCCGCCGTCGTCTCGCGAACTTTTAGCGTTTGTATTCAGCGTTCTTGCGGATATCGAAGCCAAAAGAATAGATTTTCCGCAGTTTATCAATAAATATTTTTACGAAGACGGCAGTTTTTCGGCAGGCTACGCGGCGTTTTTGAACTCGATGATAAAGCCGTTTAAAAATTCCGTCAAAATGCTTATGGAAAGCGTGATAGACGGTAAACTTCAAGACCCCGTCGAAGCGCTTTTGGAAGAAGAAGAACGTAAAAAAGCCGAAGAAATAGCGGCGATAGAAGAGAAAAGAAAGGAAAAGGAACTTTCCGAAAAGACTTACGGCGAAAGCGTTAAGGCTATCCGCGAAATTTTACTGAAAGACAAAACGAAAGTCAAAAATTCGCGCTTAAAAGACCGGATAAAAGACGAATATATTCTCGTTATAGATATGCTTGCAAACGCTGTGGAATTAGACGATAAAGACGGTATTCGCTATGCGTTTATCGCCTATAAATTCGCAGTAAAATCCAACGTTTTTCTCTTCTTCGGGCGTGCTAAAAAAGTCGCAAAATATTTAAAGGACATAGTCAATGAACTTTGAAGAAAAAACGCTGAATAAAACTACTGTTTACAGCGGCAGAATATTGAATTTAAGAAAAGACGAAGTGCTTCTTCCCGACGGCAAAACGGGTACGCGCGAGATTATCGAACACTCGGGCGGCAGCGCGGTGCTTTGCGAAGAAGACGGGAAAATTTTGATGGTTAAGCAGTTTCGCTACGCCTACGGTGAAGAGTTGTGGGAAATTCCCGCGGGGAAAGTTAATAAAGGCGAAGACCCGTTAAAGACGGCTTTTCGCGAACTCGAAGAAGAAGGCGGCGTGAAAGCCGAAAAGATGGAACTGATGTTCAATATGTATCCGTCGCCTGGGTACACTTCGGAGATTATCCGCATTTACAGGGCGACGGGATTGAAAAAGACGCGCCAAAATCTCGACGAAGACGAGTTTTTATCCGCAAGTTGGATAGAAAAACCGCGTCTTAAAGAGATGATAGATAAAGGCGAAGTAAAGGACGGTAAGACGCTTGTCGCGCTTCTTGCAGTATTGTAGAAATTTGCTGTGTTCGGGGAAAAGGGTGCAAATTTTTAAAGGTTAAAGGTACAAAAATTGAAAAGAACTGACGTAAGAAACGTGGCGATTATCGCGCACGTCGACCATGGTAAAACTACGCTTGTCAACGAAATGTTAAAGCAGGGCGGGGTGTTTCGCGCAAATCAGGAAGTAGCAGACCGCGTTATGGATTCGGGCGACTTGGAACGTGAGCGCGGTATAACCATACTTGCCAAAAACACTTCTGTATTTTACGAAGGCGTAAAAATAAATATAGTAGATACTCCCGGACACGCGGATTTTGGCGGAGAAGTGGAACGCGTACTGAAAATGGTAAACGGCGTTTTGGTGCTTGTGGACGCTTGCGAAGGTCCTATGCCGCAAACCCGTTTCGTTATGCAAAAAGCACTGGAACTTAACCATAAACTCATTATCGTCGTAAATAAAATCGACCGTCCCGACGCGCGGCTTTCGGAAGTTCAGGACGAAATTTTGGAACTTTTATTCGACCTTAACGCCACCGACGACCAGATTGACAGCCCCATAGTGTTCTGTTCGGGGCGGGCGGGTACGGCGTCGCTTGACCCTAACAAACAGGGTACTGATTTAAAGCCTTTGTTCGACGCAATCATTAATCATTTTCAGCCGCAGGAAGTGGACGAAGAAGGTCCGCTTCAAATGCTTGTTTCTTCAATCGACTACAACGAATACGTGGGCAGAATAGGTATCGGCAGAATAGAACGCGGAAAGGCGCTTATCAATCAGGAAGTTCAAACTTGCAACTACAACGTAAAGGGCAAAGAACTTCGCGGCAAACTCGTAAGCATTTTCCAGATAGAAGGGTTAGAACGCGTTGCGGTAGACAGCGCAAAGGCAGGCGATATCGTGTGCGTAAGCGGAATCGAAAACATTTCGATAGGCGATACCATATGTTCGCCTACGTGTGTAGAACCCGTGCCTTTTGTCAAGATTTCCGAACCGACGGTCGAGATGACTTTTTCGGTAAACGACAGTCCGTTTGCGGGTAAAGAAGGTAAGTTCGTAACGACGCGGCATCTTCGCGACAGACTGTTCCGCGAAATGCTGAAAGACGTGTCGCTTCGCGTAGAAGAAACCGACTCCGCGGACTCCTACCGCGTGTGCGGCAGGGGCGAAATGCACCTTTCGATACTGATTGAAACTATGCGCCGTGGCGGGTACGAATTTCAGGTCGGCGCGCCGAAAGTTATGTATAAAGAAGAAAACGGCGTTCTTTTAGAACCTATGGAAAGACTTGTCGTGGACGTTCCGGAAGATAAGACGGGCGCGGTGTTTTCAAGTATGGGCGTTCGCAAGGGCGAACTGTTGCAGATGGAAAATATCGGTAGCAGAATACGCTTGGAATTTAAAGTTCCCGCACGCGGGCTTTTCGGGTATAAAAGTCAATTTTTGACCGAAACGCGCGGCGAAGGCGTGTTTAACACAATTTTTTACGGCTATGAAGAATATAAGGGCGAAATTGAGAGAAGAACCACGGGTTCACTCGTCGCGTTTGAGACGGGGGAGGCGGTCACTTACGGACTTTTCAACGCGCAGGGACGCGGACAGTTGTTTATCGGCGCGGGCGTCAAGGTGTACGAAGGTATGGTAGTCGGCGTTTCACCGAAGAACGAAGATATTACGGTCAACGTATGCAAGAAAAAACACTTAACAAACACCCGTGCGTCGGGTTCAGACGACGCACTAAGGCTTGAAACCCCGAAGATAATGAGTTTAGAAGAGGCTATGGAGTTTATCGGCGACGACGAACTTTTGGAAGTTACGCCGCAAAATATTCGTATAAGAAAAAAGACGTTGGATACCGAAACGCGCTTAAAGAGAAAGGCGCACGGCTTGGAATAAAAATAAATAAAACCATTAAAAAAGTCTTTCCGCGACCTTTTGCGCGGAAAGACTTTTTCGTTTTAGGTGGGCGTTTATTTGCAGCAGCCGCCGCCGAAAAGACCGTTCATGCCGCCGTTTTTAGTACAGAAGCATATGAGAAGAAGGGCAATCGGCAGGCAATAGCAACTGTTGAAGATTCCGTTAAGACAGCCGTTCTTTGCGAGAAGGATTATCAATAATATGATAAGAATCCACAAACAACAGTTATTTCCAAAAAAATCAAATCCGTTCATATTTTACCTCCAAAGTAAACACATATCCCGCCTATGTAAATTTTTTATGCGGCGGTAGTTTCTATTATCAATATACTGATTTTGTCGAAAAAATGTGCTATAACCCCGTTATTTGTTTGCACTATTTTATTAAAGTGTGCTAAAATACTTTTACATAGGGGAAAGCGGATATTTTTCTTAATCCGACTTTCGATAACCCTTAATATTTTTTTACAACAGATATTTCCTTTTACGGAAAATCTGATTGGAGGTACAATTTAATATGGAAACTTTTTCTAAAGCCAAAAAACTCACCTATTTTGCCGTGCTTACGGCACTTACGGTGATACTCCAACTTTTGGGGAATACCGTAAAAATCGGCATAGTAACGCTTAACTTTTCGCTTATTCCCATCGTGCTTGCGGCAATTCTTTTGGGCGTTTGGTACGGAACGGCACTAGGCGCTGTTACGGGGCTTATTATTCTTTTCCATTGCGGAATTCTCGGTGCGGACGGCTTTACAAACGTGCTTTTCGCTACCGACCCGATAATCATTTCTTTGGTCTGCGTGCTTAAAACCGCGGCGGCGGGCGCTTTAAGCGGATTGCTTTTTAAGTGGATAAGTAAACGTAACGGGTTTGTGGCGACAATTATTGCCGCTGGCATAGTGCCCGTTGTAAATTCGGGAATATTTATTCTCGGGATGCTTTTAATAGTTCCGTCCTTGCGCGCGGCGGGCTTTATCGCGGAAGGGGCTAACGCGTTCGCTGTTATCGTTATCGGGTTTGTGGGGCTTAACTTTGTGTTCGAGTTCGCGCTTAACGTCATTGTCGCTCCCGCGCTTTACAGGGTTATAAAAATCGTTGACCGTTCGCTTTTCACAAAAACCGAAACAAAGGACGAAGAATAATGCTTTTAGTTATTGACGTAGGAAATACGAATATCAAATACGGCGTGTGGAAAGGCGATATTATGCTCGCTTCTTTCAGGGTGTCGTCCAGAATTTCCAGAACCGCCGACGAATACGGCTCGGTGCTTGTAAATCTTCTTGCAAACTCGGGTATCGAAAAGTCCGATATCGACGGAATTATAGTGTCTTCGGTAATTCCCACATTAAATTATACGATTTGTCATATGTGCGAATATTTCTTCGGCATAACTCCGCTTATGGTAGGGCCTGGCATCAAAACGGGGCTTAACGTTAAGGTTGAAAATCCCAAAGAAGTAGGCGCTGACAGGATAGTAAACAGCGTTGCCGCTTACAAAAAGTACGGCGGGCCGATTATAATTATCGACTTCGGAACGGCAACGACGTTCAATATTATCGACCTAGACGGCGCGTTTATCGGCGGCGTTATAGCGCCCGGTATCAAAACGGCACTCGAAGGGCTTGTAAAAAGTACGGCGCAACTTCCGATGATAGAACTCGTGCCGCCCAAGAAAGCCATCGCAAAGAGTACCGAAAGCAATATGCAGGCAGGTATTATCTTCGGGTTTTCGGGGCTTGTCGATAATATCGTAAACAAAATCAAAAAGGAACTCGGCGACGACACCGTTAAGGTCGTTGCGACGGGCGGACTTGGCGAAATAATAGCGAAAGAAACCAAAAGTATAGAAGTCGTAGACAGGACTTTGACGCTTTACGGGCTTAAAACCATTTACGATTTGAATAAATAAACCGTCCGAGATTATAGACGGCAAAAGGAAGGATTAATATGAAAAAAGTTGGCGTTGCCATACTGGGACTCGGCGTCGTGGGCGGCGGGGTGTACGAAATTCTGACCGAAAAGAAAGAATATTTTAAAAAGACGCAGAATCTCGATATTACCGTAGAAACGGTGCTTGAAAAGAACGTTGAACGCGCACTTGCGCGCGGGGTTAATAAGTCGAATATCGCATCGAATATAGAAGAAGTCGTTTCTAATCCGAACGTCGATATCGTCGTTGAAGTTATGGGCGGTACTGAGCCTGCGAGAACTTTCGTGTTGAAGGCGTTAATGAGCGGTAAGTCCGTAGTTACGTCCAACAAAGAATTGTTCGCAAAGCACTGGTCGGAACTTGAAGAAGAAGCGAAGAAGATGAACGTAGCCTTAATGTTCGAAGCAAGTTGCGTGGGCGGCGTGCCGATTATAAGGGTTTTGCAGGACGGTATGCAGGCTAACGAAATTCAGTCGATAAAAGGCATAATCAACGGCACAACCAACTATATTTTAACAAAAATGGCAGAAAACGACGCCGATTACGAAACTGCTTTAAAAGAAGCGCAAAAACTCGGTTATGCCGAATTCAATCCGACGGCGGACGTCGAAGGCTTTGACGCTACCTATAAAATTTCGATACTTTCAAGCCTTGCCTTTAACAGCAAAGTCTGTATAGAAAATGTTTACCGTGAAGGTATTACCGGTATCGATAAAGAAGATATCGCTTACGGCAAGTCAATGGGCTACACCCTTAAACTTTTAGGTATAGGTAAAAGAACGGACGGCGGCATCGACGTCAGGGTTCACCCCACTTTCGTTAAGAACGACGACCCGCTTGCAAGCGTAAACGATTCTTTTAACGCGGTGCATTTAGTGGGCGACTCCGTTGGCGAAATAATGTTGTACGGCAGGGGCGCGGGTGCGCTTCCGACGGGCAGCGCGATTGTTTCGGACGTAATTTTCGCCGCAAAGCACAGCGAAAATTACTACGCGCCCTTTAAGAATAACGAAAAAGGCAATAAAGAGACTAAATTCGTGTCCGATTTCGTTTCTAAGTACTACATCAGACTTTGCGTTAAGGACGAAGCGGGCGTGCTTGCTAAAATTTCGGGACAATTTGCAAAGGGCGATATAAGCATAAAGGAAGTAAAACAAATGACTTCCGCAGAAAGCCTTGCGGAAATTATCGTTATAACTCACCCCGCTTACGAGAGTGCGATGAAGAAAACCATAGAAAAACTTACCGCGCTTGACGAAGTGGTAGAAATTAAGGGATTTATAAGAATAGAAGAATAAAAAGTTTAAAACTTCGGCGGCGGCAAAAATTTTTGCCGCCGCCGTTTTTTATTGTCATTAATCAACTTTTTTATCGAAACAATCGCATTTTTTAGTGCCTACGTAGCCCGTGTCGTTACACTTATCGCACGCGTACTTTGGCGATAGGTCGGAAAATGTAAGCCCGATTTCTGAAAGCAGTTTTTCCGCCTTCACGGTTATATCCGCCTTTTCTTCAGTAAGCGAAGAAATTTCCTTTTCATCGTTTGCAATTTCCGCAAACGCAAGGTCTTTTTCTATGCCGAAAAGCCGTTCGTATAACTTCTGAAAGCCTTCTAACGCCTGCGCGCGTTCTAAATTCTTTTGCGCCCTTGATACCGCGATTGTTCTTCTTCTCGCATATTCGCGGTTGTAATCTTCCTGCGTAAGATTTTCGTTTTCGTCTTTCGCGCCGTTTAGGTCGTAAACGCCCTTATTTTTCCAGTTAGACAGCACGCCGTTCATATAAGGTAGCGGCGAAGTTTTGCCCGCCGCAAGCGTTGCCGCCTGTAAAATCATATCTTCTGAAAAATTCCAACTTTTCCAGATTAAAAGATTTTCTCTGTCCCAAGCGTTGGGGCGGCGGTTTATTCCGCAAGTCATAAGCATTTTGCGTAAAAATTCGTCGGTCTTTTTGTCTTCTTCAAAATAATCGTTTACGCTGGACAGGTCGATTATTCCGCGTCCGCGCAAGCGTTCGATTAAATCGTCCGCGTCTTTAAGGTTGTTTTTACCGTCGCAAAAAAGTTTGTTAGCGATAAGTAAAAGCGCGTCTTCCTTGTAGCCGTAGGATAGCCACTTATTGATATAATTATCCACTTCCGCGTCTAAAACGTCGACGTAGATTGAAAGCGTACGGTTAAACTTAACAGTAAGGTCGTAAACCGCTTGCTTGTTGGCGCAGTAGTCCGCGATTTCTTCTTTAGAAAAACTTTTCGACGAATAAAGCGCAAGAAGAAGTTCGTCAAGTTTTGCCATACTGCTTTTTTTAAGAGTTTTAGCGGCGAAAACGATATTTTCAGGCTCGAACGAAAGTTCCGTCGTCCACTTTTTAAAGTAGTTAAGGTCTTCTATATCCGGCGCGCGGCGAATAGACAACGCCTTTAAAATTTTGGTTATTTCACCCGTGCGGAATATGTACGAAGAAAGTTCTTTTTCTACCTTTTCAACGGTAGTTATACCGCGATTGCCGAAGTCTTTCGCCACTTTTGAAACGTAGCGATAGGTGATGTCCGCACCCTTTCTGTCCGCGCAGTACTTTGCAATCATAAGCATGGCTTCGGGGGCGATGGAATAGGTTTCCATCACGGTAAAATATTCCGAGTACTCGTTTGTTGAAATCATACGGTCGGGAAGCAGCGCTTGAAGTCCTTTGGTAAAATCGGCGTATTTTTCCGCCTTAAACTTGCGCGGCTTAGAGTAAACGGAGTTCTGCGGCAGATATTTTACGGTAAACGGGTCAATGCTTATAACCGAAACCAAGCCGAATTCTTCCCAGTAGTTAAAGCAGTCCTTAACCGTGTCTTCGCTAAGATTAAGGTGTTGTGCAAACTCTTGTAAGTCTATTGAAAGGTCGGGATTTGAACAGAGATAAAGCCCGTAAAGGTAAACCTTTACGGCATCTCCCGGCGCTTCCGCCATATATTCTTTTATAAAAGAATTTTCAACGCCAGTGTATGCGGTTTGTAAAAATTCTTTGGAATAAGAACAAATCATCGCTTCCTTCAAGTTTCGGCAAAAAATCAGGCTTTTAAGGTTGCAAAAGAACCTTTAAAGTATTATAATAGAATAATAAATTATAATAAGACGTTTCTATCTATTTTTGTCGGGTAATGGTAATGATACCACAAAAATTCGCAAAAATCAATAGATTTGTCTTTAAATGTTTTCGGCAAAACACTTTTTAAAATTTATTTTATACACTTTACTTTTGCCGAATCGGGGATATATGTCCGGAAATTTATTAACTCCTACTGTTATTTGGAAAGATTTCGCCGCCTGTGAAATTCAATCGGAAATTTTAAGCAGGGCGACAATAAACGGCTTTGCCGTGGCACATATGCGCATATCAGGCGAAAAAACGGAAGACGGTGCAGTCGGTATTTACGGCGTTTTGGTCAGAAAAGCGCAGATAGATATTGCGCCCGCTATCGTCCTCGTGCAGGACTTTAATAGCGGCGATAGTTTAACGCTTGCCGAAACGCTTGCCGATAAAGGGTATAGCGTTCTTTGTCTTGACCTTGCGGGCGAAACGGATTTTAACCTTGCAAAAAGTGTTGAAGGCGTAGAAAAACCTTACACGCTGTACCCTGATAGTTTAAATTTTGCTAATTTTAACGAAGAACGTGAAAACAGAACGGAAATAGAAGGCGACGCAAGTACAACCTGTTGGTTTGCCTGGGGGCGCGTTATACGCTACGCGGTGGAATATCTTAAAGCCGAACCGCTTACTTCTAAAATCGCCGTAATGGGTTTTGGGCGCGCGGCAACGCCCCTTTGGCAGGTTATTTCCGCAGATTGCGGGATTTCTTGCGCGGTCATCGCCGCAAACGCCGGCTGGAAGGGCTATCGCGGCATAGATAAATTCGGAGATACGCCCGAACCGCAGTTTAACGACGACGCCTTAAAATACCTTGCGGGCATAGAGCCGCAGGCTTATGCGGCGCACGTTAAATGCCCGCTTTTACTTCTTTCTCCGACGAATAATCCCGATTTCGATATAGACAGGGCTTACGACACCGTGTCCCGCGTTCCCGAAAAGATTTACAGCGCGGCGGACTATTCGGTGGGGTCAAGGTACGAAATAAGCGCCGATTGTTTTGACGGCGCGCTGTGCTTTTTAGAACAGTTTTTACTTAAAAGGAAGCCATCGCTTGCGGGAGATATTTCGCTTAAAGGCGATTTGACTGGCGGCGCTGTAAAAGTGGAAGTTTTGCCCGACGTTAAAGGGCTTAAAAATCTTTCCGTTTATTTTTCGGAAGAAGAAATTTCTTCCGCGCTTCGCTTTTGGAACAGGGAAAATAAAGCCGTTTCAGAAAAGGACGGCGTTTACGAGTTCGAGTATACCCCTTACCAAAGTTCTGGCGCGGTGATGTTTTTCGCGCGTGCGGAATACGAAAACGGGCAGAAAATTTGTTCGAATATAATCTGTAAAAAATTCGATGCCGATAAAACAACGCAGATAAACAGACGCAGGGTGTTTTATTCTTCGCGTATGGCTGTCGGCGTGAACGGGTTTTATCCCGCAAACGAAGTTTCAAACGGGGCTATTAAAGTCAATTTAGATAAAGACGCGATTGTTAAAATCAAGAACGGACCTATGGATATAGCGGGGCTGTGCTGTAAAAACGGGCTTTTGACCTTTAAGATAAACGCTAAAAAATATAAACCGTCAGACGGCGCAATGTTTATGCTGGACGTTTTTGCGCACGGCGGCGACTTTTGCGTTAAAGCGATAACGGACGTTTTCGGAAAGAAAACCGAGTACGTCGCGACGGTGAGTTTAATCGGCGATTTCTGGCAGAACGTACAATTTGAACTCGCTAACTTCAAGACGCAGGAAGGTATGTCTTTAAAGTCGTACGAAAACGTCGAAGCGCTTGAATTTTTTGCAAGCGGCGAATTTTTGATTAATAACCTTTTATGGGTTTAACAAGTGCTGTTAAGCGCATAATTGTATCGGGGAAATTATGAAATTTACGGTAGGCGACAAAATAAAATCCAAAAAGCCGCACGCGTGCGGCGGCAGAGAGTGGGAGATAGTTCGCACGGGTGCGGACGTGAAACTTCGCTGTTTAAGTTGCGGCAGAACTATCTTTGTATCCATCCCCGACGCCGAAAAAATGACTGCCGTATATTATGAAAATGGTGAGACTAATGCCTGAAAATACTATAACCGTTACAACTTCGCTATACGACAAGCGTCGCCGCGAAATTAAATTCGATATTTGGTTCGGTATACTAACCGCGATTTTATTGATAATTATCGCAGCCATAGTGTTTGTCAGCAATTTCGTTTTTATAAAAGTATATATTCAGGGTAGTTCGATGTATCCGACCTTAAAGGACGGCGAAATGGTTATGGTAAACGCGTACCGTGCGCCGGACTACGGCGATATTATCGTTATTTCGGGCGAAAAGACTAACGGCGACTGGCTTATTAAGCGCGTCATCGCCTTCGGCGGAGATACTCTTGCGATAGAAAACGGATACGTATATCTTAAAAAAGCGGGGGAAACGGAGTTTACTAAACTCGAAGAAAAATACCTGGTAAATCAGGGAATTACCTTCTATCCCAGAATAAACGACAAAAGCAACGTGTTGCGGGCGGAGTTTTCGGTGGCGGAAGGCGAGATTTTTTATCTCGGCGACAACAGAACTAACAGCAGCGACAGCAGGTCGAGTTTCGGAACTTGCGAAAAATCTCAAATAGTGGGCGTCGTCAGCGAGTTCGCGCTTAAAACCAAAGGAGTTAATACCTTTTTCGGACAAATCGTTGCATTTATCAACGGGCTGTTCGGTAAAAAGACAGTATAAATCGGTGAGTTATGATAGATTATTATACCGACGCCGAAATGTATTCGGCAAAAAAACAGAAGAAAAAAACGCTTATAATTTACTTTATCGTACTTGGCGTCTATATTGCGGCAAGTCTTGCGTTTTTAACCTATTTTTGGACGCTTCCGTATTCGGGATACAGGGATACGGCACATAAGATTTCGCTGATTAAGTGGGGGCATTACAGCCTTACCGCAATATTCGTGATATTTTCGTTTATCTATCTCGGCATAAAGTTTAAACGCGTAAACCGCTACTATAAACTGTGTTTGCATATGTCTACGGGGCTTCGCGAACAGTCCACGGGCAATTTTTTCGAGTACGACGAGAATATTCAGGATAAGGACGGCGTGGACTTTAAATCACTCGTTTTTATCGAGTGGAATAAATATAAAAAAGATTTTTTCGAGAGAAAAGTTTTGGTGTTTTACGAAAAGCCTTTCCCCGAAATACCGAAAGAAGCGAACGTTTCTTACGTAACGCAGGGAAACGTTTTGGTGTCTTACGAAATATTATCTTAAAAAGCATACTTTAAGGAGAAATTAATATGAAAGCGATAGTCAGCGTTATAGGCAAAGACAAGTCGGGCATTATTGCGAAGGTTAGTTCCGCGCTTGCAAACAAAGGCGTAAACATCGAAGATATAAGCCAGACGATAGTTCAGGGTAATTTTACTATGATTATGGTCTGCGATTTAGCCGATAAAATTTCTATTTCCGAACTTTCGGACGCGCTCGATAAAACAGGCAAAGACGCGGGCGTTAAAATTTACGTTCAGCACGAAGATATTTTTAACGCTATGCACACTTTATAAGGCGGAAAACTATGCTCAGTAAAAACGAAATTATTGAAACCGTCAATATGGTGGAAAAAGAACACCTTGACATCAGAACTATTACTATGGGCATTTCTCTTTTGCCTTGCGTAAGGGAAAGCGCCGATAAAACCGCCGCTTGCGTTTACGATAGAATAATGCAAAAAGCCGAAAATATCGTTTCGGTGGCTGAAACGCTTTCTAAAACCTACGGTATCCCGATAATCAATAAAAGAATTTCGGTAACCCCCGTAAGTTTAATAACCGCGGCATTTTCTGGCGGAGAAATTAAAATCGCAAAATCCTTAGACAGGGCGGCAAAAGAACTCGGCATCGACTTTTTAGGTGGGTACTCCGCACTCGTGCAAAAGGGTATGACTTCATATGAACGGAAGTTTTTGGAAAGTATTCCGGAAGCACTCGCGTCAACGGACAGGCTTTGTTCGTCGGTCAACGTGGGGTCGTCGAAGACGGGCATCAATATGGACGCTGTCAGCCTTCTCGGTAAAATCATAAAAGAGACTGCGGAAAAAACGAAAGACAGGGACGGATTAGGATGTGCCAAATTCGTGGCGTTTTGCAACGCGGTAGAAGATAACCCGTTTATGGCGGGCGCGTTTCACGGCGTAGGCGAAGGCGAAACGGTGATTAACGTCGGCGTTTCAGGGCCCGGGGTCGTGCATCACGCCATCAAGAATATGGCGGGCGCAACTATTGACGAGATTGCGGAAACAATTAAAAAGACGGCGTTTAAGATAACCCGCGCAGGCACGCTTATCGCGCGCGAAGCGGCAAAACGCTTAAACGCGGAATTCGGTATAGTCGATTTATCGCTCGCGCCGACGCCCGTTATGGGAGATTCGGTCGCGCATATTTTAGAAGAAATAGGACTTTCGTCTGTCGGTGCGCACGGCACTACCGCCGCACTCGCGCTACTTAACGACGCGGTTAAAAAGGGCGGCGTTATGGCAAGTTCCAACGTCGGCGGACTTTCGGGCGCGTTTATTCCCGTCAGCGAAGATATCGGCATGATTAACGCCGCAAATAACGGCGCAATCGATATAAACAAGTTAGAAGCGATGACCGCCGTTTGCAGCGTCGGTATAGATATGGTTGCAATCCCCGGCGATACGCCCGCGTCGACCATTTCTGCGATAATTGCGGACGAAGCGGCTATCGGTATGATAAACAACAAGACTACCGCCGTAAGGGTTATACCCGTTCCGAACAAGAAGGTCGGCGACAGCGTCGAATTCGGCGGACTTTTGGGGACTGCGCCCATTATGAAGGTAAGCCGTGAGAGTGCCGATAAATTTATTGCGCGCGGCGGCAGAATTCCCGCGCCCATACATAGCAATAAGAATTAAGGAGTTAAAAGTGGATTTAAAGTATAAGTGGGCAACGGAAGATATATATGAAAGTTTAAACGCGTGGGAATCAGACTTTAAAAATGTCGCAAAACCCGATTTTTCGGAGTTTCGCGGAAAATTGAATACCGCGCAGGGCTTTTTAGCCTGTATGAAAAAGGAAGAAGAATTCGGCAAGATTTTAGAAAAACTTTCGGTGTACGCTTTTATGAAGCACGACGAAAACACCAAAGACAGCGTTTACGACGCCCTACTTAACCGCGTCAATTCCGTAGCGGTAAAATTCAGCGCGGAAACGTCGTTTATAATTCCAGAACTTATCGCACTCGATAAATCGGTAATACAGTCTTATATAGACAATCCCGCGCTGTCAGATTACGATTACTCGCTTCGCTGCGTTCTTAAAAATAAAGAACACGTTTTGTCGGAAGCGGAAGAGAAACTTCTTTCTATGTCGGCGGAAGCGTTATCGTCTTTTAAGGACGTATTTACTAAAATCGACAACGCCGACCTTCCCATATCGCAGTTTACGCATAACGGTAAAAAGTACCCGCTTTCTCACGGGCTTTACGGCGTGTATATGCAGGATAGCGACAGAACTTTACGCAAAAAAGCGTTCAAAGTCTATTACAGGGCGTATATTTCGCTTATCAACAGCATTTCTGCAACTTATTACGGAAGCGTTAAAAGCGACGTGTTTTTTGCGAAGGCAAAAAAATATCCGTCTGCGCTTGCCGCTGCTATTGCGGGCGAAGACGTGGACGTAAAAGTCTATAAAAACCTTATTTCTTCGGTGCATACCGCACTTCCTATTCTTCACGAATATATGTCGGAAAAGAAAAAGGCGCTTAATCTCGATAAAATGTATATGTACGACGCGTACGTGCCGACGGTGGAGAACGCGGATATAAAACTCGACTATGATGATGCGTATAAACTCGTTATAAAGGGGCTGTCGGTACTTGGCAAAGAGTATACAGAACTTTTAATAAAAGCGCACGATAATCGCTGGCTTGACGTTTACGAGTCGGACGGAAAAAGGAGCGGCGCGTACAGCATAGCGGTATACGGCGTTCACCCGTACGTGCTTTTGAACTACCAGAAAACTACGCACGACGTGTTTACGATAGCGCACGAAATGGGGCATAGCATACACTCGTATTTTTCTAACCGCGCGCAAAATTACGCCAAAGCCGACTATAAGATTTTCGTTGCGGAAGTTGCAAGCACCGTAAACGAAGTGCTTTTGTGCCGCTATTTAATAGAGAACGAAAAGGACGTTAAACTTAAAAAATATCTTTTGTCCTACCTTATGGAAATGATAAGGACTACGCTTTTTAGGCAGACGCAGTTTGCGGAATTTGAAGAAAAAGTCCACGCGCTTGTGGAAAAGGGTGTGCCGCTTAATAAGGATAATATGAGTAAAATCTATCTTGCCTTAAACAAAAAGTATTACGGGAAAGCCATAGTGTCGGGCGGCGAGATAAAGTACGAGTGGGCGAGAATACCGCATTTTTACCGCGCGTTTTACGTGTATAAGTACGCGACGGGCATAATTTCAGCGCTTGCAATAGCCGACAGAATTTTAACCGAAGGCGCGCCCGCCGTTAACGATTACTTTAAATTTTTATCTTCGGGGGGGTCAGACAGCCCCGTAGAACTACTTAAAATCGCGGGTGTCGATTTAACGACCGAAAAACCGTTTACGGGCGCATTTAAAGTGTTTAAGGACGCGCTTGAAAAATTCAAATCGCTATAACCTTTCAAAAACGATAGAGGAGAAAACGATATGGCAAATAAGATAAGCAGAGAAAAACCGCACAGTTTAGAAGCCGAACAGGCGCTTTTGGGGTGCATAATTTTAGAACCCAAAATTCAGACGGAAGTCGCGGGGTTTTTGCACGAAGACGACTTTTTCGTATCTTCGCATAAATATATTTTTGCCGCGATTTCGGAGATAATAAAACAAAACCGCACGGTGGATATTATCACCCTTACCGATATGCTTGAAACGCAGGGCAACCTTAAAAACGCGGGCGATATCTCTTACATAACGGGCTTAACCGATATTTTGCCTTCTTCCGCAAATTACAGCACCTATCTTTC
This sequence comes from Clostridia bacterium, assembly GCA_017448355.1. GTDB lineage: Bacteria > Bacillota > Clostridia > Christensenellales > Borkfalkiaceae > UBA1259. The sequence continues at coordinate 34,110 of JAFSLQ010000060.1, read as the reverse complement.
TATCGTTCGCCGCGACAGTATGCTTAGAAAATTAATGGACGGCGCGGCAAAAATTATCGACGAGTGCGGGCAAAGTCAGGACGAGAAAAATTCTCTCGCGCTTGCCGAAAAGACGGTTTACGACATCTCTAACGACGCAGACACCAGCGAAATTTATAAAATCAACGCCGTTTTGCCCGACGTTATGACAACCTTAGACGAACTTTCCAAAAATTCTTCTAAATTCCGCGGCATAAGAACGGGGTACAGGGGGCTTGACTATTTACTTAACGGTTTTCATGGCAGCGACCTTATGATACTCGCCGCCCGCCCCGCTATGGGTAAAACTTCGCTTGCGATGAACCTTGTGGAAAACATTGCGCTTTCAGGCAAGTCCTGCGCTGTGTTCTCGTTGGAAATGAGTAAAGAACAGTTGGTTCAGCGTATGCTTTGTTCTCTCGCGGGCGTAAGTATGAGTACCGCATTAAAGGGTCAGATGCAGCACGCCGAGTGGCTTAAAATAGCAAAAGCCAAGGAAATGCTTGCTGGCACTCGCATTTTTATCGACGAATCTTCGGTTATAACGCCCGAAGAAATTCTATCTAAATGCCGTAGGCTTAAACGTAAGCACGGGCTTGATTTCGTTATGATTGACTATATCCAACTTATGGACAGTAAGTCAAGAAGAAAGGAAGAAAACCGTCAGCAACAGGTCAGCGATATTTCGAGAAACTTAAAAATTCTCGCCAAAGAGTTGAACGTTCCCGTTCTTGCGCTGTCGCAGTTATCCCGTGCGGTGGAATCGGAAAAACGCCGCCCGCAACTTTCGGATTTAAGAGAATCGGGCGCAATCGAACAGGACGCGGATATAGTTATGTTTATTCACCGCCCCGACATCGGCGCAAAAGACAAGGATATGGAAAGCGGCAAAATTCAGCCGAACGTTGCGGAACTTATTATCGCTAAGCACAGAAACGGTTCGACGGGCTTAGTTAAACTGTACTTTAAGGGCGAGTGTACCAAGTTCGTGGAATTTAACGAAGATACGGGCGAACCCGAAGAAAAAAGCGGCGAACCTAAGGCGAGTAAACCGACCTTAAAAGAAACGGGAGATATGCCGCCCGTAAGCGACAAAGATATTCCGCCCGAAACGGTGGAAGACGCGCCCTTCGACGTGCCGAACGTTAAAAGCGTCGACGACGAGATTTTCGGGTAAATTATTTTATGACGACAGAAGTTTTAAGCGTTGACGGCGGAATAGAAAAGGCAAAAAAAATACTTCTTCTTGGGGGAATTGTCGGTATGCCGACCGAAACCGTTTACGGCCTCGCCGCAGACGGCACGAACCCCGATGCCGTTAAAAAGATTTTCGAAGTAAAGGGAAGACCTATCGACAATCCGCTTATCGCGCATATACATAAGGATTTCGATATAAATACTCTCGTTTACGTTAAAAACGATTACGTGTATAAACTGATTGACGCGTTTATGCCGGGACCCTTGACGCTCGTTATGGAAAGTAAGGGCGTAGTGTGTAAGGAAGCAGTGGCGGGGGGCGACACTCTTGCCGTCAGGATGCCTTCGCACGCAGGTTGTCAGGCACTTCTTCGCGCGGTTAACCGCCCGCTTGTCGCGCCTAGCGCGAATTTAAGCAAGCACACCAGTCCCGTTTCCGCAGAACACGTTTTTCACGACTTAAACGGTAAAATCCCGCTTATTTTAGACGGCGGAAGATGTTCGGGGGGGATTGAAAGCACCGTTCTGGACGTAACGGGTAGCGTACCGAGAATTTTGCGCGCAGGGCTTATCACGAAAGAAATGGTTGAAAGCATAGTCGGCGCGTGCGAAATAGCGCAGCATAAAGAAGGCGACAAAGTAAAATCGCCCGGCGTAAAGTACCGCCACTATCGCCCCAAGTGCGACACCGCGCTTTTCGATATCACGGAAACCGATAAGGCAAACGCACTTTACGACAGGGAACTAGCAAATGGCAGAACGCCGTATATAATGTGTTCGGACGAGTTAGCCGAAAAATTCGCGGGTAAAAACCTGCTTTTACTCGGTAGAAGCGGAGAAGAGATTGCATTTAATCTTTACGATAAACTACTAGAAGGCGAAAAGAAAGCGGATATAATAATCGCCGTGTCTTTCGGAAGATGCGACGGAGTGTATCTTGGAATTATGAACAGACTTTCTAAGTCTTGCGGGTAAAGTATGAAAAAGATTTTATTCGTTTGCACGGGGAACACCTGTCGCAGTCCTATGGCGGAAATAATTCTTAAAACCAAGTTAAAACTTTCGGGCGTCAAAGGCGTGTCGGTAAAAAGCGCCGGTTTGTCCGCAACCGACGGCAAGAATATGAGTGAAAACTCCTTTCGCGCCCTTAAACTTTTGGGGTATAAGCCCTACGGGTTTAAATCTTCGCAAGCGACGGGGATAAAACTTATTAAAAGCGACATTATCATCTGTATGACTGCGGAACACAAAGAGTGTATTAAAAACTTTCCGAACGTCTATTCGATGAAAGAGATTACGGGATATGACATAGCCGACCCTTACGGCGGGGACTTGAACGTTTACGTTAAGACTTCGCACGAGATAGAAGACGCGTGTAATATTATATTGCAAAAAATTATGGAAAAAGGAGATAAACGATGAAAATTGCAATAGGTTGCGACCACGGCGGGATAAACTTGAAGCCCGTTTTAACCGACTATTTAACCAAAAAGTGCGTGGAATTTAAAGATTTCGGCACGTTTACAAAGGATTCTTGCGACTATAACGATTACGCAGAACAGGTTGCGGAAGCGGTGGCAAGCGGCGAATATGATTACGGTATTTTAATTTGCGGCACGGGGATAGGTATGAGTATCGCCGCGAATAAAGTTAAGGGGATACGCTGCGCGCATTGTCATGACGTATTTTCCGCAAAAATGACGAGACTTCATAACGACGCGAACGTTCTCGCTATGGGCGAACGCGTTATAGGACCGGGGCTTATGCTTCTAATCGTAGACGCGTTCTTAAATACCGAATTTTCGGGCGACGAACGTCACGTAAGAAGAGTTAATAAAATAAAAGCACTTGAAGAGAAAAACTTCAAATAGAAAGTATAAGGGGATTAAAGATGAAAGTAACAAAAGCGATAATACCTGCGGCGGGACTCGGAACGAGATTTTTGCCCATAACGAAAGCCGTGCCGAAGCCCATGCTTCCCGTGTTCGACAAGCCGACTATTCAGTACATAGCGGAAGAACTTCGCCGTGCGGGAATAGACGAAATTATTATAGTCGTTTCGCCCGATTCGGAAGTTATAATGCGGCATTTCGGGCGTGCGCCCGAACTTGAAAGCAGGCTTTTATCGGATAACAAGAAAAAACTATACGAAATAGAACAGGAGACTTGTTCGTTTAACGTAAAATTCGCTATCCAGAAAGAACCGAACGGGCTTGCGGGCGCAATTTTATGCGCGGAAGAATTTATCGGCGACGAACCGTTCGCACTTCTTCTCGGCGACGAACTTATTTACGCGGGTATAGACGAACAGTCGTGTATGGAGCGGCTTTTAAGTATCTACGAAAAGACGGGTAAAAGCGTCATCGCCACGATGGAAGTTTTCGGCGACGACGTAAGTAAATACGGCAATATCGGTATTGCAAGCGAAGAAGACGGCGTTATGCAAGTCAGCGCCATAGTCGAAAAACCGAGTATCGCGGACGCGCTTTCAAATAACGCTATCATCGGAAGATACGTTTTAGCGGGCGGGATAATGTCCAAATTAAAGGCGTTAAAGCCGAGAAACAACGAAATTTATCTCACCGACGTTTTAGATGAGTTGGCAATAAAGGGCGAACTTTTAGCGTCTACATTTAACGGCGTCCGTTACGACGTAGGGGATAAATTCGGGTTCGTTAAAGCAAACGTAGAGTACGCTTTAATGAGTGCGGAAATGGGCGAAGATATAAAAACATACTTAAAAGAACTTGCGGCAAAACTTTAAACGGAGTAAAAAGACTTAAATGTACGATAAGATTTGCAGAAGTTGCGGAACGTATTTATCCGACTATTTCAGGACGGGTATGCTTGGATGCCCGCATTGTTATGCGGCTTTCCGCGTCGAAATATCTAAAACTCTCAAAAAAATCCAGAAAAGCGCGCACCACGAAGGCAAAATTCCGACGCTTAATTCGGTGGACAGGGAACTTTACGCCGAATATAAGCGGCTTTTAGCCGAAAAAGAGACGGCGGTTTTAGAGAGCAGATTTTCTGACGTCAAAAAGATTTCCGACGAACTTATCGACCTTAAAAGCGAACTCGAAAGGCGGGGGCTTATATAAATGGCAGTATTTAATCCCGAGTTGTATGCGGGAAACATTATAACGTCGCGCATAAGGCTTGCGAGAAACCTTAAAGATATGCCTTTCTCGCTTGACGAAAAAAACGCGAAAGACGTCGTTAAAAAAGTCAACCGCGCGCTGGTTAAAACCGACACTTTTAATCTGTATTTCGTGTCAAACTTGGACGAAATTACCTTGGAAGCGATGAAGGAGCGGCATTTAATCAGCCAAAATCTCATAGACAATAACGTTTCAGGCGCGGCGCTTATCAACCCCGACGAAAGTCTTTCGATAATGGTAAACGAGGAAGACGTTATCCGTGAACAATGCTTTATGAAAGGCTTAATGCTTACGGAAGCGTATAAGCGGCTGGACGCGATTGACGACGAACTTGCTAAAAATCTCGATATCGCTTTCGATGAAAATCTGGGATATTTAACCGCGTGTCCGACTAATCTCGGCACGGGTATGCGCGCGTCGGTAATGCTGTTTTTGCCCGCGCTGACAGAAAGCGGCAAGATAGAAGGCTTAATCGACGAAGTGTCCGAACTGGGACTTACCGTTCGCGGGCTTTACGGCGAAGGCAGCAGAGCCGAAGGCTGTATGTACCAGATAAGCAACGAAATCACGCTTGGAATTTCCGAGTATGATATAATTAAATCTGTCGAAGAAGCCGTTTTGTCTATTTGTAGGGTAGAGCGGGAACTGGAAGAAAAACTGTACGTAAAGCGAGAACTTATTACGATGGATAAGGCAAAAAAGGCATACGGGGTGCTGACGAACGCCGTGCTGTTGCCTTATAGCGAATTTTTATCGCTTATCGCTAAGGTTAAACTCGGTTCTATGCTTGGTATGATAAATATTTCCGACACGCAAGCGCTTGACGAACTGACGGTTGCCGTTCGTCCAGCTAATCTTTGCGTTCAGTACGGCAGACCCTTGGGGGATACGGACAGGGATTTATTCCGTGCCGAACTCGTCGGCAAAAAACTTATGAAATTAAAGGAGTAAATTATGTATTACGAAGCATTTTCAAGAAATGTAAATGAAGTCATAGAGTATGCGAACACCCTTGCCAAGCGCTTCGGGTGTAGATATATCGGCAGCGAACATATAATGTTCGGCTTAATCAACGTGTCGGACGGCAGGGCGGCGGCGATACTGCGCGAAGCCGAAGTCGATAACGACAGATATTTATACTATTTCAAAAAGACGATAGATTTAAATTCGATAATCCCCGGCAATATGTTCACGCCGCGCACAAAACGCCACTTTGAAAAGGCGATAGATATTTCTTTGCGCGCACACTCCGGTTTTGTCGGTACGGAACACTTGCTTCTTGCAATCCTTATGGACGACGAAGCGGTGGCGACTGCGATTTTAAAGGCTATGCGCGTCGATACCGACGCTATGGCGGCGGAAATTGCCGACAGTTTAATGGGTGTGGAAGAACCCGACGATATCGACGAACCTGAGACTATGGCGGCGGGTAATTCGTTTAAATCGGCGCAAAATCCCTATTCCTACGTCCAAAACAAAAAGGAAAACAAGGACTACGGCGGGGATTTAGGCGAACTCGGAAAATTCGGCGTTAATCTCAACAAACAGGCGCAGGAAGGCAGGCTTGACCCCGTTATCGGCAGGAAAAAAGAGATAGACAGGGTTATTCAGATATTGTCAAGACGTACGAAAAACAACCCCGTTTTAATAGGTGAACCGGGCGTAGGTAAAAGTGCGGTCGTGGAAGGTTTAGCGCAAGCGATAGTAAAGGGCAACGTTCCCGAACTGCTCGCCGATAAAATCGTATTTTCTTTGGATATTGCGGGTATGCTTGCGGGCGCAAGATACAGGGGCGACTTTGAAGACAGGCTTAAAAAAGCCATCGACGTTGTAAAACAGAACGGCAATATTATACTCTTTATAGACGAAATTCATAATATCGTCGGTGCGGGCAGTACGGGCGAAGGCAATATGGACGCGGCGAACATCTTAAAGCCGATGCTTTCGCGCGGAGAGTTGCAAACCATCGGCGCGACGACTATCGACGAGTATAGAAAATATATAGAAAAGGACGCGGCTTTAGAGAGAAGATTTCAGCCCATTATGGTCGACGCGCCGAGTACCGAAGAAACGGTTGAAATATTAAAGGGGCTTCGCGATAAGTACGAATCGCATCACGGGGTGAGTATTCCCGACGACGCGATAATGGCGGCGGTATCGCTTTCCGACAGATATATAACCGATAGGTTTTTACCTGATAAAGCGATTGACTTAATAGACGAAGCGGCGTCGCGTGTCAGACTTGACAGTTATAATTCGCCCGCGGAAGCAAAGCAGAAGGAAAACGAACTTGCGACGCTTACCGCCGAGAAGAACGAAGCCAAGCGCCGCGACGATTTGGAACGCGCTATTAAACTGAACAAAGAGATAGAGCGCGTAAACAAAGAACTCGACGAAATACGTGCAAAGGCAAGTAAACTTAAAACCAACCGCGACAAACTTTGCTTAACGCCGGACGATATAGCGAAGGTGGTAAGCAACTGGACGGGCGTTCCCGTCGTAAAACTTACCGAAACGGAAGCACAAAAACTTCTTGATTTAGAAGCGGTTTTGCACCAAAGGGTGATAGGACAAACGGACGCGGTTAAGGCTGTGTCCGACGCAATCCGCCGCGCGCGTGCGGGGCTGAAAGACCCAAATCGCCCCGTCGGTTCGTTTATTTTCGTCGGACCTACGGGCGTAGGTAAGACCGAACTCTCGAAAGCACTTGCCGAAGCGGTTTTCGGCAACGAAAACAATCTTATCCGCGTCGATATGTCGGAATATATGGAAAAGCACTCGGTAAGTAAACTTGTCGGCGCGCCTCCCGGATACGTGGGGTTTGACGAAGCGGGGCAACTTACGGAAAAAGTGAGAAGAAAGCCCTATTCGGTTGTTTTATTCGACGAGATAGAAAAGGCGCATCCGGACGTCTTCAATATAATGTTGCAGATTCTTGACGACGGCAGGCTTACGGACAGTAAGGGCAGAGTGGTTTCATTTAAAAACACCATTATAATAATGACTTCAAACGTCGGCGCGACGGAAGTGCAACACAGAAACACGCTGGGATTTTCGGGCGGCGAAAAGGCGTACGACGATATGTGCGACAGATATATGGACGCGTTAAAAGAAAAATTCCGTCCCGAATTTTTGAACCGTATCGACGATATAATCGTATTCCATAAACTTACCAAAGAAGAAACCGCAAAGATTGCCGAACTTCTTCTCGCAAGTTTAAGAAAGCGCTTAGCGGTTATCGGGGCGTCGCTTAAAGTGTCGCAGCCTGCTATGGATTTAATTATAGAAAAAGGCTACGACAACGACTATGGCGCGCGACCCTTAAAACGGGTTATTCAGCGGTATATCGAAGATAAGTTGTCCGAAGCGATTTTGCGCGGCGAATTCAAAGACGGTTCGACAATAACCGTGGACGCGGCGGACGGGGAATTTTTCTTCAAAAATAATTTATAATAAAAGGATTTTGCCTTTTAGTTTGCGAACTATTATTTAAAGGGGGAGATTATGAGAGTAGACATCTATGCAAAAAATTACGAAGTAGGCGAAAAGTTAAAAAACATTACCGAACAAAAACTTGCTAAACTTGACAAGTATTTTAAAGACGACGAAACTGCGGCGAGAGTAAGTTTCAAAAAACAGGGCAATTCTTTGACGACGGAAGTTATGCTTGATTATAACGGAAAATTCGTTCGCGCCACGGCGACAAGCGATAACTTTTACGAGAATATCGACGTAATTTTGCCGAAACTCGAAGGGCAGATAAGAAAACACCGTACTAAATTCGACAAGCACAACAAGAACGCGGCGTTTAGCGACGCGGCGATGTTCGACCTTAAAAACAAGGAAGAAAACTCCAAAGTTCAGGTCGTTAAGAAAAAGAGTTTCGTGCTTTCTCCCATGACGGTTAAAGAAGCGGAAGAAGAAATGGAACTTTTAGGACACTCTTTTTACGTGTTCTTGGAAGCGAAATCGAATTCCGTGCAGGTGCTTTACAAGAGAAACGACGGCGATTTGGGGCTTATCGAGCCGCAAATTTAAAGGTGGATTATAGTTTATGCGGACGGGTATATCGACGGCGTCGCTTTTCGGAAGGTTCAATACCGAAGACGCCCTGTCGTTTTTAAGCGAAAACGGCGTTAATAGCGCGGAAGTTTTTTTGGAATCGTTTTGCGAATACAATAAAGAATTCGGTGAATTCCTTTCCGCACGAAAGGGCGACGTTGATATTCACTCGGTACATACTTTAACGACGCAGTTTGAGTCCACGCTGTATAGCCAGAACGAGCGCGCGAAGAAAGACTCTTTTGCATTGCTTGAAAGCACTATGCAGGCGGCGCACGCAATGGGGGCGAAATTCTATACTTTTCACGGACTCGCGCGTGTAAAGCGCACGCCTTACGTAATAGATTTTGCGCGGTGCGGTGAAATAACGCAACGAATAATAGACGTGTGCGCCAAATACGGTTTAACGCTTGCTTACGAAAACGTGCATTGGGCATATTATAATTATATCGGTTTTTTCAGCGAACTGAGAAAGCGAACCAGCGGGCTTAAAGGCACTCTGGATATAAAGCAAGCCAGACAGTCAAATATAGATTATCACGAGTTTATAGAAGAGATGGGCGGCGATATTGCCACCGTGCATCTTTCGGATATAGACATAAGCGGCAAGATGTGCCTTCCGGGCAGGGGGGGAACCGATTTTAGCGAAATTTTTAAGAGACTTCGCGACAAAGGCTTTGACGGAGCGTTGCTTATAGAAGTATACAAAAACGATTTTGCGGATATAAAAGAACTGTTTGAATCGCTGGCATTTATAACTAATCTTGCGGAAAAGATTTTTAAGTAAAGAAGAAAATCGCCGTCCTAAATTTTAGGACGGCGATTAATTTATTATATTTGCATATGTATATAAAAGCATATGTAAATATGAACATATAAAAATACGGGCAAATGAATTCTGCCCGAATTTTTTAAAAAACCCGAATAATAATCTGATTTTTTCCGACAAAAAACGCCGTTCGTTTTTTTAAACGAACGTGGGAACGCGAAAAACGACTTTAATAAAAATCGTTTCGTTATTCTTGCGGTTTGGCTTTTTCCTCTTCGAACGCGTTTAAGATAACTTTGATAAGTTCTTCTCTCGTTTCGGTTCTGATGGGGTGCGCTATGTCTTTATAAGAACCGTCTGTAGTTTTACGGCTGGGCATAGCGATAAAAAAGCCCTCGTTCCCTTCAATAACTTTAATGTCGTGTACAACAAAGCAGTCATCGAAGGTTACCGAAGCCACTGCCTTCAATTTGCTGTCGCTGTTTTTTACAATGCGAACGCGTACGTCTGAAATTTTCATTTCGGCACCTTCCTTTATCTTATATTACGTCAATCATATCATAAAAAAAATGCGATTTCAATATATTTTGTAAATTTCTTTACTATTTTTTATTAATTTTTCATAAAATCACTTTTTTTATGCCCAAAAAACTCTTCGTATCATATTGTGTAATATGGAACAAAACGTATTTTTTAATAATTATCGCAAAATTCACTTTGTAGGAATCGGCGGCGCGTCCATGTCGGGACTTGCAAAATTCTGTCTAACCCAAGGATTTTACGTGTCAGGCAGCGATAAAATCCTTTCTAATGAATTGAAAAGGCTGTCTTCTCTCGGTGCAAAAATTTTTATCGGGCATAAAGCCGAAAATGTTGCGAGCGTTGACCTTTTAGTCTATACTTCCGCCGTAAAATCTACTAATCCCGAAATCGTTTACGCGCGTAAAAGCGGTATTCCCACTCTAAAACGCAGCGAACTTCTGGGGCAGATTTTATCTCTTTTTAATCGCACGGTGGCAATATCGGGCAGTCACGGTAAGACCACGACGACTGCTTTGATTGCGGAAACAATGATAGCGGCAGGGCTTAATCCTACCGTATTTTTGGGCGGGGAAAGAGAGACTTTCGGGAATTTTCGCTTGGGCGGGAACAGTTTTGCCGTCGCGGAAGCGTGCGAATATCAACGTAATTTTTTAGACTTAAAGCCGAATATCGCTGTAATTTTAAATATAGATAACGACCACGTTGACACATTTAAAACTATGGACGAAGCGACGGAAGCCTTTTCACAGTTTTCAAAGAACAGTTTTTCGATTATAAACGCCGACGACGAATATGCCCGCAAAGTATTTAATTCTTCTACCGTAACTTTCGGCATTACAAATCTCGCTACTTATACCGCAAAATATATAGATAAAAAGGAAAACCGTTCTTTTACCGCTTATGCATACGGTAAAAGGTTGGGAAGGATAAACCTTAAAATTGCGGGCGAGTATAACGTATATAATGCGCTTGCGGCTATTGCCGTGCTTAACGAGTTGAAAGTGCCGTTCAAGTTTATTCAGTCGGCTTTTCGGGATTTTGACGGGGTGAAAAGGCGAAACGAATATTTAGGCAGGGCGTTCGGAGTAAAGTGCTTTGCCGATTACGCCCATCACCCTACGGAGATAAGCGCACTACTCAACAATAAAACCGAAAAGACTCTGGCGGTGTTTCAGCCGCACACGTATTCGCGTACGAAAGCGCTTTTAAAAGATTTTGTTTTTGCGCTTAAAAAGGCGGACGGCGTGATTATTTATAAGACCTACCCCGCGCGTGAAAAATTTATGGCGGAAGGCGACGGAAAATGCTTGTATGAAGAATTAATGAAAGATTTTTCAGGCGAAGTTTTTTATGCCGCAAGTTATTCCGCACTTAATAACCTATTAAAGAATCACGCTTTTAATTATAGAAAAATTCTGTTTATAGGCGCGGGGGATATATATTTTATCGCTAAAAAATTAGAATTAACACCGTAGAAATTGATGGCAGTAAAAAATTTTAAAAAAACAGTAAAAAAATGTCGTAAAACGTTTGCCAAAATCTGAGAATTAGAGTATCATTTATTATAGTATTAAATTATAATAGGAGAGAATCGGCAATGCTTAGGAAAAGCAGAAAAATTTCGGTTCTCGGAACAGGCAACGTCGGCGCGACCATTGCGTACTCGTTGACTCTTTCGGGGCTTTGTTCGGAAATAGTTTTGGTAGACGTAAATAAAGCGAAAGCAGAAGGCGAGGCTTTGGATTTGGCGCAATGCGCGGCTTGTACGCCGTCGGTAAAGGTGCGTTGCGGCGAATATGAAGACGTTGCGGGTTCAGATATAGTTATCGTAACTTTCGGTATAGGCAGAAAGCCCGACCAGACGAGACTTGACCTTGCGAAAGTAAACGTTGGCATACTTACGAGTGTTATGCCAAGCGTTGCGAAAATCGCGCCCGAAGCATTATATATCATCGTAAGCAATCCCGTCGACGTGTTGACGTATGCGACGATAAAATGCACGGGACTTCCCGAAAACCGCGTTATCGGCACGGGTACGCTGTTAGATTCAAACAGACTTATAAAATTCGTTGCCGACTATTGCAAGGTAGACGCGCATAACGTTAACGCGTTCGTTTTGGGTGAACACGGCGACGCTTGTATGACTCCGTGGAGTCTTTGTACCGTGTCAGGACTTAATATGGACGATTACGCAAAGAAATTTTTGGGTGTCAATGAAGACGCCGTTAAATCGGAGTGCGAACAGATATATACTGATATGGTAAAATCGGGTTCTATAGTTATTAAGGCAAAGGGCGCGACGTTCTATGCGATAGCGGCGTCCGTTATGCAGTTGTTGAAGGCGATTTTAGCCGATACGCATACTATTTTGCCGCTTTCGGCATTAATGCACGGCGAATACGGCGCGGATAACGTTTGTATGGGCGTTCCCTGTATGGTTGGCGCTAACGGCATAGAAAAAGTTGTCGATTTGCCGCTTTCAGAAGAAGAAAAAGCGTTGTTCGATGAAAAAATCTCGTCGCTTACCGCGACTTACGACGCTCTCGGCGTTAGAAATTAACCGATAATATATACCTGTAAAAGGGAGTAGTTGGCGCAAATTTTTGCGTTAGCATTGTCGTCAGTACGGCTTTAAGCCCGGCAATGCGTAAAACTTTATTGTTTTCAACAAGACTTTTACCGTTTTTTGCGGTAAAAGTCTTGTTTTTTATTGTTAAAAGGGGTATCATTAATTCGTTGCTTTTTTAAGCACCTGTAAACGACGGAGAAAAATATGAAAATATTCGTGCTGATTGTTTTTATTCTGACCTATGCGGGGATAATCGCTTTTCCTACTAAAAAGCCTTATATAGCGGGTGTGGCGGCGGTGCTTTCTGCCGGCGGCTTACTGATATTCGGAGAAACCAGTCTATCCGCAATATTTACTGCGATAGATTTTAACGTCGTTTTAATGCTTTTGGGAATTATGATAACGGTGTCCGCGTTTTCTTTTTCGGAAATGCCCGATTTTATCGCGGACAGGCTTATAAGCAAAATGCCGAACGCACTGGTTGCCGTTGTGTTTTTGTCGCTACTTTCCGGCATAATTTCCGCGTTTATCGATAACGTGGCGACGGTTTTAATGCTTGCGCCTATCGGGATTTCCGTTGCCTTAAAAACCAAAATTTCGCCTATACCCGTCATCATAAGTATCGCGGTGTCGTCTAATCTTCAAGGTGCGGCGACGTTAGTCGGCGACACTACGAGTATTATGCTTGGCAGTTTTGCGAATATGAGTTTTTTCGACTTTTTCTTTTTAGACGGAAAATTTTCGATATTCTGGGCGGTAGAACTCGGCGCGGTTCTGTCGATTCCCGTTATCATATTTATTTTCCGCCATCATAGAGAAAAACTTGAATTTACGCCCGCAAACGTAAAGATTAAATCTATAGTGCCGACATTTCTGCTTGTCGGCAACATACTTGTACTTATAGCGGTGTCGTTTATTCCTGCGGAGAAAAAAATCAGTATATTAAACGGACTTATCTGTGCGGGGTTTGCGCTCGTTGCGATAATATTTACAGCCGTAAATTATAAAAAGGACGGAATAAAAAACAGTGCTAAAGATATAGACTTTTCTACAGTTTTCTTCCTTATATTCTTATTTATAATAATTGCCGCGGTAGAAAGGGTTGGGCTTATAAAAGATATAAGCGAGTTATTTAAAAAACTCGGCAGCGAAAATGTGTTCTTGCTTTATACGGTGATAGTTTTCGGCTCGGTCGTGTTTTCCGCGTTCATTGATAATATCCCGTACGTTGCGACGATGTTGCCCGTAATAAAAGCGCTTACGTTATCTTTGCCCTCGGTCTCGCCCTACTTATTGTATTTCGGACTTTTATGCGGCGCAACTCTCGGCGGAAATTTAACGCCCGTAGGGGCTTCGGCTAACGTGGTTGGTATAGGGATATTGAATAAAGCGGGATATAAAGTCAAAAATTCGGACTTTTTCAAAATCGGAATACCGTTTACGCTTGTCGCGGTTCTCGGCGGTTATCTTTTCTGCTGGTTCGTTTGGGGAATATAAAAATTCGTCCCGTTAAGGCACGCCTTAACGGGACGAAAAATTTTAAATCGTTTTTATTATAAAATTTCAACGCCTGTGGGGGAGAACATAAAGATATTTTCTTCCATTTCGTATACTCCGCCGCCCAAAGCGTAAATTGCGCCCGACAACATATCGAGAATACGCATAGCCGTTTCTTTTTTGAGTTTTTCAAGATGCACGATGGCGTTTTTACCGTCTTTTAGCGCGTCTATCATTTTTTCAACGTCGTCGTAAGACGTCGGGTCAAACACGGAAACAGGGCCTGCGTTGTGAGTGCCGTTTTCCGCCGCCGACGCGAACGGTTTAGTGGTTTTTACTTCTTTGGTTCTCGGCGTTCTGCCGAACAGGTCGAATACACCCATCAATTATTTCCTCCGTAATTCCTTTTGCCGAAAAGCGCCGTTCCAAGCCGTATCATATTGCTTCCGTGCGCTATCGCTATTTTATAATCTTCGCTCATACCCATAGAAAGATATTCTAAGGCATAGCCTTCGCTTTTAAGTTCGTCGTATAAAGCGCGCGCTTTATCGAATAAACCCGCAAGATAGTCAACGTCGATAGATAAAGGCATCATTGCCATAAGCCCTTTTATGCGTACGTTTTTAAGACTTGTTGCAATCTCTTTAACGTTATTTTTAACGTCTTCAAACGAAAAGCCGCTCTTCGTCTCTTCGCCCCCCGCGTTTATTTCAAGCAAAACATCTTGGATAACGTTCGTCTTTTTCGCAAAATCGTTTATCGCCGACGCTAAGTGAAAACTGTCTACCGAGTGGATAAGTTCCACTTTTCCGACTACGTATTTAACTTTGTTGGTCTGTAAATGCCCGATAAAATGCTGTCTGCAAGGCAATAAAAGCGCTGATTTTTCACAAAATTCCTGCACTCTGTTTTCGGCAACGACTTCTATGCCGCAATTAATCGCGTCGTTTATCGTATCCGCGCTTTGCGTCTTCGTCGCCGCAACAAGCGTTATTTTTTCGCCTAAATTGTTGCCGATAGAAATTTCGTGCAATATTTTGTTAACGTTATCTTTAAGCATTTTCACTTAAAAGGTCTTTCATACAGAAAAGCCCTTTTTCTTTTTTTGCAATAAACCGCGCCGCGGAAATAGCGCCCGCCGCGAATACGTCGCGCGATTCCGCGTTGTGGGTAAAGGTCAGGCTTTCGTTGTCTCCCGCAAAAATTACCTGATGTTCGCCGACTATCGTGCCGCCGCGCACCGCGTGAATACCTATTTCTTTTTTATCACGCGCACCGACAATCCCGTGCCGCCCGTAAGTTTCCGTTTTGTCGGGGAAGACTTCTTTTATGCCGTCTTTAATCATAACGGCAGTTCCGCTTGGCGCGTCGGCTTTTTTATTGTGATGTTTTTCGATTATTTCAATATCAAAATCGTAAAGTTTTTTTGCTGCGAATTTGACCGCTTCGATTAAAACGTTTACGCCGAGCGACATATTAGCGGAACGGAAAAGCGCAACTTTTTTACTCGCTTCATTTATCGCCTTTATATCGTTTTCGTCGTAGCCCGTAGAACAAAGTACGGCGGGCGTTTTAGAATTTACGCAATACGCAAGTACAGAATTTAAAGTAGATTTTGCCGAAAAGTCTATAACGGCGTCGGCTTTTTCGGTAATTTTATCGAAACTGTCGTAAACTTTAAATCCGTTTATTTCCGCGCACGTTCTATCTACTCCCGCTATCGGGATAACGTCTTCGGTTTTAAGCGCGTTTTCTCTTATCTTCGTGCCCATTTTACCGAGTGCGCCGCAAATTATTATCTTCATTTTATTTTAATTTTACTCCGAATTCTTTTAATATACGTATCATCTCGGCGGTGTGTTCGGGTTCTAACTCCGTAAGCGGGGCGCGCACCACACCTTCGCCAAGTCCCATAAGTTCAATAGCGCGTTTAACGGGGATAGGGTTGACTTCGACAAACATAATGTCTATAACGGGCAAAAGTTTTTCGTGCAACGCGTTCGCTTCTAACGGTTTTCCGCTCATAAACAGATTGTTTACCGTGCTGACTTCTTTGGGCAATACGTTAGATACGACCGAGATAAGCCCTTTTGAACCTATCGCAAGCATGGCAAGGTTAAGGTTGTCGTCGCCGGAATACAGCGCGGTTTTGCCCTTAATAAGCCTTGCCGTTTCGCAGATTTGTTCCATATTGCCGCAGGCTTCTTTTATACCGCCGATGTTTTTATGTTCGGCAATTTCCGCCATCGTTTCGGGCAAAATGTTTACGCCCGTGCGCGCGGGAACATTGTAGCAAAGTACGGGAATATCCACGCTGTCGCATATATCGTTGTAATACTTAACAAGACCTTTTTGCGTACATTTATTGTAGTAAGGCGTTACAACCAACAGTCCGTCCGCACCGAGTTTTTGGGCAAGTATGCTTTTTTCGATTGCTTTTTTAGTGCAATTGCTGCCAGAGCCCAGTATAAATTTTACTCTGCCGGCGATTTTGTCATAAGCGAATTTCGCCACGCTTTCGTATTCGGCGTCGGAAACCGTCGGCGCTTCGCCCGTAGTGCCTAAAACGCACAGCGCGGAAATGCCGCTTTCTATCTGAAATTCTATTTGCTTTTCAAACGCCGCATAATCGATGCCGTCTTTTGTGAACGGGGTAATCATAGCGGTGCAAACCCCTTCGAATATGGTTTTATTCATTTTACCCTCCGAAAAAATTTATTTTGCAAATAAAAACTCGTTTTATTTATTGAGTTGGTCTTTTACGGCGTCCATTTTTATTGCGTATTCCGCAATCTGAACGGCGTTCGTCGCCGCACCTTTACGTATATTATCCGCAACTACCCAGAAATTGATGCCGCTATCTACCGTGTCGTCTTTTCTGATACGCCCGACGAATACTTCGTCGCGGTTTTCGGCGGTTATAGCCATAGGGTAGACGTTATTTGCGGGGTCGTCCTGAATAACGACGCCTGGCGCGTTTTTGAGAACTTCTTTTACCTGTTCGACCGTACAGGGTTTTTCAAATTCTACGTTTACCGATTCGCTGTGTCCGTAGTAAACGGGAACGCGTACGCAGGTAGCCGTGATTTTTATGTTCTGGTCGCCCAAAATCTTTTTGGTTTCGAAAATCATCTTATCTTCTTCGCGGGTGTAGCCGTTGTCAAGGAAAATATCGATGTGCGGCAGACAGTTGCCGAAGATAGGATAGGGGAATTTTTGGGGTTTTTCGCCGCAGATTCCGCCTTTAAGGTCGTTGAATCCTTTAACGCCCGCGCCCGATACCGCCTGATAGGTGGAATATATAATGCGCTTAATCTTAAACGCTTCGTGCAAGGGCTTTAACGCGACTACCGCTTGAATAGTCGAGCAGTTGGGGTTAGCGATTATGTTTTTATGCCATAAAATATCTTTTGCGTTGCACTCGGGAACTACCAGCGGCACGTCTTTTTCTCTTCTCCACGCGTTGGAGTTATCGATAACGAGAGTGCCGTGCTTTGCGAACACGGGCGCAAATTCGCGGCTTACGTCGCCGCCCGCCGAAAACAGCGCGATATCTATCTTTTTATCTATTATATTCTCTTCTTTAAGTTCTATGACTTTATGCGGTTTACCCATAAAATCTATTTCCGTTCCCGCCGATTTTGCCGAAGCGAAAAGGTAGTAATTTTCTACGGGAAGATTTCTTTCCGTCAAAACCTGTAAAAATTTTCTGCCCACCATACCGGTTGCGCCGACTACTGCCACGTTGTACTTTTTCATAAAATGTTCTCCGAAAGTCAAATTTTTTATTTCTTCACGTAATAGTTTACCAAACGCGGGAAAAAAAGTAAAGTTTTTTTCGGCAAAGGGCGTTTTTTATTTGATAAAAGTTTAAAATTAGTTTACTATTATATAAGGAAAATTTTATTTTATACCCGAATTTTCGGCGTTCGTCGGGTTTTCGGGCGTAAGGTGGTTAAATGGCAGGTAAAACAGGCGGTCTTATAAACAGACTTTTATTAGGTAAAGAAAAATCCGAAGGCTATGCAAGGGCAAGTCTTCCTTCTAACCGTTGGGAACTTTTTTGGGATATATTAAAGGGGAGATTTTGGAAACTCGTTATAATAAATCTTCTCGTTTTGCTATTCTTTATCCCGTTATTTTTGCTGCTTTTTATGCGTGCGAACTTTGTAGCGGGCATGGGCGCGGCGATGCCGTTTTCGCAGGGACTGGGACTTGGCTATCAAGCGCCGGTTTCGCTTGTCGGTTACGCGGAACAAGTAGTTTTTAACGTCAATCTCGTATCTTATTTACTTTTGCCTATTGCACTTTCCATTGCGGCGGTCGGCGTAGCGGGCGGCGCTTACGTGATAAGGAATATGGTCTGGACGGAAGGAATTTTCGTTGCAAACGATTTCTGGCGCGGCATTAAACAAAACTTTAAACAAATATTTGTTGTCGCGCTTTTGTATTCGGTATTGTTTTATCTTACCATGATGGCTATTTCGCTTGCCGATTTAAATCTTGCGACGGGCACGGAACGGGCGTGGATGTTCGTGGTGTCGAAAATATTTTCTATTGTGTTTATCATATTGATTTCCGCGATGACGATGCACATGATTACGATGAGCGTAACCTACCAACTGACCCTTCGCGCGCTTATAAGGAACTCGTTTTTGTTTACGTTAGGACTTTTGCCGCAAACCGCTTTTTTCTTGCTTGTCGGGTTTATTCCGTTTGTACTCGTTATGTTTGGCGGGTTTTTGATGCCCATAGGAATAATCATAATTTTACTCATAGGTTTTTCGCTTATTCTTCTTATATGGACGGATTTTTGTCAATGGGCGTACGATAAGTTCATTAACGATAAAGTTCCCGGTGCGCAGAAAAACAGGGGTATTTACGAAAAGATAAAAGAATCCAACTCCGAAGCGTTAAAGCAGTACCGTATGCAAGTCGCAATGACGAGAACTTCGCTTAATTCCCGCCCCATAAAGCCGATAACCGACGACGAACTTAAAATCGCGGAACTGCCGAGTGCGTTCAATAGGGACGATATAGTAAAACTTAACGAAAGCAAGCAAGTAATTTACGACGATTACGCACAGTACGTCGAAGAACATAAAAACGACCCCGAATTTATGCCGACCGAAGAAGAAAAGGCGGCGGAACAGGAAGCAAAAGAGCGCGAAAAACGCATAGAAAAAGCAAAAAAAGAATTGATGAAACGCAATAAGAACAATTAAAAGACAGGTATAAAATGGAGATAGCGGATTTTCTTTGCCAGTTAGCAATAATACTTTTTTCAACGAAAATGGTCGGGATTTTAATGCGAAAACTCGGTCTTCCGCAAGTTTTGGGTTTTATCGTCGCGGGGATTATTATAGGTCCTGCAATTTGGGAACTTTTCTTTAATTTAAATGGCGCTACGGTTTTCCCGCTTAAACAAAACTCCTATTTAAACGCTTTTGCCGAAGTGGGCGTTATATTCGTTATGTTTACCGCGGGGCTTGAAACAAACCTTAAAGACGTGTTAAATACGGGCAAGACTGCGTTTTTCGTGGCGACGGCGGGCGTTTTATTGCCCCTTGCGGCAGGCACGGGGGTCGGCGCGCTGTTTTTGCCGCACGCCGAACACGGGTTTTTCACCTGGCTGTTTATCGGCGTCATAATGACCGCGACTTCCGTCGGCATAACGGTAGAAGTGCTTCGAGAACTCGGTAAACTTACAACAAAAGTCGGCACGGTAATACTTTCGGCGGCGATAATCGACGACGTGCTAGGCATAATGGTGCTTGCCATAGTACTGTCTTTATCGGGCGCGAAGAGTGCTGAAAACACCGTACTCAGTTTGATTAATCCCGATGGGAACGCCGCTATTACCATAATCTGGATTTTAGCCTTCTTTGTTTTTGCGGTGGGCGCAGGCATAGGCATTTCAAAACTTTTTAAAATAATCGAAAAGAAAGCGCCGCATACGAGAAGAATACCTATCTTTTCCATAGCGACTTGTTTTTTGTTCGCGTTTATTGCCGAAAAAGTGTTCGGCGTCGCGGACATCACGGGCGCGTACATTGCGGGACTTGTGCTTTCTACTAACCATACGTCGGCGCAATACGTTGACAGAAAGGTTTCGATAAACTCGTATACCGTTTTTGCACCGATATTTTTCGCAGGGATAGGTATAAAGATGAGTTTTAGTGGCTTTTCGCTTGAAACTCTGCTTTTTGCGGCAACGTTTACTTTAATCGCTATCCTTATGAAGATTATAGGTTGCGGCGGCGCGGCAAGACTTTTACGCTTTAACTTTAAGGATAGTCTTAGAGTGGGCGTCGGTATGATTGCGCGCGGCGAAGTCGCCTTAATCGTGATGGAAAAGGGTATTGCGGGCGGCATTATAGACGCAAAGTACAGGGTAATCGTGGTGCTTTTGGTACTTGTCAGTTCCCTTCTTGCGCCGATACTTTTAAAACTGCTGTATAAGCACGACGATACACCCCCGCTTCCGACGAAGACCGAACTCGAAGAAGGTCATTTCGATTAAACGATAGGTAAAGGGATATAATTTTGGACAAACTTTTTAAAGCGCTTGCCATGAACGGCGAAATATCCGTTTCGGTGTTGGAAACAACCGATATGGTAAACGAAGGCATAAAAATTCATAAATTATCGCCCGTGGCGGCGGCGGCGTTCGGAAGAACTCTGACCGCCTGTACTTTTATGGCGAGCGGGCTGAAAAATAAAGAAGATAAATTATACGTAAACGTAAACGGCGACGGCATAGGCGGCAGAATTACAGTTTGCGGGAACGGCGAACTGTTTATGCGCGGTTCTGTCGTAAACGGCGGTGCGGAACTACCGTTAAAGCCCAACGGCAAGTTGGACGTCGGCGGGTTCGTAGGTAAAAACGGCAGGATTACCGTGGTAAAAAGTATGGGGCTTAAAGAACCGTATTCGGGCAGTTGCGCGCTTGTTTCAGGCGAAATTGCCGAAGACTTTACGGCATATTACGCTTACAGCGAACAAATTCCCACGGCGATGGCGCTGGGAGTATTAATAGGTACAAAGCGCACCTGTATCGGCGCGGGCGGGGTTATCGTGCAAGCCATGCCGAACGCAAGCGAAAGTTCGCTTTTAGCGGCGGAAAACGCGGTAAAATCCCTTAAAGACGTTTCCGCACAGATTAAAGATAAAGGCGCGGAAAATCTTATAAAAGAACTTTTCCCCGATGCGGAGTATACCGAATTTCACCCCGTATATAAATGTTTATGCGACCGAGAGTACGTTAAAGGAATACTCGTTTCTCTTGGCAAAAACGAATTAGAAGATATAATCGCAAAAGAAAAAGCAGTGAAGGTTAATTGCGAATTTTGCGGCAAAGAGTACGTTTTTAATCAAAAAGACGTAGAAGAGATTTTTTAGCAAATGAAAAAAATCGTAGAGAAAACCGAAAGTTTAAATTTTTATAAAAAACTCGCGGACGAAAAGGCGGACGCGGGCGATTATTCGGGTGCGCTGGGACTGTATCTTACCGTATTACACACGGACGGGAAAAATCTTGCCGCGATTGCGGACGTTGCCGATTGCTACGCCGATATGGGATTATTAGAGCTTTCAAATAAATACTGGTACTTATATCTTACCTGTGCGCCGAAAGATAAAGAGAGTATCGCGTTTGAAGAACTTGCGATAAACTATTTTTATATGGACAACCTTTGGACGTCGAGTTATTATTTTCGGCTGAAAGTGGAGCGGGACGGGTTTATCGCGGAAGAAGGACTTGACGATGAAATAATCAAATTTTTTTCGTCTTCGGACGCTTATCGAGATCTTTATTATATAGCCTATCCTTACGACAAAGCGGATTATTCGGGGATAGCGAAAATCGCAAAGCGTGCCTTTTCCGCGGGTGATATTAACCGCGCTGTTAAGGTGTACCGCAAAATTCCCGCCGAGTGCAGAACGGAAGAGATAAGCGGCGATTTTGCGACCGCGCTGTTTTTAGGAAAGTATGACGACGAAGCGATAGACGTCTGTAAAGATTCTATCGCGCGGCACGGCGAAAACGTAAACGCCTATTGCAATTTGTCGTCGGTGTACGCCGCACGCGGCGACACGGATAAGGCGGAATATTATTATTCGCTTGCATTAAACGCGAGAAAGGGTGTTGACGTTGAAAATTATAAGATAGCGTCATGCGCCATAGAGCGCGGCGACGATTTGACCGCAAAAAACAGTATTTCGGTGATTTTAAAAGAACGCCCTTACGACGACGTAATGACTTTCTTTTACGCGATTGCCTGTATTAATCTCGGCGACTACGAAAGCGGCAAAAATATGATTGAAACGGCGCGAAAAATCAGTCCCGAAGACGATATTTACCGTTATTATTCGACTCTTTTTAATAATATTTGCGGCAACAATTCGCTTGCGGACGAATACCTTCCGTTAAAGTATGTAAAGGCACTCCCGAAACAGGTTGAAACGGAGATAAAGCGGGAAATCACCAAACTTATGAACGGCAAGTTGCCTGTATCTATGCTGGGCGACGCACGTGTAAGAGAAAACCTTAAATACGCGCTTAAATTCGAAGACAGAAAAACGGCGAAGAGCGCGGCGTTTTTAATCGGCGGTTCGGAAAAACAGGAAGACAGAGAGATGGTTTTTTCCGCGTTAATTGACGGCGACATTGACGACGAAGTTAAAAGCGCGCTTATTTACCTTTTGATAGTCGGTGGCGAAAAACGGAAGATTAACGTCGTTTTAGGCGACTGTTTTTATTCCGTTAAGCCAAAAAAAGTTATATTCGAGCATAATAGAGATGCGGAAATCTATAAGTCCGCGCACGCGCTTGCACTCGTTAAAACCCTTCGCTGGGAAACTGTGGACAGCGCGAAAATCGCCTTTAATATGAATCTTTTATATACCGAATTTGCTGAAACGATACGTTTTAACGGTTTCCGTGCGGAAGATATCGCCGCGCTTTGCTATCTTATGTGCGGTGAGAATAAGCCCGAAAACGTTAAAAGAGTGTGCGCGGAATTCGGCGTGGAAAAATCGAGTGTGGAACTCGTTTCGGAGTTTTACGATTTTATAAAGAAAATAAAGCCGATAAAGATAAAAGAGCGCGCGGCAAAAACGGCTAAAAAGGAGAAAAACGTTGATTAAACTGATAAATCTTGATAAAATTTTCGATAAATACATAGAAAGATACGTTTTAGACAACGTCGGCAAAGTCAAGCCCGAAGAAATAGAAAATAAAATCCCCGTTTTGTACGAAGAATTCGGGCACAGCACGCAAAAGGAGTTGGACGATAAAACGCCCAACGAGTTTTACAGACAGTTTACCCCCGACGAACTGTTATGCGCATTAAAAGAACATATAGAAAAGGACGTACCTGTAAGCGATTTTCTTATCGAAGCGATAACGGCAAACCACGACAGCGTTAAAGCGGTAAAAAACGCGCTTATGCAGGAAGAAGACGAGCAGTTTACCGCATACTTAATGAATATTTTAGCCGATTTAAAGGCGGATATTCCCTTAGAACGGTACTTGGAGTTCGCGCTTTACGACTATCCCGAAAACATCGGCGAACTTGCGACCGAGGCTTTAATCGAAAACGCCGACAAAGTTAAAGATAAAGTGCTTAAATGTTTCGACGACGCGCCAGAAAGCAAAAAGGACAGATTATCGGAAATTTTAGCAAGCGTAAAGGAAAAGTCCGACGCGGTGTTCGATAAACTCGTAGAAGGGTTTGTCAAAAACAAAAAGAAAATTCCGCTTTATGCGAATTATCTTGCAAAGTACGGCGACGATAGGGCGATACCCGTTTTAAAGGTTGCAATAGAAGGCAAGGTCAACTATCAGGAGTTTGAAGAACTTAAATTCGCCATCGAGTGTTTGGGCGGCGAATACACCGAAAAACGCGACTTTACCCAAGACGCAATTTATAAAAAAATAAAAGGCAATAAAAAATAAAGATTTTTATATTATAGGCGGCAATAAGCCGCCTTTTTTACTTTTAAATACATAAACCGCCGCTTTTTTTCGTATTTTTTAAGGTGAAGAATTTTCTTGACGGTGTTAAACTTTTTTTGCTTATCTCCGGCGCGGTGATGGGCGCGGGATTTTTATCCGGCGGGGAACTTGTCGCCTTTTTCGGCGGGGAGTGTAGCGGACTTTTACTCTCCGCGGTAATATTTTTTATAGGTTTTACGCTTTTAACCACGTCAAAAACCGCAACGCCTAAAATCCCTTTGCTTATGTCTAGCGCGGTGTTTTCGATTGCTATGCTGTCGGGACTGGACGAAATAGCAGGCTTTATCGGAGTATTTCGCGGTATACCCGCCGCGCCCGTTTTGTCGATTATCATCTTTCATTTTTTACTGTCCGGCAGCATAAAAAAGATAGAAAAAATAAATTGTTTTCTTATTCCCGTCTCTGTTTTAATAGTTTTTCTGACAATAATTAACGTCCCGGACAGCGCGCCGAAAGTACGCGTGGCGTCTGGTGGTAAGTGGGTGATAAACGCCGTCCTGTACGCGTGTATGAACGTCTTTGTCGCACTCCCGTCCGTTAAAAGCGCGGCACAGGGAAAGAAAAAGGGAACGAAGATTGCTGCATTTATTGCTTTTTCCGTGTTTTTTGCGGGATTTTCCTATCTCATTATCAGGGTTTCGCCGAATACTTCTTTGCCGCTACTTGATATTTCTTACGGCACGCCGTTTTTCCCGCTACTTGTAATTGCGCTTTTTATCGGTTCGTTTACTTCGCTTATCTGCTGCTTGTACCCGCTTAAAAGTTTTATAACACAAAAAACGGCGGATAAAAAACGACGTAATTTGTATTATTTTTTGCTGTATTTAGCGTTGTTTTTGCTGTCAAGAGTGGGCTTTAATTCCATTATAAAATATTTGTATCCGCTTGTCGGGGCGCTGGGGCTACTTTACATAGTAAAAGGGGTTATCGGTATAAAATTCCCGCTTAACGGCGATACTAAAATAAAAAGGAGCGCGTTATGTCAAGAAAGAAAAAGAATAAAATCAAAAAACTTACCGAAGAAGAATACGGCAACTATATAATGGCATTAAAAGACGAAGTCCCGCCCGCCGCGGTAAGAAAATTACAAAAATAATCGATTTCCCGTTGCAAAATTTGATAATTTTGCGACGGGAAATTTACGTTTTAAAAAATATTTGCGTTTTTTGGCGGTAGGTAGTATAATTATTCATTGATAAAACCTTTCGGTAGGGAACTATGGTAGAAATTAAAGAAGTAAAAACCAAAAAAGATTTAAAAAAATTCGCAAAATATCCCGTAAAACTCTATAAAGATTGTCCGTACTACGTGCCGTCGATACGTAGCGACGAACTTAATACCTTTAACCCTAAAAAGAACTTTAATCTTCGTGGCAACGAGTGCAAGGGGTTTTTGTGTTATAAAGACGGAAAACTCGTCGGGCGTATTGCGGGGCTTATTAACCGCAAGGACAACGAACTGACGGGCAAAAAATACATACGTTTTTCGCGCCTTGACTGTATAGACGACGACGAAGTTTTTAACGCGCTTATAGGTTCTGTAGAAAAATTCGGTAAAGGCTACGGTATGGACACTATTCACGGACCTTGGGGCTTTAACGATACGGACAGGGAAGGTATGCTGACCTACGGCTTTGACAAGCGCAGTACCTACGCAACCAACTACTACTATCCTTATTTTGCCGAACATATGAGTAAAATGGGCTTTAACGACGAGTCCAAGTGGATAGAAAAGCGGTTTACTATCCCGAAAACCCCGTACGAGCGTATAGTTGCCATAAGCGAGCGGCTTAAAAAGAAACTGAAAGTCGTTGAAATTCTCGACCAAATGCCCATCAAAAAAGTGGTTAAAAAGTATGGCAAAGAGTTTTTTGAGACGATGAACGACGCGTATTCCGAACTTGACGGCTACGTGCCGATAGAAGGCGAAGCGCAAAAGAACGTTTTAAAGCAGTTTGCGACGATAATTAACCCCAGATATTCGAGTATTTTAATAGACGAAAACGGCAAAGTGGCGGCGTTCGGGATAGTGCTGCCGTCCATTGCGGACGCACTTATTAAAAGCCGCGGCAGGCTGTTCCCGACGGGCTTTATAGGGGTATTAAAATCCATTAAAAGACCGAAAGAACTCGAAATGGCGTTAATCGGCGTTAAAAGCGAGTACAAGAACACGGGTATCAATTCAATTATCATTTCCCGTATAATGAAAAACGTCATCGACGATGACATCGAAGACATCGAGTCCAACGTAATGCTTGAACATAATTACAATATCCAAAATCAATGGAAGTTTGCCGACAGCGAGATTATAAAGCGCCGCCAGACTTACGTAAAAGAGATACAGGTTTAACTTAATTTCGCCCCGCAGCCGCGGGGCGTTTTTTATTACCGAAATATCGCCTAAAATCCTTGAAAAATTCCGCTTATTATGTTATACTTTATAAGTATAATTTTAAATAGGCGCTAATTTTTTGCGCAAAGGCAACAATATGAACAGAATTCAATTAAAAACCATCTTTTCTTCGCCCGAAGATTTTTCGGGCAAAACCGTTACCGTCTGCGGCTGGGCAAGAACTCTTAGAGACAGCAAGTCTTTCGGGTTTATAGAGTTAAACGACGGCTCGTATTTTAAAAACTGTCAAATCGTTATGGAACGCGATAAACTTAATAACTATGACGAAATCGCGCACCAAAGCGTTGGTGCGTGCTTTAAGGTTTCGGGCATACTCGTTTTGACGCCCGAAAGAAACCAACCTTTTGAAATAAACGCCGAAACCATTGAAGTTTTAGGCACTTCGACGCCCGACTTCCCGATGCAGAAAAAACGCCACACGTTGGAATTTTTGCGCACGATGCCGCATTTAAGACCGCGCACCAACACCTTTAACGCGGTATTTAAAATTCGTAGTCAGGCGGCTTTTGCTATCCATAAATTCTTTAACGAACGCGGTTTTGTATACGTACATACGCCGATAATCACGGGTAGCGACTGCGAAGGCGCGGGCGCAATGTTTCAGGCAACGACCTTAAACCTTGACAACGTGCCTAAAAAGGACGGGAAAACCGACTATTCGCAAGACTTTTTCGGTCAACAGGTTATGCTTACCGTGTCGGGACAACTTGACGTTGAAAACTTTGCGATGGCGTACGGCAACGTATATACTTTCGGACCGACTTTCCGCGCCGAACACTCCAACACCACGCGCCACGCGGCGGAGTTTTGGATGATAGAACCCGAAATGGCGTTCGCCGATTTATCGGACGATATGGACTGCGCCGAAGATATGGTTAAATTTATCATTTCGTACGTAATGGATACCTGCCCCGAAGAACTCGCGTTCTTAAATAAATTCGTGGACACGGGGCTTATTGACAGACTTAATCTCGTCAAAAACAGCGCGTTTGTACGCCTTACCTATACCGAAGCGATTAAAATTCTTGAAAAGGTTAAAGATAGATTTGACGCGCCCGTCTACTGGGGGGTGGACCTTCAAAGCGAACACGAACGCTACATCACCGAAGAAGTTTACGGAAGACCTGTGTTTTTGACCGACTATCCAAAGGAAATAAAGGCGTTTTACATGCGCCTTAACGACGACAAAAAGACCGTTGCGGCGAGCGACCTTTTAGTGCCGGGCATCGGCGAACTTGTCGGCGGCAGTCAAAGGGAAGAGCGTGAAGACGTTTTGCGCCTTCGTATGAAAGAGTGCAATCTTCAAGAAGAAGACTACGCTTACTATCTGGATTTAAGAAAATACGGCGGCGCGGTACACTCGGGATTTGGACTTGGGTTTGAACGTATGGTTATGTATCTTACGGGCATTTCGAATATCCGCGACGTGTTGCCGTTCCCGAGAACTTTCGGTTCTTTATAATTAAATAAAAGGGAGAAATACAATGAAAATACTTATTGACGCGTTCGGCGGGGATAATTCGCCGCAAGAAGTAATTGCCGGAACAGTCGCGGCGGTAAAGGAAAGAAAAGGTTTTACCGCGGTGCTTGTCGGCGATAAGGACGTTTTGGACGTGCATATTTCGCGCTACGGCTATCCGCAGGACAGAATAGAAATTTTAGACGCAAAACAGGTCATAACCTGCGAAGAAGAACCGACGGTCGCCGTTCGCAAAAAACCCGACAGCACTATTTGCAAGGCATTTAAAGAACTTAAAGAAAACGACGACGCTATGGCGTTCGTGTCGGCGGGTTCTACCGGCGCGGTGCTTGTCGGCGCGACGCTTAAACTCGGCAGAATAAAGGGCGTGGCGCGTCCCGCGCTTTGTCCGATTCTTCCAACGCTTTCGGGGAAGAACGTGCTTTTAATGGATTCGGGTGCAAACGCCGACTGTAAGCCCGTAAACCTTTGCCAGTTTGCCGTAATGGCGACGGTGTACGCAAAGGCTTTGGGGATAGAAAACCCCAAAGTCGCGCTTTTATCTAACGGCACGGAAGACGAAAAGGGGAACGCTCTTTGTCACGAAGTGTTTCCTTTCTTAAAAGAGTGTAAAGAGATAAACTTTATCGGCAATATGGAAGCGAGAGACATTATTTCGGGCGACGCCGATATAGTTATCGCGGACGGATTTTCGGGCAATATCGCGCTTAAAAGTTTAGAAGGCGGTGTAAAAACCGTGCTTGCCGCGCTAAAAGACGCTATTTACGGCTCGTGTTTCGGCAAAATAGGCGGACTTTTCCTTAAAAAGCGGCTTAAAGGACTGAAAGATAAACTCGACTATAACAAAAAGGGCGGCGCGCTGTTTATCGGCGTGAATAAGCCCGTTATAAAGGCGCACGGCTCTTCTAAAAGACTTGCGTTTAAAAACGCCATTTTGCAGGCTGTCGATTACGCTGAATTCGATTTAGCGGATAAAATTACCGAATCGCTCGTAAATAGCGGGCTTGCGGATGCAAAATGATTTTCGATATCGACGGTATTGAGAGTAAAATCGGATATACTTTCAAGGATAAAATGCTTCTTCGCAAGTGTTTTACCCACTCTTCTTACGCGCACGAACACGGCGCGGAAGATAACGAACTTTTGGAATTTTTCGGCGACGCCATTATAGAATTTATCGTTACCGAGTACCTTTACAACAACGCGTCGGGCGACGAAGGCAAACTTACCGTTAAGCGCGCGGGCGTTGTCAGTAAAGAACCGCTTCTTTGCGCGGTAAACGAGTTGGGACTTTCGTCCTTTATGCTACTCGGAAACGGTCAGAAAACGAGTGCTCGCACAGACGAAAAACTGTTTTCAAGCGTGTACGAAGCACTCGTTGCGGGGATTTATTTAGACGGGGGGATAATTGCCGCAAAAAAATTCGTCAAAGACACTATAATCAAGGACTTTGACTTTAAAGAGCGCGCCAGCCGCCGCGAACTTAATTGCGAAAGTAAAAACGAGTTTCAGGAATACGTGCAGAAAAGAAAACTCGGCAGTATTTCTTACGAAACGCTTGCAAAAACGGGCCCCGACCATAAGCCTGAGTTTCGCGTTGCGGCTATGCTTAACGGCGCGATACTCGCGGAAGGCAAGGGCAGTACAAAGCGCTTAGCGGAAGCAAGCGCGGCAAAAGTCGCCCTAGATAGACTAAAAAAAGACGGAAAACACAGAAACGGTAGGTAGAAAATGAATTTCGAAAAGGTTGAACTTTACGGCTTTAAATCTTTCGCGGATAAAGCGGAAATAAAGTTCGGGAACGGAATAACGGGGATTGTCGGACCGAACGGGTGCGGCAAATCCAACGTTGCGGACGCAATCCGCTGGGTTCTCGGCGAGCAGTCGGCGAAATCCCTTCGCGGTTCGAGTATGCAGGATGTCATCTTTGCAGGCACGCAAAACCGCAAATCTCTTTCGTATTGCGAAGTGTCGTTGTTTTTCGACAACACCAAACGGATTTTCAATCTCGATTATAACGAAGTAATCATTACCCGTAAACTTTACAGGAGCGGTGAAAGCGAATATTTTATCAATAAACAGCCGTCAAGGCTTAAAGATATAGTCGACCTGTTGCGCGAGTGCGGCATAGGTAAAGAGGGTTATACCATCATAGGTCAGGGCAAAGTCGAAGAGATTATGTCCGCAAAGCCCGAAGACAGGAGAACTATTTTCGAAGAAGCGACGGGAATAGCAAAATTTAAGTCCAGAAAGGTTGAGTCCGAAAGAAAGTTAGAGCGCACGCGCGAAAACATAATAAGGTATGCCGATATCCTTTCCGAAATCGAAAACCGTTTAGAGCCCTTGGAAAAACAGGCGGAAAAGGCGAAAGAGTTCAACGAACTGTCCGAACAACTGAAATTTCACGAACTTAATACCTATATAGCAAAGGTTGACGGCGTTGCCACCGCGAAGGGCAAAATCAACGACAGGATTAACGGTATAAACGAAGAAA
The DNA here is from genome assembly GCA_017448355.1 of Clostridia bacterium. Classification (GTDB taxonomy): domain Bacteria; phylum Bacillota; class Clostridia; order Christensenellales; family Borkfalkiaceae; genus UBA1259. The sequence goes on along the minus strand of JAFSLQ010000060.1, from coordinate 3,890 downwards.
CCGATTTAAAAAAGCGCGAACTTGACGCGGCGCAGTCGGAAAACGAAAAAATACTTTCCGCAATCGACGGCGCGGATATTAAACTCAGGAATTTAAACGACGAACTCGCGGACAGACGAGTTGGCTTAGAAAAATCTTCGGGCGCAAAACAACTTTTCGAGCAAAGAATTTCCTATCTTAATAGCCAAATAGAGCGTTCGGAAAAGCAGATAGAAGACAGCCGTGCGGTAATCGCGGAGTGCGGCGAAGCGTTTATTAAAACCGACGCGGAATATAAAAACGCGGATAAGGACTTAAAAGAATTGTCGTCTTCTGCCGAAACTTTAAGCAAAAAACTTTTAAGTTTATCGGAAAAACTTGCGCTTGGCGAAGAACTCGAAAAGGCTAACCAGCAAAAAATAATCCGTTCTATTGAGTCGCTTTCCGACATCAAACTCAATAAAGGTACGGCGTATATCGAGCGCACGAATTTAGCGGAAAAACTTAACGAATTATCCGAAAGGGCAAAGGAACTTAACGACAAGCGCGAAAAAGTGTTTGCCGAAAAGGAGACTGCGGACAGAAAAATCGACGAACTCGACCGTTCGGTGTTCGACTATAAAAACCGCATTGCCGAAAAGGAAGACGAAGTTCGCCGCGGCAACGAAGACGCGTCGGTCGTGGATAACGATATATATAAACTTAATTCACTTATATCCACGCTAATTACCCGCGATAATTTTTATCGCGATATGAAGGAAAAATACGAAGGGTACGCACCCGCCGTCAAACTTTTAATGGGCGAAGCGAAGAAAAATCCCGCCGTTAAAAGCCGAATAAAGGGCGTCGTTGCGGAACTTATTAAATCCGATAAAAAGTTCGACGTGGCGTTAGAGACCGCACTCGGTATGGGTGCGCAAAACGTCGTTACGGCAAACACCGAAGACGCTAAATATTTAATAGAATACTTAAAGGTTAATAAACTCGGCAGAATAACCTTTTTGCCCGTTTCGTCGGTTAAGGCAAGAACGAAAAACCCCGAAATCGCTTTGGCGATAAGAGAAAAGGGCGCACTCGGCATTGCGGACGAAATAGTGTCTTACGATAAAGAGTTTACGAGCGTCATTTCTAATCTTCTCGGCAACACGCTTATAACGGACACGCTTGCAAACGCCACCGCGATAGCGAACAAATATCGTTTTGCATTTAAAATCGTTACTCTTGACGGCGACGTTTTATCCACGCAGGGCGCGATGACGGGCGGGTCAAGGAGAGTAGATGCACAAGGCGTACTTTCATCCGACAGAAAACTTGAAGAGAACGCCGAACAACTAAAATCAAGTCGCGAAAAAATGGACGGCTTGAAGGCGGAAAAATCCAAGATAGAAGCGGCGCGCGACAAGCATTTTTCCGAACTTGAAATATTAAACGACGCATATAACGGTGCGCGTCAGGAACTTATGGTAGAACGCGAAAAGCAGTCTGCGTTTGAAAAAACTCTTTCAGACCTTGACCGTGAAATAGAAAGCGTTTCGGACTTAGAAAGCGACGTCTCCGCAAGGCTTAACGAGATAGAGAAAAATTATGTCGCGCTGTCAAGCGGCGGCGAAAAGTCCGAACAGGAAAAATCGGCGGCGCTAGAAAGCGCTAATAAGCACCAAGCCGAATACGACGCACTTCGCCGCGAACGCGACGAGATAAGCCTTAAAAGTACGGAAATTCAGGTAAAAATAAGCGAGAAAAAGGCACTTCTTTCCGCACTTTCGCAAGAAATGGAAAGGTTAAAAGCGGCAACTAACGACGCAGAAAGTTCTATTACTTCTCTTACCGAGAGTATTAAAGGCGCGAAAGATATTATAGAAGAATTAAAGATAGAAGAAGAAAAAGTCGCGCTTACAAAGGAAGAACAGGAAAAGGTCAATAAACTTCGCGAAGAAATAGAGAGTATCGAAGAATATAAGAGCGGACTTCGCGACAAGATGAATAAGAACGCCGAAGCGCGCGAAACGCTTGCGAATATTCTTTCCGAACTTTCCGAGAGAAAGCACGCGGAAGAAATTGCGCTGGCGAAAATCGATTCCGACCTTGAATATATGGGTCAAAGCATAGCGGAAGACTATCAACTCGACTACGATTCCGCGCTTGCGTTTAAGACCGAAGGCTACGACTATACGGAAGGCGAAAAGGAGATAAATCGTCTTCGCAGAAAGCGTTCTTCACTCGGCGCGATTAACGCCACCGCGATTGAAGACTGCAAGATGCTGAAAGAACGCTACGAAGAGATGACCGCACAAAAAGAAGACCTTCTTAAGGCCGAAAGCGACCTTAAAGAAGCGATTGACAAGATAAAAGCGGAAATGCTTACGCAGTTCGACGAAGGGTTCAACAAGATTAACGAAAACTTCCAGAAGATATTTAAAGAACTTTTCGGCGGCGGCAGGGCTATGCTTGAAATGGATTACACCGAAGTAAACGACAGGTTAGAGGCGGGCGTTGAAATTATTGCAGAGCCGCCGGGAAAAAAATTGCAAAAACTGTCGCTACTCTCGGGCGGCGAAAAGGCGCTTACCGCCATCGCGATACTTTTCGCAATATTAAGACTTCGCCCGATGCCTTTCTGCGTGCTTGACGAAATCGAAGCGGCGCTTGACGAAGCGAACGTCGATAGATTTGCACGGTATCTTAAAAAGTTCTCGGAAGAAACGCAGTTTATCGTCATCACGCACAGAAAACCGACGATGGAACTTGCCGACGCGTTGTTCGGCGTAACCATGCAGGAAAAGGGCGTGTCGAAGACCGTGTCCGTTAAACTGGCGGACGTTGAAAAGATAGAGAGCGGCGCAAGTTTATAGTAAAAGATTATTTGCAAGGTGTTATATGGGACTATTCGGCAAATTAAAAGCCGCGCTTTCAAAAACGAAAGACGGCTTTGCAAAAAAATTGAACGGGCTTTTTGCCAAAGACAAGATAGGCGAAGAGTTTTACGATGAACTCGAAGAAATTCTGATATCTTCGGACGTTTCGGTAAAGACCGCTATGGAAATAGTGGACGAAATCCGCGATACCGCGATAAAAGAAAAGTGCAAAGATAAAGACTACGTTATAGAACTATTGAAAAACGAACTTTTTGAAACGCTTGATTATGCCGAACCGATAGACTTTACTCCGCCCGTTGCGATAATGATAGTTGGGGTAAACGGCGTCGGTAAAACCACGACGATAGGAAAACTCGCCAACAAATTCGTAAAAGACGGAAAATCCGTAACTATCGCCGCCGCGGACACCTTCCGTGCCGCCGCGACCGACCAACTTTCGGTATGGGCGGATAGAGCAAAGGTAAGAATTATCAAGAGCGACGAAGGTGCGGACGCGTCCGCCGTTGTGTTCGACGCGGTGTCGAGCGCAAAAGCCAGAAATACCGACGTTCTCATTATAGATACTGCGGGGAGACTTCACGTTAAGGCAAATTTAATGGAAGAACTTAAAAAGATGGATAGGGTTCTTCGTCGCGAGTACGGACAAGCGAAAATCGTAAAACTTATCGTGCTTGACGCAACTACGGGGCAAAACGCATACAGTCAGGTGGACGCCTTTAATCAGGCGGTCGGAATTGACGGCATAGTTTTAACGAAGATTGACGGTACGGCAAAGGGCGGATTTATAATTTCGCTTTCTTACGAATTAGAAGTGCCGGTTTGCTTTGTCGGTACGGGCGAAAAGTTAGACGATATAGAAGATTTTAACGCGAAAGAATTTATAGATGCTCTTTTTTAAGTAGTTATTTAAGGGGGAAGAACTGTTTTCCGAATAAAAACGCCCTACTTTTTCAATGCCTAAAAGAAAGCAAAAAGGCGTGGGGGGTTGCGCGCTTTGCGCTCCGTAGCGTAGCGGAGGAGTTTCTCCCCACACCC
>JAFSLQ010000059.1 GCA_017448355.1 Clostridia bacterium | reverse complement strand
GGAGCAATGATAGTGGATTTTGCATATTCGATACACCTTGCAACGAAGTTGAAAGTGTTTAATGAATATCGGGCTTTAAGATTTGAAGAGTTTAAGAAGGAATTCAAGAATAAGATAAAAAATATAAAAGGAATAAGTACGAGGAAGAAATAAAATGAAAAAAGGGCAATACCTGAAAGTGAGATCAAATTGCCCTTTACTATTTGCAACCACAGAAGTGGGTCAAAAGGTCTTTCGGCATTTTGACCCACTTCTGCATATTTTTAGGCAAAAACTTGCGATTTTGGACACCCTTGAATTTCAAGTGGTTTTTTTATTTCCGAAAATCCGAAAAAACACCTAACCCACTCACTAGTTTATTTTACACACTTCAACCCACCGAGACACAAATCGGTCGGAAGTTACAAATCTTTCGACCGATTTTTATGTTTTACGCCAAAATTAAAATTATAACTTCGGCAATTTTCAAAAGTTATTGACAAATATATTTACTAAATAATATAATTAAAATAATTTATTATATAATACGATAACAAAGAAATATCGAGACTTATCGGCTAAGGGGACTTTAGAAGTCAAGGCGGAAGAAAAGATAGGCGGCTACGAGGTTTTTATCGTCAAACAGTTAACCTAAAAACAAGAATATATATAAAAACAACAAAAGCGTAATAACGCTGATTTTGTAACTGTATGCAAAGGATAACAGTAAGATTAATAGATATTGATTTTGTCCGAAAAAATTCGGAAAAAATACTGCCCGTTATCGATGAAACAAGGATACTAAAAGCAAATCGGTTTTTACAAGAAACCGACAGGCTGTTATCCTTAGGCGCGGGGTTTTTGCTTAGTCAATACCTTCCCGAAAAAAGTTTTGTTTTTAACAAGAACGGGAAACCGTATTTGAAAAACGGGCCGTTTTTTAACCTGTCGCACTCGGGGGATTGCGCCGTTTTAGCCGTTGACGGGGAGAGAGAAGTCGGCATAGATATTCAAAAAATAAAAGAAAAAGACGTCTCGGCGATAGAATACGTTTCAAAAGAAAAATTGTCGCTTAACGAGATGTTCAGATTATGGTCGAATAAAGAAAGTTTAATTAAGTGTCTTGGCGGCAACATATCTTTAATTAAAGACGCGCCGGGGCTACCGCTTATCGGGGCAAGAATTTTCAAAGACGAAAGTTACTACACTCAATCGGTGCTGTTTGAAGGATATTCGTTATCGGTTACTTTAAAGGGTAATAAGCCTTTTGAAATAGTTATTAAAAAAGCCGACTGTGATTTTTCGGTAAAATAGCCGTAAAAACTTGCTTAAACGTTAAGGTGAAAAAATGAAATACATAGTTGCAATCGACGAAGGAACTACAAGTACGCGCGCCGTGCTTTACGACTTGACCGAAAGAAAAATCGTAAAGCAAAGGGCGACGCCCATAAGCCAGATATATCCTAAGCCTTCTTTTGTGGAAGAAGACGCTAACGAAATTTACGCGCACACGCTGTCTTCGCTTGTAGAGATACTTGAAAGCGTATCCGACGTGGGCGACATAGCGGGTATAGGGATAACCAACCAGCGCGAAACGGTTATCGCATGGGATAAAAAGACGGGAAAACCCCTTTATAACGCCGTTGTGTGGCAATGCCGCCGTACGGCGGAGTTTATGCGCGAACTTTCCGCAAAGTACGGAAAGATTATCCGTGCAAAAACGGGGCTTGTTATGGACGCGTATTTTTCCGCAAGCAAGATAAAATGGCTTATCGACAACGTTCCCGAAATTAAGGAAAAGACCGCGAAAAACGAAATATGTTTCGGCACGGTGGACAGTTTTCTGATATATAAACTAACGGGCGGCAAATCGTTTAAAACCGACGTCACTAATGCGTCGAGAACGATGCTTATGAACCTTAATACGCTGGACTATGACGAAGAGTTGTTAAGTATTTTCGGTATTCCGAGAGCGGCGCTACCTGAAATCGTCGCGTGCGACGCAAAAGCGGGATACTTTACCTATAACGGAAAGGATATTCCGCTATGCGGTATAGCGGGCGACCAACAGGCGGCACTCGTGGGACAAGGCTGTCTGTTGCCGGGGCAGAGCAAGGCAACCTACGGCACGGGACTTTTTATGCTTTATAACCTTGCGGAAAACATCGTGATTTCGGAACACGGGTTGATTACTACCGTTGGCTATAAAATAGGCGACAAAGTTGCTTACGCTTTTGAAGGAAGCGTGTTCAACGCCGGCAGCGCGGTTCAATGGCTAAGGGATGATTTGGGATTTTTCTCCGACGCGGCGGATAGCGAACAGATTGCCCTTTCCGTTCCCGATAACGGCGGGGTGTATATCGTACCTGCGTTTACGGGACTTGGCGCACCGTACTGGAACAGCGACGCGCGCGGAATTATTACGGGGCTTACCCGCGGAACTAAGATTGCGCACATAACGCGCGCGGTTTTAGAAGCAATGGCGTATTCGGCAAAGGATTTGACCGACGTTATGAAAGCGGAAAGCGGTATAGAACCCGAAGAGTTGCGTTGCGACGGCGGCGCTTCGGCTAACGGGTTTTTGATGCAGTTTCAGGCGAACTTATCGGGAATACCCGTCAATCGCCCCGCGGAAAAAGAGAGTACGGCACTCGGCGCTGTTTATCTGTGCGGAATAGGCACGGGGGTTATGCGGCTTGAAGATATTGCCGACTATCGCAGAACGGAAAAGATGTTTATGCCTGCGACAGACGAGAACGATAAATATTTAATAAATTATAAGGAGTGGAAAAACGCGGTAAGAAAGTGCGTTTTAGAATAAAATGATGGAAAAGAAGAGTTTTGTTGCAAAAGACGGGAAAGTTATACGCTATAAAGAGTGGAAGTGCGATAATCCCAAGGGGTTGTTACAAATTTCGCACGGTATGGCGGAAAGTACGGTAAGATACGAGAGTTTTGCGGGATTTATGGCCGAAAACGGATATATCGTATTTGCCGACGACCACAGGGGACACGGCGAAACGGATAACAGAAGCGGGTATTCGGACGGGGATATGTTTTTCGATACTCTTTCCGATTTGGCGGAGTTATCCTTACTTTACAAAAAGGAATATCCCGAATTGAAACTTGTACTTTTCGGGCACAGTTACGGTTCGTTTTTGACGCAAGCCTATATAGAAAATCACGGCGAAAATGCAGACGGCTTTATTGTAGGCGGCAGCGCGTATATGAAAGGAGCGCAAGTTATGGCGGGCAAGGCGGTTGCAACTTTAAATTGTTTGTTCGGTAAAAGTAAAAGCCCCGCGAAACTTATCGCGAAACTTTCTTTTGACGGGTACAATAAAAAATATAACGATGGCACGACGTTTATTTCTTCAATAAAGGAAGAGTGCGAAGAGTACAATAATAATCCCGACTGCGGGTTTATACTGTCAAACGCCTTTTACAGGTCAATGTTCGGCGCGTTTAAAACGCTTTACACAAAAAATGCCGCGCAAAAAATCGACGTCAATAAGCCGATACTTCTTTTAAGCGGCAAGGACGACCCCGTAGGTGATTACGGCAAATCGGTAGAAAAACTTTACGATTTTTACGTTAATAATGTAGGCGTTAAAACCATTAAAAAAGTGTTTTACGACGGGGTTCGCCACGAATATCTTAATGATATTTCCCGCGAAAAAGCAAAAAAAGAGATACTTGATTTTTGCAACTCGATTTGCAAGTAAGCAAAATCAATGGGCGACGTGCGGATAAAGGGACTTGTAAGGAGCGTAGCGACGGAATAGCGATTATTAAACCGCAGGTTTTAATCGCGTCCATATTTCATTAATACTTGATTTCTGCCGAACGGGGGTATAGCCTAAAAGAAAACACCGAAAATACATTTGTTGTGTTTTCGGTGTTTTAAGCAAGGGGCTAATACCCCCGTTTTGGTGCACCTTGTGAAAACAAGGTTGAACTCTCTAACTCATCAAGAGTGATTGTTTCTTCTTTTCCGTTTCCGTTATAAACGATTTTTAAGTGGTCGTCATAAAGGAAAATCGAATTGATAAACGTATCTATTATCTTCCGTTTTCCGTCCTGCTTTGTAATGTCTATTTTGCGGAAATTACATAACGCCATCTTGAAATGCTCTTGCGTAAATATCGGCGATTTTAACTTTTCCTTTGTTATCGAATCGTTTATCTCGTTGCGCTGTTTTTCCAACTCGCCCAAACGCTTTAATAACGTGTCCGTTGCATAACCTTTCTGAACGGCGTTGACGATATTTTCGATTTCCTTTTCTTTATCGGATAATTGTTCTTCAAGGTGCGGGAGCATCGTGCTTTCGCTGTATTGAAGTTTGAAAAGAAGTTCGGAAAGTCTTTCGATCACGTCGTTGTCTTGTAAAAACGTCATCGTTTTGTGGACGATAAAATCTTCCAACTTGGTCTTGCTTACCATCTTTTTATCGCATAGATGCTTCTTCTGCCGAACGCAAGCGTAATAACGGTGAACTTTCTTCGTTTTGCTTGTTCCTGCCTGCGCAACCATCATCGCGCCGCAACGCCCACAAAAAAGTTTTGTGGTAAGCAAATAATCGTCGTCCGCGGTATGTCTTGCGGGAGCGTGGGCGTTTTTTGCTATTTCTATTTGAACGCTATTAAACAAATCTTCCGATATTATTGCAGGAACGCCGTTTTCGATTTTAATGCCAGAATGGTTGTATTCGCCTATGTAAGTTCTGTTTGTTAAAATATATCTTACCGCGTTATAACGAAGCGGTTTTCCGTTTGAACGTAAAATATTTCTATCTTTCAAATCGTAATAAATGGCTTTTATCGTTTTGCCGTCGTAGCACATTTTGAATATTTCTTTAACGATAGGCGCGGTAACGGGATTTATTTCTAATTTGTGTTCCTTATTGATTACATAACCGAAAGGAACTTGCCCGCCGTTCCAAAGTCCTTTTAATGCATTTTCAGTCAAACCGCGTTTGACCTTTTCGGACAAATCGGCAGAATAATATTCCGCCATACCTTCAAGCACGGATTCAAGCAGTATTCCTTCCGAGCCTTCGGCAATAGTTTCTTTTGCGGAAATAACTTTCACGCCGTTTTTCTTTAATAACGCCTTATAATGCGCCGAATCGTAACGGTTACGGGCAAAACGGTCTAACTTCCAGACAATAATCAAATCGAATAAACGTCTTGAACTGTCTTTTATCATTTGCTGAAAGGCAGGGCGGTTGTCCGTTTTAGCGGAAAGCGCACGATCAATATATATATCAACGACGGTTATATCGTTATAATCGGCGTATTCCATACACTCACGGAGTTGCCCTTCGATACTTTCTTCTCTTTGGTTGTCAGATGAATAACGGGCGTAAATGACGGCTTTCATTTATTTTGATCCTCCATCATTTTCAGCAACGCTTCTTTCAGTTTTGCGTTAGCGGGAGAATTCGGATCAAAACACATTTCGATAAATTCACGCATTTGCTTGTTGTCTTTCATTACTTTCGGTTGAAAATCATAGAGTTTTCCTTGCGGTTTATCCGTTCTGCCGAAAATATAATCGAGCGATACGTCAAAAAAGTCGGCGTATTGCATTAACACTCTGTAAGGCGGAAACGATAAAGCGTTTTCATAGCGAAAAATTGCCGGCTGGTCAACGCCGTCAAATTCTGCGGCAAGTTTTGCTTGCGATAGCCTTACCCCTTCCCGAAGTTCCGCTAACCGTTTTGCCACGATACTTGATTTACGTTCCATATCCTATCTCCTTTTCATTTGCATATATTATACTCTAAAAATAAATGCTTGTCAATACATAGATAATATAATTCGTATTTATTTTATATTTATTATGAATTGATTTTTCTTTACCTTTATAAGTTTGTCTTTTTGCATTTTGCCGAGTTCTTTTGAAAGTGCAGTTCGTTCTACATTAAGATAGTCGGCAAGTTGCTGTCTGTCAAAAGGGATAGTAAAAGCATTATTGCCTTTTTCTATTGCAACGGTATTAAGATACGACATTACCTTGCCACGTATCGTTTTCGGCGACGTGTGAAAACTTCTTCCCGAAAGATGGAGATTTTTATTCAAAGATATAGCAAGAAGGTTGAGCGTCAATTTAGATTTCCAAGGGCAAGGGTTTTCTTGTAATTTTTTCAGCGAGCCTATTTGCAAAAAAAGAATTTTACAGTCTTCGTTTGCGGTAACGTCAACAAGCAGCGGTTTATTCGGTAAAAGCGCATAAGTTTCCGCAAAGAATTGTCCTTTCCCTATATGGCTTAAAATGGTGCGGTTGCCCCACAGGTCGTTGCTTTCTATGGTAACGCTGCCGTCTAATACCATACCTATTCTATCGGTCGTATCTCCTGCATAAAGAATAAACGAATCTTTCTTGTAATTCTCTTCACGATAGAATAAAGATTTAATTGCGGTTTCTATTTCGTTTTCGTCCATACCTTGAAACAGTCGATAGTTTTTTACTTCTTCAATTTTCATAAAATTACCAAAAATTTTTATAAATGTGGTTTTAACCACATACTTTCAGTTTTTATTATAGTATAATCTGGTTGAAAAATCAAGGAGACGAAAATACAATGTTGAGAAAAATTATCAATATAGACGAAGAAAAGTGTGTCGGATGCGGAATGTGTGCAGAGGCTTGCCACGAAGGCGCAATCGAAATGGTAAACGGGAAAGCAAAACTTGTAAAAGAAAATTTCTGCGACGGGTTCGGCGATTGTTTGCCCGCGTGTCCGACGGGCGCAATAACTTTTGAAGAAAGAGAAGCACCCGCATACGACGAACAAGCGGTTAAAAAAGCAAAGGAGAATAAAAATATGGAAGAAGTAAAGCACGAACATCACGAAGGCGGTTGCCCCGGCTCTCGATTGGCACAGTTTAGTAGAAACGAAGATGACGCACCTGTTTCTGTCGGGAAACCTGTTTCAAGGCTTGCACAATGGCCGTGTCAAATTAAACTTGTGCCGACAGTCGCTCCGTTTTTTGATAAGGCAAAACTGTTGATTGCGGCAGATTGCACGGCATACGCCTACGCAAATATGCACGAAGAGTTTATGCGCGGTAAAACGACGATTATAGGCTGTCCTAAACTCGACGACGTAGATTACAGTGAAAAACTAACGGAGATTATTAAGAATAATGATATAAAAAGCGTTACCGTAGTGCGTATGGAAGTGCCTTGTTGCGGCGGTTTGCAGAGAGCGGCGGAAAACGCTTTAAGAGCAAGCGGAAAGTTTATCCCGTGGCAGGTCGTTACGATTTCGCGTGACGGAAGAATTTTGGATTAAAGGAGAATAATTTATGGGTTATATCGAATGGAAAGATAAAGTAAAAGAATTTAAGCCGATTGACGTCAGGGGTATTCAAGGCAATTTCTTTGCGGGGCTGAAAAATCAAGCGATGAAAGTCGGCGTTGGAGAAGGCTTGGAAGTAGTGCAAAGTTTTGATCCAATTCCGCTTTACGAAGTAATGGAAGGACTTGGTTTTGAGCATTATACCGAACAAAAAAACGATGCGGAGTTTCACGCATATTTCTATCGTGTGGCGGTAAAACAGGAAGAAAAAGATATACCTATGCGCCCTGCGGCGCTTACGAATATGCCGCTTATAGACGATAAACTCGGTAATATCGCCGTCAATTTCTGGGATTTGACGTGGAACGATGAAAATCGCTATCTCCCTTATGAAACGAGATTATTGTTGTCGCTTACCAACGCGGTAGGCGCAGGAAGAATGCGCCAAGCGACGAGAGAACTTGTAAAGGCGTATATTCACGGTCTTGACAGTAAGGCGCTTGACGACGTGTTTGAACTGCTTGCGTGGAATCAAGGCATAGGCTATTTCAGTTCGGAAATAGGACCTTCCACTTTGTTTGCGGCATATAAGACAATTAAAAATATGGAGAGGCAAGGTAAAGCACGCGGAGAGATTTGCGAAACGCTCAAAGAAAAGTTCGGAGAGAAAAACCCCGACGTAAAGGTGTAAGTCAAAATGAAAGAAAAAGTCGGAGAAGTATTCTCAATCGCAAAAGACAATCCGCCGATAACGGGATGTACGATATCGAAATCGGTATATAACGGAATAAACAACATTACATATTTTTCATTGGCAAAAAACACCGATATCAGTGCGGAAATATATCCTTATCACAAATTGTTGATTGTGAACGATGGTGGTTTGAATGTTTACGGTACAAACGGATTTTGCAAAACGCTGAACAGCGGAGAATCGATTATTACATTAACGGATACCCCTACAGGGATGAGAACAACCAAAAGCGTTGTTTACACGGAAATATCAATCAGGAGGAATGATAAAATGAACGAAATGGTTAAAGCGGGAGAAGTTTTCAAAATGGCAGAACTTGTCCCTTATGTGGACGGGAAAATCGTCAATATGGACGTTGTGCATAACGAGAAAATGAAGTTTGTGGTTATGTCTTTTGATGAAGGAACGGGACTGTCGGAACACGCGGCTCCCGGCGAAGCAATTATTTTTGCGCTGGATGGCGAAGGTGTCATCGGATACGAGGGTAAAGATCACCCTATTAAGGCAGGAGAAAATTTTCATTTTGCCAAAGCGGGCTTGCATTCGGTTAAGGCAACGAAACGGTTTAAGATGGCATTATTGCTTACGTTAGAATAAAAAAAGGAGAATATCATTATGAAGTATTATGTAAACGACGGGTGTATAGGTTGCGGTATGTGTGTGGAAACTTGCCCCGAAGTCTTTTCTATGGGTGAAGACGGCGTTGCCGTTGCTATTGAAGAAGAAGTTTCCGCCGACGTGTTGAAAGCGGCAGAAGAAGCAAAAGAGAATTGCCCTGCCGGAGCAATCGAGGAGATTTAATATGAGAAAACAAGTAAAAAACAACGTCAGTTGGATCGGATACACGGATTGGGAACTCGAAAGTTTCCACGGAGACGATTATTCCATTGAAAACGGTTCAAGCCAAAACTCCTATCTTATCGAAGAAGAAAAAACGGTACTTATAGATACGATCTGGTCGCCGCACCGTTTTGAATTTATCGAAAATCTGGAAAAAGAAATTGATATCAATAAAATAGATTTTATCGTGGCAAATCACGGTGAGTGCGACCACTCGGGTTCTTTGCCTGCGCTTATGGAAAAGATTCCCGATACGCCTATTTATTGCACGGCAAACGCCGTAAAGAGTATCGAAGGGCAATACGGCAAAAATGGGTGGAATTTTCACGTCGTAAAAACGGGAGACAGCGTAGAAATCGGCAACGGAAAGAAATTGATTTTTGTGGAAATGCGTATGCTACACTGGCCCGATTCTATGGCAACTTTTATGACGGGCGATAATATTCTTTTCTCAAACGACGCTTTCGGTCAGCACTATGCCGTAGAAGAACTGTTTAACGATAAAGCAAATCAATGTCTTTTGTATAAAGAGGCGGAAAAGTATTTTACAAATATTCTCAATCCGTTTGCACCGATCTTAACGAAAAAATTAGAAGAGATTGCAGGGTTTAATCTTACGATAGAAATGATAGCACCGTCTCACGGAGCGATTTGGAGAGAAAATCCGTTGCAGATAGTTAATAAATACGCTGAATGGGCGAAGGCGTATCAGGAAAATCAGATAACGATTGCCTACGATACTATGTGGGAAGGAACGGCGAAAATCGCACACGAAATAGCAAAAGAGATTCACAGGCAAAGCCCCGAAACTGTCGTTAAAGTGTTTAACGTGGCAAAAGCGGATAAAAACGACGTGATGACGGAAGTGTTTAAGTCTAAAGCAATCGCCGTCGGTTCGCCTACCGTTTCTAACAGTATCTTATCAAGCGTAGCGGGCTGGTTGGAGTTCTTGAAACAGTTAAAATTCAAAAACAAAAAAGCCGCCGCTTTCGGATGTTACGGTTGGAGCGGAGAATCTGTCCGAATTCTGCAAGAAAGATTAAAAGACGCAGGTTTTGAAACGATAGAAGAAAATATACGTTCGCAATGGAATCCCGAAGAAAGCGATTTTGTCGCCGTTGACAATTTGGTGAAAAATCTGCTAAAATAATTAAAAAACTATTCTCGGAGATAAACTATGAAAGTAGCATTTTTCGATGCAAAACCTTATGATAAGCCGTCTTTTGAAAAATACGGAAAAGAGGCAAACGTCGAATTTGTGTTTTACGAAGCGAAGTTAAGTATCGAAACGGCGGAACTTGCCAAAGGGTGCGATGTTGTATGCGTGTTTGTCAACGATGACGTAAACGCTGCCGTCATAGACAAATTGTATTCGTTAGGTGTAAAATTGATTGCTTTGCGTTCGGCAGGCTACAATAACGTTGACGTAAAGCACGCTTTCGGGAAGATACACGTCGTTCACGTCCCAGCCTATTCGCCATACGCCGTGGCGGAACACGCCGTCGCTCTTTTGTTGACGCTCGTAAGGCATATTCACAAAGCCTATATCCGAACGAGAGATTTTAACTTTTCTTTGAGCGGGCTTACGGGTTTCGATTTGCACGGGAAAACCGTCGGCGTTATCGGAACGGGCAAAATCGGACGGATATTTATAGATATTTGTCGTGGTTTCGGTATGAACATTCTTGCCTACGATAGATTCCCATCGCAGGATAGCGATATAAAATACGTCGGATTAGACGAATTACAAGAAAAAAGCGACATTATTTCTTTACACTGTCCGCTCATGCAAGATACTTATCATTTGATAAATAAAGAGAGTATCGACAAAATGAAAAAAGGCGTGATTATCGTCAATACTTCGAGAGGCGCATTGATCGATACCGAAGCGTTGCTTGACGGAATTAAGACGAGAAAAATCGGCGGAGCGTGTTTAGACGTTTACGAGGAAGAAGCAAACATCTTCTTTAACGATTTTTCCGAACATATCATTGACGACGACACTCTTGCAAGGCTTATTTCTATGCCTAACGTTATCGTAACGTCGCATCAGGCGTTTTTAACGGAAGAAGCGTTAAACAATACTGCCGAAACGACGATAAATAATATTCTGTCGTATTTTGAAAAAGACGGGCTATGCGATAACGAACTTTGCTACCGTTGCGGGAATATCGAACGTTGCAAGAGAGACAGAAAAGAGCGCTGTTTCTAAAAATATAAAAATTCGACAAAATTCTCGAACAAATGTTCGGAAAAGTGTTGACAAAAGATTTTTTGAGTGGTAATATAATAATATACAAGTAATATCGTATGTTGTATTTGCCCTTTTAAGTAAGGGATAGACGATTAAGTTTCGTCTTGTGTGGGATTATCATTCCACTCTCGCCCGTGCAATTCTTATTGGTAAAGGTTGTTTAGAGTTGCGTTTATCGGGTGCGATTGCCGCGTATATTGTGGCAATCGCAGACTGCCGGAGTTTTCCGTTTTGCAACGATTTTCGTTGCGTTTTTGTGGAAAGCGTTGATGGGCTTTTTTGTCGTACGATTTTTTCGATATTACAGTATAAAACAAACTAAATATAAAAGCGGAATAAAAGTCCGTACGAGTGTAATTGTGCCTATAGGGCGACGATGAAAATCGTACGGACTTTTTGTTTCAAAGGAGTTTTTATGACGTAGCAAAGAGCAACCAAACGACAATTTAATAGCAACATGAAACGGTCGGTGATTGTATTATCATCGGCTTTTTTATGCCCTTTTTTGTGGCTGAAAGAAAACAATTCGGAGGTAAATAAATGCAAAATTACAGACAATTAAGACCGCCTTGACGGGCAAAGAAAACGTAAGCGGAACAACCTTTTAAGGTAAGCAAAAGTCAAGCAAAATGAAAGTAAGCGAAAAAGGTGTAGCCTACTACACCAAAATGCTTTTGGTATAGTAGGCTCTGCGAGGCTTTTTGTCCGCTTAACGAAACGATTACACACCTTTTCCGCATAAGAAAAAATAATTTTTTGGAGGGATTAAAAATAAGTTACATAGTATTGAATATGAAAAAATATCCGCAAGGAGATATTGCAAAAATCGCTTTGGAAAACGAAAGACAGGAAGGCTACGTCCGTATTGGAAAGGAGACGATTGATACAAGTAAAACAAAAAATAATTATCTTATCGTATCCCCGCCAGAAATCGGATATGCGGAGTTTATCGACCAAAGAATAAAGCAAGCGGGAGTTAAAAGGAAAGTCAAAGACGACGCTATAAAAATGGTTTCGTTCGTTATGACTTCGGACAAGGAATTTTTTGAAAACATGTCGCCACAGACGGAACGCGCGTTTTTCATCGATTGTGTTAAATTCGTCAAGAAACGTTACGGCGAAGAAAACGTAATATCCGCCGTCGTCCACAAGGACGAAACGACACCGCACCTTCATATAAACTTTGTGCCTATTACCCCGGATAATCGTTTAAGTGCAAAATATTATTTCGACGGTAAATTAGCGGAATTACAAACAGCCGTCTATGAAGACGTCGGGAAGAAATGGAATTTAGCACGCGGTAAGGTTGGCAGCAGTGCAAAACACGTCGATCCGAAAACTTATAACAAAGTCGTAAAGCAAGCCACCGAAGACGCAAAAGTGCAGAATGAAGTCTTAATAGAAGCGAACGATTGTATGGCAAGACAACTCGACGATAAGATTCAACAAAACAAAGATTTGCAGGAAGTTACCGCCGATATGACGAAACGCCTTGATAAAACTCTACAAGAATTAAGCGACGCTAAAGTTGAACGGGATAAACTTATAGCCGAGCGAGACAAGGAAGAGAATTACAGTCAGGCATTAAAAGACGCGAAAGACGGTAAAATAGCCCACGGCAAAAAAGAGTTAAAGGAACAAGTAATCGCTTTGACCGTAGAGAACAAACGGCTTGAAAACGAAAACTCGATACTCGCCAAAGATAACGGAGATTTATTCAACGAGTATAAAAAGGCGAAAGCGTTTGAAGAAAAAGCGAAAGTCGCAAAGAACGCAATGTTTGCGGTAAGAGAACGCGAGCCGGAAGCATTTGCGCGGACGTTTTTCAAGGCGACGGGAATAATGCAAGCATTTGTTAATATGTTTACTGCGCCTATTACCTTACCGAGAAGTCGTATAAGAGAAATAGAAGACGAAGTCGAGTTTGAGAAACAAAAAGAAAAGGCGAAACAAGCAAAAGAAAACGCTTCTAAATATTATTGGAGCAAGTAAAAGATAAGGAGGAAAATACAGACAGTTTAATGGCGAAAAAGAAGGGCAACAGTATGGATATTCCGGATGAGCAGTTGGAGTCACTTGCAAGAGTGTTACTGCCGATTATTCAGGGATATCTGTCATCGGAACAAGGGGAAAAAGATTATGCCGAATGGACGGCAAAAAAACAACTGAATAACAAACAAAAACAAGAAAAATCCCGTTGAAACCATAGGGATAACACGCGATCAAACAAAAGACGATTATGAAAATCGTTGCGTGCGGATATAAAAATTATAATATTTTACATATATTAAGTGGTTGAGCCGAAGATCATAAACCGAAACAACGGCAAAGGCAGACAGAGCGCAAAAACTCTGCCTGCCTTTTTCTATGCCTTGAACTTGTCAAGTTCGTCAATAAAGCAAAATAGGCCGAACGTTCTTTTGACTGCAAAGAAGTTCAACCTATTAAGACTTGGTGCGGATAAAGGGACTTGAACCCCCACCCTTTCGGAATAGATCCTAAGTCTATCGCGTCTGCCAATTCCGCCATATCCGCTTGCCTTTATATTTTACCATATTTATACAATTTGTCAAACCGTTATAAAGCCATTTTAAAATGAAATCACGTTATTCTTTGACTTTTATTTTGTATCAATATATAATTATTTACAAAACGGCGGTCAAGAACGGTTTTTATTTTTCGGGCATATAATAACGTATGCCTGTTAAAGCCGTAATTAATCTTAAACACATCGTTTATAATGCAAAAGCCATAAAAAGGCGTTTACCGAAAGGCGTAAAATTCTGCGCGGTCGTAAAAGCCGACGCGTACGGACACGGCGCGGAACGGGTAGCGAACGCCGTATATAACATAGTCGACTGTTTTGCGGTTGCTACGGTGGACGAAGGAGTTCGGTTAAGACTGTCTGGCATCGAAAAAGATATTCTGGTACTTACCGCTGTTTTTGACCGTGAAGTGGCGCGCGCGGTAAATTATTCGCTTACCTTAACGGCGGGTTCGGTAATTGATTTGAAAAATTATGCAAAAGAAGGTAAGCGTCAGGGCGTACCCGTTAAAACTCATATAAAATTCGATACGGGCATGCATCGTCAGGGCATAGATAGCGTGGAAGAGTTAAAAGTTGCCCTTGCGTTTTGCGATAAAAACAAATATATAAATCTATGCGGGCTATATTCGCATTTTGCCCGCCCCGAAAACGAGCGTTCGAGAAAGGCGGCGGTTAAAAAATTTTTGATTGCAAAAAATCTTGTTAAAGGTTATAATAATATTACTTGCCATATATCCGCAAGCGGCGGATTTATTAAAGGCGAATATTTCGATATGGTAAGAATAGGAATTTTACTGTACGGGTATAAGCCTTTTAAGACCGATGTCATAAAAGTTAAACCCGCGATGAAGGTTTACGCGTCTGTCGTGGCGACGCGGAAATTAAAGCGCGGGGATTGTGCGTTATACGGCGATAAACGCGTCAAAAAAAATACGGATATTACCCTTATAAGATACGGCTATGCGGACGGACTTTTCAGAAAAGAAGTAAAAGGTCAGTTCAATAACCGCTGTATGGATTTGACTGCGATAACAGGTGTAAAAAGCGGCGCAAAACGCGTCGCGGTTATGTCGGATGCAGACAGCGTCGCTAAAAAATACGGCACGATTTCTTACGAAATTTTAGTAAAGTGCGCGCTTCGCGCCGAAAAATTTTATGTTACATAAAAGATTAAAAATTAAAGGACAAGCATATGAAGTATTATTTAAAGCAGGGCGTTTTTCCGTTCGTGTACGTTATATTTATGTCGATAATTGCGTTCGGCATACTTATGATACCGGGGCTGGTTTGGCTTAAAGCGTTACTTGCGGTTTTGAACGTGGGACTTTATGCCGTCATTGTTTCAGCCGTTTCCTATAAAGAAGGGCAGGAAGCGATGAAAACGCTGTACGCTAACGACCTTGAACGCAGAGAGATAGTAAAAACGGGCGAAAACAGACCGCTTAAATTACACGAAGAGTATAAGGCGTGGAAAGGGTTTATGTTCGGATTTATAGCGTGCGTGCCGCTTATCGTGCTTTTGGCGCTGCACACGATAGTATACTTCGCAACGGGCAGTTATATGGGGCTTGGCGCGATTGCGGGTTTAATATTTTTTGCGTTTTTTGTGTTTTTCCGTCTAAACGTTAATATGTCGGGTACGGAAGGCGAAACTATAACTTCGACAAGCTGGTATATTTTTTACGGCGCACTTATCGCTTTGCCCATAATAATGCTTTCCACGGGGATAGCGTATATTTTAGGCGCGAAAAAGATAAAACGTCAATACGAAATGATAGCGGAAAAACAGCGCAGTATTTACGGAGACGAAAATTGAGAATAGTCGGCGGCAATCTTAAAGGCAGAACGCTTTACGAATTTCGCGGAAATGATATCCGTCCTACGTCCGATAACGCGCGGGAAAGCCTTTTCAATATTTTGGGCGATATTTCGGGCGCGGATTTTTTGGACCTTTTTGCGGGTACGGGCGCGGTAGGGATTGAAGCCCTTTCTCGCGGGGCAAACGTCGTTTTCAACGATGGTAGTCGCGAAAGCGTAAAATTAATAAAGGAAAACCTTAAAAAAGTGGGTGCGGACGGGGAAGTGAACTCATCGGACGCTCTTGCCTTTATAAAGTCTTCGCGCAAAAAATTCGACATAGTATTTTTAGACCCGCCTTATAAAAGCGAAATCATTCCCGAACTTTTAGGCAGTATCGCAGGCGTTTTAAAAGACGACGGTATAGCGATATTTGAAAACGAAAATATTTTTACAGGTTTAGCGAACGGGCTTATATTAACCGACGTCAGAAAATACGGCAGGGCGATATTGCACTTTTTTGAAAAGCAGCAGTCGGGTGCGGCGGTGTATGCGGGGACTTTCGACCCGATAACCGTCGGACACGAACAATCCGTACGTTCGGCAATTAAAGCGTTCGGCAAAGTGTATGTGGTTGTCGGCGAAAACGCAGGGAAAAAGCCTTATTTTTGCGAAGAAGAACGTGTAAAACTTATAAGCGCGGCACTTGTCGAAAGTAACGCGGAAGTTATGAAATTTTCCGATTTTAACGGTGAAAAGGAATACGCGGAATTTCTTAAAAACAACGGCGTGCGCTATTATGTGCGAGGGATAAGGGACGAAAAGGACTTTTCGTACGAAAAAAAGGCGGAAAGAAGAAACGCCGAAGTTTATCCGTTTATTAAGACTGCATACATTTTCTGCGAAAACGAGTATAAAAGCGTAAGTTCGACAAAAGTAAAAAAACTTTTGGAAAAGGGTAAATCCGTTTCGGAGTTTATACCTATAAGCGCAAGAGATATTTTTGCCGGAATTATTACAAAAAAACAGCCGATAGAATAATACCTATACAAAAATTGATAATCGCCGCCAGAATTTTCGCAAGGAGAAACGGGGCGATTTTTATTTTTGCCTTTTTAAGGTACGCGACCGACTGCATAATAACCGAAACGCCGCCGAACCCGCAAATGGCGGCGGAAATCGGCAAAGTCAATACCGATATTCCGCCCGTCGCTATTATTTTAAGCCCTTTCGTACACTCAAAAAAACCCGTTATAATACCGTCTGCAAGATTAACGTCGGGAATTGCGGCGGTTATTAAATTAGACGCAAAGCCCAAAACGCCTATACCTGTCAAGAGTTCGGTTAAAAGATAGAATACGGTTATAATTCCGCCTACAACAAGCACGGAAATAACCGCCGAATACACGCCGTCGTATAAAAGATTATCGGAAGAAGCGGAAAAGTTTGCGGCTGACATCAAAGGTTCTTCGCTGCGCTTATAAAACGAAAAAACAAAGCCGACTATAAATACGGATATAATATGAGTAACAAACAGTAAAAATCCGAAAAGCGGGCTGTTAAAGGTAAGATTTCCTATACTTCCTATTAAAAACATAGGCGAAGACGAAGAACATAGCGCGGCGGCGCGTACGCTTTCCGCGTCGCTTAGAACGCCTTTTATTTTCAGGTCGGAAACGGTTTTCGCGCCGACGGGGTAACCGGACATAAGACTTATAAAAAGCGCGTAACCGACTGCCCCGCTGACGTTAAAAAGTTTTTTTGTTACGGGCGAGAGCGCGTTCGCTATATCGCCCGTTATTTTAAGCGACGACACCAAAAAGGTTATGATAAGGTAGGGGAAAAGCGCGGGAAGTACCGCCGCCGCCCAAAGTTTAATTCCGTCCGTTACAGCACCTTGATAGCGGCGACTTGTTGACAACATAATCGCGGCGATAAAAAGAAGTATAAGCGCGGCGGCTTCGATAAGTTTTCGGCGTTTTACAAGTCCTTTTTCCATTAATTATCTCGGTATGTTAAAAGTTATAATAATAGGGTATTTGTACGCTTGAAAAAAAATACCCGATATGTTAAAATACTTTTATGGATTTGTTTGATTTAAGCAATAACGCCAAAAAGAACACTCCGCTTGCCGAGCGTATGCGCGCAAATACCCTTTCGGAATTTTTGGGTCAGGAACACATTGTTTCCGAAACGGGTCTGCTGTTTCGCGCGATAAAACTCGACAGGCTTGGAAGTTGTATTTTCTGGGGTCCGCCCGGCTGCGGGAAAACCACGCTTGCAAACGTTATCGCAAACAATACCGACGGAAAATTTGTCAAATTAAACGCGGTATCTTCTGGCGTTGCGGACGTTAAGGCGGTTGTGGAAAAGGCAAAGGAAGACCTTCGTATGTTCGGCAAAAAGACCTATCTTTTGCTTGACGAATGTCACCGCTTTAATAAAGCGCAAAGCGACAGCCTTTTGCCCGCCATTGAGCGCGGGGATATAATCTTTATCGGTTCTACGACCGAAAATCCTTACGCCGCTATGACGCCCGCAATCGTTTCGCGTTGCCGCGTGTTCGAACTTAAAAGGCTTTCCGACGCGAATATTTTAGACGCGTTAAAAAAGGCGCTTAAAAATAAAGAAAAAGGACTCGGCAATATGAATATACAAGCCGACGAAGACGCCCTTTTTCATATAGCGAAGACGGCGGCGGGGGATTTACGTATGGCGTATAACGCCTTGGAACTTGCCGCGCTTACAACCGACGCGAAAGACGGCGTAGTTCATATTACGCTTAAAGACGCCGAAGAATCCATACAGCAAAAGGCACTCTCTTTCGACGAACAGATGTATTACGATATGCTGTCAGCCTTTTGCAAAAGTTTGCGCGGGAGCGACGCCGACGCCGCGCTTTACTATATGCAGCGGCTTATTAAAGGCGGCTGCGACCCGTTACTTATAATACGCAGGGTTATAGCGCACTCAGCAGAAGACGTCGGTATGGCAGACCCTAACGCGCTTGTCGTTGCAACGAGTGCGCTTACGGCATACGAGAAAATGGGACTTCCCGAAGGGCTTTTGCCGATAACCGAAGCGATAATTTACGTGTGCGAAGCGGAAAAGTCTAACTCTGTGGTTATTGCTATGGACGCGGCGGCAAAGACGCCGTCGAAAATAAGGATG
This sequence comes from Clostridia bacterium, assembly GCA_017448355.1. Classification (GTDB taxonomy): domain Bacteria; phylum Bacillota; class Clostridia; order Christensenellales; family Borkfalkiaceae; genus UBA1259. The sequence continues at coordinate 81,430 of JAFSLQ010000059.1, read as the reverse complement.
ATAACGTTCCGCCGTGGGTAAAAAACGCTGTGTACGCAAGCAAGGACGATAAAGCGGCGGCGAAAAAATATAAGTATCCGCACGACTACGGCGGGTACGTAAAACAGCAATACCTTCCCGACGGATTAAAGGACAGGGTATATTATATTCCGAAAGATAACGGATACGAAAAAACAGTTAAAGAGATAAGAAAAAGAAAGGGCAAAATATAAGGTGAAACAATGGACTACTCGGTAAAACTCGCAAAAGAATTTTCTTTGAAAGAAGAATACGCAAGAAACATTATCGCGCTGATAGAAGAAGGCAACACAATCCCTTTTATCGCGCGCTACCGTAAAGAAATGCACGGTTCGACGGACGACCAGGTGCTTCGCGAATTTGCGGACAGATTAAAATACCTGACAAATCTCGATAAAAGAAAACAAGAGATTGCGGACGCAATTACGGAACAGGGCAAGATGACGGACGAAATAGCGATAGCGCTTGCCGGCGCGGAAACGCTGACGGAGGCGGAAGATATTTACCGCCCGTATAAGCAAAAGCGCAAGACAAGGGCGTCCGTCGCTGTCGAAAAGGGCTTAACGCCGCTTGCTGATTTAATAGAAGCGCAAAACACAGAAGTCGTTCCCGAAGACGCGGCAAAGGATTATATCAACGAAGAAAAGGGCGTTTTAACGGTAAAAGACGCAATTTCGGGGGCTTCCGATATTATCGCGGAAAGAATTTCCGACAATGCGGAACTCCGTAAACTTCTCCGCGCGAAAATCGCCGAAACGGGCGAAATATCGTGTAAACTTTTAGAACACGAGAACGCGAAAACTTACGATATGTACGCCGAGTACAGCGAAAAAATATCCAAAATTCCGTCGCACAGGATTCTTGCCGTCAATCGCGGCGAAAAAGAAGAGTGCTTAAAGGTAGACGTGAAAGTCGATACCGAAACTTTTATCAATGCCGTGCAGTCGGTTTTCGTTAAAAACGACAGTTTGTCTGCCGAAATCGTTAAAACCGCGGCGGCGGACGCGTACGAACGCCTTATTTTCCCGTCGGTTGCAAGGGAAGTAAGGAGCGATTTGACTGAAAAGGCAAGCGAACAGGCGATAAAGATGTTTGAAGTCAACTTAAAACCTTTGCTTTTGCAACCGCCCTTAAAAGGCAGTACGATTTTGGGGCTTGACCCCGCGTACCGCACGGGCTGTAAACTTGCGGTAATAGACGAAAAGGGCAACGTTCTTAAAACAGATAAAATATTCCCGACCCCGCCGCAAAACAGGACGGAAGAATCGGAACAAAAGGTGCTTGCGCTTATCGAAAAGTATAACGTTAACGTAATTTCGATAGGCAACGGCACGGCAAGCAAGGAAAGCGAGATATTCGTTGCGAACACCCTTAAAAAGTGTAACCGTCCCGTATCTTACGCGGTTGTAAATGAAGCGGGTGCGTCGGTGTATAGCGCAAGTAAACTCGGTGCGGAAGAATTCCCCGATTTCGACGTGACGGAGCGTAGTGCGGTCTCTATTGCGAGACGGCTTCAAGACCCGCTTGCGGAACTCATTAAAATAGACGTAAAATCGATAGGCGTCGGACAGTATCAGCACGATATGCCTGAAAACAGGCTTGAAGAAGTGCTTGGCGGCGTGGTAGAAGATTGTGTTAACAGCGTCGGCGTGGACTTAAATACCGCGTCGCAAAGTCTTTTGTCTTACGTTGCGGGCTTAAACAGCGGTGTTGCGAAAAACATAGTGGAATACAGAAAGACGGCGCGGTTTACGAAAAGGGAAGACCTTTTGAAAGTCAAAAAACTCGGTGAAAAAGCCTTCGAACAATGCGCGGGATTTTTAAGGATAACCGACGGGTTCGTTTTAGATAACACCGCTGTTCACCCCGAAAATTACGACGCGGTGAAAACGCTTTTAACTATAACGGACTACACGTTAGACGACGTTGCGGGCGGTAAGATTTCGGATATAAAAGACAGGGTTAATAAAATAGGACTTGCCGCAGTCGCCGAAAAATGCGGCGTGGGCGAACCGACGCTTACCGATATAATTACCGAACTTTTAAAACCGGGCAGGGATATAAGGGATTCGCTGCCTAAACCTATTTTATACAGCGAACTACTTGACCTTTCCGACTTAAAAGAAGGTATGGAACTTAACGGGACGGTGAGAAACGTTATAGATTTCGGCGTGTTCGTCGATATCGGCGTGCATCAGGACGGATTAGTGCATATTTCGCAGATTTCCGATAACTATATAAAGCACCCATCGGAAGTGTTAAAGGTGGGCGATATCGTAAAAGTCAAGGTTTTAGGCGTAGACACAGAGAAAAAGAAAATTTCTTTAACGCTTAAAACTTCCGCACTCCCGCACGGTATAGCGACGGGCGAAAATAAGACCGACAGGGAAAGAAAAGAAGGTCATAAAAACGCCGAAAAGAAAAAACAGCAAAACCTGTCAAAAGACGATATGCTGGCTATGTTATACAAAAAATTCGGAAGATAAAAATATACGGAGAATAATATGATTAAACTTATAAAAAAAGGCGTGATTTATTCAAACGGAAAATTCGTTAAATCAAATTCCGTGCCTAGCGGCGGCAAAGAAAAGACTATGGCTTATAAAATTCTTGCCGCGCACAATACGTCTGGCGACAACCGAAAATTAAAACTTAAATTCGACGAAATTACTTCGCACGACATAACTTACGTCGGCATTATTCAGACGGCGAAAGCGTCGGGACTTACGGAATTTCCGCTGCCTTATACCCTGACAAACTGCCACAACTCTTTATGCGCGGTCGGCGGCACTATTAACGAAGACGACCACGTTTTCGGGCTTTCGGCGGCGAAAAAATACGGCGGAACGTACGTGCCCCCGCACCTTGCGGTTATTCATCAATATATGCGTGAAGAACGCGCGTTTTGCGGCGCGATGATTTTGGGTTCTGACTCGCACACCCGTTACGGCGCACTCGGCACGTTAGCGGTTGGTGAAGGCGGACCGGAACTCGTTAAGCAACTGCTAAGTAGAACTTACGATATAGATTATCCCGAAATAGTCGCGGTAAAATTAAAAGGAAAACTCCGTAAGGGCGTCGGCCCGCACGACGTTGCGCTTGCCTTGGTTAGCGCGACGTTTAAAAGCGGTTTTGTCAAAAACAGAGTGCTTGAATTTATCGGCGACGGCATAGAAAAACTTTCTATGGATTACCGCTTAGGCATAGACGTTATGACGACCGAAACGACCTGTCTTTCTTCTCTTTGGGAAACGGATGAAAAAACGCGCGAATATCTTGCGGCGCACGGAAGAGAAAACGCGTATAAAAAGTTGTCGCCGGAAGACGGCGCGTATTACGACAGGGCGATAGAGATTAATCTTTCTAAAATAGAACCGATGATAGCGCTTCCCTTCCACCCGTCGAACGCCTACACTATCCGCGACTTTTTGTCTCGCCCATATGAACTTTTACGCGAGTGCGAAATAGCGGGCAAGAAACTTCTTCCCGAAGGCAAGGGGGAATTTCACCTTACCGATAAGATAAAGGACGGCAAAGTTTACGTAGAACAAGGCGTTATAGCAGGTTGCGCGGGCGGTACTTACGAGAACATTGCCGAAGCGGAAAATATCTTAGACGGCACGGCGATAAATAACGAAAACTTTACCTTAAACGTGTATCCTTCAAGTCAGCCCGTGTATAAAGGGCTTATCGAAAACGGGTATATCGCGGGGCTTATGGAAAGCGGCGCGGTTGTAAAGACGGCTTTTTGCGGACCGTGTTTCGGCGCGGGCGACGTGCCGCAAAACAACGGGCTTTCGATACGCCACACCACGCGCAACTTTGAAAGCAGGGAAGGCAGTAAACCCGCAAACGGTCAACTTTCCGCTGTGGCGCTGATGGACGCAAGAAGTATCGCGGCTACGGCAAGAAACGGGGGTGCGATAACTTCCGCACTCGATGTTAATTACAAGGCGAAAGTCAAAAAATATAAATTCGACGATAAAATTTATAAGGCAAGGGTGTTCGGAAGAAACGGCAAAGGCGATAGCAATTCCGAACTCGTGTACGGTCCGAACATAGCCGACTGGCCCAAGATGGAAGCGCTTAAAGACGACCTTTTATTAAAAGTCGTGTCGGTATTGAAAGACGCGGTTACAACGACCGACGAACTTATTCCGTCGGGCGAAACGTCTTCGTATCGCTCTAACCCATTAAAACTTGCGGAATTCGCGCTATCTCGCAAAGACCCCGAGTACGTAAGCCGCGCGAAGGCTGTAAAAGCGGAAGGTTTCCCGAAAGATTTGCCGATAGACAGCACTAAAACCACTTACGGTAGCGTCGTTTGTGCGGTAAAACCGGGCGACGGTTCGGCAAGGGAACAGGCGGCGTCTTGCCAGCGCGTTTTAGGCGGTTCGGCGAACATTGCCGAAGAGTATGCGACAAAACGTTATAGAAGCAACCTAATTAACTGGGGTATGATACCTTTTATTGTCGAAAAGAACGACTTTAAGGTTGGCGAGTACGTTTATATAAAGGGCATAAAGGACGCTATACTGTTCGGCGCGGAAAAGATTTCCGCCGAAGTGATAGGAGAAAACAAGCGCAAAATCACTTTAAAAGTGGGTGATTTAACTCCTACCGAAAAGGAAATAATAATAAAAGGCTGTTTAATAAATTATTATCGCGGCGAAAAATAAAACTTAAAAAATTTATGTTACTAGGGGCGTTCGGATAGCCGAACGCCCCGCGTATTTTAAAAGGTTTTTCGGCATAAACTTGTAAGTGAAAAAGTTCGGCGGTAATTGATATGAGTTTTATAGAAGAAGTGTTGAACGTGTTCGGCGGCGAAGAAATAGTTCCGACATTTAAAGTTATGGTACTCGGCGAAAACGCGGCGTATATCGAAGGGGTAAAATCCATAAAGAGTTATTCGCAGGAAAAAATAGAACTGTTTATGAAAAAGGGCGAAATGAAAATAACGGGCGAAAAACTTTTCGTAAAAAAATATTGCGCGGGGGATTTGGCGATTTGCGGAAAAATAAAATCGTGGGAAAAAATTTAGGCTTTTACACCACTTATAAAATAACGGGATTAAATTTCGATAACTTGGTCAATATTCTTAAAAATAAGGGCGTAATCTTAAAAGATATAGTCAAGAAAGACCAAAAAACCCTGATTGTTTCCGTTTCTTACCTTGACCGTGAAAAATTTTTTGCAATTACCCGCGAATTGTGTTACAATATTAAGAAAGTGGGCGCGCGGGGGAAATACCGCTTGGCACTTAAATTAGCGCGTAATTTAGGGCTTATTATCGGCGCGGTTATTTTTGCCGTTTGTTCTTTTGTTATAGACGATTTTGTGTTTTCGATAGACTATACGGGAAGCGGCAGCGTATATTCGCGTGAAATAGGCGCGTTTTTAAAAAGCGAAAACGTAACGCCCTTTTCGCGGTTTTCGTCGATAAATTTGCCCGCCCTTTCCGATAAAATTTTGGCGCATACCGACAAAATTTCTTTTGCGGAGTGCGTTAAAGCAGGAAATAGACTTAAAGTCAATCTCGTATTAAGCGAAAAACCTATAAAACCACTCGGCGGCGATAAGGAAACGCTATGTTCCGATATCGACGGCGAGATAGAATACATAAAAGTTTATCGCGGTACGGCGCTTAAAAGCGTCGGTGAAACGGTTAAAGCGGGCGAAGAGATTTTAGGCGGGTTCGCGGTGATTAAGGATACCGCCGTTAAAGTGGGGATAATTGCCACCGTTTCCGTGAAAGGTGAATTTAATTACGTTTACGTTTCGGAAAGAGACGGCGACGAGTATTTGGCGGAAATATTTGCGGAAATTGAACTCGGAGAAAAAGAAATACTTTCTTTTGAGACAACTAAAAGCGTGCGCGCGGATAATTTATACGAATATAAGGTTAAAATAGTTTACAGAAAGATATTTTACGGATAAGCGGAGAAAAACCATGGCGGATAAAGGTAAATCTTTGAAACTTCAACAGTGGACGAAAAAAGACGTAGCGTTAGTTATAACGACTTACGTTATAAACGCAATCGTGTTTGCGCTTTTGTTCGTCGGGGTGTTCGTTCTGAACGCGGTAACGGACGGTAAACCCGCAAGAGGCGCGTTGTCGGACGCGCTTGCGATTTTCGATTTTGCGGTTATAATGGTGCTGATACTTGCCGTTTCCGCAGTTTACTTCTGGTTTGAAGACAGGGATTTTTTAAGGCGTGCGTCTAACTCGCAAATGCTGTTTTTAATCTGGGAACTTGGCGTTGCGATATGTTTTTTAAGCGGAAAATTTATTAATCCCTACGTTCGTCCCATAGCGTTCGTCGCCATTTTGACGCTGTTTTTATCAAACACGGGCACGGCGATTTTTTCTAACTTCATATTTACTACGGTAATGTTTACTTACGACGCGTTTACGGGTACGTTTACGTCGTTTGAGTCCGATTTTTCCATCGTGTTTTTCCTTGCGATGGGTCTGTTTTCGGGGATAATCGCCATTTACTGTATGAAAGAACTCTACTCGCGCCTTAAAATTTTACTCGTCAGTTTCATTATTTCCTTGCCGTCTTTAATTTGCATAATCCTGCCGATGGTGGAATTCGGCGGCGGACAAGTTTTATTGAACGTATTATCGGGCGCGCTTTCAGGTCCTTTCGCCGCGGCGGTGTTTATAATATTATTGCCTGTTTTTGAAGGCATTTTCAAAAAAGTTACCTGCTTTAAGTTGTCGGAACTTACCGACCACAAAGCCAAACTCATACGTAAACTCATAACGCAAGCGCCCGGAACTTTTAATCACTCGATAATAGTGTCGAATATTGCCGAAGCGTGCGCTACCGCGATAGGCGAAGACGCGCTGCTTACCAGAACTTGCGCGTATTATCACGATATCGGCAAACTTCGCCGTCCCGAATTTTTCAAGGAAAATCAGGCGGACGGCATTAACCCGCATAACGACTTGACGCCCGAACTTTCGGCGAACATAATCAAATCCCACACGCAGGACGGGTATATATTCGCGTTAAAGAACGGTATTCCGCGCGATATAGCGGATATATGCTTGCAACATCACGGCACTATGCCTATGCTTTTCTTCTACGACAAGGCGAAAAAGTTTACCGACGGCGAAGTCGCGCTTTCTAACTACTGCTACGCAGGCCCTAAGCCCCAAAGCAAGATTGCGGCGATTATAATGATAGCGGACGGCGCGGAAGCGGCGGTCAGAAGTCTTAAAACCCGCACGCGCGATTCCGTTTCGGTCGCGGTTAAAAAGATTGTTTCGGAACGTATGCAACTCGGGCAGTTCGACGAGTGCGAACTTACGCTTAAAGAAATAAATATTATTATTCACACGGTAATAAACAGTCTTTCGGGCGTTTATCACGACAGAATCAAATACCCCAAAGTAAGTTTAGAAGGCTTGGAGATTGAAGAAGAAACTTCGCGCGAAGAAAATTCGCAAAAGGATTAAAACATGGGAAAACTTTTGATAGAGTGCCTTTCAAGGCGCGTTAAAGTCGGTCAGGTGGCGCAAGCCGTCTACACGGTAACTAACCAAAAAGCAAACTTAAAAGCGGAACTCGTTTTCGATAACGAAAACGATATGCGTTCGCTTAATAACGCCGAACGCGGTATAGATAAGTCGACGGACGTTTTATCGTTTCCGAGTATGGACGATATCAAAGGCGTCGTGTTGACGCCTGAAATTTGCAAGACGGAAATGGACGGGCGGTATATCTTTATCGGGTCTATCGTTCTTTGCGACGAAAAGATAAAGGCGCAGGCAAAAGAGTTCGGACATAGTGCGGTAAGGGAAAGAAATTACCTTATAATGCACGGGCTGTTGCATCTTCTTGGCTACGACCACATCGACCCCGAAGACAAACGCGAAATGCGCGACAAAGAAAAAGAAGTGCTTAAAATTTTAGGGGTGGACGAGTAATGAAAAGCGGCACGGTCGCAGTTATCGGCAGGGCGAACGCCGGTAAGTCTACGCTTATAAACGTTATAGTCGGCGAAAAAGTTTCTATCGTTTCGCCGCGCCCGCAGACAACGCGAGACAGAATACTCGGCGTTTTAACAGAAGAAGATTGCCAGATAGCCTTCGTAGATACGCCTGGGCTTTATAGCGCGGACAATATGCTTAACTCCGTTATGCAAAAGACGACGGAAGATTCCGCGAAAGACGTGGACTTAATACTGTTCGTCATAGATTGCCATAACGGGGTTTCCGAAAGGGACAGGGCGCTGTTATCCAAATACGAAAAGGGCAAAATTCCCGTTATCGTCGTACTGTCAAAAACCGACATTATGACCGAAAGTCTGTTGATTTCGTGCTTAAATGAACTTGACACTTCCGCCGAAGTGATACCTGTTTCGGCGCGTAAAGGTAAAAACATAAAGGAACTTTTAAAGGTAATAAAGGCAAATCTTTCTGACGGCGAAAAGTTGTTTGAAGAAGATATAATCTCCGACCGTTCGGAAAAATTTATGATATCCGAAATAATGCGGGAAAAAATTCTTTTGAAATTCGACAAGGAAATTCCGCACGGCGTAGCGATAACGGTAAATAAGTTCGCGCTTCGCATAGACGGGTACTGTTACGACATAAGCCTTGACATTATTTGCGAAAAGGCGGGGCATAAAGCCATTTTGATAGGAAAACAGGGCGCGGCGATAAAAGAAGTTTCGTCTTTTGCGCGCGCGGATATGGAAAAGTTTTTGGGGCGCAAGGTGTTTTTAACGACCTACGTCAAAGTCAAAGAAGACTGGCGTAACAGCGCTTCGCTTATCCGCGAACACGGTTACGGTGAAAAGTAAAATTTTTTACAGCGCATAATTTTTTTATAACTTCGCATACTGAGTTTTGGAGAAAGTTATGAAAAAAGACGCGTTTGATTTTACAAGTCCCGCAGATTCGGCGTGGCGTATGTTTGAAAAGACGGGCAAAATTTCCTACTACATTTTGTACAAAAATCTTGTGAAAAAATAATCTTTGACCGGTAAGGCGGTTGGGGACGAATATGGAAGAAAAACTCACCGGACTGATTTTATCCAAAACCGATTACGGCGAAAACGATAAAATAGTTAAAATCTTTACTTTGGAAAAGGGTACCGTTTCCGCAAGTTTAAAAGGCGTAAAAAAGGCGGGCGCAAAACTTAAATTCGCGTCTGAGCCTTTTTGTTTTGCCGAATTTTTGTTTTCGGAGCGCGCGGGAAGAAGAACGGTCATCGGCGCAAGTTTAAACGATAGTTTTTACCCCGTCAGAGAAGATATAACGAAATTTTTCGCCGCGGGTGCGGTGTTAGAATTTATCCGCCGATTTGCAAAGGAAGACATTACTTCGCCCAACCTTTTTTTTGCCGCGATAGAAAGTCTTAAACAAATCGCTTACGGAAACGTTTCGCCGCGGCGGGCATTATCCGAATTTTTTATTTCCGCGCTAAAAACGGTTGGGTACGCCTTAAATACCGACGGGTGTTTTACCTGCGGTAAGAGTTTAAATGGGCGCGTGTTTTTCGACGCGTTTTCGGGCGGGTTTTTGTGCGAAGACTGTTTTAACGGCGAAGGGCGAGAGATAAATTATGCCACTTATTTTGCGCTTAAAAAGACAGAAAATAACCAAGAAACGACCGAAGAAGAAAACGTGTTCGTGCTAAGACTGTTGGATTTTTACATAAAAACTAAAACCGAAGAAACGTTAAATTCGGTTCGGGAATTATTGAAGTTGTAGGTTAAAGAAAATGATTTTACGTTTTAAAAGGAGCGGTTATGGGAGAAAATAACAAGAAAAGACCTTACACCAAAAAGACCGTAAGAAAAACGCCTTCGCGTAAAACCTCAGTACATAACGAAACGGTCAAAAACGTGCTAAAAGTCGGCGCGGTTGCCGCGGCTGCCGTAAAAACGGCAAAGAAAGGCAAAAAATCGGGCGGCGGTTCTTTCGTTGCTGTTTTCGTTTGCTTGATTTTAATTCTTGCAATCGGCGCAGGTTTGTATTACTTTTTCGTCTTAAAAAAAGATACGCCTGATAAAAACATCGCGTTTAGTGACGCGGATATTTCCGTGCATTTTATAGAACTTGGCAATAAATATACGGGCGATTGCACGCTCATTAAGGTCGGCGATACCGAAGTTTTAATCGATTGCGGTTCGCGCGTAAGCAGCGTCGGTACGGTGTCCGATTACCTTAATAATTACATAAAAGACAATATTTTGGAATACGTTATTATAACTCACGCGCACGAAGACCATTACGCGGGTTTTGCCACGCCCGAAAACGTAAATTCTATTTTCGACCTTTACGAGTGCAAAACGATTATAACCTTTTCTAATACTAATCAAGTTGTAAAAGGTATGTACGCCAACTATCTTCGCGAACTAAACGACGAGATAGCGCGCGGCGCGACGCACTATACCGCCGACAAATGCTATAACGAAGAAGACGGTGCAAAACGCACTTACGACTTAGGGAAAGGCTACGAGTTGGAAATTTTATACAACAAGTTTTACTGGGAAACGACGGAAGGAGAAAACAATTTTTCCGTGTGCTGTATGGTTCAAGGCGACGGAAAACACTTTTTGTTCACGGGCGACCTTGAAAAGAAAGGCGAAGAAGCACTTGCCGAGAGATATAAAACCGACCACGCGTCTCTTTCCGCAAGTTTTAAAGTGGACTTATACAAGGCGGGGCATCACGGCAGCAAAACGAGTTCTAACGTTAAGTTTTTAGAAGTGTTTAAGCCGAAAATTTGTTGCGTGTGCTGTTGCGCGGGCAGTTCGGAGTATACCAAAGTTTCCGAAAATCAGTTTCCCACGCAGGATTTTATCGACAGAATATCGGTATATACCGACAAGGTTTACGTAACAACTTTATGCATAGATTACGCAAACAATAAATTTGAGAGTTTTAACGGGAATATAGTGGTGTTTGCAAATAGCGAAGGTATAGGAGTAAAGTGTTCTGCAAACGATATTAAACTTAAAGATACGGCGTGGTTTAATGAAAATCGGACATCAAACAACTGGAAGTAGGTTTATATGGTGCTCCATCAGGGACTCGCTTCTCTCGAGCCTCCCGCAAAACAGTCCACAGGACTGTTTTCTTGCCTTTGGCAAGCACGCCCCCTTTGGGGGCTGGCTCCTAATTCGAGTCCCTGAACTATAAACAATAAAACAGCCCGCCCAAAACCTGAAAGTTTTGAACGGGCTTTTTTGGTGCTCCATCAGGGACTCGAACCCTGGACACCCTGATTAAGAGTCAGGTGCTCTACCAACTGAGCTAATGGAACAATTTAGCAAGCGAGTTTGCTTGCTAAATTTCTGGTGGTCCATCGGGGATTCGAACCCCGGACACCGTGATTAAAAGTCACGTGCTCTACCGACTGAGCTAATGGGCCGTTCTATATTGTCTTGGCAGGGGTGGCAGGATTTGAACCTACGAGTGCCGGAATCAAAATCCGGTGCCTTAACCACTTGGCTACACCCCTATATTGTGGGGTAGGGTTCAGGGTTTGATAATTGCGTGGAAACAATCTCCGCAAATACCTGCCCAAAAAATCGTGTTTGATACGCTTAAATTGCAGTCAATTACTTTTGATGGGAAACATCTCCGCAAACAAAGTTTGCTCCGATGGTCTCGCCCGTCTCGACCGTAAGGAGCGAAGCGACGGAATAGCGATTGTTACCGTTCTCGGTCAATCGCGTCACCTGTGTTCTCTCCGCAAATACCTGCCCAAAAATAAAATATAACCTATATTTTATTTTTGGGGCGGGTGATGGGAATCGAACCCACGACCTCAAGGACCACAATCTTGCGCTCTAACCAACTGAGCTACGCCCGCCGTTTTGGTGCGCCTGAAGGGATTCGAACCCCTGACACCCGGCTTAGAAGGCCGGTGCTCTATCCAACTGAGCTACAGGTGCATACACCCTTCTATCACCTTATCTGAAACTTGCTGTCGGTAGAAATGGAAAACATCTCCGCAAATACTCGCTCCACCTCAGCACCGACAACGTTCGGTGCTGAGGTGGAGCGGGTGATGGGAATCGGACCCACGCGGCCAGCTTGGAAGGCTGGAATTCTACCATTGAACTACACCCGCAAGCGGTCTTTCAAATAAGACGCTTATAAATTGTATCAAAATGTGATTTTAATGTCAACTGTTTGCAATTCTTTTTTAAAAAATATTTGCTATAATCGTTAATGTTTTAAATAAATTTACAAAAACTTTGACAACTCGATGTGTATACAATATAATAATATTTAACAATATAAAATAAAGGCGGAAAACCTATGTACAAAGATTTATACCATGAGTGGCTGTCAAGCGACAAACTTACACCTAACGAAAAACACGAACTCGAACTCATAAAAAACAACGAAGAAGAAATCGAATATCGTTTCGGTAAAAATCTGGAATTCGGCACGGCGGGTATGCGCGGCATTATCGGTATGGGAACTAATATGATGAACGTGTACACCGTTAAACGCGCGTCGCAGGGACTTGCGGAATATATAAAAAAGCGCGGTCCGCTCGCTAAAATGCGCGGGGTAGCGATAGCGTTCGATACCCGTAAGTTTTCCCGCGAATTTGCGGCTGCCGCCGCCGTGGTGCTTGCGTCAAACAAGATTAAAGTCTATCTTTTCGAACGCGTTCATCCCGTTCCTATGCTGTCTTTTGCGGTAAGAGACCTTAACTGCGTGGCGGGCATAATGATAACCGCAAGCCATAACCCAAAAGAATATAACGGTTACAAAGTTTACGGCGAAGACGGGGCGCAGATGTCTCCCGAAGCGACGGCAAAAGTCGTTGAATTTATAGACGGAATAAAATCGCCCTTGTCGGACGAAATTCTGTATTCTAAAAAGTCGGTAAAATACGTGAAATTTATCGGTAAACGAATAGATAAGCACTATTACGACCGAATAACAAAACTCGTGCTTTCGACGGAAGAGACGAAGGAAGTCGGTAAAGATATAAAACTCGTTTATACTCCCGTGCATGGCAGCGGGTTTATTCCGGTTACCACGATACTGAAAAAACTCGGAATTAAAGCGTCGGTTGTTTCCGAACAGGAAAGCGAAGACCCCGCCTTTTCGACGGTGGAAGTACCTAACCCTGAGTATAAAGAAACGTTGTCTCTTGCTATTTCTCAGGCGAACGCCGAAGGCGCGGACGTCGTGTTCGGCACAGACCCCGACTGCGACAGACTCGGTGTGGCGATACGAAACGATAAAGGCGAATTTACCGTGCTTTCGGGTAACGAGACGGGCGTATTGCTTTTAGATTATATTTTGGGAAGACTTAAAGACAAAGGCGAACTCGGTAAAAAATGTTTCGTTGTGAAATCGTTCGTGTCGACAAGCCTTGCTAAACTCATAGCCGACGATTATAACGTAGAGATGATGGAAGTTCCCGTCGGATTTAAGTTTATAGGCGAAAAAATAAAGCAGTACGACGACACGGGCAAACGCCGTTTCGTGTTCGGGTTTGAAGAAAGTTGCGGCTATCTTCGCGGAACGCACGCGCGCGACAAAGACGCGGTTGTGGCAAGCATGCTTTTTGCCGAAATGGTTTGCTATTACACCGCGCACGGCATAAAAGTTTACGACAGATTGCAGGAAATTTATCATAAATACGGTTACGTGTGCGATAGAAGCGTCAGCACCGTGTATAGCGGGCTTAACGCTATGAAGGATATGAACGCCGTCGTCGATATGATGAAACAAAAAGACATAAACGAAGTCGCGGGGGTAAAGGTTGTTGCAAAGCGCGATTATTCGAGTTTAAAGAGAACGGAAGGCGACAACGTAACCGATATTAACTCTTCACCCGTGAACGCCGTTTACTACGAATTAGACGGCGGCGGGTTTATATGCGTAAGACCTTCGGGTACAGAACCTAAACTCAAAGTTTACTATTCCGTAAACGGTAAAAACAAGTCCGAAGCGGAAGCAACTTTTATCGCGGTCAAAGAAGCCTTTGAAAAATTGATGAAATAATTATACAGATGATACAATCCGTACTGTTAGATATCGACAATACGCTTTTGGATTTTAATAAAAGCGCGAAAGAAACAATTAAATGCGCGTTTAACGAGTTAATGCTTAAATTTTCGGAAGAAGTTTTCGACACGTTTTTACGCGTAAACAATTCGCTATGGCGAAAAATCGAGAAAAAAGAGATTACAAGGCAACAGTTGCATAGTACGCGCTGGTGGATAATTTTCGACGAACTGAAAATAAACGCCGACGGCGAAAAAATGGAAAGGCTGTTTTTAAGTAATCTCGAAAATTATGCAATTCCCGTTGACGGCGCGCTGGATTTAGTCGGGTATCTTTCGGGAAAATACAAATTATACACGGCAAGCAACGCACCGTACGCGCAACAGGTAAAGCGGCTTACTCTCTCGAAAATTATGCCATTTATCAACGGTATACTTAATTTTGAAGCGCAAGGCATAAACAAGCCGCAAAGACAATTTTTCGAACAATGCGTAAAGGCAATGTCGCCCGTAACAAGCGACGGAATAGCATTTATCGGCGACTCGCTTTCCGCGGATATGAAAGGCGGCAAAAGCGTTGGTTTTACCACCGTGTGGTTTAATTACGAAGGGAAAGACGTCGTGCCGCCCGATACTTGCGATTATACCGTAAAATCGCTTTCGGAAATAAAAAACATACTGTAAATTAAGATTAAAGGAGCAAAAATGGCTTTCAAAAGACGGAATAGGTTTTTCGGAAGTTATAGCACGACGATAAGCCGAAAGATAAAGGAGTCTTTCGTTTCGGTTTTACCGGTCGTGCTGGTCGTTTTGCTTTTGAGCGTCTCGTTGACGCCGATAGACAGCGGCGCGTTTTTAGCGTTTATTTTCGGTTGCCTTCTTGTGGTCGTGGGTATGGGTCTGTTTACGCTCGGCGCGGAAAACGCGATGACGCCTATCGGTCGGTACATAAGCGCTTCGGTTATTAAAACGAGAAAACTTTGGCTGATACTGCCGCTGTTTTTTCTCGTCGGCGTGTTTATCACCGTGTCCGAACCCGATTTGCAGGTGTTGGCGTCAGAACTTAACGGCACGATAAACCATATCGCGCTTATAAGCGTCGTGGGCGCGGGCGTCGGCGTATTTTTGGTCGTCGCATTTTTAAGAATAGTTTTAAATATAAAACTTAAATTCGTTTTGATGTCGTGTTATATCGCGATGTTTATTCTGGCGTTTTTCGTGCCGAAAAACTTTGTTCCGCTGGCGTTCGACGCGGGCGGGGTGACGACGGGACCTATGAGCGTGCCGTTCATCATCGCAATGGGCACGGGAGTTGCGTACCTTCGGAGCGATAAATCTGCAAAAGACGACAGTTTCGGTCTTACCGCGCTGTGTTCCGTCGGACCTATTCTTGCGGTAATGATACTCGGCATAATCTATAAGCCCGACAGCGTGAAGGTGAGCGGCGGCGAAATTTTTACCGTCGCGGATTCAAAAGACCTGTTTTCGGTGTATTTATTTAGGCTGCCCGAATATATGAAAGAAGTGGGCGTAGCGCTTTTGCCCATCGTGGCGTTTTATTTTATCACGATGACGTTCGGCGGAAAAGTGGCGCGCGGCGAATTCGTAAAAATACTGGTCGGCATAGTTTACGCGTACTTAGGGCTTGTCGTATTTCTTCTCGGCGTCAACTGCGGGTTTTTACCCGTCGGGAATATCATAGGTAGAACTTTGGGGCTGTCCTCTTACGCGTTTTCTATCGTGCCGATAGGTATGGTATCGGGCTTTTTCGTGGCGGGTGCAGAGCCTGCCGTACACATTTTGGGCGACCAGGTCGTCGAAATAACGGGCGGCGCGATTCCCAAAAGGGCGATTACGCTTTCGCTTATGGCGGGCGTGGCGGTTTCGGCGGGACTTGCGTTTTTAAGAATTTATTTTTCCGTACCTATAATGTATTTTCTTATACCCGGCTACGCGGTTGCGCTCGTTTTAACGTTTATCGTGCCGGATATCTTTACGGCGATAGCGTTCGATTCGGGCGGGGTTGCGTCGGGGTCTATGACGGTGGGGTTTTTAATGCCGATGGCACTCGGCTTTTGCGACGCGCTCGGCAAGGATTTAGGCACGGAAGGTTTCGGAGTGGTGGCGTTCGTCGCGATGACGCCGCTCGTTGCGGTGCAGATTTTGGGACTTATATTTAAGATAAAGAGCGCGAAGATTAAAAAGGCGCACGCGCTTGCGGACAAGCCGCCGAAAGTAAAGAAGGCAAAATCCGAAGAAATTATCGATTAGGAGAAAAAATGGAAGGGGTAAAATATATTATTACGGCAACGCATAGAGAGTACGCCGAAGAGTATACCGAGTTTTTTTATAAATACGGCGTCCGTAATCTTATGAAAATTTTTGCTACGGGTTCGGCGCGTGATAAGACTTTATCGGCGCTTGGGATCGAGCGCGCGCTGAAAGTCGTTTTAAGCACCGTCGTTTCGGCAGACGTCGCGGAAGAAATAAATAAAGGGCTTATAAGAGAGACGAACATAACGGAGCACGGGAACGGGTTTTCGCTGACCTTGCCGCTTGACGGCATCGGCGGCGCGTCGGGAAAGGAATACCTTTTAGGCGATAAACCCTTAATCAAAAAGGAGAAAAGTCATATGGAAGAAAAAAGCAAATTCGTTCTGCTTAACGTAATAGCCGATAATGGCAACGTAGACCTTATAATGGACGCGGCAAGAGACGCGGGCGCGACGGGCGGTACGGTAATTCCCGCTAAAGGTACGGGTGCGGAGATTGCAAAGATTTTCGGCGTGGTTATTTCCGAAGAAAAGGAACTTATTTATATCGTTGCTAAAAGGGAAGAGCGCGACGCTATAATGAAAGCGGTCATGGAAAAGGCGGGCAAGGATTCCGACGCGCACGCGATAGTGTTTTCTATTCCCGTCGAAAAAGTTATAGGGATAAAGAGTTTAGAAGATTGAGTTATGGCAGAAAGTAAAACAGATTACATAGAAGAATTGAATAAAAACGGCGTAATAGCGTTCGTGCCGAAGGGCAACAGTATGTGGCCTACGCTTAAAAACAAAAAGCAGTCTGTCATCGTTCAAAAGAAGACGGAAAAACTTCGTGCTATGGACGTTGCGCTATACCGTAGAGAAAACGGCTCGAACGTTCTGCACAGGGTGATTAAGCCCACCGAGTACGGCTATATTATGTGCGGCGACAGTCAGTTTGTGTTTGAAAAGGTAAACGAAGAGAACGTTTACGGCGTGATGACGGGCTTTTACAAGGGCAAAAGATATGTAGACGTGAAGAACGCGGATTATATCGCCAAAGTAAAAAAATGGTTTAAAAACGAAAAATTACGAAGATTTTGCGTAAAGACTTTTTATATGTTTGAAAACGCAAAAAGTCTGCCTAAAAGGGTGTGGCACAAACTGTTCGGCAAAAAGAGAACGAAAAACGGAGAAAACAATGATTGATTTAATCACTTTGGGTGAAAAAGCGAAAGAAGCGGCGGCAAGTCTTTTAAAAACGTCCGAAAGCACGATAGATACCGCACTTAAAACGGCGGCAAGATTGCTTAGAGAAAACGCCGAATATTTAAAAGCGGCAAACGCGGCGGATATTAAAAACGCCAAAGAAAAAGAGCTTTCCGACGCGTTTATTGATAGGCTTACGCTATCGGACGGCGTTATAAATTCCATCGCCGAAGGCTTAGAACAGATTGCAACGCTACATAGTCCCGTCGGCGAAACGGTTTACGAGTACGAAAACAAAGAACAGGGCATAAAAGTCGTTAAAAAGAAAGTGCCGTTCGGGGTTGTCGGGATGATATTCGAATCGCGCCCGAACGTCGCGGCGGACGCCTTCGGACTTTCGTTAAAGACCAAAAACGCGGTGATATTAAAGGGCGGAAGCGACGCGATAAACTCTAACGCCGCGATAGTAAAAATTTTGCGTGCGGCATTAAAGGCAAGCGGCATTAATGAAAACGCGGTGAGTTTAATCGAAGACACTTCGCGTGAAACCGCGGCGGCGTTTATGCGCTTAAATAAGTACGTCGACCTTCTTATTCCGCGCGGCGGTGCGGGGCTTATAAAAGCCGCGGTGGAAAATTCCACAATCCCGATTATAGAGACGGGAACGGGCAACTGCCACGTTTACGTGGACGAGTTTGCAAATCCCGAAATGGCGGCGAACGTTATTTTTAACGCCAAAACCCAGCGTTACAGCGTGTGCAACGCCTGCGAATCGCTTGTTATTCACGAGAAAATTGCGGAAAATGTTTTGCCGCTTATTTACGACAGACTTTCCGAAAAAAAGGTCGAAATGCGCTGTGATAAGCAAAGTCTTAAAATTCTTGACGGCAAGAAAAACATCGTTCCTGCGACAAGCGAAGATTTTTACACCGAGTACGGCGACGCGATTATTTCCGTAAAAGTAGTGGATTGTCTTGAAAGCGCGATTAGTCACATCAACGAACACTCTACCCGCCACTCGGAAGCGATAATCACCGAAAGTTTAACTAACGCCGAAAAGTTTTTAAACTCGATAGATTCCGCGTGTGTTTACCATAATGCGTCGACACGCTTTTCGGACGGATTTGTTTTCGGCTTGGGCGCGGAAATAGGTATTTCAACTCAAAAACTTCACGCGCGCGGTCCTATGGGGCTTGACGCTTTAACCACGACAAAATATACCGTTTTCGGCAACGGTGCGGTTAGAAAATAAGTTAAAAACAGACGATTTATTCTAAAACCCTTTGAAAATATAAAGGGTTTTTTCTTTTTAAAAAATATTTTGAAAATGTTTGCGTAAAACCCTTGACAAAGGCGGATAATAAGAGTACAATTTATTCAAAAGTTAGCAGTTGGCGGTTAAGAGTGCTAACAAAAAACTTTTAATATTGCCAAAGGTAAAGGTAATGAAACTTTCCGAAAGAAAAAAGAAGATACTTCAATACGTCGTGGACGATTATATCTCTACGGCGCAACCCGTTTCGAGTAAGAGTATTACCGAAAAGTATATGCCGGGGATATCTTCGGCGACGGTCAGGTCGGAACTTGCGGGGCTTGAAGAAATGGGGTATCTTAACCAACTTCATACTTCGAGCGGAAGAGTGCCTTCTATTGACGCGTATAGGCTTTACGTTACCGAACTTATGGACAAAAGTAAATTAACGCGGGAAGAGACGGGGCTTATCCGCGCGGCGTTTACAAGCCACGTTGACAGTATGGAAACGGTTGTAAATAACGCCGTTAAGGTTATAAGCGAACTTACAAACTACACGTCTGTTGCGGTGTCGTCGCACAGCGGTAAAGAAAAAATCGTCAAGATAGAGATTTTCAGGTTTAAGCCGAACCAGGCGCTACTTTTAGTCGTTACCGAGAACACGCTTATACGCGATAAATTCATTGAAATTCCCGAAAGTATGACGGACGCGGAGATTGCGGACGCGGGCAGGATAATCTTTAAGGCGTTAGAGGGAAAGGCGCTTGACGAAGTTCTTGCCGTGGGCAAAGCCGTGTGCGAAGAGTTTGCCGATTACCGCGAGATTTTCGACGGGGTTATGGATGCTATCGAAGAGTACGTGGAACGCGATAAAGCGGACGTAGTTATAAAGGGCGAAGACAAAATTCTCGACCACTCCGAAGCGAGCGACGGCGAAAAGATGAGAAATTTTTTGTCGGTCGTAACGAGTAAAGATAAACTTTGCGAATTACTTGACGGCGGCAACGAAGATATCGAGATAAACATCAAGATAGGCGGCGAAAGCGAAGACGTGCCGAAAGACTGTTCGATAGTTTCCGCGACCTATTCCGCAAGCGGGGTAAAAGTGGGGACTTACGGCGTTATAGGTCCGCTTCGTATGGATTATCAGAAAGTCGTGTCGGTCTTAAAGGGCGTCGGCAAGGTGCTTGAAGACATTTTGGAGAATAAAAAGTAAAGGATATATATAATGGACGAGAAAAAGACGAAGAAAAAACCCGAAGTCGCGGAAGAGACGGAAAAACTTAAAGCGGAACTTTCGGAAGCAAAAAAACAGGCGGACGATTATAAAGACAAGTGGGTTAGAAACGTAGCGGAATTCGACAATTATAAAAAGCGCAACGCAAAACTCTGGCAGGACGCTTTTAACGAAGGAATAGCAAGCGTTGTGCTTAAAATTTTAGTCGTCGGCGACACTCTCGACAGGGCGAAAGGTTTGGGGCTTGACGAAAAAACTCAGGCGGGGATAGAAGCGATAAAACGTAAGTTCGACGAAACTCTTAACTCGCTTGAAATTGAAGAAATCAATCCCATCGGCGAAAAGTTCGACCCCAACATTGCGGAAGCGGTTATGCAGGTGGAAAAAGGCGAAAACGATGAGAGTGAAACGGTAAAACAGGTATTCGAGAAGGGATACAAATTAAAAGATAAGATTATAAGATACGCGAAGGTCAGCGTAGTCAAATAAAATATTTTTTCAACAAGGAGATTTTTAATTATGAAAACGATAGGTATTGACTTAGGTACAACAAACTCTTGCGTCGCCGTTATGGAAAACGGCGAACCTGTGGTTATAGCAAACGCGGAAGGTTCGAGAACTACGCCTTCCGTCGTGGGATTTCAAAAGGACGGCGAAAGACTTGTAGGTCAGGTCGCAAAACGTCAGGCGGTTTCTAACCCCGACAGAACGGTTTCTTCCATTAAGCGTCATATGGGTTCAGACTATAAAGTCAACATAGACGGCAAAAACTACACTCCGCAGGAAATTTCCGCGATGATACTTTCTAAACTCAAAAAGGACGCGGAAGCATATCTCGGCGGCACGGTAACCGACGCGGTTATTACTTGCCCGGCTTACTTTACCGACAGCCAGCGTCAGGCAACCAAGGACGCAGGCAAGATTGCGGGCTTAAACGTTCTTCGTATCATCAACGAACCGACGGCGGCGGCACTTTCTTACGGACTCGATAAAGAAGGCAAAACTCAAAAAGTTATAATCTACGACCTTGGCGGCGGCACGTTCGACGTTTCTATTATGGAAATAGGCGACGGCGTATTCGAAGTTTTGGCAACTCACGGCAACAATATGCTTGGCGGCGACGACTTCGATAAACGTATTATGGACTATTTGGTTTCCGAATTCAAAGCAAAAGAAGGCATTGATTTATCGGGCGATAAACTCGCTATGCAAAGGTTAAAGGAAGCGGCGGAAAAGGCGAAAATCGAACTTTCGGGTATGAGTAAGACTAACATTAACCTTCCCTTTATTACCGCGGACGCGACAGGTCCTAAACATTTGGACGTAGACTTAACTAAACAAAAATTCGACGCAATGACGGCGGATTTAGTCGAAGCGACCGTTATTCCGATGAAAAAGGCTATGGAAGACGCTAAACTTTCATATTCCGATATAGATAAAGTTATTTTGGTCGGCGGTTCTACCCGTATTCCCGCGGTTATCGACGAAGTGAGAAAGATAACGGGCAAAGAACCCTTTAAGGGCATCAACCCTGACGAATGCGTTGCAATCGGTGCGGCAATCCAGGGCGGCGTACTTTCCGGCGAAGTTAAAGACGTATTGTTACTCGACGTAACCCCGCTTTCTTTGGGTATCGAAACTTTGGGCGGTGTATGCACCAAACTTATCGAAAGAAACACCACTATCCCCGTCAAAAAATCGCAGGTATTTTCTACCGCGGCGGATAATCAGACGCAAGTCGATATTCATATCTTGCAGGGCGAAAGAGAGTTCGCAAAGGATAACAAAACTCTCGGGCGTTTTGAACTTACGGGCATCGCACCCGCTCCGCGCGGAGTACCGCAGATAGAAGTTACCTTCGATATCGACGCGAACGGCATAGTCAACGTTTCGGCAAAAGACTTAGGCACGGGCAAATCGCAGAACATTACAATCACCGCGTCAAGTAACCTTTCCGAAGCGGATATAAATAAGGCTGTAAACGAAGCAAAGCAGTACGAAGAAGAAGACAAAAAGCGTAAAGAAGGCGTTGATTCGCACAATAAACTCGACGGTATGATTTTCACCGTTGAAAAAACGCTGAAAGATTTGGGCGATAAGGTTTCCGCAGAAGACAAGGCTAAACTCGAAGAAGAGATAAAGACCGCAAAAACTGAGTTAGAGAGTAACGACAAAGACCGTATGGATAAAGCGTTTGAAAATCTTTCGAATGCATCTCAGAGCGTGTTTGCGAAGATTTATCAGCAGGCGCAAGGTCAAAACCCCGGCGGCGACGCGGGTAACGCGGGCGCTGGCGATACCGAATTCCACCAAAATTAATTAATAGAAAACATAATATTATGTTAGGTGCGGAACTGAAAGGCATTTTGCCTTTCAGTTCAACGCATTTATAGTAAAACGTCTTAAAAAGGTAAATTATGGCTAAAAATTATTACGAAACTTTGGGCGTAGACAAAAACGCAACGCAGGACGACATAAAAAAAGCGTATAGAAATCTCGTCAAAAAATATCACCCCGATTTGCATCCGGGCGACAGTGCCGCTGCGGAAAAATTTAAGGAAATAAACGAAGCGAACGAAGTCTTATCCGACGAAAAACGCAGAAAAGAGTACGATTTTCAGCAGGAACACCCGAATATGGGCGGTTTTGGCGGCGCAGGCGGCGCGGGATTTTCGGGTTTTTCCGACTTCGGCGATATTTTCGGGGATATATTCGGGGGATTCGGCGGCGGAAGGCGCAAGGCGCAAACCAAGGTTAAGGGCGACGATATTACCATCGAAATATCTCTTTCCTTTCTCGACGCGGCAAAAGGTTGCGTAAGAGAAGTAGTCTATAACAGAAACGAACCGTGCAAGGCTTGTAACGGCACGGGCGCAAAGGGCGGCACAGCGTATAAAACCTGCGATAAGTGCGGCGGCACGGGTCAGGTTGTGTATACTTCGACCAACGGATTTTTCCGTTCGCAAACCGTTCGTCCCTGTCCCGATTGCGGGGGAACGGGCAGAAAGATTTTAGACGCTTGTCCCGACTGTAAGGGCAAGGGTTATACCCGTGCGGCGACAAAAGTTTCCCTTAATATTCCCGCGGGCGCGGATACGGGGAGTTATTTAAGGAAAGTCGGCTTCGGCGAAGCGTCGACGACGGGCGGCGAAGCGGGCGACCTTATAGTCGTAATAAAGGTAGAACCGAGTAAGATTTTCAGACGCAAAAACTTCGATTTATACGTCAGCGTGCCGATTAGCGTTAAGACGGCGGCGCTCGGCGGCAAAGTGAAAATCCCGCTTATAGACGAAGTTATGGAATACACTATACCCGAAGGCACGCAAAGCGGCAAGGTGTTTTTCGTGCGCGGCAAGGGTATCAAAACCCAGCGCGGTACGGGCGACCTTTACATAGAAACGGTTGTCGAGATACCGACAAAACTAAGCAAAGCGCAAAAGTCCGCGCTTAACGACCTTGACGACAATACCGAAATAAAACAATGCCCGAAAATGAAACAGTATTCGGACAATATGCAGTCTATGTACGGCAAAGACCCCTATTAATATGAAAGATTATATAGAAATTACGGTAGAAACCACACATTTAGGCGCGGAACTTATTGCGGACGCACTTTCGGAATTTGCGGACGGCGGCATTTCCGTCTCCGACGTTCAGGACGTAATTGACCTTGAAAACGCGGGCAAAAGTTGGGATTATGCCGACGATAGTATTTATTCCCAAAGCAAAACGGTTACGGTTAAAGGCTACGTTAAAATTTCCGAAAAGGCGCAAAAACTTGCAGATATTAACGCCGCACTAAAAGCGTTAAAAGAAAATTCGCCTTTCGATTTAGGTTCGCTTACAGTAAAAGAAGAAGAAATCGACGGGGATTTCTGGCGCGAAAAATGGAAGGAAAATTTTAAGCCCATACATATCGGCGGCATAACCGTCGTTCCGAAATGGATAGATTACACGCCGAAGTCGGGCGAAAAGACAGTACTTTTAGACTCTAATATGGCGTTCGGCACGGGCGAGCACGAAACTACTTCTATGTGCGTACAACTTTTGCAAAAATACGTAAACGCGGGCAGTACGGTGATAGACGTAGGGTGTGGCAGCGGAATTTTGGGGATTGCCGCGGCTCGGCTCGGCGCGAAAAACGTTATTATGACCGATATTGACGAGTGCGCGGTAGAAGCGGCAAACCATAACGTAAAATTAAACGGCGTTAAAAATGCCGAAGTGTACCTTAAAAATTTACTCGACGACAACGCCGTTAAAGGCGACGTGATTGTAGCAAACATTATGGCGGAAGTGCTTATTATGTTTGCAAGCGGCTTAAAAAACAACTTAAAATCTGGCGGCGTTGTTCTCCTTTCGGGAATACTTACCGATAGACTCGATAAAGTTATCGCGGCGTATACGGCGCAAGGCTTTACGCTTTTGGAACAAGAGATAAAGGGCGAGTGGGCGGCTATTGCGCTTAAAGGTGCAAAATAATGAAAGCGGTGGTTTTTACTCTCGGCTGTAAGGTGAACGAGTGCGAAAGCGACGCGCTTATATCGGGATTAAAAGCGCGCGGGTATGAAGTTTCGGATAAACTTGAAAAAGCCGACTTGTACATAGTAAATACTTGCGCGGTAACCGCCGAAGCGGAGAAAAAATCCCGCCAGACGGCAAGTAGAATTAAACGCATAAGCCCTGACGCCAAAATTATATTCACGGGCTGCGCGGCGGAAAAAAATTACAAGGCTTTTGCCGATAAATCGGCGGCGTATCTCGTTACGGGTGTTTTCAATAAAAACGCGATACTTTCCGCACTCGACAGAACGGGCGTAATGATAGCGGAAAACAGCACGGACTACGAAGAATTACCCGCACCGACTTCTTTAAAAGCGCGCGCGTTTATAAAAGTTCAGGACGGGTGCGACAACTTTTGTACCTATTGCATTATTCCGCATTTAAGGGGCAGAAGCAGAAGTAGAAGCGCGGATAGCGTGGCAAAGGAAATTTCCGTGCTTAATCCCGCCGAAGCGATTATTACCGGCATCAACCTTTCCGATTATAAGGGCGACGGGGGACTTACGGGGCTTATAAATAGCCTGAAAAGTGTAAACTCTCGCATAAGGCTCGGCTCGCTGGAAGTAGGGGTAATAGATAGCGACTTTTTGCAAAGTTTAAAAGCGTTAAAAAATTTCGCGCCGCATTTTCATCTTTCTTTGCAATCGGGTTCTAACGCCGTGCTTAAAAAGATGAACAGAAAATATACGCGGGAAGAGTTTATTGAAAAAGTCGCCTTAATACGTCAATATTTCCCGCTCGCGGGGATTACTACCGATATTATAGCGGGCTTTCCCACGGAAACGGAAGAAGACTTTAATGACACGCTTTCACTTATCGATATAGTAAAGTTTTCGGATATTCACCCGTTTATATTCAGTCCGCGCGAAGGCACGCCCGCTTATAAAATGCAGGACTTGCCGTTTGAAGTTAAAAAATCACGGCTTGACCGCTTGATTGAAATTAAAAAACGGCTTAAAGCGGAGTTCGCGGCGTTAATGAAAGATAAGACGGTGGAATTTTTACCTGAAGAGTTTAAAGAAGGGTACACCGAAGGATATTCCGAAAATTATTTAAGGGTATACGTTAAGGGCGAAATTCCCGTGGGAAAGATTGTAAAAGCAAAGGTCGGCGGGGCTTACCTTGACGGTGCGACTGCCGAAATTATAGATTAAAGGAGAAAAATTATGGAAGACTGTTTGTTCTGTAAGATAATTAAGGGCGAAATTCCCGCGACCAAGGTTTACGAAGACGACGATATGGTTATTTTTAAAGATATTGACCCGAAGGCTAAAAATCACCACTTATGCGTGCCGAAAAGCCACTTTAAGTTACTCGCCGATATGACGGAAAAACAAGGGGAAATGCTGTTAAAGTGCTTTAAAAAGATACCTACACTCGTAAAAGAGTTAGGCTTAGAAAACGGCTATCGTCTCGTGATAAATCAAGGCGACGACGCGGGGCAGTCGGTATTTCACTTGCATATTCATATTTTATCGGGGCAAAAAATGGGCTGGACACCGGCGTAAAAAACATAAAAAAAGGAACGCACGTTCCTTTTTTTAATTTTCGGAATAAAAATTTTTAATAGTGCAATACTAACATAATCTTCCTTGAAAGTAGGCTACATAAAGGAGGATTTATGGCAAATAAAGTAGTAATCTGCGGTATTAATACCGCAACTCTTCCGAAAATTACCGATAAACAGTCGGTAGAAATGCTGGCTAAAATTGCGGCGGGCGACAAAATTGCACGCGAAGAATTTATTATCGCAAATATGCGGCTGGTACTTTCCGTAATAAAGCGTTTCTGGCGGAACAATAATTCCGACGATATGTTTCAGGCTGGCATGACGGGTTTAATTAAGGCGATAGACAATTTCGACGTAAAGTTTAACGTCAAGTTTTCTACCTATGCCGTGCCTATGATAATCGGTGAAATAAAAAGATTTTTGCGGGACGGAAATTCACTTCGTATATCGCGTTCCATACGCGATACGGCGTATAAAATCCTTAAAACCCGCACGGAGATAGAAAAAAAGGACGAAGAAGCAAGTTTAGAACGCATCGCCGCCGAAATGCAGGTCGCACTTTCCGAAGTAGTGTACTGTCTTGACGCAATCTCCGATACCGTGTCGCTTTATGACCCCGTGTACAATAAAAACGGCGACGAACTGCTGCTTCTTGACCAGATAGGCGATAGCAAAAACACCGAAGAAAACTGGTCGGATAAAGTGGCGATAGAGTCTGCGTTGAACGGGCTTGAAGGGAGAGAAAAAAACATTATATATTTAAGATATTTCGAAGGCAAAACGCAGACTGAAATATCGGAAGCGGTAGGGATATCGCAGGCGCAAGTCTCGCGGCTTGAAAAAAACGCGCTTATTAACATTAAAAACGCTATAAAGGCGTAGACAATCCTTTTATGCACCGCCCCCGCGCGAAACTCGCGCGGGGGCGGTGCTTTTTTCGGTGTAATACGGACAAACCGCTGTTGCATATTAATAAAATATGATACTATCGTATAATGAACTCAGAAAAAGAGAAGTGGTAAATATCGCTGACGGGCGTTCGTTCGGTAAAATTACCGACTTAAAACTCGAATTTCCGCGCGGAATACTTAAAGGTATCGTGGTAAACGAAGGCAGAAAAAGCGGACTAATCGGGCTGTTTTGCAAAAACGAAATTTTTATTGACGAAAAAAATATAGTCCGAATCGGCGGCGACGTAATACTCGTAAACATTAAAAATTGCGCCGCGATAACTCCGTCTTCGGTCGACGTAAACGGTAATTCCAACCAAAAAGCGCAAAAACCCGCGTCGTGCGTACCTTGTCCGCCCGTGCCGCCGCCCCCGCCTGTAAATCCTTGCGCTAAAATAACTTCGGATAGTTTATTTTCCGAAAGCGAAAACGCGGACTTTGAAGATTATTGACAAAAAGACGCTTTCCGAGAATTTGAAAAAATCCTTGAAAACTTTTTTAAATTGTAGTATTATATTTACGGTAGCGGCGTTTTTGCCAAACCTAACTTACGGAGATGATTTATGATACTTACCGTTTGCCCAAATCCCAGCATCGATTGCACGATTGAACTTGAAAGTTTAAACGTCGGCATGCTTAACCGAATTTCGGGCAAAGTGGAAACCTATTCCGGCAAAGCCTTAAACGTGGCAATCGGCGTAAGCCGTCTTGGCGAAGCGTGTACGGCGACGGGGTTTATGTTTTCAAATCAAAAGCGGACTTTTGAACACGTTTTGACGGAAGAAGGCGTTAAATGCGATTTTGTAGAGTGCGAGGGCGACACCCGCGTAAACTATAAAATAATCGACAAGCGGTCAATGCTTACCGAAATTAACGACGTGGGCGCGGAAGTCGATAAAGAAAGTCAGGCGCAACTTGTATTAAAGGCAAAATCGCTTGCAGCCGACGCCGATATAGTCGTTATAAGCGGTAGCCTTCCCAAAGGCGTAGAACCGTCTTATTACGGCGAACTTGTCAAGAACCTGCCCGAAAGGGTAAAAGTCGTGGTCGACGCCGAAAAGGCGAATATGCTTTCCGCAATTTCCGCCCGCGAACTTTATATGGTAAAACCGAACGTAAAGGAACTCGAAAATTTTTCGGGCGAAAAAGTTCGTTCGCTTAAAGACGTGGTAAAAGCGTCAAAGGCGTATTTTCGCTACGGCGTAAAATACGTACTTGCTTCACTCGGTACGGAAGGCGCGGTGTTAACCGACGGAAAGGACAGTTTTTACTGTAAAAGCGCGTCGGTTGCGGTAAATTCCACCGTCGGCGCAGGGGACAGCATGGTAGCCGCCGCGTGCGTGGGCATTTATAACGGCGTGCCGATGCGCGAAATTCTTAAAGTCGCGGTAGCGGCGGGAACGGCGGCGGTAACGACAAGCGGCACTAATCTCTTCTATAAAGACAAATACAAAGAAATTTACGCTAAACTGCAAACGGAAAGAATTTAGAAAGCATTAAAGGCAAGCAAGGGATAAAAAATGATTGCATTGTATATAGTTTTGGGAATACTCGGCGGCGCGGTAGGAATAATTGTCCTTCACGCGCTCTTTTTGTGCGTTATTACGGCTTTTATAAAGAACCGAGATTACGATAAAGTAAATAAATTTTACCGTGCGGTGTTTTGGTACTTTATACGGGTTGCGATGTTCTTTTCGCACGTTAAAATCGTGGCGACGGGAAAGGAAAAGTTAGAAAATATTAAAGGCAAATTTTTGCTTGTTTCTAACCACCGTTCCAACTACGACCCGTTTATCACGGCACTCGGCTTAAACCTTAAAGACGCGGCGTTTATATCCAAGCCCGAAAATTTCAAAGTGCCGTTTTTCGGCAAAATTTCACGCAAGTGTATGTATACTTCTATCGATAGGGAAAACGCAAAGAACGCACTCAAAACCATAAACCGCACCGCAGACCTTATTAAAAAGGGCGTGATTTCTTTCTGTGTATACCCCGAAGGCACTCGCAGTCGCGGAGAAGAACTGTTGCCCTTTCACGACGGAGTGTTTAAGATAGCGCAAAAAGCGGGCGCGCCCGTTGTGGTGGCTATCGTACGCGGAACGGATTTAATCCATAAAAACGCACCGTGGAAAAAGACGAAAGTTTTCGTCGACGTTTTAGAGGTAATCGGCGCGGAAGAAGTGGTAAGTCAGTCTTCGCACGAACTTGGCGACAGGGTGAGAGAGAAAATGACCGACGCGCTTAGCGTTTAGTCGAAAAAGGTTATATACGGGAAAATAAGCGCATAAATTGTATTATTCTTGTGTAAGGGGGATAATACTATGCGCGAAGATTTAATCGAGCGAACGCTTAAAGAAGCGCGCTATATTTCGGAAACGGGCGCAACCGTGAGAGAAACGGCGAAAGTATTTCATTATTCCAAATCTACGGTGCATAAAGACGTGTCGGAAAGATTGCGTTTTATAGATAAAGCGCTTTTTTTAAAAGTTAAAAAGGTACTGAAAGTCAATCTTGACGAGCGGCATATACGCGGGGGGCAAGCCACGCGCGAAAAGTATCTTAAATTTAAAAAAGCGAGTTCTTAGCGTTTTACTTGACACACTTCGGTTAATATGCTAAAATAAAATCGAACCTGAACCGAAAGGATTAATCCCGACGGCAAAGGGGAGAAAATAATGGAACTTTAAGGCGATATACGCCTTATTGATTTACGTCCCTCCCTTTGCTAAGCGAAGGGAGTTTCTTTTTGTTAAAAACGGGTACAATAAAGGAGTGGTTATGAAAAAATTACTATCGGTTTTATTAAGTATTGTGTCAATATTTACTGTTTTCGCCTTTTCCGCCTGCACTGGTAGCGATAAATCTCAGGACGACAAAAAAACTATAACCGTTTACGCGCCTGACGGCGCGCCCGCGCTTGCCATTGCAAAGTTTATACACGACGGCGAAAACTTTGTCGACGGCGTAGAAGTCAAATATAACGTGGTTGCGGCGGGGAATATAGGCGGCATAATGCAACAGGGCAAGGGCGACGTGATAATAATGCCTGTAAACGCCGCGTCGAAATTATATAAAGCAAGTTCCGACGCTTATAAAATGGCGGCGGTAGTTACTCACGGCAACCTTTACGTTATGAGTAAGGAAGACTTGACCGTTCAGGACTTAAAAGGTAAAGTCGTCGGAGTTATAGGGCAAGGCAATGTACCCGACCTTACTTTCCGCGCCGCGCTTTCTAAACACGGCGTAGAGTGTGAAGTGTCGGAAACTGTGGTAGAGGGCAAAGTCGCCGTAAAGTACTATGCCGACGCTTCGGAACTTATCCCCGCGCTTAAAACGGGCAAAATCGCCATAGGACTTTTGCCCGAACCTGCGGCGAATAAACTTACGGGTATGGATAGCGCGTTTAAGTACGCACTCGATTTACAAGAACTGTACGACGCGGAAAATAAGACCTATCCGCAAGCGGTAGTTATGGTAAAAAGCAGCGTTATTTCGGCGCACTCGGAACTTATAAACGCGTTCGGCGATAAAATGGCTAATGCGGTCAGTTGGGTTAAAGAGAACGTTTCTGACGCGGCAAACGCCGTTGCAAGCGCGCTTGCCGAAGGTTTAACGCCTTCATTATCCGCCGCAAATCTTAACGCGACGGTCGTCGATAACTGTAAAATCGGTTGGCAAAGCGCTGCTGCGGCGAAAACCGACGTAAAAAATTATATAGACGCCATACGCGCTTTGGAAGAAAAAGCCGCAAACGTTGTTGCGGACGAGTTTTTCGTACTGTAAATAATGAAAAAGCAAGATAAACTTCTGAACGCCCTTTTGCCGTTTTTGACGGTTGCCGTTATTTTTGGACTGTGGGGGCTTGCGGCGGCGAAGGTCGACAGCGAATACGTTTTGCCGACTGTCGGCGATACTTTCGCCGCACTCTGGGAACTACTTAAAAGCGCGGAGTTTTACCGCGCCTATTTTGGTACGCTGTTACGTAGTGTTGTCGCTTTTGCGATTGCTTTTTTTCTTGCTTTTATTGCGGCGTTTGTCGCATATAAATACGATAAAGCAAAAAGGGCGCTTAAACCATTGATTGTAATTATTCGTGCGCTACCAACTATCGCCGTGGTGCTTTTACTCGTTTTATGGACGAGTTCTTTCGTTGCACCCGTCATAGTTACTTTTTTGGTTGTGTTTCCGACGCTTTACAATAATCTTTACGCCGCGCTTTGCGGGATTGACAATGACTTAAACGAAATGTGCAAAGTGTTCGGCGTAAGCAATAAAAAAAGGCTGACAAAAGTCGTATTTCCGCAGATTGCACCAGAATTTATAACGTCCGCGGGGGCGGGGCTTACCCTTAACCTTAAACTTATGGTTGCGGCGGAAGTCCTTGCGCAAACGGCAAGGTCAATGGGATATCTTTTAAATACTTCTAAAATTTACTTTGAAATCTCTACAATGCTTGCGTTAGTGCTTATTACGGTAATTACGGGGTTAATAATAGAATTTTTATTTTCCTTTTGGGCGAAAAAGGCGGTGAAGAGATGATAAGTTTAAAAAATATTACAAAAAAATACGGCGATAAAACCGTATTTCATAACTTTAATCTTGACATTGAAGAAAATGAAATCACCGTGATTTTAGGTGAAAGCGGTTCGGGAAAAACAACGCTTTTAAATATGATTGCCCGCCTTACGGATTTTAGCGGCGAAATTTCGGGCGCAGGACAGGTTTCTATGGTCTTTCAGCGGGACAGATTAGTGCCGCATTTAACGGTAAGAGAAAACATACTTTTGATAAACGAAAACGCCGACGTCAAGCGTATGCTTGAAAGCGTGGGGCTATCGAAAGCGGAAAATCTTTATCCCAAAGAACTTTCCGCGGGTATGGCGCGCCGCGTCGCGATAATTCGCGCATTTTCACACCCCGCGCCGTTACTTTTAATGGACGAACCGCTTGTCAATCTTGACTTGTCGCTTAAATTTTCACTTTTGGAAAAAATAAAAGAATTGCAAAGCACGACGGGAAAGACGGTTATAATGGTGTCGCACGACGTAAAAGAAGCGGCGTACTTTTCGGGTAGAATAATAGTGTTAAAAAGCGGCGGCGAAGTTATTCTGGATAAAAAAAGAGTTTCCGAAAAAACTCTTACGGAAACGCTTTTAAACGGTCAATCTATATAAATAACGCTGTAATCGTTATCGAGCAAGGCAAAAACGCCTTGCTTTTTGTTTGTTAAAATCTGTTTGTTTTCGCCGTCATCGCATACCGCGAAAATCTTAAAATCGCAAAATTCGGGCGCACTTAAAATTTTCTTTATAAACCTGTAAAGTTCACCCTTTTCGGGGCAATTAAAATCGTGCGAAAACAGGCATAGCGCGGTTGAAAGTGCGTCGAGTATAAGCCCGTTTTTGCCGATAACCGTCGCGCTTACAACCCCTGTGTTCGTCGGGTATCCCGTATCGGGATTTAATATGTGCGAATAAGTTTTTCCGTCCGAAATGTAATATCTTTCGTAGTCGCCGCTTGTCGACACGGCTACGTTTTTCTTGTTTATTTTTACCGACAAAATATTGCCGCTTTTTCTCGGATGAACGATAGCAACGTTATCAACCGAAAGCAGATTAAGACTGCTTCCGCCGACGTTTACGTAGCCTCTTGTCGCCCCGTCTTCTTTTAAAATCTGCGCTATTTCGTCGGCGGCGTATCCTTTGAGTGCGCCGCCGAAATCTATTTTTGCACCGTCGACGGATTTCTCCGCGTATTCGTTAAAACTGAATTTATCTAATCCGCACAGGCTTAACGCGTCGTCTATTTCTTCTTGCGTAGGCACGGAAAATTTTAATACGGGAAAGTTCGGCGCAAATTGCCATAAAAGGGTCAGGGGATAAACCGATATATCGAACTTACCTTCGGTAAACGCACGCATTTCGGCTAAAACGTCCGCGATATATTTAAATCGCGGTGAAATCTCCGTTTTTTCGCCTTGCGCCATAGAATTGATTTTATAAACGGTACTCGTTTTTACCGTCGCCGAAAATTCCGCGTTCAACTCATCTAAAAGTGCGTTTATTTTTTCTTCGGCGGCACTCGATATGGTTTTCCCGCGCGATTGAACGATGACGGGAACGTTATTAAACGCCGTAAAATGCAGTTCTTGCCCGCCGCCGCAAGCGGAAAGAAAAATGAAAGTCGCGACAAATGTCGTACACAGTTTTAAAAGCAATTTTTTTGCATACATTAATTAAATTATATAATAACTCCGTCTTAAAATCAACATATAGATTGACAAAAATATTCGCCTTTGGTAAAATATAAAGGATTGAGCGTTTTAATGCGTTAGGGGGGTGGCTTTTGCCTATCTACAAAGTGGCGGACGTGGTTTTTGCAATAAAACCCATATATAAATATACGGCGAGATTGTGCGAAAAGTATCTTTATTCGGGAGATGAAGCGCCCGAGTTTTCCGCTGTAATGACAAATAGCGATATTGACGCCGAAAGAAACCAAGCGGGGGCGGAAACTTTTCCCGACTACTATCTTGAAAGCCTTGCGGTTTTCAGAAAACTTTGCGATTATATTTTATCCTGTCGTCAGGGTATAATTTTTCATAGCAGCGCAGTCGCTGTGGACGGTAAGGCGTATCTTTTTACCGCGCCGAGCGGAACGGGTAAATCCACCCACGCGCGGCTGTGGCGGGAAATGCTTGGCGATAAGGTGGTAATGATAAACGACGATAAGCCTATAATACGCTTTATTGACGGCGATTTTTACGTTTACGGCACGCCTTGGAACGGCAAACATCATTTAGACACCAACGCGCACGCAAAAATTGCGGCTATCTGCGAAATACGTCAGGGCAAAGAAAATAAGATTTGTCGGATTTCGCCGCAAGAAATGCTGTCGGTTGTGTTCAATCAGACGATAAGACCCGTCGAACTTGACAAAATGGACAATCTTTTATCTATTGTAGATAAACTTTTGACTTCTGTACCGCTTTTCAGACTTACGTGCGATATTTCAAGGGAAGCGGCAGAAACGTCGTATAATGCGATGGTAAAAAACAATATAAAATAGGGGTAAATTTATGAAAATCAAAGACGGATTTGTGCTTCGCGAAGTGGCGGGGAGTTTCATTGTCGTCGCCGTTGGCGAAGCGGTGAAAAATTTTAACGGCATAATAAATCTCAACGAAACGGGCGCGTTTTTATGGAAAATTCTCGAAAAAGGCGCGACGAAGGAACAACTTATCGCAAAACTTTTAGAAGAGTATGATGTTGACGAAAAAACCGCGACAGCGGACGTCGAAACATTTATAAATAAACTTTCGGAGGCTAAACTCGTTAAATAAACGGGCGAAAAGCATACTTATGAAAATCGGGTTTGATAATAAAAAGTACTTGGAAATGCAGTCCGCGAAGATTTTGGAGCGCATCTCGATGTTCGGCGACAAACTGTATCTGGAATTCGGCGGCAAATTGTTCGACGACTATCACGCTTCCCGCGTGTTGCCCGGATTTGAACCCGACAGCAAGATAAAAATGCTGTCGGAACTCAAAGACAAAGCGGAAATTCTTATCGACATAAACGCCAACGATATCGAAAAGAACAAGACGAGAAACGACCTTGGCATTACTTACGATACCGAAGTTTTCAGACTTATAGATATTTTCAGAAGTCGCGGGTTTTACGTCGGTAGCGTCGTTTTGACGCAGTTTGCCGAACAGCCTTCCGCGGCGGCTTTTCAAAAGCGTCTTGAAAATTTCGGGATGAAGGTTTACCGCCATTATCCCATCGAAGGCTATCCTTCGGAAGTGGAGAAAATAGTGAGCGAAGAAGGGTACGGCAAAAACGAGTACGTTATAACTACCCGTCCGCTGGTCGTGGTAACCGCGCCGGGGCCCGGCAGCGGGAAAATGGCGACTTGCTTATCGCAACTTTATCACGAGAATAAACACGGTGTAAAAGCGGGTTACGCAAAGTACGAAACTTTCCCCATCTGGAACTTGCCTTTAAGCCACCCCGTAAACGTCGCGTACGAAGCGGCTACCGCCGACCTTGACGACGTAAATATGATAGACCCCTTCCATTTGGAAGCGTACGGCAAACTTGCGGTAAACTATAACCGCGACGTGGAAATTTTCCCCGTGCTTTCCGCTATGCTTTCTAAGATAATGGGCAGTTCGCCGTACAAATCGCCGACCGATATGGGTGTAAATATGGCGGGATATTGCATAATAGACGACGAAATTTGCGCAAATGCAAGCAAACAGGAAATAATCCGCAGATATTACGCTACGCGCATAGACGTGCTTAAAGGCCTTATCTCCAAAGACGCGGAAACCAAAATCGAAATAATGATGCAGAAAATGCACATTACGATAAACGACAGGGCTGTCGTTGCCGCCGCGCTTAATAAAGAAGCGGTGACGGGGCTTCCCGCCGCGGCGATAGAACTTACGGACGGACAGATGATAACGGGCAAAACCAGCGACCTGTTGGGCGCTTCCGCGGCAGCGCTACTTAACGCCTTAAAAGTTCTCGGCGGAATAGACGACAGTATACCGCTTATCTCGTCCGCGGTAATAGAGCCGATACAAAAACTTAAAGTAGAACATATGGGAAGCGCGAACCCAAGGCTTCATACCGACGAAATTTTATTATCGCTTGCAGTCTCCGCGGTAACTAATCCCACCGCCGCGCACGCGCTGCGTCAACTCGATAAATTAAAGGGCGCGCAGTTCCACTCGACGGTAATACTTTCGCACGTAGACGAGAAGACGCTTAAAAAACTCGGAATCGGCATAACTTGCGAACCCAAGCGCAAAAAGACGGTAGATACTTACCTGAAATAAACATAATAGGTAATGATTTTCAGCGCCCGCACTTTACTGGAAGTGCGGGCGCTGGGTGTTGTAGCGGGTTTCGGCAAAAAACGATTTTTTTAAAAGACGCAAAAAGCAAAAAAGTTTAAAAAATCAGTCGTTTTCTATTGACAAATTATTTTTCCCGTATATAATAGAAATTAGCACTTAAAAGATAAGAGTGCTAAATACGTAATAAATATTTTCGGAGGCAAATATATGACGGTTAAACCTTTATTCGACAAAGTTGTCGTAGAAAGTATCGAGCAGGAAGAAAAGACGGGGACGGGCTTTATCCTTCCGTCGAAATCGCAGGAAAAGCAGGAAATGGCAAAAGTTATCGCGGTAGGCCCCGGCGGAATAGTCGACGGCAAGGAGATAACTATGCAGGTAAAAGTCGGCGACACGGTGCTTTATTCTAAGTATTCGGGAAGTGAGTTTAAGGTTGACGGCAAAGAATTGATAATTATTCGTCAGAGCGATATTTTGGCGATTGTGGAATAATTTATAAGGAGAACGTTTTATTATGGCTAAACAATTAAAATACGGCGAAGAAGCGAGAAAGGCGCTTAAAAAGGGCGTAGATACTCTTGCGGATACGGTTAAAATAACATTAGGACCTAAGGGCAGAAACGTAGTTTTAGATAAAAAATTTGGCGCACCCTTAATCACTAACGACGGCGTTACGATTGCGAAGGAAATCGAACTTGAAGACGCGTTTGAAAATATGGGCGCGCAACTCGTTAAAGAAGTTTCGACAAAGACCAACGACGTGGCGGGCGACGGCACGACGACGGCGGTAATTCTCGCGCAGGCGATGATAAACGAAGGGCTTAAAAACGTTGCGGCGGGTGCAAACCCCGTTATGCTTAAAAAAGGTATTTCGGGCGCGGTGGAAGTCGCGGTAGAAGAACTTCACAAGATAAGTAAACCCGTCAAAGATAAAAACGCGATAGGTCAGGTAGCGTCTATCTCCGCGGGCGACGCGGAAGTCGGCGCGCTTATCTCGGAAGCGATGGAAAAAGTAGGCAAAGACGGCGTTATTACGATAGAAGAATCCAAAACGATGAAGACCGAACTCACCACCGTTGAAGGTATGCAGTTCGACAGGGGCTACGCCTCTGCGTATATGGTAACCAACACCGACAAAATGGAAGCGGTACTCGATTCGCCCGTTATCCTTATAACGGATAAAAAGATATCTTCCGTACAGGAGATATTGCCGATAATCAATCCGATAGTGGAACGCGGATTGCGTTTACTTATCATCGCGGAAGAAGTCGAAGGCGACGCGCTTGCGGCACTCGTTGTCAACAAACTTAAAGGCGTACTTAACTGCGTTGCGGTTAAAGCACCCGGCTTTGGCGACAGAAGAAAGGCAATGCTTGAAGATATCGCAATACTTACGGGTGGCACGGTAATTTCCACCGAACTCGGATATGAATTTAAAGACGTAACGTTAGATATGCTTGGCAGAGCGGGATCAGTTAAAGTCGATAAAGACAATACGACCATTATAAACGGTGCGGGCGACCCCAAAGCAATCGAAGCGAGAAAACAGGCGATAAAAGCGCAAATAGACGTAACGACTTCCGACTACGACAGAGAGAAATTACAGGAACGTCTTGCTAAACTCGCAGGTGGCGTTGCGGTAATCAACGTAGGCGCGGCTACCGAAGTTGAAATGAAGGAAAAGAAACTTCGTATCGAAGACGCGTTGAACGCGACGAAAGCGGCTGTTCAGGAAGGGATAGTTCCCGGCGGCGGAATCGCGTTAATAAGCACGATAAAGGCTATCGAAAAGTACGCGGAAGGCTTAAAGGGCGACGAAAAGACGGGTGCGAACACCGTCTTGAAGGCTGTTGAAGCGCCTATTAAACAGATAGCGGCAAATGCCGGACTTGACGGCGCGGTTATCCTTAACGAAATTTTGAAAGCGAATAAACCGAATTTCGGGTTTAACGCGCTTACGAATGAGTACACCGATATGGTTGAAAGCGGTATAATCGACCCGACGAAGGTAACGCGTTCGGCGCTTATGAACGCGGCGTCGGTTGCGGGTGTATTCTTGACGACCGAATCCGTCGTTGCGGATATCAAAGAACCTGAACCTCCTCAGATGCCTGCGGGCGGTATGGGCGGAATGTATTAAAAAGTAATAAAAAAGGGGGAAGAACCGGTTTGAAATCCGTTCTTCCCCCTTTCTCTTTGTATGCGTTTGACATTATAAATTTGCTGTGATATACTTTAATCATTGAAAAAATCAGGGGGTCGAAAGTTATGAAAAGCAGAAGAATTAAAGCAATAATTCTTGCCGTACTGTTCGCTTCCTTTATGATACTTTTTAATGCGTTTGCTATTGCGGAAACTAACCACGATTGCGCGGGCGAACACTGCGAAATCTGCCGCGTTTTAGAAGTCGTTGAAACTACCAAAAAAAGTATTACTTACGTCGCGGTAAGCACGGCGATAGCCTTGGCGGTTATTTTTGCCGCGGTTTCTTGTATCTTTTACTGCTTTAAGCAGATTTTTTCTTCTACATTAATTTCCTTAAAAGTGAAACTTTCAAATTAAATATAAATTGTGCGCGTTATAGGGCAAAGTTTGCCTTATAGCGGAAAAACTTACGGGAGTAGTCTATCTATTGCCGTTTGTTTTTGTTTATAGCGATTTTATATTTAATTTTGGAGGTTTTTTATTATGAAAAGAAAATTAGCGGCGTTTTTTGCCGCACTCACCCTTATTTTATCTTCTTTCGGTGTTTTTACCGCGTGTTCCGTTGAAAAAACGGACATTGTTGTTTCTATTTTTCCCGAGTACGACTGGGTTATGAATATTTTGGGCGAAAAAAAGTCCGATTTAGGCGTAAAACTTTTGGCAAAAAGTGGCGCGGATTTACACAATTTTCAGCCGAAATCCGACGATATTTTAGCGATTGCAAAATGTAAACTTTTTATTTACGTCGGCGGAGAGTCTGACGAGTGGGTAGACGAAGTGTTAGCGGAAAACCCGAATTCCGACAGAATAACGATAAATCTTTTGGAAGTTTTAGGCGAAAACGCTAAAATCGAAGAGCCGGTCGGCGACGAAGACCACGAAGAAGAATACGACGAGCACGTGTGGCTTTCTTTAAAAAATGCGCAAATTTTCGTTGACGAAATTGCGGACGCGATAGGAAAAATCGACGGCGAGAACGCGGGTACGTATACCGAAAACGCCGCCGCGTATAAAGCAAAACTTAACGCGCTTGACGAAAAATATCTTGCCGCCACTGAAAAAGCGGAAACGAAAACTCTGCTTTTTGCAGACAGATTTCCTTTCCGATATTTAGTCGACGATTACGGATTAAGTTATTTTGCGGCTTTCAGCGGCTGTTCCGCGGCAAACTCTGCGGCAAGTTTAGATACTATCGTGCGTTTAGCGGATAAATTGATAGAACACTCTTTAAATACGATACTTATAATAGAAGGTTCGGACGGCAGTATAGCAAGGTCGGTTATTCAGACGGCAAAAGATAAGGGCTACACAGGGCAAGTCGAAACGAAGGTTTTAGATTCGTTGCAGGCTGCGACCATAAAAGAGTATGAAAGTGGCAGAAACTATCTTGCCGTGATGGAGAGTAACTTATCGGTGTTAAGTGCGGCGCTTAAAGTGTCGGATTAATCAAAAGTATAAGTAAGGAGCATATATGGCACAGATTTCTTGTCGGAATTTATCCTGCGGCTACGATAACAGGGCGGTGATTAAGGACCTGTCTTTTACCGTTAACGGCGGGGACTATCTTGTAATTATGGGCGAAAACGGCGCCGGTAAGTCTACGCTTGTCAAAACGCTTTTAGGGCTGTTAAAGCCGATAGAAGGCGAGGCGGTGTTCGGCGACGGGCTTAAAAAGAGCGAAATAGGTTATCTTTCGCAGCAAACCGCGGTGCAAAGGGATTTCCCCGCGTCGGTTGGCGAAGTCGTTTTATCGGGCTGTTTGCCTAGGTTAGGTAGAAGACCGTTTTTCGGCAAGGCGGAAAAGGCGCTTATGAAAAAAAATCTCGAAACGATGGGGCTAAGTGGCTTTGAAAAGCGTTCTTACCGTTTTCTTTCGGGCGGACAGCAACAGCGGGTTTTACTTGCCCGCGCACTTTGTGCCACCGATAAAATTTTGCTTTTAGACGAACCTGTTTCGGGACTTGACCCAAATGCTACGGAAGAAATGTACGCGCTGATTGAAAGGCTTAATCAAAACGGCACGACGATTATTATGATTTCGCACGATATTACGGAATCGTTAAAGTACGCTACGCATATTTTGCGCATAGGTAAAGAATACTTTTTCGGCACAAAAGCGGAATATCTTTCTGCTGCTCATAAAGCCGCTTATTCTAACGACGGGGGTAAAACCAATGGCTGAGTTTTTTCAGAAATTTGCGGAATATTTCAGTTTGCCGATGACCTACCGCGCGCTTATCGTCGGCGTGCTTATAGCGCTTTGTTCTTCGCTTTTCGGCGTAACGTTGGTGCTTAAACGGTTTTCGTTTATAGGGGACGGGCTTTCGCACGTCGCTTTCGGTTCTATGACGGTAGCGGCGGTAGTGGGGCTTACCGACCAAATGCTCCTTGCTTTGCCGATAACCGTTCTTTGCGCGGTTTTACTGTTGAAGTCGGGCGCAAAAGCAAAAATTAAGGGCGATGCCGCCGTCGCTATGCTGTCGGTCGGCGCGCTGGCAATAGGATATATGCTTATATTCCTGTTTCCGCCGTCTTCAAATTTTTCGGCGGACGTTTGCAGTACGCTGTTCGGCTCGTTTTCAATTCTTACGCTTACCGGTACCGACGTGTTTTTATGCGTCGCGCTGTCGGTTATCTGCGTGCTTACATTTATAATTTTTTATAACAGGATTTTTGCGATTACGTTCGACGAGAACTTCGCCCGCGCTACGGGCACGAAAGCGGACGCGTACAACCTTATAACCGCCGTTATCATCGCCGTGGTAATAGTGCTTGCAATGAAACTTGTCGGGTCTTTGCTTATTTCGGCACTTATAGTATTTCCCGCACTTTCCGCGATGCGTGTATGCAAAACTTTTAAATCGGTAACGATTTTAGCAACGGTTATTTCGGTATCGTGCGCTATGCTGGGTATTATCGTCGCGATTATGGCGGGAACGCCGGTAGGACCTACGATTGTGGTTGCGGACTTAATCGTATTTAGCGCTTGCGTCATAATCGGTGCGGCGTCGGGGAGAAAACGAGTATGAAAAAGGTTATCAAAAAAACTTTCTTTGCATTGACCGTATTGGTTATTTTATTTTTTTGCGCTTGCAAATACAATTTAACCGAAGACACTTTTTTTCTGACTATGACAAATATGCAGTATTATCCGCAGCAATACGTGGGGGCGGATATATCTTTCGACGCGTTCACCTACGAACTTACTGATATAAACGGTGAAAAACACATCTGCGTCGTAAGACAATGTTCGGCGGGTTACGGCTGTAAGTGCGGTAAAGATACTGTTATAGGATTTTTGATTGATTTTGACGGGAAAATTCCCGCGCCTAAAAATCAAAGCGAAAAGAACAACGACAAAACGTGGGTACACGTAAAAGGTACTCTTCCGCACGCTGAAAAAACTAATTTTCAGATTTATGCAATCGACGGCACGGTGGAAACGATAACGTTTTTAACTTTCAAAGCGGAAACGCTGGATTTAATCGAAGATTATTCGGGATTACATTATTACGTTGATAAATAGGAGATAAAAAATGGCTACTAAAAGAGCAAGAGCAGAAAGGGTAATTGAAGATAAAAAAAGAAGATACGATTTATCGGTCAAAAAGTTAAAAAACTATCCGCTTTTTGCGATAGCGTTTGCAATCGTATCGGTTATGCTTTTATTGTTAAAGTTTTCGCATATTTATAATTCAAATGCAAAAGTTGACGAAATATCTTATACCGGGTTTCAGTTGTTTTTTGCCGCTATAAGCGGGGGTTTTACTTCGCCGAATAAAATATACGGGGATATATCCGTATACAATTATCATACGCCGACCGAAACGCAACTGTCGGGAATTTTTGTGTTAATTTCAGTTATACTTATGCTAACTGTAATCGGTATGTCCGTTTGGGATTATAAAAGTAAAAAGCCGATGCTTAATATTGTTTCCGCAATATTATTTACGGTAATTTTTATTCTTTTGACGGCGTGCTTTATTATAATTAAAACTTCGCCTATAATGATAAAATATCAATGCAACCTTAAAGTTTGTTCATTGCACTCGTTGGCGATTATTCCCGCGATTTTTGCGCTTATCGGGGCGGCGGTTTCTTGGTTTGCCACGGTTAAATATTTTATCGCGAGAAAAATCCTTAAAGACTAAAATAAAATCAAATAAATTTTTAAGCGGCGGGCAAATTTGCCCGCCGCTTAAATTATCACCATATTATTTTCGTTGCTGTTTTCATCGAGTGCAAGATTATATATATCGTTTGCAAGAACGTCGAGTTCAAAACTGCTCATCGCCGTCTTTTTAAGTGCCGCGACGTCGCTCTTTCTGGTTAGAATAGGTATTTTACTGGTTTTTGATAGAGTTGAAATTATGTCTTTATGTTCGGCGTTTACCGCAAGCACTTTGGCGTACAGGTGCGATTTTAAACACTCTTCGGTAAAAGATTTCGTTATGCCGAGAAGATTTGCGATGAATATACGCCTTATTCTCGTCGCCGTATACCGTTTAGTGGAAATTTTTTCTATCAAAGTGTCAATGTTTTTGTTGTCTTTTATAAGCGCCTTTATCCTGTTTTCAAGCCCTTCGGTGCAGTCGGCGATATTCGCTAATTTTTCCTTGCTTGCCGTGATAAGCGCTGCCGCGGTTATTTTATCAAACACAAACGGATAAGGCTTTAAGTCTTCATACACGTATGGCGGCAGATTTTTTTTGAGTTTTTTAATCTTTCCTTCCCGAATTTTATTTCGTATACTCGTCGCACTCGTTATGCCCTTTTTAAGCACTAAACTGTTATGGTCGCCATCTCTAAGCATAGGGTAGGTCTGTATGTTGCTGTTTCTTTTCAGTATGGCTTTTGAGTATTCTAAACCTAAAATATTGTTGGGCAGAGAAATAAGTTCTTCGGTAAAATCTTCGCCCTTTAACTCTTTGACCGTCAAAAATTTCGCTTTTGCAAGCGAAACGCCTTCTTCCAAATGACTTTTCAGTATCCTTTTAAACTCCTTGGTTTCGTCAAGCATAGCGTTCGCAAGCGAGAAGAACTCTTCTTTTTTGCCGCTTTCAACGCCAAAACACAGTCCGTCTATTCCGCCTAAATCGTCTAAAAGATTGATTGCGCCAGTCGCAAAAGTTTCCGCGTTGGCGGTCGCAAAAACGGCGGGAAGTTCTATAACCAAATCCGCCCCCGCTATTATCGCCTGTTTTGCACGCGTAAACTTATTTAAAACCGTCGGCTCGCCGCGTTGAGTAAAGTTTCCGCTCATCACGATAACGACCCGTTCCGCGCCTAACTCGTTTTTCATATAGTCGATATGCTTTAAATGCCCGAGATGAAATGGATTGTATTCCGCTACCGACGCGCAAATTTTCATAAATATCTCCCCGAAACAATTTACTTTTTAAATCAAAAGTTGTACAATGTAAAAGGCGTTAAAATACCTATATTTTATATTTTACAGTATTTTCGCAAAAATTACAAATATTTTTATAAAGGAGTGTTTATTATGGCAGATATTCTCTCGGAGATAAAGACAAGGGCTAAGGTTAAAAACAAAAACATAGTTTTGACCGAAGGCGAAGATAACAGGGTTGTGGAAGCGGCGGTCAAAGTCGTCAAAGAAGGCTTTGCGCGCATAACTCTTCTCGGCAACAAGGAAGAAATCGAAAAGGCAAACGCGGGCGTTGACCTTGCGGGCGTAAACGTTGTCGACCCCAAAACTTTTGCTAAGACCGACGAGTACGCCGCTATGCTTTATAAGGCGAGAGAAGGTAAAATCAATAAAAAGACAAATCTTCCCGAATACGCGGACGTAAACGCCGCAAGACTTGCCATATTAAAAGACTACGCTATGTACGGCGCGCTTATGCTTAAAGCGGGCGACGTGGACGGTATGGTTTCAGGCGCGTGCCACTCCACCGCGAACACGCTTCGCCCCGGTTTGCAGGTAATTAAGACTGCGCCCGGCATCAACACGGTTTCGAGTTCGTTCATAATGATTGCGCCCGCGCCGCATAAATATAATCCCGACGGGGTAGCGGTTTTTGCAGACTGCGCTATAAACATCGAACCCGACGCTAATCAAATTGCGGACATCGCGATATCTTCCGCGGCTACCGCTAAAAATATCGCGGGCATAGAACCCCGCGTCGCTATGCTTTCCTTCTCGACAAAGGGTAGCGGCAACGACGATAAATATTTTAAATCCGTGCCGAAGATGCAGGAAGCGACGCGTATCGCAAAGGAAAACGCACCCGACCTTATTCTTGACGGCGAATTTCAGTTCGACGCGGCGACAGCACCCGAAGTCGGCAACTTAAAAGCGCCCGACTCTAAGGTTGCGGGCAACGCCAACGTATTTATTTTCCCGAACATCAACGCGGGCAATATCGGTTACAAGATTGCACAGCGTTTCGGGGGATATATGGCGCTCGGTCCTATCTGTCAGGGTTTTGCTAAGCCCATTAACGACCTTTCCCGCGGTTGCAACGCGGACGACGTCGTGGCGGTTGTCGCGATAACAGCGCTTCAAGCCGAATAATTCAGACAAAAAAACAAGGAATATATATTTATGAAAATTTTAGTAATTAACGCAGGCAGTTCTTCACTCAAATATCAACTTATCGATATGGAAAACGAAAGCGTCGTCTTAAAAGGGCTTTGCGAAAGAATAACCTTTTCAGGCAGTCAACTTTCCCAGAAAACCGCGGACGGCAGAGAAA
The DNA here is from genome assembly GCA_017448355.1 of Clostridia bacterium. GTDB lineage: Bacteria > Bacillota > Clostridia > Christensenellales > Borkfalkiaceae > UBA1259. Next base: position 36,643 of record JAFSLQ010000059.1, on the reverse strand, counting down.
CCGTTATAAAACAGGATATGCCAACGCACAAAGAAGCGATGGAACTCGTTTTAAAAGCGATGCTTGACCCCGTAAACGGCGGTATCAAAAGCGTGGACGAAATAGGCGCTGTGGGACACAGGGTTCTTCACTCCGGCGAAGATTTCAAGCACTCGGTCGTGATTACTGACGAAGTCATTAAAATCTGCGAAAAGAACGCCGAACTCGGTCCACTTCATATGCCCGGCAATATTGCGTGCATCAAAAGTTGCAGGGAAGTTATGAAAGGCGTGCCGATGGTCGCGGTTTTCGATACGACTTTCCACTCCACGATGCCGCAAAAAGCCTATATGTACGGTATTCCGTATGAAGTTTACGAAGAGTATAAAATCAGAAAATACGGTTTCCACGGCACTTCGCACAAGTTTGTTAGCGAAGAAACGGCAAAACTTTTAAATAATCCCGACGCGAAAATTATCGTCTGCCATCTTGGCAACGGTTCTTCCGTTTCTGCGGTAAAGGGCGGCAAGTGTCAGGATACTTCTATGGGCTTTACACCGCTTGAAGGTCTTGTTATGGGTACGCGCAGCGGCGATATCGACCCTGCGGCGGTGGATTATTTACGCGTTAAATTAGGGCTTAAACCCGAAGAAGTGGTAAACTATCTCAATAAAAAATGCGGTATGCTCGGCATCAGCGGATTTTCCAGCGATATGCGCGACTGCACCGACGCGATGATAAATGGCGACGAAAGGGCGCGCCTTGCTATCGAAATGGTGGCGTATAGGGTTAAAAAGTACGTCGGAAGTTATATCGCCGTTCTCGGCGGCGTGGACGCTATCGTGTTCACGGGCGGAATCGGCGAACACTCTTATCGCGTTCGTCAGATGGTAATGGAAAATATGGAATACTGCGGCGCGAAATTCGATGAAAAGAAGAACGAAGAATATTCTTCGGGTATAGGGTATATTAATGCCGACGACAGCAAGGTTAAGATTATCGTTCTTCCGACCAACGAAGAACTTTCAATCGCGCGCGAAACCAAGATTTTGACCGCAAAATAATTATTAAATCGGGCGAAAAAGAATTTTTAATTAAAATCGTTGACAATAAGGCGCAAATAGTTTATACTTTTTAGGCTTAGATAAAGGCAAAAGGGGTTTTAAGGTAAGGCGCGTTATGATAATTGACCTTAATGCTGTAAAGCGTAGCGGCAAAACCGAGACGAGTTTTTTCTTCGAATATAACGCGGATATAGAAATCGCACTCCCGGGTGCTGAACTTATGCCCCCCGTTAAAGTGCAAGGCACGGCGTATATTACGGGCGGAAATTCGGCGGAACTTGAAGGCGAAGTCGTGTTTACCGTAAAAGGCGCTTGTACCAGATGCCTTGCGGAAACTGAAAAGACCTTTTCGGCGGACTTTAACGAAGTTTTCGGGGAAGACGGATACCGGATAGTAAACGGAAAAATCGACTTATCTAAAATGGTCGACGATATAATAATAATGAACACACCCGTCGCGTTTTTATGCAAGGACGATTGCAAAGGGCTTTGCCCCACGTGCGGCAAAAATCTTAACGACGGCGAGTGTAAATGCAATAACTAATAGGATGGTAGTAAAAAATGGCAGTACAGAAAAGTAAAACTTCTAAGCAGAGAACGAACACCAGATACGCGCAATGGAAAATTTCCGCGCCCAATCTTTCGGAATGCCCCCAGTGTCACGAATTAAAGGCTTCCCATAAAGTTTGCCCCAAGTGCGGTTATTATGACGGCAAACAGGTTGTTGACGTTTCCGCAAAAGAAAAGAAAGACTAATTAAGTCAAAAATTTATTTAGAAGCGACTAAAAAAGCCGTGCTTGCGTTATGATTTAAACGCAAGCACGGCTTTATATTTGTTTTTTACGCTTTGTATTCCGTTTTTCCGTTCACTACCGTGGCGCAAACGTTAAATTCACCGTCGATAACGGTAAAGTCAGCGGCGTTTCCGACCTTGATTTCGCCGTAGCCTTTAAGACCTAAATTGTTAGCAGGGTTAATGGTTGCAAAGTCAACCGCGTCGGTAAAGTTTATGCCGCACTTTAAGACGGCGTTCTTTATTGCGTCGTTCATTTTCAGCACGCTTCCCGCGAGAGTTCCGTCAGAAAGCCTTGCTTCACCGTTTTTAACAATGACCGTCTGTCCGCCGAGTTCGGATATTCCGTCCGCAAGGCTTTTAGCGCGCATTGCGTCGGTGATAAGTATTATTTTGTCTTTCGGTTTATTCTTTATAAGCAGTTTTGCGGCGGGTGCGCTTACGTGGATAAGGTCTAATATGAGTTCCGAGTAAAGTTCGTCGAAAATCATCGCCGCCCCGACCGTGCCTATCTGTCTGTGGTGAAGTCCGCGCATAGCGTTATACGTGTGCGTTACGCACGAAAGTCCCGCTTTTATGCCTTCTTCAATCTGTTCTACGCCCGCGTCGGTGTGCCCCGCGCTAACGGTCGTGCCTGAGTGTACCGCCGCTTTTATAAGTGCGTCCGCGCCGCGTTCTTCGGGGGCAAGAGTGATAAGCCTTATGTTATTTCCGCTTGCCGCGTTTAACTCGTTGAAAAAATCTACGTCGGGGTCTTTCAAATATTTTAACGGCTGTGCGCCGATGTGTTTTTCTGAAATAAACGGACCTTCTAAGTGAACGCCCATAATTTTTGCGCCACCGTTATGGTTTTTCATACAGGATTTAACGTTTTCAAGCGCGCGGGTTATATTTTCCTTTGACTGCGTCATCGTGGTAGCAAGAAACGCCGTCGTGCCTTCTTTGACAAGCGCTTTTGAAATCGCAGAAAGCGCTTCTTCTGTGCCGTCCATAGCGTCGAATCCCGCCGCCCCGTGAATATGTTCGTCGATAAACCCCGGAAGGACTACTTGACCTGCGGAATAGGGGAGACTTTCCGTAATGCCGATATTCGTGCCGATAGCGGAAATTTTACCGTTTTCTACGCCGATATCCGTCGTGATTATGCCTTTTGCTTTTACGTACGCTTTAATGTTTTTAAAACCTTTCATAACGATATTCTCCTTACAAAAGATATTGTATCACTAACGATTTTGATTGTCAATCGCAAGATGATTTTACTCTAAAAAACGTTTGCGAACGAAAACTCGAAAGTTTTCGGAACTTGTTCGATAAGTTCCATTATCACTTCCATTTTCGTAAGCGCCTCGTTCCAGTTTTTCTCGGCAACGTATTTTACCGTTTCCGCTATCCATAGGTCGAATTCTTTTATCTCGTTGTGCGAGATAAAAGCGTGTAGTTTCTCTTTAGCGTTAACCCATTTTGTTTGAAGTACGTAAACGTCGTTATCGTTTGCCGTTTCCGCTTCGATTTTATCGTATAATATCGCGGTTTCTTCTTTAAGCCCTTTAAATTCGTCCTTAATAAACGTAGTCTCGAAAACTACGCCGAAAGTTAAGATTAAAGCCACCGCTATCATAGAAATAATAGATTTTACCATTGAACTTTCTCATTTAAAGGATAGTAGAGTATCCTGAATTTTTCGTTTTTCTTTTTTAAATACGCCCTGCCGTTGCCGTCGACTGTAAGGGCTTCGGTTTTTTTTAACGTCGCGCCGTTTTGTGCGAGAAAAGTTTTAAGTTTTTCTTCGCCGTCTTGCAATACTTTAAGATTTTTACCGAGTAATTTGCCGTTATTGACTATAAGAATAGGCATCGAAGACGATTCGCTGTTTCGTTCCGCACTTTCTAACGCCGACAACTTTCCGTTGGACTCAAAAATGGCGTAATCCAGGTCGTCAAGCGAAAAGTAGCCTTGCGAACGCATAGATTCGATTAAATCTTCCACGCCCATATTGTTCTTTTTAAGTTCGTTTAAATCTATGCCGTTTTTATTAATTACGACCGACGGCGTACCCGACAGAATTTTTTTAGGTATTCTGCCCGATTGTTCGATAAGCGTAAAAAGTTGGTGCAACAAAAACAGTGCGAGTACCGCCGCCACTCCGTAGATAAGCGGAATAGATAAGTCCGCCATAGGTATACACGCAAGGTCTGCGATAATCAGCGTAATGATAAATTCAAACGGCTGCATTTCGCCTATCTGGCGTTTTCCCATAAGCCGCATAACTACGACGAGTACGAGAAAAATAATGAGAGTTCTTATAAAAATGACGAGCATAAGTGTAGTATGGGGGAAAGAAACGAAAATATTCGCAGAATACGGCGCGCGTTTGCTTGACATATGGGCAGCAAATTTTTAGAATAGTATATATAGAGTAGAAAAGACGCGTTAAGTGTTGCAAAACGGGATGTTGTTTGCAAACGAAAGGTTATCCTGCGGTGTCTTTTCGCGTCCGCTATAATAAAGCGTTCGGGTGGCGAAAAACCTACTCGGCGCAAAACTATATCGGATCTCTCTAAAAAAACGGGAGATTTTTTTATGTTTTATAATCTTTTGATAAACGCTTTCGACTTTGCCGCGATTTTCAAAACGATACGGACAAAATGGTATTATTACGTTGCACTCGCGGTGTTTTTAATCCTTTTATTTTCATTTTTCTTTTTCAAAAAGCAACCGAAAAGATACGGGCTTACTAAAACGCAAAAGATTTGCTACGTTTCGGTACTTGCCGCGCTTGCGACTGTAAGCAATATCTTCGATATAAAAATCAGCGACGAGTTTCAGATTTCCTTAGTCGCGACTGTTGGGTTTGTCGCGGGATATATGCTTGGCGGCGGCTATGGGTTTGCCGTGTGTTTTATCGGCGACCTTTTGGGCGCGATAATAAATCCGCACGGTCCGTATAATCCCATTATCGGTATAGGAACGGGACTTTGGGGGCTTATTCCTGGCGTAGCGTTTTTCTATTTTAAGGGGAACGAGTACGTTAAAACGGCGATATCTTTCGTCATTGGGTTTTTGCTTGTTTCGGCAGGCATAAACATAGTAGGATTTTGTCTTATGTATCCTACTTACTATACTTTTGAAGCGCTTTTGCCGACGCTTCCGCTTAAACTCGTAGTCGTTCTGGTAAACTGCGCCGTTTGTATGGGGCTAATTTCCGTTTTACCGAGAATAATAAAGCGCACGGCGATAGAAAACAGCGATAACAATCAATAAATTATGTTTAAAATTTAGCGCGCGGGCAAATTTGCCCGCGCGCTTTTTACGCCGTTTGCGGCTTTTTCTTAAAAAACCTTTTCGCTTTGCCTTTGACTATTTCAAAACCTATCAGGTTAAACCCGAACGCCAGCATACCGTAAAAAGTACACATAATAGAAGAACAGACAAAAAACGTAAAAAATATTCCCAAAAAGTTTATTAAAAGGCTTTCGACCATTAAGCCTAAAAAAAGCGTCGGAAGAGTTATCGCGGCAGATGATAAAAGATACTTTAACACCTGCGGTTTTTCGGGGCATTTTTTGCAGATTAATATAAGATTTAAAACTGTCGTAATTATATACACGAACGAAAACCCGATAAGCAGCGCGTAAATTCCGATAAAGGTCGGCAAAAACCAGATAGAAAGAAGCATTAAAACCCCGCCTATCACGCAAAAAAGCAGAGTTTGGACTTCGCAACCCATCGAATTTAATATACTCGTCGTAATATTATCCAGCCCCATAAAAATCATTAAAAACGCAGACGCCGTAAGGTATTTGCCGCATTCCGCGCTGTCGAAAATTATTATGCCCAACTGTTCGCCGCACACGAAAAACACGGGAATAAAAAAGCAGGTGAGTACCGAAGTGAACTTTATCGCCTTTTCGACGTCGGCTTTAAGGTCGGCGGAGTTATTTCGGTAATAGTTTTCGGAAATTTCGGGTATCAAAACCAGCGTAAACGAACCGATTAAGGTTGTCGGAATAAACAAAAGCGGTATCGCTTGCCCCGCGGCAGAACCGAATAAACTCATTGCCTGCGATTCGGTAAAACCCGCCGCGATAAGACGGTGGGGGAGTATTACCGATATAAGCGATACGGCAAGCGCGTTGACCGTTCGCATAGCCGTTATGGGGGCTGACGCGAAGATTATGGGTTTAAATTCCGATTTCGGGCTTGCAAGTTTATTTTTTCGCGCGAAAAACACGATAGTAGCAAGCGTGAAGGATAAAACGTAGGATGAAATTACCGCGACGCCCGCGCCGAACGCGCCGTTTGCTTTGTCGTGCATAAAGGTTATAACTATTATGCCGACGACTATCATACAAATTTCTTCTAACAGTTCGATTATGCTGTAAGGCAAAAAGTCTTTATTGCCCCAAAACACGCCCCGTAGCACCGAGTAAACGGAAGTAAATATAAGTCCCGGCAACAGCACGAAAAACACTTTTAAACTTCGTTTATCGGCAAAAAGAAAGGACAGATTGTCGCCGAGAAGATAGCAAATAAGGCATATAGGAACGGCGATTAGAAGAGTATAGGTTATGGCGGCGGTAATTGCCTTTGAAACCTTTTCCGCCTTGTTTTCGGCGCGATACTTTGTCATCAGGCGCGATAGGGTTATGGGCGTTCCCGACGCGATAAGCGTAAACAAAAACCCGAATACCGACAGCGCGACCTGATAAGTACCTACACCTTCCGCCCCGATAGCGCGGGAAAGGTATATGCGGTATAAAAACCCCAAAAATTTTTCGCAGACCGAAAAAACGGTTACCACGGCGACAGCCTTAAAAAAACCTTTCAAAATGAGTTCCGCCTTTAACCTTTTGTAAAATATTCTATTCGCCGCGATATTTAAATATAATATCGGTATGGAAAAGTTTTTTTACAGGGTACAAGACGGCGATACCGTGCTGTCGCTTGCTACGCGGTTTAACATTCCGCCCGTCGCGCTTATAAAGGGTAACGACTTAAAAGCCGAAATTCAAAGCGGCGACGTGCTTTTTATCGTTAAGACGGACGGCGAAGTTTATACCGCGCAGCCTTTTGATAGCATTTTTAGCGTTGCGGCGCGGTTTAACGTGCCGGAAGAAACGCTTAAAGAAGAGAACGGTGTAGACTATCTTTTTTACGGACTTAAAGTGATTATCCCAAAGTAGCCGTTTTGAAACCGAAATAATCTTTCTGCCCTTGACAAGAAGGGCGCATTTACTGTAAAATGTTATCGTGATTATTATGGGGTTCGACCCGGGACTTGCGACTCTCGGATACGGTGTCATCGAAAAGAGTAAGGCGTATAAACCGCAGATGATAGACTACGGTATAGTTTCTACGCCGAAGGAAGAAAATCTCGCCGTAAGGCTTTGCCTTTTGGAAGAAGGGATTAAACAATTAATCGCAAAATATAAGCCCGAAGAAATTGCCGTCGAAGAACTGTTTTTTGCTAAAAACGTAACGACGGGTATCAACGTGGCGCACGCAAGGGGCGTGCTACTTCTTACCGCGGTAAAGGAGTGCGGCAGACTTTTCGAGTACACTCCGCTTCAAATAAAGCAAGCGCTTACCGGTTACGGCAGGGCGGACAAGCACCAGATTCAGGCGATGGTGAAATCTTATCTTAACCTGAAATCTATTCCGCGCCCCGACGACGCGGCGGACGCGCTTGCCGTGGCGCTTTGCCACGCGCAGACAAACAGACTCGGTAAACTTTTCAGTATTTAACGGGGTTAACATGATAGGATATTTAAAAGGTAATCTTATTTACGCAGAAGACGGCACGGCGGTTTTAGACGTGAACGGCGTTGGGTATGAAGTAAACTGTTCGGGTGCGGCTTACCGCGAACTCGTGAACAGCCGCGGCGGCGAAGTTTACGTGTACACCGCCGTAAAAGAAGACGGAATTTCGTTGTACGGGTTTATTTCCAAGGACGAAAAAAAGATATTTTTAAAACTCATCTCGGTGTCGGGTGTTGGACCTAAAATGGGAATTGCCGTGCTTTCGACGTTTAGCGTCGACGATTTAACCCTAAAAATCGCGACGGGCGACGTAAAAGGGCTGTCAAGCGTAAAGGGACTCGGCAAAAAGACGGCGGAGCGCATAGTTTTAGAACTTCGCGATAAAATCGGCACGGTAAACGGCGAAAATATTCAGGCTGTCGACACAGTTTCAGATAACGACGAAACGGACGACGCAGTGGCTGCGCTTACGGGGTTAGGCTTTACGCGTGCGGAAAGCGTTCAGGCGGTAAAGAAGGCCAAAGCGGCGGGCGCTACCACGATAGAACAAACGATAACTTTTGCGCTTAAAAGTATGCGGTAGGTGAAAATATGGATAACGAAGCGCTTTATCAAAGTACCATCAATCAGGCGGAGTCGGATATAGAGAACGTTCTTCGTCCCAAGTCTATGGACGGGTATATCGGTCAGGAAAAAATAAAGGATAATCTGGCGGTGGGCATTGCCGCCGCAAAACTTAGAAACGACGCGCTTGACCACGTGCTTTTGTACGGACCTGCGGGCTTAGGCAAAACCACGCTTGCGCATATTATAGCCAACGAACTCGGTACGGGGCTTAAAATCACCAGCGGCCCTGCGATAGAAAGGGCGGGGGATTTAGCGGCTATTTTAACTAATTTAAACGAACATGACGTGCTTTTTATCGACGAAATTCATAGATTAAACCATAACGTAGAAGAGATACTTTATCCCGCGATGGAAGATTTTACGCTGGATTTTATAATCGGCAAAGGGCCGTCCGCAAGCAGCGTACAACTTCCGCTTCCGAGATTTACTTTAATCGGCGCGACGACGAAGGCGGGTATGCTGTCTTCGCCTCTTCGCGACAGATTCGGCGTCATTTGCAGGTTAGAGGCCTATACGCCCGAAGAACTGACGACGATAGTTATTAATGCGGCTAAAATGTTAGGCGCGAAAATCGACATTCTTGCCGCGGAAGAGATTGCTAAGCGCAGTCGCGGCACGCCGAGAATCGCGAACAGGCTTTTAAGACGGGTGCGCGATTATTCGGTAGTTAAGCACCACGAAACGATGGAACTTTCCGACGCGAAAGCCGCGCTTTCTATGCTTGATATAGATGAGTATGGGCTTGACAGCACCGACGTGAGATTTTTAACCGCACTTGCGGAAAAATTCGGCGGCGGACCTTGCGGACTTGATACCATCGCCGCTATGATTAGCGAAGACGCGGGGACGATTGAAGACGTTTACGAACCGTACCTGTTGCAACTCGGATTTATCGCGCGTACGCCGCGCGGCAGAATACTTTTAAAAGAAGGCTATAAGCATATCGGCTTAACGCCGCCGACCGATATAGAAGGCAAGGAAAAAGATATTAAAGACAATGCTTAAAACGGAAGATTTCGACTATTATTTGCCCGAAGAACTCATCGCACAAACGCCGATAGAGCCGCGCGACGCTTCGCGGCTTTTGGTTTACGATAAGACTGCGGATAAAATCTATCACGAACATTTTTACGATATAAAAAAATACCTGAAAAAAGGCGACGTTCTCGTTCGGAACAACACCAAAGTTTTGCCCGCCCGCCTTTTTGCATACACTCCGCACGGCGGAAAAGTGGAAGTGCTTTTATTAAAGCGGTTCGATTTGACAGAGTGGGAAGTTTTGGTTAAACCCGGTAAAAAAGCGCAAACAGGCGCGGAACTTACCGTAAACGAAGAACTTTCTTTAAAAGTTATCGGGAAAATAGAAGAAACGGGTTCGCGCCGCGTTAAATTTAATTTCAGCGGCGTGTTTGAAGACATAATTTCCCGCGCGGGCGAAATGCCCCTTCCGCCTTATATAAAGGAAAAACTCAAAGACAAAGACCGATACCAAACGGTATATGCAAAGTTCGACGGTTCAGCCGCCGCGCCCACCGCGGGGCTGCATTTTACCGACAAACTGCTTGCAGAAATTAAAGAAATGGGCGTGGAGATTGTCGACGTTCTTTTGCACGTGGGGCTTGGTACTTTCCGACCCGTAAAAGCGGACGACCTTTCTGAACATCATATGCACTCGGAGTATTACGAGATTTCGGAAGAAGCGGCGAACGCGATAAACAAAGCGAAAAAGGAAGGCAGGCGGATTATCGCCGTCGGCACGACGAGTGTTCGGACTTTAGAAAGTGCGGCGGACGATAACGGCTTTATTAAACCCGTAAAAGCAAACACCGAAATATTTATTTACCCGCCCTATAAATTTAAGTGCGTGGACGGGCTTATAACCAACTTTCATTTGCCGAAAAGCACTCTTATAATGCTTGTTTCGGCGTTTAGTTCGCGCGAAAAAGTGTTGGAAGTTTATAAAACCGCAGTCGAAAATAAGTACAGATTTTTCTCCTTTGGAGACGCGTGTTTTATATTCTAAACTTCGTTATGCGGCGTTTACTGCTGCGCGTTTTGACTTCGATGACCAACAAGGTCTATCTCACCCAAAACGCTTGCGAGCCTTGCCTAACTCGTTTACAATATAAAACATTTAAGATTAGATTATGGAAAAATTTTCTTACGAAGTAATTAAACAGGATAGTAAAACGGGCGCTCGCGCGGGGATACTTCATACTCCGCACGGGGATATTTTAACGCCGACTTTTATGCCCGTCGGCACGCAGGCGACGGTAAAGGGCGTAAAACCCGACGACTTAAAAGCGGCAAAAACGCAGATAATTCTGTCGAACACTTACCACCTTTATATGCGTCCGGGCGACGAACTAATTAAAGCGGCGGGCGGACTTCATAAATTTATGGCGTGGGATAGACCTATACTCACCGACAGCGGCGGGTTTCAGGTTTTTTCGCTTGCGAAACTCAATAAAATCACCGACGAAGGCGTAAAATTTTCTTCGCACATTGACGGCAGCAAGCATTTTATCACGCCCGAAAAGGCTATCGACATAGAAAACAATCTCGGTGCGGATATCATTATGGCGTTTGACGAGTGTTCGACTTTCGGCGCGACCAAAGAGTACTCGAAAACCGCTATGGAAAGGACGCTTCGCTGGCTTGACAGGTGCTACGCGCATCATAAAAACGATAATCAAGCGCTTTTCCCGATAGTGCAGGGCAACGTCTTTCGCGATTTAAGGCTTACAAGTTTAAAAGAGACTTTGCCCTATGCAAAGTACGGGTTCGGCATCGGCGGGCTTTCCGTCGGCGAACCGAAGGAAGTTATGTACGACGTTTTAGACGCTATGCTCCCGTTTTATCCCGACAATATGCCCCGCTATTTAATGGGCGTTGGCAGTCCCGACTGTCTTGTCGAAGGGGTGTTCCGCGGCGTGGATATGTTCGACTGCGTTTTGGCAACGCGCGTCGGCAGAAACGGTACGGCGCTTACGTCTTACGGCAAGGCTGTAATAAGAAACGGCGCTTATAAAGAAGATTTTTCGTCGCTTGACCCTGAGTGCGACTGTTATGCTTGCACGCACTATACAAAGGCATACCTTCGCCACCTGATAAACGCGGGCGAAATGATGGGCGGTATGATGCTTAGTCTTCACAATATAACCTACTTAAATAAACTTATGCGAGACATAAGGGAAGCGATAATCGCCGACGCGTTTACCGAATTCAGAGAAGAATTTTACGCTAAAACAGGCGGACTTTATAAAAGAGTATAAAAAATCCGCGCAAAATTTGCCGATTAATTAAATCGCGTAAAAAATACTTGATTAATTTACAAAAATCGTTTACAATATTTTATATTGATTTATAGGAGAATAACAATGCTTAACAATTTATTGGCTGGCACTACCGGCGGCAACAGCACTATGATAACGGTAGTATTTATCGTAATAATCGTTGCTATGATAGGTCTTTTAATCTGGCAAACCATTTCGGGCAAGAAAAAACAGAAAGAAGCGCAGAATATGGTAAACCAACTTAAAAAAGGCGACAGGGTTAAAACCATCGGCGGCGTATGCGGTTTCGTTGTGGAAATCAACGACGCGGAAAACACTTTCGTTTTGGAAACGGGAACGGACGACAACAAGTCTTACGTTAAATTCGATAAAGGCGCGATTTACCAGACAGCGCCCGCAAACGGCAGCGCGGTAGAGGCGGCGGCGCAAGCGGAAAAGGCAGAAGAAACGGTTACCGAAGAAAAAGTTGAACCCGCTACCGAAGAAGCGCCCAAAAAGGCTAAAAGAAAAAGACGTTTAGAGGACGAAATTTAGTCCGCGGTCGTTTTCTGATAAATAAACTGTAATAAAATAAGCACCCCCGACGTATCTATTTAAATAGAACAGTTCGGGGGTGTTTTTATGAAGGAAGGTGTAAAGCCGTTCTTTTCTTCGGTTATAAAGGCGACTTTTTTAACGGTGATAGTAAGTTTAATAGGCGTACTCTTATTTGCGCTTTTAGTTAAATTTGCCGACGTGCCCGATATCGCCATAAAAATCGTCAACCAGTTTATAAAGGTCGTAGCGGTGTTTTGCGGCTGTTATTTTTCGCTTTCTGGGGATAAAGGACTTTTTAAGGGCATAACGACGGGTTTAATTTCAACGCTAATGTTGTATCTTATTTTTTCGCTGTTATCGGGTGCGGAAGTTTTCGGCGTAAAAACGCTTATCGATTTGATTTTCGTTGCCGTTATCGGCGGGATATCGGGCATTATAGCGGTAAATCTAAGGGGCAAGGAATAAATATTAAATAAGGGGGAAGAACTGTTTTTCGAATCCGTTCTTCCCCCTTAAAAATCCCCTAACTCCGAAAACTCTTTAAAAGGAAATGATTTTTACTTGATTATAAAGGCACTTAGCTTGACAATTTACTTATAAGAAATTAATCTTCAAGACCTAAAATGTAGTTTGCGGATAGGTCTAATTCTTTGCAAAGTTTAGCAAAAGTATCGAGTTTCGGAAGTTTTTTAGTCGTCATATATTGCGTTATCATTTCGGGCGAAACGCCCACTTTTTTGGCGATTTCAACGGTCGTCAGATTAGAATTCTTAATCTCTTCCCTTAACCTTTCTTTTATTAAAAAGTATTCCATAATATTATTTTCCCCTTTGACAAAAATATATAACTAATAGTTAGTTTTTGTTTGACAACTAACCAAAGGTTAGTGTATAATGATAAAAAACAAAAGGAGAATGGAAATGGATATAAAAATATATGCAAATTGTGCGGCTTGGCCTGCGAAAGATTATATGAAAATGTATAGCAAAAAAAGCGGCAGATTATTGGCTGAAATAAGAAATAAAACGGTAGAAGAATTTACGATAGATAAAGATATTGAGGTATATTTTACTTTTTTGTTATATAAGCCATGCGAAGGAGTGTTAAGTTGCGACGGAACAGGGAATTATATGATTACTGCTAAACAAGGTGGACTTTTTACAGGTGGCAAACTTATTTTTAACGAAGTGGATGAATCGGAAATAGATTAAAATAATTTTAATACAATTAGGGCAAGAATGTGGAAAACGATAAAATAATAAGAACAAATATAAGTTTAGTAAATAAAAACGTAGCAACTAAAAACAATGCAAAAAACAAACCTTATCCCAGTTATGATAAAACTTGTGATTTAAAAGAAGATTTCGGTAGAGGGGAGTTTTATACAGACGACGGCATCAACTTTTATAGAAGCCGCGATTAATGAAAAGATTAGAGGAATTATATGGATAACGAAAAATATATACAAAAAGCAAGCGATAAAAATGCGTCTATTATTTCCGATCTTTGTGTTTTAAGAAGCGGAATGTCGGTTATATCTCAAAAATTCGATAATATCTGTGCAAAGAAAGAAGAAATCAATGAGATTTTATCAAAAACAGTCGTTGAACATAATGAGATTGCCAAAGAGATTAATGATGCAAGTGCGATTGCAGAGAGTTTAGACTTTGATGAGTTAATAGGTTTTAGATATCCAACACATTATTCGGAAAGTGCGGATAAGCGCGAGCAGACAGAGAACGAGGAAGAAGACGTAGTATATTTTAGTGCAGACAATCAACAAACCGTTTCGGAAATAATTAATGACATTGATAGAAATTTTAACTTGTTAAATTTAGATAGCCATAAAAACATAGATGAACGTCTTGAAGAAATCCGAGACAAAAACAAGAAAAGTATTTTACAGGTTAATAACCAAATTGAAGGAGTTAATAATAAAAAAATTGCGGCTGAGCAAAGACGACAATTATTAAAAAAACCTGTAAAGCCTAAATATATAACTCACGGGAAGCCGCCGAAAGCGTTAATGATTATCTTTTACATACTCGGCATTTATGCTTTAGTAATGATTGCGGCGGGGTCTCTTGGTTCTGGCTTTGACTCTATTAATGAAGAGATTAACGGAATTAAACCTGGTCAACTAATGTTAATAGGCGGAATTGTTTTTACTGTCTTAGCAATTATTATGAATATTGTAAGGAAAAGATATTTCCTTGAGCAAGAATTACGAGAGAAATATTCTGTAGATGTATTCCATTTTAATAATAAATTTAATAAAATATCAAACGAGATTGATGAATTGACGAACGATATTAATTCTTATGAAAAAATGTTGGCAACTACCTTTTTATCTATGGAAAGTAATCTAACTGATTTGGGTTCAAAGATAAACAATATGAGAATAGTTAATGCAACCAATTTAGCCGCGATAAAAACAAAAATTATTCCCGAAATCGAACAACTTGTAAAAGAAAGCGAAGAAATTAAAAACGGACTTATAAAAAGTTTTGATGCTATAATTAATCAAGCGGATTGGCAAAATATTGACCTTATTATATTTAATATGACAAGCGGTAGAGCGGAGACATTTAAAGAGTCATTACAACTTGTAGATAGGGTTAGTCTAAACAAGACCACTGTAATCAAAACAATAGGTGATACTATTTATAAACGCTTTGCTGATTTTGACTCTGTAAATATGCAGAGTTTTGAAAAACTTAGCGATAGTGTGCATTTAAGTACAACGGAACTCGGGAACGCTCTTATAGAAAAGTCCAACGAAACGAGTGGAAAACTTTATAACGATATTATATATGTTTCTGGCATAATAAAACAATAATTTTTTATAATTAGTATTTACTGCGGGCGGCACAAAATTGTGCCGCCCGCGTGTTTTTTATCCGATATTAAAATACAATCTTTTCTTCTATATACTTTTTAACGTCCGCAATGGGAATACGGACTTGTTCCATCGTGTCGCGGTCACGAACCGTCACGCAGTTATCCGTTTCGGAATCGAAGTCGTAAGTTATACAAAGCGGCGTTCCTATTTCGTCCTGACGGCGGTAGCGTTTGCCGATTGAACCCGTTTCGTCGTAATCGACAGGGAAGTATTTAGAAAGTTCTTCGTAAATTTCCGTCGCCTTTTCGCCGAGTTTTTTAGATAGCGGAAGAATAGCCGCCTTATAGGGGGCAAGGGCTGGGTGTAGGTGTAAAACTACGCGAACGTCGCCCTCTCCCACGGTTTCTTCGTCGTAGGCGTCCACTAAAAAGGCAAGCGCAACCCTGTCCGCGCCGAGCGACGGCTCGATAACGTACGGGATATAGTGTTCGTTAGTATCCTGGTCAAAGTACGTAAGGTCTTTGCCGCTGAATTTTGCGTGCTGACCTAAGTCGTAGTCCGTTCTGTCGGCAATACCCCAAAGTTCGCCCCAACCGAACGGGAACAAAAACTCGAAATCGGTTGTCGCCTTTGAGTAGAACGCTAGTTCTTCCTTTTCGTGGTCGCGAAGGCGCAAATGTTCGTCTTTTAGCCCCAAATCCAAAAGGAATTTGTGGCAGTAATCTTTCCAGTACTTAAACCACTCCAAGTCCGTGCCGGGTTTGCAGAAGAATTCAAGTTCCATCTGCTCGAATTCGCGCGTTCTGAATACGAAGTTACCGGGGGTAATTTCATTTCTGAACGATTTGCCTATCTGACCTATGCCGAAGGGCAGTTTTTTACGCGCCGCACGCTGAACGTTCGCAAAATTCACGAAAATTCCCTGTGCCGTTTCGGGACGAAGATAAACGGTCGAAGTCGTGTCTTCGGTAACGCCGATAAAGGTTTTAAACATAAGGTTGAATTTCTTTATCTCGGTAAACTCGTGTCCGCCGCACACGGGGCAGGCGATATTATGTTCTTTTATAAACGCACTCATCTCGTCGAAAGTCCACGCCGCAGGATTGTCGCTCGTGTTGTTCTCGCTCGCGTAGTCTTCGATAAGTTTATCCGCGCGGTGGCGGGCTTTACATTGTTTACAGTCCATTAAGGGGTCTGAAAAACCGCCCACGTGACCGGACGCTACCCAAGTTTCAGGGTTCATAATAATAGCGGAATCTAAGCCCACGTTGTACTTACTTTCCTGAACGAAGCGTTTCCACCACGCCTTTTTGACGTTGTTTTTAAACTCTACGCCCAAGGGGCCGTAGTCCCAACTGTTTGCTAAGCCCCCGTAGATTTCACTACCGGGGAATATAAAACCTCTGCCTTTACAAAGGTTGACGATTTTTTCCATAGTCGCTTTTTGTTCCATAAAAAGACCTTCTTAAATGAATTTCAAAAGATATTTTACAGTATATTTATACAATAGTCAAGCAAAAACAAAGGCGGAAACCGCCATAAAATCCTTTATACGGCGTATATTTTTGCGGGAAATTTCGCGACTATGTTGACAATTTTTAATCCAGTCGCTAAAATATAAACATCAACGAGTATTTTTTGATTACATAGGAGTAAAATATGGAAAGAGATTCGTATTTCGACGGGGGACTGTTTCAACTTCTGGGTTGGACGCTTTTAGGTCTTATTATTACCCTGTTAACACTCGGCATATGTTTTCCGTGGGCAGTGTGCATGAAGGTTAACTGGGAAGTTAAACACATGGTTATAGAAGGCAAACGCCTTGCTTTTGACGGCAGCGCGGTTCAACTTTTCGGCAACTGGATAAAGTGGTTGCTTTTAACGATTATAACACTCGGCATCTACGGTTTTTGGGTAACCATTAAAATGAAAAAATGGGTAACCAAACACACGTACTTTGCAGTGCAGGAAAATTAAACGCAAATAAAAAACGCTATTATCGTTGGTAGCGTTTTTATTTTTTTATTTTAAACATCCGCCTTGACAATATAACATAATTATGCTATAATTTTGTCGTAAAAAGAATATAATGTATTAAAGGGGGTGTGATATGCCACAGATAATACCTATTAAAGATTTACGAGATACAAATAAAATTTCAGAACTTTGCAATTCGGTAAACGAACCTATTTTTGTAACCAAAAACGGTTATGGGGATATGGTTGTTATGAGTATTGCCGCTTACGAAGAAAAACTTGCGAAAATAGAAATGTATTCGAAGATTGTGGAAGGGAAAGCGCAGGCAGATAAGGGCGAACTGCTTGACGGAACTACCGTTATGAAAAATTTAAGGGGAAAGTATGCCAAATAAATATACGTTCGCGTTTACGCCGCTTGCGGAACAGGATATCGATTCGGTTTTGGAGTATATAAGTGAAAATTTAAACAATGTAAAAGCGGCGAACGATATGTTGGACAAAATAGAAAAAGCGATAGACAACGCTTGCGTATTGCCGTACGGATTTCCCGATTGTAAAATATATTTTATCGTCGACGACACGATACGGCACGTAACCATTGATAATTATGTGATGATATATGGTATAGACGACGAAAATAAGCGGATAAATATTTTAAGATTCAGATACGCAAAGATGAATCTTGCAGGGATACGGACAAGATAATAAATCTCTAACAAGTAAAATCGTGGCGGGGCAAATTTGTCCGAGTAAAAACAAAAAACGCAACCATCAACGATAGCGTTTTTATTTTTTTAAAGTTATTTTATAATTTGCTTTTGTATTTTAAAAAAATGTGCTAAAATGTATTTACTATGTCAATAAATTTACCAGAAGCGAATAATTTTATAGAACAAATCATCAACGACGAACTTTCTAGCGGCAAGGTGGACTGCGTTCAGACGCGTTTCCCGCCCGAACCCAACGGATACCTGCACATAGGGCACGCAAAATCTTTGTGCCTTAACTTCGGCGTCAAGGAAAAGTATAACGGCAAGTGCAATCTGTTTTTAGACGACACTAATCCGTCGAAGGAAAAGGAAGAGTACGAAGAAGCGATAAAAAAGGATATCGAGTGGCTTGGCTTTCAGTACGATAAAGTAACGCATGCGTCGGATTTTTACGATAAAATTTACGAGTTTGCGGAACAGGAAATTATGCTCGGCAACGCCTTCGTGTGCGATATGACGCCCGAAGAGATTTCGGCAAACCGCGGCACGCTTACGGAAGCGGGTAAGGAAAGTCCTTACCGTAACCGCAGTATAGAAGAAAACTTAAAGTTATTCCGCGAAATGAAAGCGGGACTTTATCCCGACGGCAGCAAGTGCCTTCGCGCGAAGATTGATATGGCAAGCCCCAACATCAATATGCGCGACCCCGTTATTTACAGAATTTTACGCGAAACGCATTACCGTACGGGGGATAAGTGGTGCATTTATCCGATGTACGACTTTGCGCATCCTATCTGCGACTATTTGCAGGGCGTAACGCACTCTTTATGCACGTTGGAATTTGAAGACCACCGTCCGCTTTACGACTGGGTGGGGATAACGCTTGGATTTAATCCTAAGCCCCGCCAGATAGAGTTTGCAAGGCTTAACGTTACTAACCTTGTAATGAGTAAAAGGTATCTTAAAAAACTCGTGGAAGACGGTTCTGTCGACGGGTGGGACGACCCGCGTATGCCGACTTTAACGGGACTGAGAAACCGCGGCGTGCCTGCGGAAGCGCTTAAAGATTTCTGCGCAAGGATAGGGATAGCGAAGTCTAATTCCGAAGTGCAAATATCCTATTTAGAAGCGTGTATCAGAGAATATTTAAACGCTAACGCCGAAAGGGCTATGGGCGTACTTAAACCCCTTAAACTTACAATCACTAATTATCCCGAAGGTCAAACGGAAGAAGTCGATTTCGACATTAACCCGAACGAAGAAGAAAAGCGCACGAGAAAAATCACGTTTTCAAAGCATATATATATCGACGCGGACGACTTTTCGCTTTGTCCCCCGCCAAAATATTTCCGTCTTAAAAAAGACGGGTACGTCAGATTAAAGTCGGCGTACATTGTTAAGTGCGACGAAGTTATAACCGACGAAAACGGCGAGCCGATTGAAATTTTATGTTCGTACGTGCCCGAATCGAGAAGCGGAAACGATACTTCGGGGATAAAGGTTAAAGGCGTTATTCAATGGGTGAACGCGGCGGATTGCGTGGACATTGAAATTCGTAAATACGGTTATTTACTAAACAACGAAGAGTATGCGGGGCAGGATTTTTCCGAGCGTATGAATAAAGACAGCGTTAAAATTTTTAACGGCAAGGTAGAGCCGTACGCTATTAAAAACGGCGATATACCTTATCAACTTTTGCGTACGGGCTACTTTAAACTTTTAACAGTTAAGGGCAAGACGGTTGTAAGTGAAATAGTGTCCTTAAAAGATAATTTCAATAAATAAAAAACGTCCGCCGCGCTAAATTTTGCGCGGCGGCTAAAATAAAGTTTACAATATTTTGTCTATTTCTTTTCGGAACTTATCGAAAAGGTTGTATCTTTCGGGGTGAGTTATGGCGGTAAACGCCATTTCGCGGACGTTCGGTACGGTCTTTGCTATCTCGCGCACGGCTTGTTTAACAAATTCCCTTTGCGTTTTTTTGTTGGCGGGGCAAGGGCTTTTTACTACGGGTAAATCTTTTGCGTAGGAAATTATATCCGCTTCGCGCATTAAAATGAAGGGGCGTATAAGCGTAAGTCCCGTGCGGTCGAGATAACTTTTCGGGGCAAAGGTGGAAAGCCGCCCTTCATAGAATAAAGAGAGTAAAAACGTATCGGTTAAATCGTCGGCGTGATGCCCTAATGCCACTTTGTTGCAACCGTTTTTGACGGCGACGTCGTACAGCGCGCCCTTTCGCATTTTGGAGCAAAGCGCGCAAGGGCTTTTTTCTTTCCTTACGTCGAACACGATTTTGCCTATATCGGTTTTTTCAACAATATACGGGACATTGAGTTCGGCGCAAAAATTTTTAAGCGCGTTAAAATCCGTTTTCGCACCCGTAAAATCAAGGTCGACGGAAATGGCTATAAGGTCGAATTTTTCGGGCGAAAACTTCTTGTATTCGGCAAGAATTTTCAAAAGCGCGACTGAATCTTTGCCGCCCGACACCCCGACCGCGATTTTATCGCCGTCCTTTATCATCTTATATTCGGTTATGCCTTTGCGCATAACGGAAAGCATTTTTTGAGTAGTCATACAGGTATTTTACAGCAAAAGACGTAAAAACACAATTATTTTTAGGGGCAATTATGGTACAGTTCATACAAAATCTTATCGGCAACGATAAATTAGCGACGGCAATTCTGTCGTTTATTCCGCTTATAGAACTTAAAGGCGGCATAATTTTCGCGCGCGGCGTTTCTCTTACCTTTTTTGAAAGTTTCGCGCTTTCGTATCTCGGTTCGACGATTGCGTTTATTCCCGTATTCTTTTTACTTGTGCCTATACTTAGCCTATTGAAAAAAATCAAATGGTTTAAAACCTTTGCAGATAAAATAGAACTTTACTTTAAAGATAAAGCGGCGGACGCGCTTGAAACCGCCGCAAAAAACGGCAAAAAAGCGCATACCGAAAAATTTTATAAACTTCTCGGCACGTTTATTTTCGTGGCTATTCCGCTTCCTATGACGGGGGTGTGGACGGGTACTGCCGTGGCGGTGTTCTTGGGGCTTAAATTTAAAGACGCCGTTCTTCCCGTCGTTATAGGCAATTTTATCGCGGGTACTCTAATTTCTGTTTTAGCGGAAATAATTTTAGTTGGTTTCGGCAATATTAAAATACTCGACTACGTTTTGTACGGTTTGCTTGTGCTCGCGGCGGTACTCTTCGTTGTCGTGCTTATTAAAATTTTACGCAAGAAAAAACCTTTGGCGGAAGATAAATGAGTTTTTGGGGAAAATTAAAATCGTTATTTAAAAGAAAACCCGCACCTACCTTTAAGTTGGGTTTAGCGCTAGGTTCGGGCGGGGCGAAAGGCTATGCCGAACTCGGCGCGCTGTATTGTTTCGAACAGCACGGTATAGAGTTTGACATCGTTGCCGGAACGAGTATCGGCAGTATCATCGGCGCGTTTTATGCCGCGGGGTATTCGGCTACCGATTGCGCGGAACTTCTTAAAAACGTCAACGTTTCCGATATAAAAAATCTGTTTATGATAAAAATGGATACGCTGGGGCTGTTCAACGTAATAGACCGCACGATAGGCAGCCTTAATATCGAAGAACTTAAAAAGCCCTTCCGCGCGATTGCAACCGAACTCGATACGTGCAAAGAACACGTATTTAAAAGCGGAAACGTGGCAAAGGCACTGTGCGCGTCTTCATCCTACCCGCCGTTTTTTAAACCCGTTATAATCGACGGAGTAAAGTATATCGACGGGGCGTTTATGAATTCCGTACCCGCAGACACCGTAAAGGAAATGGGCGCGGATTTTATAGTGAGCATAGACCTTTCTTCACACGTTAAAAACGGCGGCGGACTATTGTCGCTTATCTTTCCCGAATTTAAAGGCGGCGTTGAAGAACCGTATAAAAAGGGCTACGATAACTCCGACGTTATGTTGCACCCCGACCTTACCGCTTATAAGTCCGTTTCTTTTGCCGCAGGGCACGAAATGTTCGATATAGGCTACGCCGAAGCGTTAAAACATATGCCTGAAATTAAGGCGAAAATTATCGCCGCTAAACTCAAAAAAGGCATAAAGGTCAAAAAATGAACGGCGTTTTAAGGCGCGTACAGATTATCGCGCTTGCTTTTATGTTGTTTTGCTGTTTAAGTATGACTGCTTGCGTAAAAACGGACGATTTTAATGTTTACGAAGGCTTTTCGGTGAACTTTCTGGACGTGGGCGAAGGCGACGCAATCTTTATTAATTTCGGCGACGGTAAAACGATGCTTATCGACTGCGGCGAAAAAAGCAATAAAAATTTTAAGATTTTATCGCAGTATTTGAACGCTTACGCAAAAGACGTGCTTGACTACTTGGTTTTAACCCACCCCGACGGCGACCACGTGGGAAACGCCGCGGCGGTTTTAGATAATTACGCGGTAAAAACGGCGTATATTCCGGACATGGTTGAACCTGAAAATTTCGGCGAGTATTATGACGCATACCTTAAAATCAAGGATAAAAATATAGGTCGGATTTCGGAAACGGGGAAAGTAATTTCGGGCGAAGATTATTACGCCGTGTTTTTGTCGCCCAACGCAAAAGGCACTACGGACAGCGCGTACACGGCAATAAATTCTACGCCTAATCCTTCCGAACAGGAAATAAACAACCTTTCGCCCATAATTTATTTAGAGTATAAGTGCGTAAAATTCGTGTTTACGGGCGACGCGGGATTTACGCAGGAAAAAGTCGCGCTGGATAACGTTCAGACGGGAATCATAAAAAGATACCTTAATCACGATATAAACTTATCCGACGTGGATTTTTTAAAAGTTTCGCATCACGGGGCGGAAGACGGTAGCGGTGAGAAATTTTTAAAGGCATTAATGCCGCAAAACGCGGTTATTTCAGTTGGCGGCGGCAATATTCACGGACACCCGAATACGGAAACGCTTTCCCGCATAGTAGAAGTAAGCCCCGATTGTAAAATTTACACTACCAGCGAGTACGGCACGGTGTCGGTTTTAGTGGACGAAAACGGAGAAATAACTCTAAAATCCGCCGCGTAAATAAAATTATGGAAAAAAGAAAGTTTCAACTACAATCTAAATTCAAGCCGACGGGCGACCAACCGGAAGCAATAAGACTGTTGACCGAAGGTATTAACGACGGCTTGCGCACGCAGGTGCTTTTGGGCGTTACGGGTTCGGGCAAAACGTTTACGATGGCGAACGTCATCGCGAACGTAAATCGTCCCGCACTCGTTATCGCGCACAATAAAACTTTGGCGGCGCAACTTTGCAACGAGTTTCGCGCCTTTTTCCCGCATAACCGCGTGGAATTTTTTGTCAGTTACTACGACTATTACCAGCCGGAAGCGTATATTCCGAGTACGGATACCTATATAGAAAAAGACCTTGCGATAAACGACGAAATTGATAAACTTCGGCACTCGGCGACCTGTTCGCTTGCCGAGCGTTCGGATACCATCGTCGTGGCGTCGGTTTCCTGTATTTACGGACTCGGCGCACCCGAAGAGTATTACCGTTTGGCGGTTTCTATCCGCCCGAACGATAATCTTGACCGCGACGAACTTATGCGAAAACTCGTCGGTATTCAGTACGCGAGAAACGATATAGACTTTACGCGTTCGACCTTCCGCGCGCGCGGCGACACGGTGGATATTTTCCCCGCCGCGAATACGGAAATTTTTGTGCGCGTGGAATTTTTCGGCGATACCGTGGACAAAATAAGCGAAGTGGAATACGTTTCGGGGCACGCGATTTCGGAATTGAAACACGCGGTAATTTTTCCCGCAAGTCACTACGCCGTCGGCACGGATAAACTTGATAGCGCGATTTTTGCGATAGAGCGCGACAAGGAAGACGAAGTGCGCTTTTTTAAGGAAAGCGGCAAACTTATCGAAGCGCAAAGGTTACAGCAACGCACGAATTACGATATAGAAATGATAAAGGAAATCGGCTTTTGTAAGGGGATAGAAAATTACAGCCGATATTTTGACGGAAGAAGCGTCGGCGAGCCGCCGTTTACTCTTCTCGATTATTTTCCGAAAGATTTTATAGTTTTTATCGACGAATCGCATATGACTATTCCGCAAATCGGCGCGATGTATAACGGCGACAGGTCGAGAAAGACCGCGCTTGTAGATTACGGGTTTCGCTTAAAAGCGGCGTTCGATAACCGCCCGTTAACCTTTAACGAGTTCGACGAACGCGTGGGGCAAATGATATGCGTTTCGGCAACCCCCGCGCCTTACGAAAAGGGACAAGCGGGGCAGATTGTGGAGCAACTTATCCGTCCTACGGGACTACTTGACCCCGAAATTTTCGTGCGCCCAACCAAAAACCAGATAGACGACTTGCTTATTGAAATTCATAAAACGGTAGAATCGGGCGGGCGCGTGCTTATAACCGCGCTGACCAAAAAAATGGCGGAAAGCCTTTCGGAATACTTAAAAGAGCGCGGCGTAAAAGTCCGCTATATGCATAGCGACATCGACACGATGGAGCGTATAGAGATAGTGGACGGACTTCGTGCGGGCGAGTTCGACGTGTTGTGCGGCATAAATCTTTTACGCGAAGGGCTAGACCTTCCCGAAGTGAAACTCGTCGCGATACTTGACGCTGATAAAGAAGGTTTTTTACGGAGCGACACCGCGCTTATTCAGACGATAGGCAGGGCTGCGCGAAACGCGGAAGGCAGGGTTATAATGTATGCTGATGTAATTACGGGCAGTATGCGCCGCGCAATAGACGAAACCGTTCGCCGCCGCAGTATTCAGGACGAATATAATAAGGCGCACGGAATTACCCCTAAAACCATAGTAAAAGACGTCGTCAACACGCTTGAAATAACCAAAAAAGCGGACAGGACTAAGGAAGTAAAGAAAGGGGATATTCCCGCCGAGATAGAGAAGTTAAAGGCGCTTATGAAAATCGCGTCGAATAATCTCGACTTTGAAAAGTGCATTGAGATACGCGACACGATTGCTAAACTTAAACTTAAATTGAGAAAATAGGTATGAAAAAAGTTTTGATAAAACACAAATTGTTTTTTTATTTGTTTATCGGCTTTACGGTAATTTTCGGTACGCCTGCCCTGATGATAAATTTAAATAAAAACTATACGATTTCCGACGCCGTAAACGGCGCGATAGGCGTAGGGGTTGCAATTTTCGGCGTTTTTTGGCTTATATCGTTTTTCGGGAATTTTTCAAAGATAATCGGACAGGAAAAAAAGAATAAAGTTAATAAAGTAAAAAAAATCGCGAAAAAAGGTAAAGTCGCGGTTCTTGTTAAAAGAAGAACCGTGTCGGGTAATCTTTTGTTTATATTCGGCTTGCTTTCGATTTATACCGCGTGGCTAATCTTTTTCCCTTTACCGTGTTTTAATTCTTTGTGGTTTTGGGTTTTCCGCGCGGGTTCGGTCGTTTTAACCATTATAGGGGCGATTTTGAGTTTTGTCGCGCCGTTGAAAATGTTGGTTTATAAAGACGGTATTTTTATAATCGATAATGGAGAAGCCGTTAAAAGAATAAATCCCGAAGAATTGTCGGAATATAAAAAGATATACTATAAGCGTAGCGATAACTGTTTTGCAACTGCTTTATATTACGATTTGGCGTTGACGATAAACGACGAAGAAATTATATTAAAAAAAGCGGATTCGGAATACGATTTTTGTTTTGATAAAATAATCAATACGATTAAGTCGGAAACGAATAAGACGTTTCAATCGGAACGTGAAATATAAAAAACGGACTTGAAAATAGGTATGAAAGAATTTTTGACGGTAAAAGGGGCGAGAGCCAACAACTTAAAAAATATATCGGTGCAAATCCCGCGCGATAAACTCGTAGTGTTTACGGGGCTGTCGGGCAGCGGAAAATCCACGCTTGCTTTCGAGACCATTTACGCCGAAGGACAAAGGCGGTACGTAGAAAGCCTTTCTAGTTACGCGCGTATGTTTTTGGGGCAGATGGAAAAACCCGACGTCGATATGATAGACGGCTTGTCGCCCGCAATTTCAATAGACCAGAAGACGACTTCGCATAACCCCCGTTCTACCGTAGGTACGGTAACCGAAATTTACGATTATTTTCGACTTTTGTTTGCGCGCGTCGGCGAGCCGCATTGTCCTAACTGCGGAAGAAAAATCGAAAGGCAGACGGTCGATAACATTGTCGACGCGGTGGTAAAATACCCCGTCGGTACTAAAATTTTGGTAAACGCGCCCGTTATTCGCGGCAAAAAAGGCGAATACCGAAAGGAAATAGAAGGCTTTAAAAAGAGCGGGTACGCGAGAGTAGAGATTGACGGGATAGTGTATTCACTTGATGAAGAAATAACTCTTGAAAAGAATATAAAGCACAATATATCGGTCGTTATCGACAGATTAGTAGTTAAAGAAGGCGTTGAAAAGCGACTTGCGGACAGTATCGAAACGGCGGTAAAACTTACGGGCGGCACGGTCAGTATAGAGACCGCTAGCGGAGAAAGCAAACTGTTTTCGACAAAGTACGCTTGCCCCGACTGCGGCACTAATATCGAAGAGATAGAGCCGCGGCTTTTTTCGTTCAATAACCCCTTCGGCGCGTGTCCCGAGTGCAACGGCTTGGGCTTTCGCCAAGGTGTTGACGAAAACCTTATAGTAAAGGATAAAAACTTATCGCTTCGCCAGGGTGCGATGACGGTATCCGGCTGGAATATCGGCGAAGGCAAGATGGCGGAAATGAGTTTTTCGTCGCTTGCGCGGCATTACGGGTTCAGTTTAGACGTACCCGTGAAAGATTTGCCGAAAGACGTTTATAACGTGCTTTTATACGGCAGCGGCAACGAAAAGATACGCATGGACTATAAAACAAAAACGTTTACGACGAGTTATGACGCGCGTTGGGAAGGCATTATTCCCAACTTAGAGCGTAGATACAGGGAAACGACTTCCGACTACACCAAAGCGGAAATAGAAAAATATATGTCCGTTTCGGAGTGTTCTTCTTGCCACGGCAAACGCCTTAAAAAAGAAGCCCTTTCGGTATTTATCGGCGGCAAAAACATTTCGGAACTTACCGATATGTCGGTGTCGGACTTGCTGGACTTTATAAACGGACTTTCTTTCGGAGAGACAGAAACGCTTATCTCTACGCCCATCTTAAAAGAAATAAAAGCGCGACTTAACTTTCTTAAAGACGTTGGGCTATCCTATCTTACGCTATCACGCAGCGCGGTGAGTTTATCTGGCGGCGAAGCGCAAAGGATAAGACTTGCAACACAGATAGGCAGCGGGCTGACGGGCGTACTCTATATACTCGACGAACCGAGTATAGGGCTGCACCAGCGGGACAACGAAAAACTTATCGGCACGCTTAAAAAACTGCGCGATTTGGGGAATACGCTTATCGTCGTAGAACACGACGAAGACACTATGCGCGCGGCGGATTTTATCGTGGACATAGGGCCGAAAGCGGGCGTTCACGGCGGCGAAGTCGTGGCGGCGGGAAGTATCGAAGATATAGAAAAAGAACCGCGTTCCATTACGGGCGACTATCTTGCCGGCAGGCGCAAAATAGAAGTGCCTGCTATAAGGAATTTACCCGACGGCAGATGGCTTACGGTAGTCGGCGCAAAACAAAACAATCTTAAAGACATAACGGTAAAATTCCCGATAGGGCTTTTTACCGCGATAACGGGCGTTTCGGGGTCTGGGAAAAGTTCACTTATAAACGAAATATTGTACCCCGCGCTTGCGACTACCTTAAACGGCGCAAAAATGCGGACGGGCAACGCGGACGAAATTACGGGCGCGGAATATCTCGATAAAGTCATCGCTATCGACCAGTCGCCGATAGGTAAAACGCCAAGGTCGAATCCCGCAACCTATACGGGCGTTTTTGCGGCAATAAGAGACCTTTTCGCGGCGACACCCGACGCCAAAGAACGGGGATATAAGTCGGGCAGATTTTCCTTTAACGTTTCTGGCGGCAGGTGCGAACATTGTGAAGGCGACGGCATTATAAAGATAGAAATGCAGTTTTTGCCCGATATGTTCGTTCCGTGCGAAACGTGCGGAGGCAAGCGATATAATCGCGAGACTTTGCAAGTTAAATATAAGGGTAAAAATATAAGCGACGTACTAGATATGACCGTCGACGAAGCGTGCGACTTTTTCCAAAACATCAGCGGTATTTACAACAAAATCAAGACGTTGCAGGAAGTAGGACTTGGCTATATAAAACTCGGTCAGGCGTCAACGACGCTTTCGGGCGGCGAAGCGCAAAGGGTAAAACTCGCGACCGAACTTTCAAAAAGGAGTACGGGCAAAACGCTGTACATTTTGGACGAGCCGACGACGGGACTTCACTCTTACGACGTGGATAAACTTTGCAAAATTTTAAAAAGATTGCAACAGGCAGGAAATACCGTAATAGTTATCGAACACAATCTCGACGTAATAAAACTTGCGGACTACATTGTGGATTTAGGGCCTGAAGGCGGCAGCGGCGGCGGAACTGTCGTTGCCACAGGCACGCCCGAAGAAATAGCGGACACACCCGAAAGTTATACGGGGCAGTTCTTAAAAAGGATATTAGATAAGTAAAACCACGCCCGCCGCCGCGACAAATTCGCGGCGGCGGGCGTAATATAATAAAAATTCGGATAAAAAAAGGGTTTTCGGAATTTTTTTCGTATTATTATATGATTAGCAAAAAATTGAGTAAGGGGGGGCAAAGATGAAAGATAAGACGATTAAAATCGAAGAAATGTTTTTATCGCCGTATGCTTTAAAATCAGTTGACACCGTCGGAAGACTGAGACAAGAACCGCCGTGTCCTATGCGCACACCCTTTCAGCGGGACAGGGACAGGATTATTCACTGTAAAGCCTTCCGCCGCTTGAAGAACAAAACTCAGGTGTTTTTCTCGCCCGAAGGCGACCATTACCGTACGCGGCTTACGCACACGCTTGCGGTCGTGCAGATAGCCCGTTCTATTTCCCGCGCACTTTCCTTAAACGAAGACCTTACGGAAGCAATCGCTCTTGGGCACGATTTGGGTCATACGCCGTTCGGGCATTCGGGGGAAAGAATATTAAATAGACTCAACCCCAACGGTTTTTTACATAATAAACAATCGGTACGCGTTGTAGATTATCTTGAAGAAGGCGGCAAGGGGCTTAATCTCACCCGCGAAGTGGTGGACGGCATATTAAACCACAAAAAGGGCTGGACTCCTAAGACCTTAGAAGGTATGGCGGTAAACTACGCCGACAGAATTGCGTATATAAATCACGATATAGACGACGCTATAAACGGCGGTTTTATCACGGAAAAGGATTTACCGAAAGACGCGACCGACCTTTTAGGCGAGACTTCGAGTCAGCGTATCAATTCTATGATACTTGCAATCTTTCGTGAAAGCGACGGTAAAAACTTCGTAAAAATGGCGGAAGCGGAAGAACAAGCGACCGATACGCTTCGCGACTTTTTGTTCGACCGCGTGTATAACGATATAACTTTCAAAACGCAGGAAAGTAAGGCTGAACGTATGCTTGGCGCACTTTACGCGTATTTTTACGATAATCCCGATAAACTGCCCGAATTTTATATAAAGGAACTTATAAACACCGATAAGGACACGGTTATTTGCGATTATATTTCGGGTATGTCCGACGGGTATGCGGTAAAAACTTTTACCGAACTGTTTATTCCCGACAAGTGGGAACTGACTTAAAAGATGAAAGGGTTTGATTTAAAATTCCTTGAAGAATTGAAATCCAAAAACGATATAGTGGAAGTGATAAACGGCTACGTGCCGCTTACCCGCAGAGGCAACAGTTTCTGGGGGAAATGTCCTTTTCATCACGAAAAGACGGCGTCTTTTTGCGTAAACAGCGCCGACCAGTTTTATTACTGTTTCGGCTGCCATAAGTCTGGCGACGTAATAAGTTTCGTGCGGGAAATGGAATCTTTGGACTTTGCCGACGCCGTCAGGTATTTAGCAGAGCGCGCCAAAATGCCGATGCCGGAATTTTCCGTAGACGACGAAACGGTGAAAGCGCAAAAGCAAAAGCGCGATATTTTGTACGCAATACTTAAAGACACCGCGCGTTTTTACGCCGCAAATCTCCGTTCGGGTAAATCCCCCGCGCACGAAGAATACATAGTAAAGCGTAAATTGTCCGCGGAAACGGTAAATAAATTCGGAATAGGCGCGTCGCTTGACTACGACGGACTTGTAAAACATCTTTTCAGCAAGGGGTATTCGTACGAAAATATGTTTGAAAGCGGCGTCGTCGGAAAGTCGGAGAGAAACGGAAGGATTTCTTACTACGACGCCTTGGCGGGTAGACTTATTATTCCCGTCATAGACGGTTTTAACAACGTAGTGGCGTTTTGCGGGCGTATAATAAACGGCAGAAAAGACGTGGGGAAGTACGTAAACACAAAAGAAACGCCCGTTTTTACCAAAGGCAAAACGCTTTTTAACCTTAATAACCTAAAAAAATACAAAAACGAGCACGGTTTAACGGAAGTTATTATCGTAGAAGGGCATATGGACGTTGTGTCTCTCGTACAGGCGGGGTTTAACAACGTAGTCGCAAGTATGGGAACGGCACTCACCAAAGACCAGGCGCGAATAATAAAACGCTATGCGGACAAGGTGTTAATCAGTTACGACGGCGACTTTGCGGGGCAAAAAGCGTCGGTCAGGGGCTTGGAAATTCTTCGGGACGAAGGACTTGACGTTAAAGTCGTCGCGTTGCCCGACGGGCTTGACCCCGACGACGTCGTTAAAACTTACGGAAAGGAAGGTTATCAAAAACTTTTAGAAGAGGCAATGCCGCTCATAGACTTTAAACTTAATATTTTAAAGCACGCTTTCGATATCAAAACGGCGGACGGCAAAAGAAAGTTCGTTTCAAGCGCAATAAAAGTCATCAAGGAAAGCGAGTCGGCGGCGGAACAGGAAGACCTTTTGAAATACGTACGCGACTATACGGGGATAACTTTGGAAGCGTTAAAGCGCGACCTGGATAGTACCGAGATAAAAGCGCCCGAACTTCGCACGCTAAGTCCGCTTGAAATGAACGGCGCGGGCGATAAACCCGCCGCGGCGGCGCGGTACGTTTTATACGCGGCGTTATTCAATAAGCCGTACGCCGAAGACGAAGACGTTTCGGAGATAGAATTTTTACTTCCCGAACATAAACGGATAGCCGAGTATATCGCGGACTGTAAAAAAGAAAACGCGGTCGTAAGATTTAACGACCTTTACAGCATTTTAGACGAAGATTTGCATGGCGAACTCGATTTAATCGCGGGACTTTCGTCGGACGAGAGTGAAAGGTTCGATAAAGAGACATACTATTTTGACTGCTTAAAGACGCTTAAAACCTATTCTCTCGATAAAAAACTCGAAATCTTAAATTCGCGATTTAAAACGGAGACGGACGCCGAAATAAGGCGAGATATAGTGCAGGAGATAAACCGCATAATTTTACAGCGTAAAGAATTAAATTAAAAGCAAAAAACAAAACTTCGGAACTTTCCGCAGGAGGAATATTAATGGAAGAACAAGAGTTAAGCATAACCGAACTCGAAAAAATCGAAAAAGCAATATTAGAAGAAGAAAAAGCACCGCTATCGGGCGAACTTCTTAAACTCGTTTCGGATATAATTTTGGAGTATAAAACCAGCGGCACGATAACGACCGCGCAACTTTTCGATAAACTCGATAAGCAACAAACCACGCCGTATCAACTCGAAGAAATCTACGGCATGATTGAAAAAGAAGGCATTAAAATCGTCAACGAGTACGAAAAAGACGGCGATCTTTACGAGCAGATTATCCAAGAAGTCAGTATGGACGACCCCGTCAAGATGTACCTTAAAGACATCGGGAAAGTCCCGTTACTTCAACCCGAAGAAGAGACCGAACTTGCAAAACGCATGATGGACGGCGACGAAGACGCAAAAAGACTTTTATCCGAAGCGAATTTAAGGCTTGTCGTGTCTATCGCAAAGCGGTATATGGGCAGGGGTATGCAGTTTCTGGATTTAATTCAGGAAGGAAATTTAGGGCTTATGAAGGCGGTTGAAAAATTCGACTATCAAAAGGGCTTTAAGTTTTCGACCTATGCGACGTGGTGGATTCGCCAGGCAATCACCCGCGCAATCGCAGACCAGGCACGTACAATCCGTATCCCCGTGCATATGGTGGAAACCATCAATAAACTCGTGCGCGTTTCGCGTAAATTGTTACAGGAACTAGGTCGAGAACCGACGCCCGAAGAAATCGCCTTAGAAATGGGCGTCAGCGAAGAGCGCGTGCGTGAAATTCAAAAAATCGCGCAAGACCCCGTATCTTTGGAAACGCCTATCGGCGAAGAAGACGACAGCCGCCTTTCAGACTTTATCGAAGATGAAGGCAGCGCCGCCCCGACGGACGCGGTTTCTTTTACAATGCTGAAAGAACAACTTTTGGGAGTTTTGGACACGCTTACCCCGCGCGAAGAAAAGGTTTTAAGATTAAGATACGGTTTAGACGACGGCAGACCGCGTACCTTAGAAGAAGTCGGCAAAGAATTTAACGTTACCCGTGAAAGAATAAGACAGATAGAAGCAAAAGCACTTCGTAAACTTCGCCACCCCAGCAGGTCAAAGCGCCTTCGCGATTTTCTCGATTAATGACTGAGCGTCTTTCTCGGATTTTTGCGGAAATTCCGCCCTGCAAAACTTTTGCGGATATCGCTTGCGACCACGGTTATATCGCTTGCGAAATGCTGTATAGCGGCAAATGCGAACGCGCGGTTGTTTCCGATATAAGCGAAAAAAGCCTTGAAAAAGCCCGAACTTTGTTAGCCCCTTACATAAAGGACGGCAGGGCGCAAAGTTTTGTGTCGGACGGGTTCGATAATGTTCCGAAAACCGAAGCCGCGCTTATTGCGGGTATAGGCGGCACGCTTATGGCGGAGATATTAAAGCGGGCAGAGAGAGAAGATAAACTTCCCGATACGCTTGTTTTGCAGCCCATGAAACACGCAAGTAAAGTCAGAGTTTTCGCCGTGGAAATCGGGTACAGAATAGAAAAAGATTTTACCGTAAAAGCCGAAGGTCAGTTTTACGATATAATCGTGCTTAAAAAAGGCAAAGACAAACTTTCAAAGGAAGAAACGGAATTCGGCAGGACTAATATAACAGAACGCCCGCTTGCTTTTAGGGAAAAAATGCGGGAAGAAATAGGGAAACTGCTTTCTTATACCGAAAGCGAGACTATGACCGATAAAACCCGCGCTATAATGCTTAAAAAGGCGGAAAGGTTGAAAAAATATGTATAGTTTACAAAAATTTTTCGGGATTTTAGATAAAATCGCGCCTATAAAATACAGCCTTATGCAAATCGAACAAGGCGACTACGATAACAGCGGAATTATCGTAAATATGCACGATAACGTGGAAAAAGTCTTATTTTCGCTTGACCTGTCGGTGGTGGCGGTAAACAGGGCTAAACGCCTTAAATGCGACACGATTGTTACGCATCATCCCGCTATTTATCACCCCGTAAAATCGCTGGATATATCGGGCGACACGGCGGCGGTCGCGCTTGCCGTTAAGTACGGTATGAACGTGATTTCTATGCACCTTAATTTAGACGTGGCGGCGGGCGGCATAGACGACGGACTTTGTAAGGGGCTTGGCGGCAAAGAGTATAAATTTCTGAACGGGCTTGACGAGTTTGCGCATTACGGCAGAGAATTTAAGGTAAGCGGCACGCTTTCAGAGTTAAAAAAAGTTATAGAGAAAAATTTCGGCACGAAAAGAACGCTTGTGTACGGCAGTCTTAAAAGTGCCGTCGGACTTGCCGCGTCTTTTTGCGGGGCGGGTTCTGAGTATGCGCTTTCCTACGTGCGCGGCGGGGGTGCGGCGGATACCGTCATTACTTCCGATATGCCGCACCACGTTTTAAAAGAGTTGACAGAACGCGGCAAACAGGTTATAATTTTAACTCACTACGCGTCGGAAAATTACGGGTTTAAAAGGTTTTTCGGAAGCGTTCAGAGACAGGTTTTCGGCAAAGCGGAAACGTTTTATTTCGAAGACAAAAGGTTTTTATAAAGGATTTAAGGAGAATTGTTATGATAGAACAGTTGTTGAAATATCAGGACGTAGACGCGGGACTTCGCAAAATAGAAATCGCGCTTTCAGGCAGCGAAGCGCGTAAAAAAGCGGTTTCCGCAAAAAAATATCTGGAAAGCGTGGACGAAACGGTCAACGGTTTGGACGTCAAGGCGGCGGAACTTGCGCATATCTATGAGAAATTGCAGCAAGAAAGTAAAGTGCTTGCCGACCAAAGAGAAGAGTTTATCGGCGCGTTGGAACACGCCGAAGACGAGAACGCGCTTAACTATCTTGCGAAAAAAGCGGACGAGTTATATAATAAGGTAAAAACCCTTACGCAGGAAACGGCGAGAGTTTCGGAAGCGATGCAAGCGGTTTATAAGGAATACGCGGGGATAAGGAATAATATCAAGAACGCGCAAGCGCAGTATGCCGAAAACGGTAAAATTTATAACGAGTTAAAGGCTTCAAAGCAAGACGAGCGCACGGCGATTGAAACCGAACTTAAAGGCCTTGAAAAGAACGTCGAACCGAGTTTAATGGAAAGATATAAGGCAAAGCGTGCATTGAAGATTTTCCCGATACTTTATGAAGTGAGAGAAAACGTATGCGGTGCGTGCAATATGGAATTGCCGAAATCGGTTTTAGCGCAACTTAAAAATGGAGAAGTGATAGAGTGCGATCAATGCGGAAGGTTGTTGTATCTAAAAAAATAAATACTTTTCCCGTCGCCGAAATTTTTTTCGGCGACGGGAGTTTAAAAAAATCGTTTAAAATTTTTAAAAATATAAAAAACGCTTTGACAAAAAGACGTTTTTATGGTACGATATCGTAGACGCGGAAAGAAAAAAGCGTAAAAGTTGAGCCAACACAAACGGAGAAATACCCAAGAGGCTCAAGGGGCTCCCCTGCTAAGGGAGTAGTATGTGAATAACGTAGCGAGGGTTCGAATCCCTCTTTCTCCGCCAAGAGTGTATAATCCGAACACCGTCTTAATCATAGACAATGTGTTCGGATTATATGTTTCTTTGAGAAAATAAAATATGAGGCAGATAGGAGCGAAAACTCCCGTCTGCCTCTGTCGTTTTTCACGGTTTACGACAAACCGCCGCTTATGTACTTATTGCGGATTCCCGTTGGTCTCAACGGTTTTACTGATTATATTTGATTTGTTATTAAGATGTAATTTTTGCCTTTCGGCGCGCCATTCTTCAAATTCTCTTTGCCCTTCCTCCGTTTCAAACAATTTTTGGATTGCAGGTAACAGCACTCTGGCTAAACTGTCAATCTCATAATCGGGTATATCGTTATGCTTGCTCGTAAAGTTTCCCTCCTGTGGTTATTCGTTATTTTTGCTATTCAGTTGTATTTTCATTTTTCAGACTCCTTATAAAAATTTTTCTTGGTCTCCGTATGAATACGTAATCACTTCATTTTGGTCGGACTTATTTTCTTCTCTTACTATACATATAGGGCTTTTTGCCTTTCTCTTAAAAATGCCGACCTTCCTTTTTTAATTATTTGCTCCAATAGTATTTAGAGTGATTGTTTTCGGCCTGCGCCAATTGTTCTTGCCGTTCTTGTTCCACTTCTTGCTCTATCTCCCGTAACCGATTGCGCGGCAGCGGAATAGGCGCGGAAAAAAGTTCTATAAACGGCTGTAATATGCCTGTCGCTTTGAAGAACGTTCTCGCATACGCTTCCGGTTCGTGTTGTCTGACGGCGAGCATTGCGTTCTTGGCAACTTCCGCTTTCTGACCGTTAGCCTTTTCTTTTTGGTATTCTTTGAACAAGTCCCCGTTGTCTTTGGCGAGTATAGCGTTCTCGTTTTCAAGCCGCTTGTTCTCAACGGTTAAAGCGACAATCTGGTCTTTCATTTCACGTTTGCCGCGGGCTATCTTTCCGTCTTTCGCGTCTTTTAACGCCTGACTGTAATTCGCTTCCTTATCTCGCTCGGCAATGAGTTTATCCCTTTCGGTCGTTGCTTCGCTGATTTCTTGTAGGGTTTTATTAAGGCGTTTTATCATATCGGTGTTCACTTCTTTCAAGTCTTCGTTCTCGGCTCGTGCGTCGGCGGTGGCTTGTTTTACGACTTTGTTATATGTTTTCGGATCGACGTGTTTGGCGTCGCTACCTTCCTTGCCGCGTTCCAAGTTCCATTTCTTTCCGACTTCTTCGTAAACCTTTGTCTGCCACTCGCTCATTTTCCCGTCAAAGTAATACTTGGCGCAAAGCCTGTTGTCGGGAGTGATAGGGACGACGTTGATATGAATATGCGGACTCGTTTCGTCTTTGTGGACGATAGCGGAAATAATATTTTCTTTTCCCATTTGCCTTGCGATAAAATCCACGCAGTCGGCAAAGAACTCTCGTTCCGTTTCGGGCGGCATATCTTTGAAATAATCTCCCTTTGCACCTATAACGAAAGTCGCCATTCTGACAGCGTCGTCTTTTACCTTTCTTTTAACCCCGACTTCTTTAATGCGGTTATTGATAATCTCCATGTAACGAGTATCAGGTGCGGGAACGATATGATAGTTGTTATGCGTTCGTTCCGTGTCGATTGTTTCTCTGCCGATACGGGTATAACCTTCCTGTCGCTCGTTCTCGTTTTCGATCTTTCCGATGTCGTCGGGCTTCTTGATTTTCTTCATGTTAAATACGATTTGATAAATAGTTGTTTCCTCCTGTAAATTCAGATTTTGTTCTGTGCGAAAAAAGGTGTGTAAATTAGTCTTCTCGACTTCGTTCAGCGGACAAAAGCCTCGCAGAGCCTACGCAACCAAATGAAATTTGGTGTAGTAGGCTACACCCTTTTTCGCTTACTTTCATTTTGCTTGACTTTTGCTTCCCTTAAAAAGGTCATTTTGCTATCGCTTCCACAAGCGTTTAATGACCGCTTGTAAGTCGGTTAATAGGTCATAAT
>JAFSLQ010000058.1 GCA_017448355.1 Clostridia bacterium | reverse complement strand
TGGTGCAGCGGGTTTGCTTTTAGAGTATGACGCAAATCTTTCTTTGGTTGCAAACGAAATAAACGGCAACATAAAGAGTACGGAATTAAAGGGTGTTTACGGCAGTTATATAACCTTAAACGGACAAACGCTCGATAATATAGCGGGTGCGGAATTAAGATACCACAGTCAGGGGAATTTATGGATATACGCGCCTAATATGACGACGTGGGAAAACAATATTCCCACGATAGAAATAGCGGAAGATGCACCCTTCTCTTATTCTTATCTTCCTGCGCTTACGTTGCGTTTTGACGGCGCGCAGTGGGATGTTTACGTTGCGCCGACTGTAACGTGTTCAGGCATAAACGCATATAACAATAACTTGCTTAGTGGTAGTTTCTATATCACGTTGATTGATTACAATACAAATTTGGGTGATGCGGCGAACAGTACCGACGTCGTATCCACGACGGGACAGGGAATTACCCTTAACGGTGTACATTTAAGCGAAATATCCGGCGCGAGTGTTAATTACGCGCACGGTACTACTCATATGCAAATCAGGATACCGAAGAATTATCAAGATGCACTTACGGGCAATATAATTTTGGAAGTTGTTTCGGGTACGACGTTTGAAAGTCAGGTTCTCGACGGCGCAAAGTTCGCGTTAACTAGCGGAAGCTGGAAGAGAGTGTACGACGTGACGCTTTCGAGAGTCAGATGGAACGACGAAGATGCTGGCGGTAATTACGACGGCAAAAAAGGCGTTTTACTACAATTCGATGCTAATTTATCAACGGTTGCAAGCGAAATCAACGGTGGTATAAGAGATACAAACCTTGCGTCTACCGTCGGCGAATATATATATCTTGGCGGGCAAAAACTGTCCACATTGTCCGGCGCGCTTGTAAGTTATCACTCGCAGGATAATTTGTTCATCTATGCGGACAACATGGCGGCGTATAGAACGTTTACGATAGAAGAAGGAACGCCTATACTTAATGCTCTTCTTCCCGAAATAAACTTATATTATAATGGTAACAGTAAGTGGACTACGACGAACAGAGCCATTTCGCCCGTAACCTATTCGAATATTCAATGGAATAATATAGGTTATCAAACGTTTGAAGGCAAAAACGGTGTGCTTTTGAATTTCAGCGAAAATCTGTCTTTGAATATAAACGAAATAAACGGCGGGTTGGCAAGTGCAAATTTAAAAAATCTTTACGGTAGTTATATAACGCTTAACGGGCAGACGCTTGATAATATCGCTAATGCTGAACTTGCATATTTCAATACAACGTTTGTTTGGATATATGCTCCCGGTATGACGGCTTGGGAAAACCACGTTCCTACGATAGAAATAGCGGCAAACGCTCCGTTTTTGGACGTATATCTTCCCGCTGTAACGATTTACTTCTACTCCGGAGAGTGGAAGGTGACTGCTCCGAAAGTTATTACTATAAACTATACGGCAGGCGACTTCTCTCGCGTGAAGTTTATTGAAACTTCTATAACAGTAGATTCGGATTATCTTAGCGACATTTTATCCGATGCTTATGAAAATATTACTGTGTTGTGCTGGTCTATCGGTGGTATGGATTATTTCTACGGCGATACGCCTAGCGTAAACGTAGCCACTACGGTTAATATAACGGAAGTTCTCAATTTCTATACTCGTGGTGGCGCTTCGATAAGATTGTCCGGCGACGGCGTAACGGGACTTCGTTTCGAAAGCAGAATAAACACTGCGGATTATAATGCTATTATCGAAAATTACGACGATGTGGAATTTGGTACGTATATCGCGCCTAAAGCCTTGCTTGACGCGTATCTTGTCGCTAATGCGGGAACGACCTTCAAAGATTATTTCGGTCAGGCACAGGGGAGCGGTACTTCTACTAAATACGTTAAAGTTGTTAATGTCGGAATATACAATTCCGCCACTTACGAAAGCGATGGGTACGTGAAATATTTCGGTTCGCTTGCTAATATTTACGAGGTCAATTACTATACTAAATTCGTAGGCGTCGGCTACGTTAAATTTACAAAGGGTGTAAATACTTACGTTATTTTCGGCGCGACAACTTTGAAAAACACCACAAGAACGGTTTATGACGTCGCAAAGAATGCTTATAACGATACGTCTGAAGACTATTCTGTTTCGCAACTTAATAGTATAAAAGTTTATATCGACGCGGTTGCCGATTTGACTTATAAACTTGGAAACCTTAGCGTAAATGAAGTTATAACGGAACGCGAATATTCTTCGCCTTATCAGGCTTCTTTGAATAGTGGCTATTATTACATTGCAAGATTCGGCTCCGAAGAGCTTCCGCGCACGATACTTATTAACGGTAAGAAGATATCGCCTTCGAATTTCGGAAGTTCTATTAATGCTGGTTCGATTGTTATGCATATTGCAGTAGATAATATGGCGACGTTATTTACCGATGGCGTTGTTTACGGTGTGGGCGAACCGGATTCCAATCTTTGGGCGAACAATAATACGGTTGCTACCGCAAGCATGTTGTCCGACATAACCGGCGCTCTTGGCGCTACCGCTTTCCGTGTATGGCTACAGAATACTGCAAACATCAGTTCTTCAAATGATGTTTCGCTTGTTCCCGCACAGATGACCGAATTGAAAAATCTTATCGACGGTTTAGCGGATAACGGTGTGGAAGAAATCTATCTAATCGGTGTTCATTTCCCGAGCGCTACTTACGCAAATTACTACGTGGACGGCGTCGGTTGGGAAACCGGTTACAGTTATTACACTAATCATAACGGTACCACTTTTTATAGGGATTATTCTTGCGTTCCCGATCCTTCTACAGAGGCGGCTGCATACGCAGAATGGCTTAAAGTTCAAGCCGATTACTATTCGTTGCTTACCGCGCAGATCGCTGCATGGAAAGAAAATAGCCCCGCTTGGAACAATATCAGGTTCTATTTCGAAGGGATAAACGAACCTGAAGGGCAGGTTGTTATTCATAAACGCGGAAGCTACAACTTTAGCACCGGGGAGTACACTTACAATTATTTCAATACCGCTACGCTTGCAAAAATTTTGACTGACGTTTCGTATTATATGACGCTTGCGGTAAATGCTAATCTTGACGGTGTTGGCTATGTAACCACGCCGGCGCTTATGTACTTAACAAGTGGCAGTGGTCAGGTTCCTGTTTCGGGAGTTTCTTCGGATGGGTTGCTTGGTGCGATGGCAACGGCGATTAAAGACAATGTTGCGCCTACCGCTATTTCCGGCATTACGCCTGCAAATACCAACGATCCCGAAGCCTACTTTACCGTTCTTAACTGGCACCCATATTTGTCTTGGTTAAAGAGCGAGCATAACGAACTTTATTATGCGGAAGTTACATCTTCTTCAAGTCTGTTCAGTGGAACGACTTGGAACGCTGAAGTAAACAGCGATTATGCTACAGACTGGGTGAACTGGAATAACGGAATGTACAGCATTTTCGTTGATCAGTTCACGGGCTTTGCGCCAAAGGTGGTATTTACAGAAATCGGTATGATTGATTTCGGTACGCACGTTAGTTTCTCCACACATTATACCGCTGTAGGGGTAAGCGAATCACTTGCGGCTACGGTCTTCAGTAATCTCTTGTCCGCAATGGACGGCCTAACGTTTTCTAATAATTGCACGGTAATAGCCTTCAGACTTTGCGACGTGGAATCCATATTAAAAGCCGACCAAGCGACTCAGGGATATTTAGACATATACGTTTACGGCGAAGGCAACTTAGGTCTTATCGAAGAAGACGGAACGATTAAGGCGATAATGAGAGAGTATTACTACATCATTAACGGTAATAGAAATACTACCGCGCTGCAAACCGTAGTCAGCGGATACTATGATTAAAAAACTTTTGCTTGCGCCGCCTTTTGCGGCGGCGCAAGCAAAAATAAGAGAGAAATATGCTTAACACGAGACGCAAAAAAATAAAGAAAAAAAGAAATGTCGACGACGTTGCTAGACGAAATCCGATGCACAAAGCGCACCTTATTGCACTATGTGTGTTTTTCTGTTTTTATGCCTTTTTGATATTGTTTCCATACCTTTGGGTTTTGGCTAACTCTTTTAAAAACGGTTATGAAGAATTTGTTATGAATCCTATGGGACTTCCGGAACGCTTTATTTTCGACAACTATCTCGCTATTTTCCGTTTGGAAGATTTCAGCGTTATAAGGATGTTTTCCAACTCGCTTTTACTTTGTTTTGTTTGTCCCACGCTTGCCTGTGTTTCCTGCGTTACCGCGGGGTACGTGATGGCAAAATATAAATTTATGGGCAAAAAAATCATTTATATCCTGTATATTTTGCCTATGGTTCTTTCTATTTGCGGAACTACGCTTGCGACGTATACGCTTCTTGACGGTTGGAATCTTATCGGAAACTTTACGTCGATGATGCTTCTTTCCTGCGGCGGTACCGGTATGAATTTTTTGCTTGTTCATGCGCTTTTTGTCAATGTTTCCGACACTTATATGGAAGCGGCGGAAATCGACGGCGCGGGATATTTCACAATATTCTTCAGAGTAATGTTGCCGCACGCTATGGGACTTGTCGGCACGCTTTGGATTATGGGCTTTATAGGACAATGGAACGATTACGCTTCCGTAAGACTCTTTTTGGGTATCGAACCGGAATATGCGACTATCGCGACGGGACTGCAATATCTTTACGTACAGGTAACTTCTACAGGTAACCCGCAATATACGAATAACTATCCTATGTACTATGCTGCGGTTATCATTACAGTTATTCCTATGATTGTTTTGTTCCTTTGCTTCCAGAAACAAATTATGAAACTGAGCCTCGGTGGGGGCATTAAAGAATAATTTACAGTTAAAAAATTTTATTACTTATTTAAGGAGAAAAAAATGGCTAAAAAACTTACTGCACTTATTTTGACGTTTATGATGGCTTTTACCGCTATGGGACTTGTTGCCTGCGGTGGCGGTGATAACAAATCAGACGCTTTTACCGTTATGTTTTATGACGGCGGATACGGTCACGACTGGTTGGAAGAATTTGTTAAAGAATTTGTAGCGGAGAAAAAATACGGCGGAGACGTGTCTCAGGTAACGAGTGCGGATTATAAACTCACCGCGCGCGAAGATGTGGCGGCGTATTCGACCACGATAATGAAAGGTAAAAACTGTCCTGACGTTATTATGGCAAACGCTATAAAAAACGATGATATATCCGACGGATTAATTGCAGACCTTTCCGATGTGTATAACACGAAAGTGAAAACTTCCAACGGAGAGATTTCTATCAATGATTATATTATGCCTGAAAGTAAAATGATTTTTACAAGGTCTTTCAGTTTCGGCGGTTCGGATTCTCGTCAATGGGCTATTCCTTGGACTGCGATTCCGCTTTCTATCGCTTATAACGAAACGCTTTTGAACAAGATAGAACATACCACTTCCGGTAATGCGGGCGATTGCGTAGAAGACGGTCGCTGGTCCAAAGCGCCGACTACTTTTGAAGAACTTATGACGTGTTTTGCCGATATTAAAGCGCAGGGAACTGTCGACGGGAATAAGATTTCCGCTTTCGGTTGGTCGGGCAAAGACGGAATGCTTTGGTTTGAGTCGCTCATTTATATTTGGTGGGCGCAGTATCAAGGACTTGACGAAAGCAAAATAGAAGGAGAAAACGCGTTTTACGATTTCTTCAATCTCGATACGGCGGATAAGTTTAAGCAGACCGGTATAGTAAAATCCCTTGAACATATTCAGGAAATGATTACGGGCGGCGGTAATTTTATAAATTCTTACAGTGACCCGTCGGCTATTACCATAAAGAATTATCAACCTGCTTTTGCTCGTGGAGAAATGGTTTTCTGTTTGACCGGTGATTTCTTCGCAAAAGAGTATAAAACGATTCTTGAAAACAATAAAGATAAGGTTAATGCAAAACTTATGCCTGTACCCGCATATGATGACGTGCACAACGAAAATTATACGTTCTTAAATACTACGAGTTGTATGTATGTTCCTAATAACGCGAAACATAAGGATATGGCAAAAGAATTCCTTGCCTTTATCAATGACGAAGCACATCTTATCAGATTTACTGAACTTACCGGTGCTATAAGACCTTTCGGTGCTAATAACGCAGCCGATAAAGCCGCTATGAAAGCAAAATATCTTGCAGCAAAAGACTGGGGCGATTTTGAAAAATCTACGTTCGAACTCTATTTTGGCTGTGACGACGTTGTGCTTGCCTTCCCGAGAAATTATGAAACAAGAGGAAAAAATCACGAACCGTCTTTGATATATACTTATAAAAATGCAAGGGCGCTTTCAAACGATTACTGGACGATTGTGGATAAAATGAGAACTGACTCCGTTCAGAACATCGTTATAGGTAATAGAGACAGCCTTTACGAGACCGCGGTAACCTATTATAAAGACCTTGAAAGAAATTACGAAGAATATATGATTAAATCCATATAAAAAAGAGAAAACAGATGATTGTAAACAATAAAAAACGGTCGAAAGTTAAATTATATCTTTTCGTGGCATTAATGCTGTCGGTATCATTATTGCATTTCGTTATATTCTACGTATATGTAAATTTTGATACGGTAAGGCTTACTTTCTTCAGATTTGACGAAATTAAAAATCAATATGTTTTTAACGCGTTTAATAATTATGCTGACGCAATAAGACTTACTTTTATAGAGGGCAATGCGGCAAAGTTAAATACGTTTTTGAACACGTTCAGGGCGATTTCCATAAACCTGATTATTTTACCGATTTCCGTTATTACCGCT
Organism: Clostridia bacterium; assembly: GCA_017448355.1. Classification (GTDB taxonomy): domain Bacteria; phylum Bacillota; class Clostridia; order Christensenellales; family Borkfalkiaceae; genus UBA1259. The sequence continues at coordinate 17,484 of JAFSLQ010000058.1, read as the reverse complement.
TATGCGTTTTATAAAAAGGTTTACGGAGAAAAGGCGTTCAGGGTTATATTCTATCTCCCGTCTATAATTTCTATCGTAGTTCAATGTTCGGCTTTTCTTGCTATGTTCAAAACTTATGAGTTTAACGGTGCAAACTTTTATGGACCTTATAATCAATTTTTCAGATTGTTCGGGTACGCGCCGGAATGGTTATCCATAGGTTCGGAAGGTAACACTATGTGGCCTTTAATCTATGCTTTCGCCATTATAGCGGGTCTTGGAACCAACGTTATTTTGATGAGTAGCGCTATGCTTAGGATACCTTCTTCTATAACAGAGGCGGCTGAACTCGACGGTTGTGGATTTTACAGAGAATTGTTTACAATTACGTTGCCGTTAATTATGCCTACTATAACCACGTGGGTTACTATGATACTTGCTTCCGTTTTCGGTTTCTTTATGCAGCCAATGCTGCTTACCGAAGGGTCAAGGGGAACGGACAATAAATTTTACACTATACCGTGGGAGATATTCGATCAGGTACAGAATGGTGCGTCAAAATCTACAATTCCGGCTGCTGCGACGACTGGTATTTTATTGTCTCTCATTATAATGCCGCTTGTCGCATTTATGCGTTGGCTATTTAGAAAGTTGACTCCGGAAGTGTCTTTTTGAGGTGAAAGATGAAAAAAACAATAAAACGTATAATGGTTTTAACCGTAACGGCTTTTTTATGCTTTGCGTTTTCTATCGCAAGTTTTAAAGCGGAAGACACCTTTGCCGCCTTCGTTAATAATTCCGTTTATTACGATGAATTCAATTCCGAAAACGGTGAATTAAACGAAGAACTTATTGCTTTCGGCGGGGCGGGTATTAAGACCGATTATTCGGCAATGCGGTTAAATTCCGACGATTATGAGTGGGGTGCGCATATTATAAATGGTGCCTATCAACTCAAATACGATAAAATCGATACTTCCTGCACGGTTGAATTTACCTTGAACAGAATCGACGAAAGCGGGTCATGGTTTGCTTTTTCTTATGGGGTAGAAGACGTTTTATACGGCTTCCCTTATTCTTCGGGTGCTTTGGTTTTTTATGCAGAGAAATCTAATTTATTCAAATCGGCAAACGGTGCGCTTGCTAATGCGGACGGAGCAGGTTATTTACGTGATTTTACGATATTTCGCGGCAAGAAGGTAAAAGTTTCGTTGCAATTTAATAAAATTGTTGACGAAATAGGGTATTACTTCTTATCCGCAACTTGTTTAGACGCGGAGACGGAAGAGATATTAGACACGCATAATTACGGTAAGGTTTATATTGTCGACGGATATTTCGGTTTTAATTCTTCGGCAATGAAAGTCGATATATTTGATTTTGCCGTTTATGAAAACGGAGAAAGTCAACCTGTTTTTTACGATGATTTTACAAATTCTGCCATTTCTTACGCGGCAGGCGGCGTTGATAACCCCATTTGGTATGCTACTAATTTTTGGGATAAGTCAACTTTGATAGTCGGAAGAATAGGTAGATTAGATATAACGAAAGCGGGTAGCGGCGTTGTTTATAAAGAACCCGTTATAAATGTGGACGGTAAAGGTTTGAATCTGTTATATACCCTTTCTGCGGATTTCCACGTAGATGAGATGCAAAACTCCGCAGCATCAGGATTTATTATCGGTGCAAACAAAAACGGAAACGGAGGCACGTTTATAGGTGTTACTAAAAATCTTACAACGTGTGAACTCGTGTTACGTAACGATGGGAAAGAAACTTTAAAAGTCGGCAACTTTAAGGATTCGGTTGTAAATATCGTAGTTAACATATTTTACGATAAAAAGGCAGAAATTAAAATTGCCGCTGAAAGTTATCGTTTTGATGTAGATTCCGCATTCGGCTACGTAGGGCTTAAAACTATAGGGGGAGAAAATGCGGTCGGTGCATATGCAGATAACTTTTCTTATAAAAACAGCGAGTATGTTGAAAGCAAGTCTCCCGACGCTAAGACTAATTTTGAAGATACAATAAAGACGGAAATGGGCGATTTAAGCCGTTATGATTATTATTGTTCTTCAAAAGACTGGTATCAAAGCAGCGACACATCGTTACCGCTTATAGTAAGAGATAACGGATATTTGATTTTTTCAAATGCAGGAGACTATTGTTGTTTTGCGCCGAAAAAGAGATATAACGATTTTATAGTACGCTTCGACATTAAATTTACGGTAGTAGAAGCAGGCAACATATTCGGAGTGGAAGTAGGAAAGACGGATATATCCGAAAGTTGTGCTAACTCCGTATACGTCGGGTTCCAGAACATGGGTGATTTAACCTATTGTATATCAAATAAATGTGTCAATGATGAAGGTTTGAATAATAAACCGCTTCTCTCACAGAGCGGTACGCCTGAAAATGTTTTTGTCGAGGGCAAAACCTATAACGTTATGGCTATTGCAAAAAATGGCGTTGTAACGCTTCATATTAAAAATGAAAACGAGTCAGAAAGCGTATTATCTCAAGTTCGGGCGAGATTTGAAAACGTGAACACCGACGGATATGTCGCGATGTTTGCCGCAAACGGTGTAAGCCTTCAACTTGATAATTTTTCTGTAGTCAATTTAGATTACGAATATTTTGCGAACGATAATAGTGCAGACGAGAAACTTCAGACTTTCCGTTATGATTTTGCGCAGAATTCTACGCAGAATATATCGGCTGTTTCAGGCGGAATTGTCGGAAAGGACAAGGTGGAGATTATCCGCGGTTCGGAAGGAGTTGTTACGGCAGGTAAAGTCGGCGCAAATATTACGAGATTAAGGTTTAACGATATTGAGGGCGGTGCATCCTACAAGCACGGAAAAGTTGTTGTTGTCGTTAACGAAGCACAGGAGAAAATAACCGTGTCTGACGGCGCAAACGATTACTCCATTAAACTTGGAAAAGATTTCGTTTATAAAAACTCGTTATTTGAAATTGAAGAAACGCTCGGTAAGATATCCGTTTCTTTTGTTTCCGGCGATAAGCCGCTTGCTGAAATTGCCGATAACGTTTATGAGTTTACGGTCAACAATATTTTAACGTCTGAAAAAATTTATGTTTCGTCTTTAGGTATTGCCAGCGTAAAAGAATTTTCCGTGTTTAATCTCGATACGAACGTAAGTATAACTTCCGGGATTTACGTTCCGCAGGAAGTAAGAATAGCGAGAACGTCTATACAAAAAAGAGGTTTCGGTTGTTCGGCAGCGGTAGACGGCGGTTTATATGTTCTTCTTGCGCTTGGAGCAGTAGCAGCGGTGTTTATGACGGCAAAAAGGAGAAAAAATAATGTTTAAGATAAAAAGAAAGAGTTTTTTATCTCTTATTATTGCTTTGATTATGTGTTTGACTGTATTTTCTGGTTGTGGAACAAATTATAAGTTCAATCGTGATTATTTCTTCGGTCTGTGCGACCCTTCCGGTTCTTTAGGCGGCGGGGTTGATAAGGCGATTACCAACGAGTGGCTTGGCGACGTGGCTGACGTTTTGGGCGTAAAATCTTTTAGACTTTGGGTAAATTTAGACGCAAAAACTGGCAACGGATTGTTCTCGGTCGATAAAAACAATAATCTGTCGTTCAATCACGGATACCTTGCTAAGGTTCACGATTACGTTGATAACTTAAAACACGGCGGTGTGGAAAACTTTTTATTCCTTAACACTACGTATCTTCACTCTTACGGTTCTCCGATGGTTGGATACGATGTACCAGACGTTTACGAAGATGAAGAAGACTATCTCGCGTTTTTAGAAATAAATGCTAAGGCTTACGGTATGCTTGCTGCGGAATTTCCAGAAATAAAGAACTGGGAAGTCGGTAACGAACCAGACCTTAACGGCGGCGGTATGCATAAGTTTGGATATACGGGTGACCCTGACACAAGTCAAGCCTATATGTTTACGGATAAAGAAATAGCGGAAATTGTCTGCGATTTGTGCTGGTATATAAGGAGAGAAGTTAAAAAGGTAAGCAATGAAAATAGAGTTTCTTTGCCTGGTCTTTCTCTTTACTATGATGCCGACCACTCTTTTTTTGAATCGATTTACGAGGCGATAGAGTCTGAAACTTTGCCATACGGAACTGAATTTTCAGATACCGACCCGGATAATTACTTCGATATTTTAGACTGGCACCCCTATATGAACGCGGATAAATTCAGTTCGCCTTATTATCTTAACTTTCCCGAAGATTTGTGGGAAGAGTGGGCTGAAAACACGATAGAAGTTCACAATATAGCGGCAAAACACGGCGACGCCGAAAAACCCGCATATTTTTCCGAATTCGGCTATACCGACGTAGGTGACCCGTATAATGGAACTTTGCAAAACCAGATTGCCGAAAATTATAAGATTGCACTTGATATTATAAAGGAACGTATGCCTTGGGTGGAGGTCGTGTTCTGTTTCAGGGCGACTACTCTTGTTTATCAAAAAGCAAGCGACAATAAAACCGAAGAAAATTATGGTATATTCTATAATTCAGACGATCCGATAAACGGCGCTAAGGCGAAGCCTGCCGCGAGAGCGCTTGCAGAATATTTCGGTAATTCCGGTAGCGCGCATTATGCGGATTTCGATTGGCTATACAATAAATATTCAAAATAGGTTTTGATGGGTTAAGGAGTGAAAATCATTATGACTTTTACTAAAAAAATTTGCCTTTTGTTTTTAACGGTGCTTTCTGCTACTTGTTTTATTTTTTTCGCTACCGCTACGTTTAATAAAAATGAGGCTAAAGCGGACGTTAACCCGTTAGAAGCGGAATTTACCAACGACGGTCAGTTTGCATTAAAGCAATACAGCAATATTAAATATAATTACGTAGATGGAGCAAGCGAAGGATTGCCGGAAGGTTATAGCGGGGTCGTGTTAAAAGTAAATAACATAAACAACAATAGTATTTTCGTCACTATAGATTGCAGTTCGTCTCAAATTTTGGCAGAAAACATTGAAAGTATAGTTGTTAGAATTTATTCTCCCGGATATACATCGGCAGACGAATTCAGAACGCTTACAGCAGATTCTGTTCAGCGGTATTATGGCGCGGGCAAATACGATATGTCTACTTGGTGCAACATATCGTTAAATGCGAATTCTATTGCGGATATGACAGATTCCGACGGGTATTTAACTGCATTGAATGTGGGCGTAAGGATAAAATCCGGTGCAGCCGTATATTATTTTGACAGTATAACGATTAACGAAAAGGTAGACGTTGAGGCGTTAGAAGCGGAATTTACCAATAACGGTCAGTTTGCGGTAGGCAATACGTCATGGGGCGGTACTCATGAGTTTATCGACGGTACTTCAGTCGGCGGTACGGGCGCGGTATTGAAAGCCGAAGCGACTGCTGGAACTTCTGGATTCAGACTTGACTTTACGGGAACAGGTCTTCGTGCTGAAGATGTTGAAAGCATAGTTGTAAGGTTAAAAGCCGACAATTTCACTAAAGGTTCTGACGAATTTAGAACGAGTAACGATGGCGGCACGCATTGGGTTCAATATGGCAAAACCGATGATTTAAGCGACTGGTTTGACTACACGCTTAACGCTAAAACTATGGCGCAACTTACTAACGAAGACGGAACGCTCGGTTATACCGATATAGTAATACGTGCATATACTGCAGGTTTAATTTTATACGTAGACAGCGTAACGGTTAATGAAAAAGTAGACGTTGAGGCTTTAGAAGCGGTATTTACTAACAATGGTCAGTTTGAGATAAAAGCATCGGTGTGGGGCAATGCCTACGAGTTTATTATCGGCACATCCGTCGATGGTACGGGTGCGGTATTGAAAGTGGGATTCGGTTCTAATGTTGCGGCGTTCAGACTTGATTTAACGAATTCCGGTCTTTATGCGAAAGACGTCGAAAGTATAGTCGTAAGGTTAAAAGCCGACAACTTTACTTTAGGTTCTGACGAGTTTAGAACGAGTAACGATGGTGGCACACATTGGGTTCAATATGGTAAAACAGATGATTTAAGCGACTGGTTTGACTACACGCTTAACGCTAAAACTATGGCGCAACTTACTAACGAAGACGGAACGCTCGGTTATACCGACATAGCGATACGAACTAACAATTCGACGTTAATCTTATATATAGACAGCATAACGGTTAATGAAAAAGAGAAAACGCCGGTGAACTATTTAAAGATAGAGTGGAATAATAAGGGGTATGGAGAGCCTTTTGCGGGCAAGAACGGTATACTTATAAAATTTGACGCTAATCTTTCTACCGTTAAGAACGAGATAGACGGTGGATTACAATCCGTCAATTTAAATGATGAATACGGCAAATATATAACGCTTAACGGTGAAAAACTTGATACTATGGTTGATGCGGAACTTAAATACCACAGTCAAGGATTTTTGTGGATATACGCACCTGATATGACTGCTTGGGAAAATCATATTCCCATTATAGTGATAGAAGAAAATACACCTTTTCTTGACGCGATTCTCCCTGCACTTACATTGTATTTTAATGGAGACACTAATAAGTGGCAAACTGAATGTTTAACAATTTTTGGCGGAGTGGACGAGTCGTCAAGTGCAAACACTATAGTTCTTAAATTTACAGACGATGTTGTCTGGTCGGAAGACGTCGGCAATATAGCGGAACATATACTTTTAGACGGCAAAACTCTTGCGGAAGACGGCGGTTCGGTTTCTCTTGATGCGACAGAAAAGACTATTACCGTAAACACAAACGGAACGTACAGGAAAGTTGCACTTTCTGACGGTGCAGTTTGCGGAGATGTCGAAATTCCGGAGATAATTTTAAGCGTTATAGACGGGGGTTGGATGCGAGTTTATTCTTATGTCGGTACGAAAATCGAATCTTCGAATGGGGCTTTGGACAACAATAACTATTTGGGAAGTGATAATTTATATGCGACGACGCTTGATTTCGACGCAAAAGTAATGGATTGGAACACATATCCTACTGCCGTAAGCGGCATAAAGATTAACGGAATCGAACTCGGTTCTTCTACTAATGAGAAACTTGGAGTTCGCTTGATACAGTTGACCGACGGATTATGGGTAAAATTCAAAGCCAATTTAGAAAGCGGATATAACGGATATTCGCATCCTACGATAACTTTCGATTACAGCGCATATATTGAAACGGAAAATCACGAAAGGGTATATTTTGACGAGGTGGAACTTTATTTGGAAAATGACGCATGGTCGACGACAATTCCGGACGAATACGTTGTGATAAAACAGACGACTTTTGTTGGAATAGACGCTTCTTCATCCGCAAATAAGCTCGTGCTTAATTTTACGGACGATATTGATTGGACTGAAGATGTTGGTGATATAGCGGAACATATATTTTTAGACGGTAAAACTCTTGCGGAAGACGGCGGTTCAGTTTTTATCAATGCGGCAAAGAAAACTATTACTGTCAGACTAAAAAAGACGGATAAAAAATATGGCGCGATTGTTTTTACTGCCGGCGGAGTGTTTGGCGAATTGATGTTGCCTGGCTTAAACATATACGGGTTCTACGACGGGGAATGGCAAGATGACGGACATTTTACCTGTACGAACTTCAAGGGGTGGTATGAAAATCTGCCTTTCGTAGAGATTCCGTACGGCTGGAACTGCGTACAAAGCGTAACTCTAAAAGGTACTATTAATACGGATACCATTTTACGTTTCGGTAACTACGAGAAACATTACTTTGCGACGGTTGCCGACCAGAACGATATTTCTAAGCAGTTAGGCGACGGTATTACTGTAAACGGTGTTCCTATAGGACAAATTAAAGAAGCAAGCGTATCTTATGCTCACGGCTTTAACCATTTGTATATTTCAGTTCCTGTTTATGAACTTTGCCCGACCGATGAATATAAATGTGTAGAATTACGTGTCAAAGCAAATGCTGCGTTTAAGGATGTGATTTTAGGCGAAGTCGTATTATATCTTGTAGACGGAAAATGGCAGACTGAAAAACCCGTTACGGTAGATGTGGATAAAGAAGGCACTTATTTTACCGCAAAAGATATCTTTAACGGTGAAAACGGCGGGTATTTTGAAGATGGTGCGTACCTGCTTACCGATGTCGATGACGAAAAGGAAATAGTTTCTTCAAAAATAGCAACGTCTAATAGTGTGATATATAACTTTTTGTATAAAGCTAAGTCCGTCGATTTCGATTACAGTTTATTTACCTATGTAGGAGAAGAGTTCAGAGGCGTACGCGTTGCGATTTATCGTAATTTGAACGAATCGGTACAGGGATTTAATGTTTATGTCGACGGTAAATTTGAAGGTGCAAAACAAATCGCTTTTGTTCCCGACGAGTGGTACGCTGTCAGATTTGCCATAACCGTTAATAATGGCGTAATAAGCGTGTCTATTGCGGTTGACGGGCTTGAAATAATAAATGTTAAAACCGAATACATTGGTGAAATAGGGAACGGAATAAAGTTTAAAAAAGTTTACGGAACTTTAGAGTTTGCCGATTTCAAAACCGGAGATATTAAAAATCCCGTAATTTATTGGCAAGGGAAAAGAGTTAATAGATTTACGGTGGGCGAAGATAAACCTAGTGACTTTATTTTTACAAGGGTTTTAAGAGCTACGGATAACTATGATAAAGTTAATTTTTCTGCCGAAGATTTTATTATCGAATGGCAAGACGGTGCGATTAAAGACGGTAAACTTGTAGCGGGCGAATGGACTATAACGGTTTCGGTCAGCGATAAAACAGGCAATATCGGACACTTTACCACAACGGCGTTAGTGATTAAACCTGATGAAATAGCGGTAGCATTTAACGTAGACGGCGAAGTGGTTTATTCGGTTAATACGAAAGGTGCGTTAATAGAAATGCCTTCCGACCCGATTAAAGAAGGAGATACAAAAGTAAACTATATTTTCGACGGTTGGTATTTTGGCGAGCAAAAGTGGGATTTTGCAAACGACCACGCGTTTACGGATATAGAATTAAATGCCGTATTTACAACTGTATTTAAAGAATATAGCGTAACGATAGTCAGCGCAGGGCTTGAAAAGAATTACGAATATACGTTTAAATTGCATTACGGATGTTTACTTGACAAGAGTGTGCTGACGCGTGACGGATATTCTTACAAACTTACCGAGAACGATAAAATAATCGACAGTATCACTGTAAACGGCGATATGAGGATAGTAGCGGTATATACACCCGAAACCGTTCCGCAACAATCCGGATGCGGCTGCGGCGGAAGTGTAAGCGGTTCTATAGTCGGACTGTCTATGGCGGTAATTGCTTGTATGTTTATATCTTTGAAAAGAATATCGAACAAGAGGGACAAAGAACATGAGTAATAAAAAGGTAAACATTTTTTGCGCTTTTATTAGTGCGGTTCTGGTTTTGGTTATGATATTAGGAATAATAGATTCCGTACAGTTTAAATCAGTCAAAGCGGAAAATGATAAAACAGATTTTTCTTCAAAAATAACTGCCGTAAGTCATGCGCACGGAGAAAAAATCAACATTTTGCCCGAGGAAGTTCGTCTTTTTAACGAAAGCAATCAGTTTGACTCCGATTACCTTAAGGACTTATACGAATATACCGATTTGCATAGAGGGTTTAATATTTTTGATTTTACAGACGCACAACTAGTGGAATTATACCGTGAGATTGATGCATTTAATCCTGTAAATAATGTTTTAAAGTGGCAATCTTCTCTCAACGATGTTAAATCTTATACGGTGAGGGTGGCTTACGATAATAAGTTTACCGAGTGCATTTTAAAATTATCGAATGCCGATATAAACAAGGGTGTCGTTATAGAAAACCCGTTAATTGGCACTACTTATTACTGGCAGGTGATTGCAACGCTTAACAGCGGCGATAAGGTTTATTCTTCGATTTTTGATTTCACCACAGAGGAATCTTTAAGAACGGTAACGGTAGAGGGTGTTTCCAACACCCGTGATATCGGCGGATGTGAGACCGTTTACGGATATGTTAAACAAGGTTTAGTTTACCGTTCCGCAAGACTTGAATCGTTGACGGAATCGGGACTTGCTACTTTCAAAACTAAACTCGGCATAAAAACCGAAATAGACCTTCGCGGATATCAGGAAATCAACGACAGTGCTCCAAACCGAGAAAACGCCGCAGGCTTAGAAAAGCATTTTGTGTACGATACTCCTGCCTATGCGTCGGGAATATCGAGCAATGTGGAGATTGAATCGGCTGGGATTGACGGTAAAAACAACTGGCAAAACATAAACAAAATAATGTCGGTTTTCGCAGATAAAGAAAACTATCCGATAGATTTTCACTGCGCAGTAGGACGCGACAGAACGGGAACTGTTGCCGCAATATTAAAATCCCTTTTAGGTTTTAGCGAACAAGATATAATAAACGATTATTTTACAACGATGTTTTCTACAACCGGTGCTTGGGATAAAAATGTCGTTAACAATAATAAAGACGGTATAATTTTCATTTTGAAATATCTTGACTCTTTTGACGGTGATACGCTTGCCGACAAAACTGCCGAATATCTTGTTAAAAAATGCGGAATGACGCAGAAACAAATAGACAATATTAGAAATATTATGACGGGTAAAGAGGGGTATGAAGTAGAAATACCTGCATATAAAACTAAACCCGATACTGATAATTATGCCGATTACGCGTTCGTTACTTTTGAAAAATTCGGAACGGAGAAAATAGTTAAAGCTGTGAAATACGGTGAAACTGTTGATGCCCCGTTTGATGTTGACGATGGTTTTTTATGGACTGTGGGCGGAGTTGCGTACGATTTTGCGTTAGGTGTAGACAGCGATATAACAATAAAGGCGTTAGAACAGAATAGTTATGAAATAAAAATTGTTTCAACCGGCGCTATAAATTCTTGTGAAACCGTTACTATAAACGAAGGGGAAGCGTTTGACTTTTCAACTCTTCAAAAAGACGGATATGATTTTACGGTCGTGTCCGACGAGGGTAAAGTTATAACCAAGTTAATCGTAGTCGAAAACTCTACAATAAACGTTATTTACACCGTAAAATAATTTCTTAAAACTATAAATTTTAATGTGGACATAGGGAATGTTTTAATCTACGGATATAAAAGGAGTAAAATGATAAAATCAAAAAAGAAATTATTACCGATATTTGTTTGTGTATTTATTTTATCGGTTTTATGTTTGGCGTATTTTTCACTCGTTGATACACGCGTATATGCGGACAGCCCCAAACAAGTTTATCTTGTTGAGTGGCCGCAGTTCAACATATATACGGAAGATTCGCGCAGAGAGGATGCGACCGAAGCGAAGTTCGGTATGCTTTTGCGCTTTGACGACGTTCTTTCCGATAATCTTTCGGAAGTAAACGGCGGCATCAAAGATGTAAATCTTGTGGAAGAATACGGTAAAAATATATTTGTAAACGATATGCCACTTGATTTTTATTCTTATGCGGAAATCTGCTATTATGTCGAAGGATATATGTGGATATATATTCCGAACTTATCCGGCGGCTATCGCAAACTCTCCGTTAAAGAGCCGTTCGTATTTAAAAACAGAACGATAATGCCTTTTACATTGTATTCCGCACTTAAGGACGGCTTTACTTATTGGAGTAGTGAGTATGTTCAGAATACGCAGCACGTCAATTTCAAAGAGATTGCGTGGAACAACAAGGGGTATAAATATTTTAATCCCAAAAACGGATTGTTGCTTAGATTCGATAAAAACCTTTCGAATATTCAAAGCGAGTTTGATGGCGGATTAATGGAGATAAATCTTGTTAATCACGGCGCCACGGAAAATGCGTTTTTAGGTGCGGGCAAAAGCGTAAGCGAAAACATATTACTTGACGGCGTGCCCTTCAAAGATATAGAGGGGGCGGAGATTACTTATCACTCGGAAGGACATTTGTGGCTATACGTTCCCGATATGATAAATCATACTACAATCGAAATAAAAGCCAATACCTTATTTCTTGACTCGTATTTGCCCAAAGTGAAGCTTTATTCTAACGGCAGCGAGTGGGTAGATTATGACCCCAACACATCACGCGATGATACAACGCCTGTTTCGTTTGATAAGATAGAATGGAACAATTCCGATTTCGGACATAGAGACGGTAAAAACGGTGTTTTACTTAAATTCAGCGCAAAATTATCTAAATTCTCAAATGAAATAGACGGTAGCATAAGCAAAGTTAATAAAGTAAACACGGCAATAGGAGAGCACGTAAAGTTAAATTCCGTGCCGCTTAAAAACATAGCCGGTGCCGAAATATCGTATCACAATGCGGAGTTTTTGTGGATTTATATACCTTCCGAAGAACTTTCTGTATCGAGCGGTTATCCGCATCTTACGATTGATCCTGATACCGAGTTTTTGAACGCCGTTCTTCCCGAAATTTCGCTTTGGTTCGACGGAAGTTACTGGCAGGAAAACGAACCGAATTCTGCGAGTTATGTAAATAACGCTTTTGACGAAATTAAGGTCAACAACTCATCGGTCAACGGACAAGATGGCTATGTTGAAACGGTTATTGCTTTTAAAGATAAATTTTCGGTAGCGGAAGACAATATCAGTCGTCCTAACTTCGCCCAAATAGGCGACGCGGGAGAGAAAATTAAAGTTAACGGAAAAACTCTTAACGAATTATATAAAACCGACGATAAGACAAACTGTTCGTGGGATAGCGATAAAGGCTTGTATTTATTGTTGAGAAAAGCGGATTTGTTCCCGACGGCAGGGTATCTTATAACTAAGTTGGAAATCGCAAGCGGAACAAAGTTTGTGAATAACAGCATCGGTGCTGTTTCGCTTTATCTGGTTGACGGCGAATGGACTACCGAAGAGCCAACTTCGCCTTCTACTCCAATAGGTGCAGATACGGCAGCGCCCTATATATATTATTATGGAGAGGACGAATATTTGGTTTTTACCGGCGACGCGGTCAACGACTTTTCGTCGACCTTCTACGCGTTTGACGAACGTGATGGCGCAGTGCCGTATGTAATTGATATACCGACTGATGCAACGACCGACGGTAAATGGAATAAAGGTGAATGGACAATTAAAATAGTCGCAACCGATTTGAGTGAAAATAAGTGTGAAAAAGAGATTAAGGTAACTGTGATAAATAGTGAAGAGCAATATTTATCCGTATACGTAAACGGTACTTTTTCATACAGGGTCTGTTACGGTGAGAAAATCAGAAAAGATGATTCCGAAGAATTGCGCGATGGTGACCCAACAAAAGAGGATACCGTCACGAGTTATTTTGTATTTGCGGGGTGGAAGGTTAACGGCGAGTTTTGGGATTTTGCTAATGACGTAGTAACCGAAGACGTTTGGCTTTCTCCGACGTACAAGGAATATCCTCGTTTGTTTATTTTAACCGTTAAAGATACAAAGAGCAATGAGACGGTTAATTCAATTGTCAGGTATGGCGAAGTGATAGATTTTTCCGAATACACTCAAGGAGAGGCGGTTTATGCCGAAGTCGACGGCACTATCGTAAAAAGAATTACCGTAATCAACGATATATACGTAGAATTACAGTATGGAGCGACAAGTGGCAATAACGGGTTAACAATGGCGATTATAATTTTAGTCGGTTGCTGGCTTGTGTCAGCAATATTGACTGCGGTATGCGTTATTCTTTACAAAAAACATGGTAAAAAGGTAGGGAACAACTAATGAAACGTTTATTAAATAAAAAAATTGTTCTTATTTTACCGCTAACGGCTTTATTAATTATTTCCTTATTATGTTTTGCATTTAGCATAAGCAGAAATGTTTATGCCGCTATGAGTGAGTTGGTTTTAGACGCAAACGTCTTATCGTTTGATGGCAGACCAGAAATCGTTCCTAAACTGGACAACGGGGTAGTTAGTCTATTCAACAAAGGGACAGATAATTTTATCATCGAAACCCATGTTAATAAAGCGAATCCCAGCGTGAAACTTAAAGCGTCTTATTATTCGGATAAAATTTACGGTGGAGATAACGACGCCGTGAGTGTAGAAGTAAGGTTGCTTTTCAATAAGTGGCCGCAGGATGGAGAAGGCGGCGGATTTTCAAACGATGCGACCAGAGTTTCGCTTGCGATTTACAATTCGGTCGATATAGAATTCGTAAATCCGATAGCCGTATCGGAAGTGTATAAAACGACTGAAGATTTTATCGGAAATTTCGTGCGGACTCTTAGATTGTCGCCTGAAAAAGTCTGTAACAATCGCGGAAAATTACAAGATTTTGTTTTACGTGTAGACAGCGACGCGACTTCTTGGTCATCCGCTATAATAATCGATTATGTGAAAATAGTATTTGATACGAGAGATGCAGGAGATAGTGAAATATTGCTTGCCGGAAATTGTATCACGGGCAACAATCCTGAAAATATAACCGATACAAATGTTGTTTGGACGAAAGCGGAAGGATATTCGGATACTTATATGGATTTGTCGTCTTACGGTGGATTTTATGCGTATGTTGAAGACCCCGCTTTGGTTGAGTTGCGGAAAGAAAAATTTCCTAACGCTGAATGTGTAGAGGAATCCGACGGTACTGAAACGCTTTTATTGAAAAATGCGGTTTTTGCGTTTGATGTCGGAAATGTTTCTGCTGACGATTACAAGCAGTTTTTAATGGATGTTTTACTTTCTGACAAGAGAGGAAAAGGCAACCATACGTTATATCTCTACGGCACTAATCCGAACAAATTCGTTGACGAAAACGGCAATCCCGTCGGATACGTCGCAAAAATTACAGTGAAGAACTACGAACAGGGCTTCCGTAATAAATTTTTATTAGAAGAAGAAGATGTAAAAAAACTTGCGGGGGATGACGGAATTATATCCCATATATATGTTTTATATCACGGCAATACGCTCGACACTGCGGAGAAGACGGTAGGACTTCGTAACGGCTCGCAAATATGGGTAAACAAAATTCAATTTCTTATTGAAGACGACGTGGAAGTTCCGACTATCGGAACAGAATACGACAAGTACGACATTTCCGATGTTTTCCCCGTGGGAGAAAGCGTGAGTATCTTAAACAAAACGGTTAATAATATCGGTGACGTAGTTTCTAACGCAGTTGTAAAAAATAAGCGTATAGGTGAATTGTCGTTTGATTTACGCATGGAAAGCGGTGATAATATATGCTTGTTATTTAACGCAAAAGACGGTAAGCAAGTCAACGAATATTTAGAAGGGGGAATACTGTTCTATTTGTCCGAAGAGAAAATCGAAATAAGTTCGCATAAGGGCGGGGAACAAACAACGACTGTTTCTTTCGTAACCGAAGGTGCGTTTATTGATAGAACGTCGGTAAAAATTAAATGTATCCCATATTGTCTTAATTCGGTTGACGCAGGTTTCTATTGCGTTGTGCAATTAAACGGAAATGAAGTTTTAAGCGGCTATTTTAATAAAGATAATTTAGATTTTGGTAGTGCTATTCATTTATGTTATCAGGTAAAAGACAAAGATTTTTCAGTGGAGATGTTCTCTTCTAAAACTGACGATATTACATCCGCTAAAAAATTGATGCGTGTTGAAATTAAAGCTGAAGGAATACGCAACTCTTATGATAAGACCGATATTCCGTTAGTACTATCTTGGTATAACACGGGTTTTGACGTGATTTCGGAAATAAATTGCGACGGCAAAATTGCGTCGGTAAATCAAGCAGCAAAACGCATAGTTTTTAACGATAACGGTGAGGTTAAGTTAAGTTATTCGATAACGAACGTCTTCGGCACGTTTGAATCCAACGAAACGTCTTTAATTTGCGAAGACGTGGTTAAAGCGCAAGGTGCTGAAAACATTTATAAAAGCGTATGGTTTATAGCGTTGTGTTGTGTGCCGGTTGCGTCTTTCTGTATTGTTTGTGTGGTTTTGGCGATAAAAAAAACAAAGTCCACTAAAAGCTACGATTAAATTTAGCGCAACATAAGGAGTGAGTAAATGAAAAAACTTGCAGTTATATTGGTAATTATTTTTCAAATCGTTGCCGTTTCGTGTTTTTCCGCGTGCGGCAACGGAGAAACGACGAATAATACGGCGAAATTACAAACCATAGAGACGTACAGCGACGATATTATAGATAAATATTTAAATCCTATTTGGCAAACGACGGAAATGTATGACGAAGGCGGTGTCATAGTAGGGAAAACGGGTGAAATTCAGCTTTTAAGAAAACCCGTTAAAAATTCTATAACGGTAAGAAGCGTACACTTTGACGAAACGTACCAAGAAGGTATAGATTATGTCGTTGACGGAAACAAGATAAGACGTGTCGAAACGGGTAATTTGCCGTATTTTGAGTACGATGAATATTATTTCGATGAACCTTACAACAATGCTCAAGTGATATGTAATCCCAACAATGCCGAAATAGAGTACGAAGGCATAAAATATTTGTATTACAGCGAAGGTTCGTTAGGTGTAAAAAACTACCTGATGATCACTTACAGAACTAACGATCCTTACACGCAGTTTATCCCGCAGGGCGACGCCAACGCGCAGGATTTTATAGATAAACTGAAAAACGACGAAAGCGCAACTATTATGTTTTACGGCGACTCTATAACCGCCGGCTGTTGTGCGTCGAGCACGTCTTTCGGCGGTAATGAAAATCCTTATTTACCGAGATGGTGCGAACTCGTCTGCACGTGGCTTACTAAAACCTATAAAGCGGATGTTAAAATGCTTAACAAAGCGGAAGGCGGTAAGACGACGGGATGGGGTTTAGAAAACTTTGATGCCGGCGAAAACAGAGTAGGTCCTTATCTTAACGATATTGATTTAATGTTGATAGCGTTCGGCGCTAACGATCCGTACATTTCGAAAGAAGACTATAAAGCCCAGATAAAAGGTATGGTTGACAAGTACTTGGCTGCACAACCGGAGGGGAGTGTAATCCTCGTATCTCCATTCGTGTTTAATGAGCAGACTTCCAACTGGTATATAAATCAAAAACATTTTGAAGGCTATCTTGAAGAAATAAAAGCCGAATATGCGGAAAACGGAACGTCTTCTAAGATTTCGGTTGCTAAAGTATATTCGTTTTCCAACGGTATTTGTAATACCGGCAAACGCAACCGCGATTATTTAGGAAACAATTTAAACCACCCGAACGATTTTGGCGTTCGTATGTATGCGCAAGTGGTTCTGAAAACTCTTTGCGGCGACGAGTTTTTTCCAGTAAATAGTTAAAAGTTATTTAATAATATCATAAGAGGGTAAGAAATGAAAAAAACATATACTAAGCCATATCTTGGCTTAAAAAGATTGAGTTTAACAAGCGACATAATAACTATGAGTGGCGATGGGTATGCTGACGACCCGTGGTCAGAAGGATTTGGTGGTGAATTATGAGAACTTTAACTAAGAAAGTAATTTTTAGCGTGTTTGCGACTTTACTTGCGTTAAGTTGCTTTATGTTTGCTAGCGCCACGTTTAGTAAAAATG
>JAFSLQ010000057.1 GCA_017448355.1 Clostridia bacterium | reverse complement strand
TTGCTTTTGATACTTGAAATAATTTGCGTCGTCAGGTATGGAATTTATATCCACGATTTTGGTTTTATCCGCGGTGTTTCTTACCGTCGCCATAACGTCCCTGACGTACTCTTTATTTTCGTGAAGTTTAATAAGCGGCGGAAACTCCGAACCGTAGCGGAAGAGTTGTTCCCACTCCCTGCCTTCGTATTTATACAAAAGGTCGCAGGCAATTTTTAAGTGGTTTAATTCCTGTTCTAAATGCAGTTTATAAATATCTTTAATATGCCCGTCGGTTTCGGTCTCAACAAGCGATAAATAGACGTAAACTTCGGTATACTCGTGCATCACCCAACTTTCCAAGAAGGTGCAGGACGGGTCTAAAAGCGAACCGTAGCCGGAGACGTGCTGTTCTTCTATCATAGCAATTTCGGCGTAAAGTTTTCTGCCCGCGTCCGAGTGGTAAAAATTGCCGAGATTCATATAATAGTTCATCGTTTGCTGTTCCGCAGCGGTTATGACCATTGTGTTTAACCTTGTCGTTAAATCGTCCTGCCAACAGTTTATATAGCGGCGAATATCGTCGTGCGGGTGGCGGTGTTCGGCTATCGTCGGTCTTCCGGGTGTGATTTCGGTATAATAACCGACGAGTTTATCGCCCTTTATCCCTTCTTCTAAGTCTAAAAGGTTAGAAAAACGGTATAAGTGGTCAAAGTCTTCTAAAAGCGCGAAATCGAGTTGCGCTTTAACAAGCGGATTTTTTTCTCTTTTTGCTAAATCTGCGGTCAAGTCCACCGCTATCTGTTCGTAAGCGATAGTCGTTTCCAAAATAGTTTCGTCAATCGGCTTTAACGAAGACAGCCTTTTTTGCTGTTGCTGTTCCTGTCGTCTTACTTCCGCCGCCGTTCTGCGAATTTCGTTGTTGAGACAATGGCGGTTTAACTGGTGCAAAAAAGAAACCGCTTCGAATTCCGTACCGTTCGCTAATATTGCGCGAGTTTTGGTGTACGGAGAAGCGGTGTGTTTATCGTATGGTTTGGAGCTTAGTGCCTTCCAGTTTTCAAATGCCACTTTGCCGGTTTTCGGCATTTCGTTAAATGCGTTCATAAATCAATCTCCTTATACAAAAGTTAACCGATTTATTGCCGCCTTAAAATTTTTTATACCTGTTTTTTTGATTTTATTTTAATTCGTATCGCGTAAATCGCTATAAACACGACGGTCATAACAGAGAATCCGCAACAGTCTATCAAAACGTCGATAAGCGCAGGGCCGCGCAAGGATACAAATTGAAGGCACTCGTCCACCGCCGCAACGAAAAGTCCTATCGGCAATATTTGAAGGTATCTTTTATAACTTTCCTGTTTAATAACGATAAGTAAAACGCAAAATTCTAAGCCGAGCGCGGCAAATTCCGTAGCGTGCGCAAGTTTTCTGACCACGCCTTCTTCTACCGATACTACGTCTTCGCCGAACACGGTATCTACTACTACTTGTATAACGTTTGATACCGATTCCGAACTTTCCGACGACTCTTCTTTGGTTTTAAGCGAATTGCCCCAGATAAAGCCGAGCGTAAGCACGATTAAAACGATTATTAAGCCTACGGCGATTTTGCGGACTAAACTGAAATTTCTCATAATTAACTTTTCTTTTCCCACTTGCTCTCAAATACCCGTTCTGTTGTATTTTACCGAAAGTGCATTGAGTTTTTGCGCACTAAACTCGTCAAAGTCTTCTCTTTTAAATCTTACCGCCCAGTTCTGCGCCTTTACCGTGCCGGGTTCGTTTATTCTGTATTCCGTACCCTTTTTAAGCACGTCCTGCATAGGCAAAATAAACATTTTCGCCTTGCAAAGAAAACCGAGTTCAATCGTCGCGTCCGCAAGGTCTAAGTAGGTATCGGTCGGAAGGTCAAGCGAAAATTTTTCAAGGCTGTTTTTAATGCCGTTCCTGAAATTATTTTCGTCCCAAGCCGACGCGCCCGAAAGATATCCTATAAGAGTATCGTTGTCGTGAGTACCCGTATAGCATACCGAGTTTTCGGTGATGTTTTCCGGAAGATACAGGTTATCCTTTTCGCCGTTAAAGGCAAAAAGTAAAATTTTCATATTCGGATATCCGGTCTTTTTTATAAGTTCCCGAACGCCGTCGTCGATTATCCCCAAATCTTCGGCGATTATGCGGTTTTTATCCGCTACACGGTGAATAGCCGCAAAGAGTTCGTCGGAAGGCACTTTTACCCACTCGCCGTGACGGGCGTCCACCGCCCCGAACGGAACTTCGTAAAACCTGTCAAGCCCCCTAAAATGGTCTATTCTGATATAGTCAAATCTCGTAAGCGCTTTTTTAATGCGGTTAGCCCACCAAGAAAAGCCGTCTTTCGACATTTCCTGATAGTCGTAAACGGGATTGCCCCAAAGTTGCCCGCTTTCGCAGAAATAATCCGGCGGAACGCCCGCGACAGCCTTTGGCACAAAGTTTCCGGCCAGTTTAAAAATAGACGGGTTTTCCCACACGTCGACGGAGTCCAGCGCGGGATAAAGCGGCAAGTCGCCGAAAATGCTTATTCCATTATCGTTAGCATACTTTTTAAGCGCCGACCACTCTCTCTCCGCTTCGAACTGCACGAACTGCCAAAAGTCAACTTCGTCAAAATAGTCGTTATAAAAAGCGGTAAGCGCTGCCGTGTCACGGTATTTATAACGGTCTTCCCACTCGTAAAAATGTTTCTGCCCCGACGCGTATTTGAGCGCCATATAAAGCGCATAGTTATAAAATTCGCCCTTTTGTTTGAACTTTTTAAACTCCGCGTCTTCTTTATCAAAGCGCGAATAGGCTTTTTTAAGAAGCGGAAGTCTTACCGAATACAAAAAGCCGTAATCTACGTAAGTACTTTCGGTTTTGCAAAACTCTATTTCTTCCGGAGTTGCAAGTCCCTTTTTCAAAAGTTCTTCGGGACTGATAAAGTAGGGGCTGAAAGAATAAGAACAAACGGAAGAGTAGGGCGAATTGCCGAACCCCGTCATAACTAGCGGCAATATTTGCCACACGCTTTGCCCCGCCTTTTTAAGATAACCTATAAACTCGTACGCCCCTTTCCCGAAATCGCCTATACCGTACTCGTTCGGGAGTGAAAAAACGGGCATTAAAATTCCGCATTGTCTTTTCATTTATCGCTTTAATCCTAACAAAATATAAAAAAATATAATGGCTGCCGATAAATATCGGCAGCCGAAATCAAATCAGAAAATTATGTACGCTTCTCTCTCCGCGCCGACGGAAACGTATTTGATTTTCGCCCCCGTTGCCTTTTCTATAAACTCGATATACTCTAACGCTTCCTTAGGCAAATCTTCCTTTTTGCGGCAACCGCTTATATCCTGTTTCCAGCCCTTAAACGTCTTAAATATCGGTTTATAATTTTCAAGTCCTTGCGGGAAGGGGAAATCAGTCGTTTGTTTTCCGTCTTTTTCGTACGCCACGCAAACTTCGATTTCGTCCATATCGGAAAGAACGTCAAGTTTTGTAAGCGCTATTTCGTCCGCGCCCTGCATACGGATACCGTACTTACTCGCCACCACGTCGAACGGCCCGACCCTTCTGGGTCTCCCCGTCGCCGCGCCGTATTCGTTACCCGCCTGACGAAGTTTTTCAGCCTTATCGCCAAAATATTCGACGGTAAAAGGGCCTTCGCCGACGCAGGTGGAATACGCCTTCATAATGCCGATTGAAAGGTCTAATTTGTGGTTAGGTATTCCCGCACCGATGGGCGCGTACGCCGCTATCGAGTTAGAAGAACTTGTAAAGGGATATATACCGAAGTCTATATCGCGAAGCGCGCCGAGTTGCGCTTCAAACATTATCTTTTTGCCTTTCTTTGCCTGTTCGTCGAGATACAAACTGACGTCCGAGATAAAGGGTTTTATTATGTCGCCGTATTTTTTAAGATGTTCAGCCATCGCAGAAACTGAGATAGGTTCTGCCCCGTAAACGCCCGCGACCATAAGATTTTCCCACTCAACTATATCGGTCAAGCGTTCCTTTAACGCCTTTTCGTCAAAGAGTTCGCCCATACGGATAGATTTTTTCATATACTTATCGCCGTACGACGGTGCGATGCCGCGACGCGTAGACCCGAATTTTTTATCAGATAGACGCGCTTCTTCCAAACAGTCGCGAGAGATATGGTATGGCATACAAATAGCCGCTTTATCGCTTATTTTAAGGTTGTCGGGCGTAATTTTAATACCCGCCGCCTGCAAGCGTCCCATTTCTTCGACAAGGTGTTTAATATCTATCACCATGCCGTTGCCCATAACGTTTATAACTTCTTCGCGAAGTATACCCGACGGCAAAAGATTTAAAATAAATTTGCCGCGTTCGTTGATGACCGTGTGTCCCGCGTTGTTGCCGCCCTGATAACGAACGACGATGTCGTATTCGGAACTCAAAAGGTCAACCATTCTGCCTTTGCCTTCGTCTCCCCAGTTGATGCCTGAAATTGCTGTTAACATTTTAACTCCTATTTTGTTTTTACGGAAAAATTATGCAACATTTTTCGCGTTTTGTCAATATCTTTTAAAATAAAACTATTACAATTACTTATACGTGTTTACAACCCGAAACCGCCGTCAACGGAGATTGTCTGCCCCGTAATAAACGCCGCGCTGTCCGTGCACAAAAAATAACAAAGTTCCGCAACATCCGCTGGCGTGCCTAATCTTTTAATGGGCGTTTTATCTATTAACTCCCGCATTTCGCCCATGTTAAAGCGCGCGTTCATTTTAGAGTTTATAACGCCGGGGCATACGCAGTTTACGTTGATATTCGACGGTGAAACTTCTTTTGCAAGCGCGCGTGCAAGTCCGATAAGCGCCGCTTTCGACGCCGAATACGCCGTTTCCATTGAAGCGCCGACTTTGCCCCAGACGGAAGACATAAAAACGATTTTACCGTTTTTGCGCCGTATCATCTCAGGCAAACAGGCTTTCGCAAGCATAAACGCCGACTTTACGTTGACGGAAAAAATCTCGTCCCACTCACTTTCTTCGGTGTCGGTCAAAAGTTTATAAAGGTCTTTCCCCGCGTTTAAGATAAGCGCATCGATATGCCCGAAATTCTTTTCGCAAAACGAACAAAGCGCGGCGATATCGGACGGACTATTCAAATCCGCCCTGAAAGGAAAGAACATATCTTTATACTTTTGTTCGAGCGATTTTACCGCGGCGGCGTTAGTATTGTAAGTACCTACGACGAAAAAGCCATTTGCCAGAAATTTTTCGGAAATTTCAGTGCCTATCGCACCGCTTGCGCCCGTAATTAAAGCCGTTTTCATAATTAAGTTAAGCCTTAAATAAAAAATACCTGCAAAACTTTCGCTTGCAGGTATAATTTAACTAAATTAACCCTTAACGCGCTCCATATATTCGCCCGTTCTGGTGTCAACCCTTATAAGTTCGCCTTCGTTAACGAACATAGGAACTTGAATTTTAGCACCCGTTTCCAAAACCGCTTCTTTGGTTGCGTTGGTTGCGGTGTTGCCCTTTACCGACGGGTCGGACTGAACTACGCGAAGTACTACGAAGTTTTCACACTCGACAGAAAAAGCCGCGCCCTTATAGAACTTAACCACGACGGGGTCGTTTTCTTTAATGTACATCAAAGCGTCTTCAACCTGTTCGTAGTTTAAGGGTGTAAGATTGAATTCTTCGTCCATAAAATAATAGAGTTCGCCGTCGTTATAAGAATAGGTCATATTCTTGGTCTCGATGTGCGCTTCCTGAACCTTTTCGGTGGGGTTCCACGTTCTTTCTAACACTTTGCCGTCGATAACGTTTTTCATCTTGGTTCTGACGAACGCCGCGCCCTTGCCCGGTTTAACGTGCTGGAAGTCGACTATCGTCCATACCGAACTTTCGTACTCGAAAGTAGAGCCTTTTCTGAATTCACCTGCTTGCATAATTGTTTCTCCTTGAAAATTGTTGTTAATTTTTTTATTATTTATTCTGCGAAAGTATCCGCAGTTTTTTACTGTCTTTAAAAAGCCTTTTCGCGCCTGCTGGCGTCATAACGCAAGTATCTTCTATCCGAACGCCGAATTTTCCGTCTAAATACACGCCTGGTTCAACTGTAAACACAGAGTTTTTGACTAAAATATCATTAGACGAAGGCGAAAGCCTTGGGTTTTCGTGAATTTCAAGCCCCACGCCGTGTCCCAAAGAGTGGGTAAAGTATTTTCCGTATCCGCGGGCAAAAAGTTCGTCTCTTGCTATTTTGTCAGCGGCACTCCCGCTTATCCCCGCATAAATCTCGCTTTCAGCCTTAACGTTTGCGGCAAGCACCGAATTATAAACGCTTAAAAACTCTTTATCGGGTTTTCCGAAAAACGCCGTCCGCGTTATGTCGGACGAGTATCCGTTTACCTTGCACCCCGTATCTATAAGCACCGCGTCGCCGCATTTTAATTTGGTTTTCCCCGTTTCGTGATGCGGAACGGCGGAATTAACACCGAACGCCACTATGCTGTCAAAAGCCATACTCTCGCCGCCAAGCGAAAACGTTATATCTTCGAGAATTTTAAGCAGTTCCTTTTCGGTAATGCCTTCCCGTACACAGGCAAAAGTCTCTTTCACCGCTTTTTCGGAAATCTTACACGCCTTTTCTATACTTTTTATCTCGTCTTCGGTCTTTACTTGGCGTAAACTTAATATAGTTTTGGTGCAATCCTTAATCTCTATTCCTTTAAAAACGCTTTTCAATTCTTCGTAACGCGTAAGCGTGATTTTTGAAAAGTCAATAAATACCGTTTTTATATCCCGCTTTAAAATCTCGCGCTTTATATCGTCCGTGCTTTTGTATTTCAGCGCGGTAATTTCCACCTTTTTAAGTTTTACCTTCGCTGCGGAAAAATATCTTAAATCGGTAAGATACGCGGGGCTATCCGAGTAGATAAAATACCCTTCGGCAATATCGACGCCGCTAACGTAACGCCTGTTTAATCTGTCTTCAAAATAATAGCATTGCCCCTGTAATACGGGAAGATTTTTCATATACGGTTTTATTCTAACAAAAAATATCGTTTAAGTCAATTATTGTAATAAATCTTTCGCATATATAGCGCGTCAATATCCTGCGTACCCGCCGATTCGCATACGATATACGGCGTAAGGTCAAGTTTTTTAAGCGCTAAGCTAAGCGGCGCGAATTCAGGACCGTAAACGTTGTCTTCAAACGTTAAATGCCTTACTTCGCCGCGGCTAGAATACTCTATCTTCGAAAAATGCACGTGAAAATTCTTAATCCGTTCATACCCTAATTCCGCTATCATAAACGAAAGCAAGCGTATATAATCTTCGGTCGTTTTAAGCGAACCTTGTTCTCTCGCGTTCACGTGTCCGAAGTCCACACAGGGCGTAAAAACCTTGTCTGTTTTACAAAAATCGACGATTTCGCCGACAGTTCCTATCTGGGCGAGTTTTCCCATAGTTTCGGGGCAAAACATAACGCCTTCTAAATTTTCTTTATATATTCGGTCGGTTAAGCGTAAAAATCTTTCTTTTGTGCGGTCTACCGCCGTTTCTCTCAACTCTTTGCCCTGGCTTGCGGGGTGAAACACCACCCTTTTGCCGCCCATAATCAACACTTTTTTTGCGGAATCAATAATATACCCGACTGATTTTTCCGCCATTTCGTCGTCGGGGTTGGCAAGGTTAATATAGTATGGAGCGTGAACGCTTATTTCCACGCCGCAATTTTTAAACGCCGCGCATATCTCCGCCGCCTTTTTGTCAGAAAGGTTTACGCCGCGCCCGAAAGAATACTCAAAGCAATCAAGCCCCAAGTTTTTTACCCACAACGCGGAATCTTCGCTTTTAACGTGTCCCGCATCAAAAAACGCCTGCGAATTGCCGCTCGGTCCCAATTTTATACACATAACTATCTGATTGCGTCAAGGTCTGTTTTCAACTGCTTTTTAAGTTCTTCTTCGCTGAAAAACTTGCGTATATCGCGAAGGTAGTAGTCGAAAAACACCGTTAAATTTTGTCCGTAAAGGTCGCCGTTAAAGTCCGCGATATGCGCCTCTAACAGCGTTTCGTTTCCCCCGAAAGTCGGGCGCGACCCGAAATTTATCACCGCGTCGTACCGTGTGCCGTCTAAAAAGACGTGTCCCGCATAAACGCCTTCCTTTACCTGTTGTTTGTTTTTTTCTATCTTAATGTTGGCGGTCGGAAAGCCTAAAAGCGTACCGACGCCCCTGTCTTTAACCACAGTTCCTGAAACGGAAAAAGGTCTTCCCAGCATTTCGTTCGCGCCCTTAATATCGCCCGCTGAAAGCAAGAGTTTTATGCGCGAAGTGGAAATTTTTTTACCGCTATCGTCTACGGTTTCGACGATTTTATACACTTGCGAGTTCACCCCCGCAAACTTTTGCAAATCTTCGGTCGTGCCCTTAGCGAACTTGCCGAATTTATAATCTTCGCCCGAAACGTAGCCTTTTATGTTGAATTTACGGTTAAGCATATTTAAAAACGCAAGTTTACCCATCGAAAGAAAGTTAAAGTCCACGGGCTGAACAAATATGTTTTCCACACCCATTTCCTTTAAAATCTCACGACGTTCTTCGAGAGAATATACGTATTTATCGTCCCTGCGCGAAAGGGCTTTGCGAAGATTTCCGCCGAAAGTAAATACCGTAGTCGTCGCCGACAATTCATTTGCAAGCGACTTTGCCGTTTCTATAACCTTTCTATGCCCTAAATGTACGCTGTCAAAATAGCCGAGCGCCACGACCGTAGGCGTTAAATCTTTACCTGACATACGCTTCTATTTTTAACCGTCCTTCTTTTGCTTTTCCTATTCCCCAGAACTCTTCGCCGTTGTACACTCTGTAAATGCCGTCCGTAAACCCGTAATCTTCGTACACGCCGTCGAGTATTTTTTGCGCCTGTTTCTCTTCAAGGGTCAATTTTTCGTAATCCACCGCAAAATCCGCGGGAATAATATATTTTTCGGGGTCATCGGAGTTTATTAACTCTTCAACGCCGACAGAATTATCTATCGAAAACTTTCCGCTTTTAGTGCGGCAAAGCCCGCTCATCACGGCAAGAGAGCCGCACGTTTCGCCTAAATCCCGTGCGAGCGAACGGATATACGTGCCGCCCTTACACTCGATTTCAAACTCGTATTCTCTTTTCGACACCGCACCGATAATAGAAAATCTCAAAATCTCCACTTTTTTCGGCGGGAGTGAAAAATCGACGCCGCGCCGCGCGAGTTGATAGCCGCGCTTGCCGCCCACACACTTAGCCGAATACTTCGGCGGCACTTGGTCGATTGCGCCTATGAACTTATGTAGATTTGCGCATATGTCCTTTTCGGAAGGTAAATACGAAGTCGTTTCTAAAACCTTCCCCGTAGTGTCAAGAGTATCCGTCGTTTTGCCGAAAAGAAATTTTGCGCGGTAGGTCTTCGTTTTATCCAAAAGATACTGAAAAAGTCGCGTAGTTTTCCCAAGTCCTATGGGAAGAACCCCCGTCGCCATAGGGTCTAACGTCCCCATATGCCCGCAAGGAACTTTAAAAACCTTATGCACAGCGGCGACCGCCTGCGCGGAAGACTTGCCTTCCGCTTTGTTTATATTGATAAAACCTTTCATTATCAGTCGGAAATATATTTACTCATCGCAAACACGAGTTTATCTACCGCTTCTTCGTATTCGCCCGTTATCTTGCATCCGCTTGCGAGTTTATGCCCGCCGCCGCCGAAAATAGCCGCAACGGCGTTAACGTCCGCGCCCTTAGAACGAAGACTTATCTTGAATTTATTGCTATCCGTTTCCATAATACACGCGCCGATTTCTACGCTGTCAATTCCCATAACGAAGTCGATAAAGCCTTCGGTTTCTTCCTGAAGTGCCTTCGTCTCGGAAAAATCGCGCATCCTTATGCTTGCTATCGCTATTTTTCCGCCCTTAAAATAACGGATTTTAGACATTGTTTTTCCGAACAGCAAAGCGCGCTCTTTACTCTGCCGCGTAAAGGTATTATAGTAGATTGTATTCATATCCGCGCCGAACTCCACGAGTTTTGCCGCGTCGTAAAAGGTAGCGGAATTGACGTTTTTATGACGAAAACCGCCCGTATCGGTCATTATTCCCATAGCGAGAAGATTTGCAATCTCCACGGTAATTTCCGCGTCAATCTCGGTTAAAATCGCGAAAACGTTTTCCGCGTTGCTTGACCTGTCGGCAACGAAATTAACTTTCGCATAGCGGGTGTTCGAGATATGGTGGTCGATTGAATAAGTGTTTTTATGGCGCGAAAACGCTTCGGTAAAATCGCCGAGACGTGTAAGTTCGGCATTATCTATCGCAACAAGTGCGGAAAAGTCCGAAAAATCGCCCGAATAGTCTTTTAATATGTTGTGAGTTTCATTTAAGAACAGGAATTTTTGCGGCACGGCGTCGGAACAAAAAACAACGGTGTCAATCCCCTTTCCGTTAAGCGCAAGTTTAAGCGCGCACGCAGATCCTATCGCGTCGCCGTCGGGGCGCGCGTGGCAAAAAAGCGCTACGCGTTTTTCTTTAAGCAGTTTTTCGGAAAGTTCCTTAACCGTTATCACTTGTTCTCCCCTTTTTCGATTTCCGCAAAAATTTTGTTCATTTTGTCGCTGTACTCCATCGAATCGTCCAAAACAAAGGTGAGTTCCGGTACGGTGCGTATTCTCATCGCGCCGCCGAGTTCAAAGCGGATACGTTTGGCGTTCGCCTTTATGGCGTTAAAAGTCTTATCCCGCTTAATTTTGTCTGTCGAAAACACGCTTATAAACACTTTTGCGGTCGACAAATCGCGGCTGACTATAACCTTCATTACCGAAACCATCTCGGTAATATCGGGGTCGTTGAGACGCCTTGAAATTATCTCGTAAATTTCTTTTTTGAATTCGCTGTTTAACCTATCCGTTCTCGGAACAGCGCCGGTTCTGCCTTTCATATTACTGTTTTTGTTCTTCTATCTGATAGCACTCGATAAAATCGCCGACCTTAATATCGTTGAATTTTTCTATCGAAATACCGCACTCGTAGCCTTGCGCCACTTCTTTCACGTCGTCTTTAAAGCGTTTTAACTGCAACACGTTGCCTTCGGTTATCATTACGTCGTCGCGGTAAATACGAAGTTTGCCGTTTCTTAAAATCTTGCCTTCCGTAACGTAACACCCGGCGACCTGACCGACGCCCGAAATCTTGAATACTTCTCTGACTTCCGCCTTGCCGAGATACACTTCCGAAATTTTCGGCGCAAGCATACCTTTAAGCGCCTTCTCGACGTCTTCTATCGCTTCGTAAATAACCCTGTAAAGTTTGATGTCCACACCGCTCTTTTCGGCGATTTGCTTCGCGTTGGAGTCGGGGCGAACGTTAAAGCCGATTATTATAGCGTTAGAAGATTCCGCAAGCATAATGTCGCTTTCTTTGATTGCGCCCGCTTGCGCGTGTATGACGTTGACCTTAACTTCGTCGTTAGAAAGTTTTTCAAGCGACTGTTTCACCGCTTCGACAGAACCCTGAACGTCGGCTTTAACGATGATGTTAAGTCCTTTCATTTCGCCCTCGGCAATTCTATCGAACACGTCGTCAAGAGTGATTTTCGCCGACGCTTTAATCATATTTTCGCGTTCTTTGTTCTTTCTCTCTTCGGCGACGAGTTTCATAAGTTTATCCTGCTCGACCGCATAGAGAATATCGCCGGAGTTCGGCACTTCGTCAAGTCCCATAATGGATACTGGAATAGACGGACCCGCGGAAGAAACTTTTCTGCCCTTATCGTCGGTCATCGCACGGATTTTACCCGTTACCGTGCCGACTATTACGTTATCCGCAATCTTTAACGTACCGTTCTGAATAAGAACAGTTGCAATAGGACCTTTGCTGTTGTCGAGTTTTGCTTCTATTACGACGCCCTTTGCCATACGGTCGGGGTTTGCCTTTAAATCCTTGATTTCGGCAACTAAATTTATGCTTTCCAAAAGTCCGTCGAACCCTTCGCCCGTTTTAGCGGAAACGGGGCAAATAATCGCGTCTCCGCCCCAGTCTTCGGGCAAAAGTCCGTGTTCGGTCAGTTGTTGTTTTACCCTTTCGATGTTCGCTTCGGGCTTATCTATCTTGTTTACCGCAACGATAATCGGAACGTCCGCCGCTTTTGCGTGGCTTATCGCTTCGATTGTCTGCGGCATAATACCATCGTCCGCCGCAACGACGAGCACCGCGATATCGGTCGCCTGCGCGCCGCGCGCACGCATAGCGGTAAACGCCGCGTGTCCGGGAGTATCCAAAAACGTTATCTGGTTTCCGCCGACCGAAACGGTATACGCGCCGATATGCTGGGTAATTCCGCCCGCTTCGCCCGCCGCAACGCTGGTTTTTCTTATTCTGTCGAGTATCGAAGTTTTGCCGTGGTCGACGTGTCCCATAACGGTAACGACCGGCGGACGGCGTACGAGTTTATCTTCGGTATCGGCAATCTCGTCAAAACCTTTCGACAACACGTCTTCCGCTGTCTCTTCCATTTTGAGTTCGAGTTCCACGCCGATGTCGTCCGCGATAAAAGCCGCCGTATCGAAGTCGACCGAATCGTTTATCGTCTTCATAATGCCTTCTTTAAAAAGGCGTTTGGTTATTTCCGCAGCGGTAATACCGATTTTTTCGCTTAAAACTTTTAAGGGGATTATATCGGAATTAACTACCGCTTTTTCTATCTTAATGACGGACGCCGTCTGTTCCCTAGCCTTTTTGACGGGACGGAATTTCCTGTAACCCGTCTTATTTTCGTCGAAGTCTTCTATGCTGACGTTATTTTTAATAAGCGCGCGCTTATTGATTACGTGCTTATCTTCGTAGTTTTTATCGCCCTTACCCGTATTTTTCTTGCCGAAGTCCTTTCTCTTATCGTTGGTCTCTATAACGGGCGGGGCAACGTAAGTACCCATAGGTTTACGTCCCGCAGTCTTATTGAAGTCGGGTTTTTTACCGAACGGCTTATCGCCGGGCGTAAACGTCCTTTGCGCGGGTTTATCGGGTTTCGCGCTTTTTTCGGGCACGAATTCTCTGCGCACGATAAATGACGGCATCTTACGCTCCGTAGGCGCGGGCTTAACGGGTTTTTCTTGCTCCGCCGCTTTAACTTCCGCTTTTTCGGGCTTTACGGTTACCGTTTCGCTCTGTTCTTTTTGCAACACGGTCTCCACCGGCTTTTCCTGCTTTAATTCGGGCGCAGGCGCGGGCGTCGGTTCGGAAACGGTTTCTGCCTTTTCCGCGACAGGCGTTTCAATGACCTCAGCCTTTTTTTCGGCAGCGTTTTCTTCCGCTTGCAAAGCCGAAAGCGCATCCGCCGCTTTTTTCTCGGCAAGTTCTTTAAGTTTAGCGTCTAAAAGCGCTTTAAAGTCTTTAATCTTCTTTTCGCTTTCGATAAAGCCGTCTTTAAGCGCGGCAAGTCCGCTGTCTTTCAATATGTCGGCAATAATTTTGATATTGCCCGTCTGCATTTTCTTTTCTGCCATATCTCTCTCCATTAAGGTCTTATCGGGAACAGATTATATCCCCGAAGATATTTCGGTTAAATAGGGTGCGGAATTTCCCGCTACCGCTTTTGCAAGCGATAAATCGGTTATCGCCGCAATCTTTATTCCGTCTTTATGCGCTAAGTTTGAAAGGCTTACGCCTAACGTGCGGTAAGCGGAACAACGATATTTCGCGGCGTATTTAACAGCCAAAGTCTTGGTATTTTCCGCCGCCGTCTCACACACTAAAATAAGGTAGGCTTTTTTCAATGTTGCAAGCGTATTCTGCCCCGAACGGAATTTCCCCGCTTTCATCGCAAACCCTATAAAGGTCTCCGCTTTACTCTTGTTTTCCAAAGAACTCCTCCGAAATCTTGTCGTAAACGCTGTCTTCTACGGGGCAAGAAAACGCGCGATTTAATAATTTCCCTTTTTTAAGTTTCGCGATACAGTTCGCGTCGTCGCAAATGTACGCGCCGCGACCGTTCTTTCTGCCCGTTCTGTCAAGCGAAATACCTTCTTCCGACTTGACTATGCGAATAAGTTCTTTTTTTGGTTTACACGCCCTGCACGCAATACAGGTGCGCATAGGAACTTTCTTTTCCATAACCTATTATTATTCTTCCGAAGTAGTTTGTTCAGAATTCGCGCCACTTGCCGCGCCGAGTTCGGATAGTGCCGCGCTTTCGCTTTTAACGTCTATCTTCCAGCCCGTAAGTCTTACCGCTAAGCGGGCGTTTTGACCGCTTCTGCCTATCGCAAGCGAAAGTTTGTCGTCGGGGACTACCACCATCGCGCTTTCTTCTCCCGTCTGAACGACTTTTACGACGCGGGCGGGCGACAACGCGCGGGAAATATATTCCAAGGGGTCTTCGCACCAGGAAATAATGTCTATCTTTTCTCCGCCGAGTTCAGCGACGATAGCGTTAACGCGCGCGCCCTTGTTACCTACGCACGCACCAACCGCATCAACCGCGGGGTCGTCGCTGTAAATAGCGATTTTCGTTCTTTGCCCCGGTTCTCTCGCGATGTTTTTGATGACGACTACGCCCTGCTTGATTTCGGGCACTTCGTTTTCAAACAAACGGCGAACTAGTCCGTTAGAAGAGCGCGAAACCATAATTTGCGCGTTCTTGCCCGTGTTTCTGACTTTTTTAACGAACACGTTAAGCGACTGATTGACTTCGTATTTTTCGCCGGGCACTTGGTCACGGGGTGTCAAAACGCCTTCAATCTGGTTGCCGCCGATTTCCACATAAACGTTGCCGTTTTCAACGCGGCGAACGATACAGGACATAAGTTCGCCTTCCCTGTCTTCAAACTCGTTTACGGTGTTGCTGCGTTCGATATCGCGGAGTTTTTGCGTCAAAACCTGTTTCGCCGTCTGCGCCGCGATTCTGCCGAAGTCTTTAGATTTAATCTCTTCGGAAACGATATCGCCAAGTTTATACGATTTTTTAATCTCTTGTGCTTCTTCGAGCGTTATTTCCTTGTCCGCGTCCATAAGTTCGTTGACGACGACGCGTTCTGCGTAGAACTGTATGGTCTTTTTTTCGGGATTAAGTTTAATACGCACGTCGCCGGGCGTTCCCGTCGCCTTTTTATTAGCGATACTCATCGCGTTTTGAAGCGCGGTAACGAATTCTTCCTGAGAAATGCCTTTATTTCTCTCTAATTCTTCGAGTGCAAAAAAGAAGTCCTGGTTAATCATATTTTTTCTCCTATTTTTATACAAAACGTAAATTTATTAAAAGTCAATATATTCGTTTACTTTCACAACGCTTTTAAGGTCAAACGAGAAAGTGTTTTTCTCATCCATCTTAACGACTATATGTTCCCCGTCGTAAGAAATAAGTTCGCCTTCTATAAATTTTTTGCCCTTAACCGCCGCATAAAGTTTAACTTCCACCTTTTTGCCTATGTGCGACAAAAAGTCCCGTTCCGTCTTAAACGGTCTGTCCGCGCCGAGACTTGAAACGTTTAATGTGTATGCAGCCCCGAACGTCGGGTCGAGTTCATCAAGCGGTTCAAAAATTGCGTTATGCAATTTTTCGCAGTCGTCGAGTGACACCCCGCCGTCCTTATCTATAAACACGGTAAGCGCGGGGTTTTTGCCCTGCTTAAATTCCACGCTGTCGACCGCAAGTCCGAGCGGCGCGGCGTATTTATCGCAAAGCGATTTTATTTCTTCCACGGGTTTAATCTTCACTTTTTTACCCCTTATAAAAACTTATGAGAACGGAAAGTCCGTTCTCATAAGCCAAAGTCTTAAAAGTACATTAATAATATACCATAATTAAACGCTATTTGCAAGCGTTTTAATAAAGTTTCCTTACTATACCGAATTATTTATCAGTCGCTGCTTGATGACGAACTGTTTTGAAGTTTTGCGATGATTTCCAAAACTCTTAAAATGAGTTGCAAAAATTCCATAATAATATCGTTTACGTACTCGATATTATAGAGTTTATATAATTCTTTCATCATATCGAGTTCTTCGCTTGTGGCAAGGTGTTCGTTTTCTAAAATTTCAAGCGCTTTCTTTTGAGCCTTGACTTCGGTCTTTAAAACTTTAATAGACAGTACAAACGAAATAGCGTATATCGCGATACCGACAGCCGCCGCGATTATCGTAGGCAAGCCCGAAAAATTAAAATAAATGATGTCGATTATAACGCCTATCG
This sequence comes from Clostridia bacterium, assembly GCA_017448355.1. GTDB lineage: Bacteria > Bacillota > Clostridia > Christensenellales > Borkfalkiaceae > UBA1259. Next base: position 46,408 of record JAFSLQ010000057.1, on the reverse strand, counting down.
CAATAAGCGGAATAAACGCGAACGGCCCGAAATACATAAGCGGAGTAAGTCTGACTCTCGTTACCATATCGGGGTCTCTTTCCTTATCGAGAACGGCAAGCGACGCTTTTTCCGCGCCGATTGCCAGCGAAGTAATACTGTCTTTTTTCGCGGTAAGTCTTCTGATTCTGACTTTATGGAAATAGTGCGAATAACTGTTGCCGAAAATTAACGACCCGAAAGTCGAAACCTTAATACGCTGCAATCCGTTTGCATCGAGAATCTTTCTCGCCGCGTCTTTTCCCGAAAGATTTGCGGAGTTTTTACGTCTGTTATATACGACGTATTTAATCGACAGCCAGATAGAAATGCCGATTGAAATCACCGCAACGACCGCGATAAGCGCGGCAACGATAAAAATCGCCCATTGAAGAGCGGGCGAAACGTTCTTAAATTCTTCTAATTCACCTATTAGTGGGGGCATAGAATTTACCTTCCTGATTTTTTTATTAAATAATAACATATATCGTTTTTCAAGTCAATAAAAAACAATAAAAACTGTCAACATTAAGACAAGTGTTTATTTAGACAAAAATCTGTAAATATGCATTTTATACCCCTTTGCCTCGTCAAAAACGGCGTGCCCGAACCTTTTGTACTCTAAGTATTTACTGTTAAGCGCGTTTGCGGTCTCCCGCGCTGCGGCGGCAGTAGTTATTTTATCTTTTAATGCGCCTATAACGAGTGCTTTTGCCTTGATATTATCAAGCGAACAATATATGTCAAAATTTTTAGCGGAGTTTAAGTAAGTTATAAAGCGCGCGGTCTTTTCGGGCGTAGGTACGACTTTTATCGCGGCAAAGATTTTGGCGTATTTTTTCAGCGTAAAAGAAGAATATATCGTGTTATTTATATCGAGGATAAGCCTATCAATCTCACCGCTTGTTGCCGAATTTTCCCAACGCGAAAGCGTGCTTAAAAAAGTTTCGTTGGGACGTGAAAGCGTAGAACCTAAAACTAGTCTATTTACAATGTGCGGATAAGATATCGCAAGTTGCTGAGCCACCATACCCCCAAGCGACGCCCCGAAAACATCCGCTTTTTTTATATCGAGTAATTTTAATGCTTCCGCGCTGTCGCGAGCGATATCTTTTACGGTATATCCCGCGTGCGGAGTTAAATTTCTGTCTATGAGATACACGGTAAACTCCTGCGTAAAAACGCTATAAGCGTTTGCTATTGCGTCAGCCTGTTCAAAAAAGCCGTCGTAAGAAAGCCCCGGTAAAACGACAAGCCTCCTTTTACCGTTACCGAATTTTATAAACTCTATTTCGCCGTTGTTTATTTTAAGAGTACCTTTTGTAACCATTAATGTTGTCATATGGGCTTATTATATCACAAAACCTTATAAAATACTATTTTTTAATTTGTATAAAAAACATTTAACCTTCCGCCAAATCCCTTGCCGCTTTGCGGCAAGAATAAACCGCAACAACCTATCAATTGCTGCGGTTTGTTTCTTTGGCGGAGAAAAGAGGATTCTGCCCCTTGATAAGGGGAAGGCAAACGAAGTTTGCGAGGGGTTTGCCGTCCGCGGCTAGCGAGCGAACCTGAAATCGCGGTAGCGATTTTTACCGACAAGTCCCTTGCCGCTTTGCGGCAAGAATAAACCGCAGCAACCTATCGGTTGCTGCGGTTTGTTTCTTTGGCGGAGAGAAGAGGATTCGAACCTCCGATACCTTTCGGTATACTCGCTTTCCAAGCGGGCACATTAGACCACTCTGACATCTCTCCGTATTTACAACTTTTTAATTTGTTTCGCTCTTTTTCAACTGCGGGAAATGGTACTGACACACCCCACTTATGGGGCCCCTGTCAGAACTACGCCCGTCAAGGCTGTCCGTCATATGGCGAAAGACCACTCTGACATCTCTCCACGTCGTCGCACCGCCTTTTTTGTCCGCAAAAATTTAAATAAATTTTTGCTTGACCTTACGACGTGCTCCTCCTCTTCCCAAAAAATCTTGCTAGGCAATCTTTTTCGGGAGACCTATTCAGTCGTGCTTGTCTATAATAACATTTTTCAAATGAAAAAGCAAGGTTTTTACACGACCTTTTTACGAACTTTTATTTCTTTCATTTTACCTAATACCCTTAGGGCGTCATTTGACGCCCTAAGGGTCGGTTCTATGTTTTAAATTCTGTTTACTCCCGTTTTAATAGCAGCCGCTTTTACTGCCGCCGCAACGGCTGGCGCAACGCGCTTATCAAAAGGCGCGGGAATAATATAATCGGGCGTAAGTTCTTCGTCGCTTATAAGCTCTGCGATTGCCGTAGCCGCCGCGATATTCATTTCGTCGTTAATGTCCGTCGCTCTGCAATCCAAAGCACCGCGGAAAATTCCGGGGAACGCCAAAACGTTGTTTATCTGGTTGGGAAAATCACTTCTGCCCGTTCCGACGACAGCCGCGCCCGCTTTTTTAGCAATTTCCGGCATAATTTCGGGAACGGGGTTTGCCATAGCCATAACTATCGGGTTTTTATTCATCGTTTTAACCATTTCTTCGGTTAACACTCCGGGACTCGAAACGCCGACGAATATATCTGCGCCTTTAACCGCGTCCGCCAAAGTACCGCGTTTGCCCGTCTTATTCGTCCATTCGGCAATCTTTTCCTTTTCAGCGTTCATACGTTCGGTTCTGCCCTTATAAATAATACCCGTTCTATCGCACATAACGATATCTTTCGCGCCCATAACAAGCATTAATTTTGCTATCGCTTCGCCCGCCGCGCCTGCGCCGGAGAACACTATCGAAACGTCTTCCCACTTTTTGCCGACGATTTTAAGCGCGTTTATCGTTGCAGCAACGCACACGACCGCCGTACCGTGTTGGTCGTCGTGGAAAATCGGAATATCGACCGAAGGGTCTTCTTTAAGTCTTTTTTCGATTTCAAAGCAACGGGGCGCGGAAATGTCTTCTAAATTCACGCCGCCGAAACTTCCCGCGAGAAGTTTTACGGTGTTTACTATTTCGTCCACGTCTTTGCTTCTTATACAAAGCGGAATAGCGTCTACCCCGCCGAAAGTCTTAAACAGCGCACATTTACCTTCCATAACGGGCATACCCGCCTCAGGTCCTATATCGCCAAGACCTAAAACCGCCGTACCGTCGGTAATAACCGCGACGAGATTGCCTCTTCCCGTCAAATCGAACGACCTATTGTAATCTTTATTGATAACAAGACAGGGTTCTGCAACGCCCGGGGTATATGCCAAAGAAAGGTCTTCCTTGTTTTCGATTTTAACTTTTGGAACAACTTCCAACTTACCTTTAAGTTGAGCGTGAAGTTTAAGTGATTCTTCTGCGTAGTTCATAATAACTGCTCCTAAAATTTATTTCTTATTTGCAATGACGAAAGCGTCGTAAATCGCCTTAATGCATTTTTCGTAATCGGAGTTTGCCACACCGATAATAATATTGAGTTCGCTTGACCCTTGGTCTATCATCGCGATATTTATACCTGCTTTTGCGAGTGCGGAAAATAAGGTTGCCGCAGTACCGGTACGGCGCGCCATACCGTGTCCCACAGTCGCGATTAAAGAGATGTTTTCTATAACGTGCACGTAGTCGGGGCTTACGTTTTCGCGTATTTCGTTGACGATATCCGACAGTACGCCGTTTTTGAGTTGTTCAGATTCAAGAACGATAGAAAGCGTATCGATACCCGACGGTACGTGTTCGATACAAAGCCCGTGATGTTCTATGACCGAAAGCACGCGACGGATAAAGCCGACTTCGGAGTTCATCATAGATTTTTCGATGAATATAACTGTAAAGTTCTTTTTGCCGGCAATTCCCGTAATGATTTCGCCGCTAAGGGACTTATACTGTTCGTTCGGAACAATCATCGTCCCTTTGTCTTCGGGCTTAAAAGTATTTCTTATATTAATGGGAATTTTCACTTTCATAACGGGGAAAATGGCTTCCGCGTGCAACACCGACGCACCCATATACGAAAGTTCGCGGAGTTCCTTGTATGTAATTTGTCTAATAGTTTCGGCTTCCGGCACGATTCTCGGGTCGCAGATTAAAAACCCGCTGACGTCCGTCCAGTTTTCGTAAAGGTCTGCTTTTACGCCGCGCGCGATTACCGAACCCGTAATATCGCTGCCGCCGCGACTGAAAGTTTTGACCTTTCCTTCGGAATCCCTGCCGTAAAACCCCGGGATAACCGCTTTATCCACGTGTTTTAAGCGAGTTTTTACCTTATCGTCGGTATATTCTTCGTTTAATCTTCCCTGACTGTCAAAGCGAATCATATCTTCGGCGTCCACAAACTCGAACCCCAAAAACTCCGCCATAATTCTCGCCGACAGATATTCCCCGCGCGAAGCGGTAAAGTCCGCGCTTTTCTTTTCGGCGATTTCCTTTTCGGTTACGTCCAAAATCGCCTTAAAATCGGATTTCAACCCTAAATCCGCGGCAATACCCAAAAATCTTTCGCGGATAAGCGAAAAACGCTCGGAAAAATCACCCTTTTCGACAAGGTCGTTATAGCATTTATAAAGCGTATCCGTGATTTTGATATCTTCTTTATTTCTCTTGCCCGGTGCGGAAACAACCACGTATTTACGCGATTCTTCGCCTAGAATAATGTCTTTAACCTTTCTTATCGACGCGGCGTCCGCCATAGAAGTCCCGCCGAACTTACAAACTTTCAACATATGTTCACCTTTTAATATTAGTCCTTTATTCTCTTTGCTTCTAAATAGTATCGTTTCTCAACGCCTTCGCCCATAGAAAACGTCTTTCGCGGAAGCGCCCCGCTTGCGGATACGAATTTAAATAAATCGCTTTTATTCAGCGTGTCGGGCATTACGGCGACCGCGCTATCGTCTGTTTTTACGAGTTTAAACACGTTTTCTTCGCCGTGAACGTAATCGACCGAACCGCCGTTTAGGGCAATATATTCCGCGATAAACTTATCGATTGAAGTTATTACCGAAGGAAGGGCGTTATCTCCGTCTACGCTTTCCACGATTTTGCCCGCCGCTATGCGGTAGTGCCCTTTAACCGAGTTTTTCAATTCTTTAACGAACTTATCCCTATCCGCCACTTTAACGAAACGGAAAATCGGCTCGAAATAAATACCTTCGTCGTAAATATTATTAAACTCCGCAAGCGCAAAACGCGCGGGGTAAGTTTTACGCTCTTCCGTCGAAAGCGTCGGCTTTATCCGTTCCCAATGCGCTTTTGCGGTTGCGAGAGAGTGATTGCCGTCGCCTACCGCGAAGGCGAACTCATCTGCTTTACCATACTTTGCTATAAGCCTGTCGCCATCAAGAAGCGCGGCGAATTTTTCGGTTAAATTTTCACTTTCGGGAATAAAATATCCTTCTATATGCCCGCCGCCCATATTGAGTCTAAAATCGTAGAGTTTAACAAACTCTCCCCTTCTTTCGTAAAGCCGTTCGGCTATTTCGCGCTTTTCGTCGTCGAATAAAATCATTATATGCGGAAGTTCTATCTCCGCGTTTTCGCGGATTTTAAGGCGCGGCGGAATACGTTCTTCAATCGTGCCTTCGGTCGCGCGAACAAGCGGAGTTAAGCCCTTTTTGTAGTCATAATCTTCTAAGTCCACGCACGCGACTATTCCTATACGTTTTTTAACGAACGGCGTACTGCGAACGGTTAAAACGTAACCTTTACCGAGTTCACGGAAAGTCCCGTCCGTTAAATATGCCTTTATGTTGCGATTTATTTCTAAAATTCTCTCTTTTAGACGGTCATTTAAATAAATTTCCGGCAAAGTGAGTTTAAGAGTGGATTTTTCGTCTGCAACAAACGCCGAAAGTTTATCCCAATATTCTTTTTCGCTGGTAAACTGGTCGCACGCAACGCACGCCCATTTTTCCATCGGCACGTCTTTCGGTATAAGTATTTCAGCAGGATGAAAACCGGTATTTTTCATAATTTATAATTCACCTTTACAGATTGATGACAAGAACGGTTAAAACCGCCAAAAACACCGCCAACGCGCCGATGCCGAAATTCCGCCAGAAGTTTTTGCTTTTATTTTCACTCGTCTCATAGTTCACGCGATAATCTTTGTTTTCCATAACTATCTCCTTATCTTCTCACGCTTTCGAGTTCTTGCCAGTAGTACTTGTTTAAAGTCTTTTTAAGCGTCTCGAAATCGGCGTATCGCGAAAGTCTGCCCGCGCGCGCGATAGAAATGATGCCCGTTTCTTCCGACACGATTAAGGACACGACGTCGATAGTTTCGGTAACGCCTATTCCGGCGCGGTGGCGCGTGCCTAAATCTTTCGGAATTTTATCCATATTTTGCGAAAGCGGTAAAAAACACCCCGCCGCGATTATCTTGGTATCGCTTATTATCATAGCCCCGTCGTGAAGGGGAGTCTTGGGGAAAAACACGCTTTCAATCAACGCGCTGGAAATATCCGCGTCGATTTTCACGCCGCTGTCTATTATCTGCGAAGGCACGTTGTCGGTCGCAAGCACAATGATTGCGCCCGTGTCGTTTTTAGACATATTTTGCAGCGCCTTAATTATTTCGTTGATGCATTTTTCGACTTTCTCTTCGTCGTAACTTCTGCCGATGTGCTTTACGTCCGCAAGTTTCATATTCGTGCGCGCCCATATGAGACGCTTTAATTCCACCGAATACAGTACGATGATAATCACGATATAAATAGCGGGAATAAGAATATATATGGCGCTATTCATCTCGCTTAAAAAAACGATTCCTGCGCCCAAAATCATCGAAAGCACAAAAACCGTAACCAGTCCGCCGGAATTATTGTCGAACAGGAATTTTATCATGTAAAAATACAGTACCGAAAACACTATGACGCTGACGGACAGCGCCACAACGAATTCCGAAGAACCGGTAAAAGTTTTCCAAAAAATTGATAATTTCTCACCTATATTCATAATCCCCTCGCCTGTGGTTATTCCGTCATAATCTTAAAAAGATTTATCCACATAAGTTCGTCCGCGTCCGCTTTGCCGCTCTTCACAAAATAATCCGAATCGCCAAGCCTGTCAACCGCGTTTTTAAGCGCGCGTATCTTAAATGCCGCCGCCTGTTCTTTTGTCTTTTTAACCGCGTACTCTTTTATCCCCAAAAGTGCCGCGGTTTCAGCGTTAGGCTTATCGCTTATCGCTACGAATAAAAGCCGCCTGAAATAATTATATACCGCGGAAATAATTCTCGCGGGAGTTTCGCCCTTATCCAGCATATCGAATACGACCTTAACAGCCAAATCGAATTTTCGTTTCGCGATAAAATCGGTCATTTCGTAAATTTTATATTCCGCGTCGCGGCTGACTAGAAGATTTACGGCTTCTTCCGTGATTTCACCGCCGCCGACATAGGCGATAAGTTTTTCCGTTTCGCCCTTAATTCTCGTCATATCGTAGCGGCAGTATTCCGCCACCGTTTCCGCAAGCGCGTCGGAAATTTTTACATCGGAAGCAGTTGCCGTCGCCTTTATCCAGCGCACGATAAGCGCGCTGTCCGCCGCCCCGCACGAAACTACGCATACAGACTTAAATTTTTTAAGCGGTTCCGAATTCCCTTCGTTTACTATCACGAGTACCGATTGTTCGTTCGGCGAAACGATAAACTCGCCTATCCCGCTTTTAAGCGCGTCGGCTTTGGGGTAATACTCTTTTATAATCGTCATACGACGTTCGGATAAAATCGGAAACGCCGAAAGCGAAGTAAGCGCGTCGCCTTGGTTTAAATTTTCCCCGTCGAACGTCGAAACGTTTAACGACGGCTCGCTAACTAACGCATTTTTCAGGGTTTCGACCGCAAGTGAACGAAAATAAGCGTCCGTACCTTCGATAAGATATACGGAAAACCTTTCCCCGCTATTAAGACTTTTTTTAAGTTCGGTAAAAACCATCTTATTCTATCGTCCTTTTGGTTTTACGCCACAATCCTTTTTGCCGAATATACCCTTATACATTTTATCATTTTTCGCGCGCCTTTGCAACCGATAATCCAGGTTCGCGCGCATTATTTTATATAATTTTAAAATTATACTCTCCGTTATTAGTCTGCTATCCTTACCTAGCCGAGTTGAATCGCTAAGCGCCCTTCCGTCTCCCCGTCAAGATAGCCGCTTTTAGGTCTGAAACTCACCGTCCTTTCGGGAATTAAAGTCAATTCCGTTTTTTCGTGGTTGTCAAGGCATATCACCGTATTAAAATAACAATCGGGATATTCGACGGTTTCATCGCCTTTAAGCGTGGCAAACACGCCGGTATTATAACCATTGCGCTTAAAAATCAAACACCTGCCTTGCGCCGCGAACTCAAAAGTGCCGCCGAATACCGAAACATTTTCGCCGTCCGACACGTTCACTACCGTAAATCTCGAAAAGAGTTTACCTAGAACATTTTCGGCGTCTTTGTCTTCTTCGCCGTAATAATACCGTCTATTTACGATAAGTCCCGCATTTTTAGCGGTAGCGCGAATTTTTACCGTCATCGCCGCTAAATCTACGTATTCAGTCTGTTTTAATAAAACCACAAAAATCGCTTCGCCCCTTGCTTCGCTTAACGTTTCAGCAAGTCGTCTTTCGGAAAAAGTCCTGTAAGAAATATCGCTTATGATAAGTAAGTTTTGTTCGTCAAAAGTAATTAGCGCGGCGGAAAGGTTTTCAGAACCTAAAACATACGCGTAAGTTTTTTCGTTTTGAATTGCGCTGACGGTACACGTACCCGTAGCGGTTATAACGCTAAGCAAAACGCATAACGTCGTCTTTACCGCCTTTTTAATATTGATAAACCCTGCCGCTATTATTATAGTTCCGTAATATGCTGCGGCAAACCCGCCCAAGGTAAATCCGCCGACTAAAAAAATCCTAAAATCAAGAGAGTTTATTACAAAATTCAATCCGAAAAGCGCGTAATTCTGAACGAAAAGACACACAACCGGAGAAAACACGCCGCCAAGCAACACGCCTAAAAAAAGCGCTACAAAAATTGCGCCCGCAAGCGGTATAAACAAGATATTGATAAACATACTTAACGACGCAAAATTCCCGAAAAAGAACAAAATCACAGGTGCGCCGCCCACTTCCGCACTAAGCGAAACGGACACCGCCGCCGCAAGTTTTTTGGGCATAAATTTAAGCAATTTCATTATCGGATTATAAAGTGCTATAATTGTAAAGACTACCGAGAAAGACAGTAAAAACCCTATGCAAAACATTTGCACGGGCGATATTAAAAGTATAATAAACGCGGCGAGAAACACCGAAGACACGGCGTCATATTTAAGTCCTAGAATTTTAGCGAAATTCAGCACGAAAAACATTATCACGGCGCGGATAGAAGACGCCGAAAACCCGCACACACCCGAATAAAAAAGGCAAAGCAAAAACGTCAGTAAAAACGACAAATAATTTTTAACCTTAATTTTATTAAGCACAAAATACACGGCGGTCGCCAGAAAGCCGATATGCAGTCCCGATATCGCAAAGATATGCGCTACGCCAGCCGCGCGAAAACTCGCAAGATTTTCTTCCGAAATATAGTCGGAATTGCCGGTTAGCATAGCGTACGCTATCCCGAACTCGTCTTCACTTAATCCTGCTTTCAAAACGTTATAAATATAATCGTTACATACTTCAAATACGTTTGAAGTATGCGCGGTTATTTCTATTTCGTCCGCCCCTATATCGGCATAATATCTGACGTTTTCGGATAAAGCGGCGGCGGAAAATTTGCCGTTATAAAATAAGGTTCTGTCCTTTATAGCGGTTTTAAAAGAGATGACGTCGCCTATTTTAAAATCATTATCGCCGTAAACGTAAAGAGCGACTTTATATTTGGTGTCGCCGTCAATAATCCCTGAAAACTTAACGCCGCCGACAATAAGTGCGGAATAATTTTCCTTATCTGAAATTTCTTCTATTCTACCCGACGTACTTACAATATGTCCGCTAAGGTCTGCGTTTTGGTAGTTATCCACGGTAATTTTAAAACTAATTCCGCCGAACGCGAAAGTAGCGATAAAAATTAAAAAACACAGGAATTTGCCTGTGCTTTTAAAATTTGCCGTCGAAAAAAAGATAAAAACAATAAAAGCCGCAAGCGCGGCAACGACTGCCGCGACTGCGCCGAAAACATTTCCGAAAAGGCAACAATAAGAAAACTGAATTCCTAAAATAAGTGCTGTCGTCAAAAAGACCGCAACTCTGAAATTAACCAAACGCTTCATTAGTACAACCCTACGTCCACTGATAAAATATAAAACAAAACGACAAAAAAGTCAACATTAAGTGTTGCATTATGCGAAGATTTTTGATACAATATTTATGCGACAAGGGATTAAGGACATATTTACACTAAAAAGGCGGTTTTCGATGCCTTCGCGGTGCGATAGGAAAGGTCAAAAAAATCCACAAATATAATAAAGAGAAGCCGTATTTTTATCGTGGAGCGGGGCTTTCCGTCCGTCGTTACGGACACCCAACAGGAAAGATGCAGAAGCGGTAAACGCGGTATTCGCCCGTAGTAAAATCGGGTTAATATTTTCCTTTCCGTCGGCCGATGCAGGCTAATTTTTATAGGACGCCGTTTTTACTTGCAAAATAAAAACGTTTATGCTAAAATAATCTCCGTTGCAAAAAATAAGATTTATATCATTTCGACATTTACTTTAATATAATGGCCTCATGGTCAAGCGGTTAAGACGCCGCCCTCTCAAGGCGGAATCCGGAGTTCGATTCTCCGTGGGGCTACCAAACAAGTTAAAGGCGAACCCGTTTCCACTCGGAGACGGATTCGCTTTTATCGTATATTTCAAGCAATAGATTTAAAAATCATAACTACGCGTAAAACGCGTAGTTATGATTTTTTATTTATTGTTAGCCTTGCTCTTCGGTTTTTTTCTTTTTCTTTTTGATAAAAAACAGCAAGAGAGCAATGATACCCGCAACGCCTATTACGCATGCTGCGATTATGCTTACCGTTATGATTTTTGAATTCTTGTCAAGTATAGCGTATTGTTCTTCCGTAGCGGTTAAAACGGAATAGTTGCTAACCAACGTTTTCTGCTTTTCGGAAAGCGCATTATAAGTTGCTCTTGCATCATCTATAAGGGCTTTGGATTTCGCCGTGTATTCCACGTTGCCGATTGCATTGATTTTAATTACCGTTTCTTCGACCTTTGCGTAGTCGATTTCCGCTTGCGTTAAAACGCCGTAGTTTTTGACCGATGCTTTCTGCTTTTCGGAAAGCGCGTCGTACACATCTCTCGCATTATCAATGAGTGCCTTCGATTCCGATGTGTATTTTACGTCGCCGATTGCATTGATTCTGTCCATCGCCTTGTACGCCTTTTCAGCGTCAATCAAAGTTTGCAAAGTCGATTCGGGGATTATAGCCTTACGGTCGCCGTCAAGGCTTTCGTAAGCCGCTCTCGCATCGTCGATAAGCGATTTCGATTCCGCCGTGTATTCCACGTCGCCGATATCGTTAATCTTATCGATAACCGAAAACGCCGCTTCCGCATCCGTCAATGCTTTGACAAATTTCGGCGCAACCAAACCTTTCTGATTGTGGGTAAGATTGTCGAAACTCTCTCTTGCCTTCTGAATCTTTGCTTTGGATTCCGCGGTGTTTTCCACCGTGCCGATATCGTTTATTCTATCCATTGCTTCATAGGCCTTTTCGGCGTCTATCAAGGTTTGCAATGTTTTTTCGGGTAATAAATTCTTCTGCTTATCGGTAAGACCTTCGTACGCATTTCTCGCTCTGTCGATACGCCCTTTACAAGTATCCGTATATTTCACGTCGCCGATAGCGTCAATCTCGTCCATAACGGCGATTACCGCTTCGTCGTCAGTCAATATTTTAAGAACGTCCGATGGGAACATCGCTTTTTGTTTGCCGCTTAAAGCGTTGTAAGCATTTCTTGCATTGCCGACTTTTTTTCTGAACGCCGCGGTATCTTCGGGAGTTCCGATTACGTTAATTTCCGTCATAACGTCTAACACCGCTTCATAGTCCGTAAGCATTTTGAGAGCGTCTTCGGGGAATATTTCCTTTTGGTCTTCGGTAAGTTCTTCATAGGACTCTCTCGCGCCCCTTACCGCATCTTTAAACGCTTGCGTGTCCTTAGGCTTACCGATTGCGTGTATCTCGTCCATAACGTCTATTATCGCTTCGTCGTCAGTAAGAGTTTTAAGTACGTCTTCGGGGAATATTGCCTTTTGGTCATCGGTAAGAGCGTCATAAGAATTTCTCGCGTCTTCGACCTTTTCTCTGAACTCTGCCGTATCTTCGGGCTCTCCGATGGCGTCAATTTCGTCCATAACGTCTATTACCGCTTCATCGTCAGTAAGAACTTTAAGTACGTCTTCGGGGAATATTGCCTTTTGGTCATCGGTAAGTGCGTCATAAGAATTTCTCGCGTCTTCGACCTTTTCTCTGAAATCTTCCGTATCTTCGGGAGTTCCGATGGCGTCAATTTCGTCCATTACGTCTATTACCGCTTCGTAATCCGTAAGAGTTTTAAGCACGTCTTCGGGGAATATTTCCTTTTGGTCTTCGGTAAGGGCGTCATAAGAGTTTCTCGCGTCTTCGACCTTTTCTCTGAAATCTGCCGTATCTTCGGGTTCTCCGATTGCGTCAATTTCGTCCATTACGTCTATTACCGCTTCATCGTCAGTAAGAACTTTAAGCACGTCTTCGGGGAATATTCCCTTTTGTTCGGTGGTCAAAGCGTCGTAAAGCTCTCTTGCGCCTTCCGCTTTGCCCCTGAACGCTTCGGTGTCTTCGGGTGTTCCGATTGCGTCGATTTTCGCTTCGGCTACGGCAATTATCGTCGTGCTTAATTTATCGGTTAAAGCACTTGTTGCGTCGGCAACTTGTTCTTCGGTAACGTTTACGTTATCCCTTATATCTTCCGCGTCCGCAATATCGCTTAAAAATCCTGCGGCAATAGTCGGGTACGTATCCGCTATGGAATCGTAATAATCGCTCGCCTCGTTGATAATTGCATTTAATTCGTCTTTATTAACTTCTGCAATAGAAACGGTGAACGAACTTTCGGGAATACCTGCCTGATTCGCGTCTGCGGGAACGCGGTAATAAACGACGTATTCTCCGACGTTTTGAACTTGCGGCACACTATTCGTCCACTCGCCTTCATCGCCGAGTTTATACTGAATAGTGCCGTAATTCGACGTACCCGCGGTAAGCAACGCTTGCGCTGCGCCGTTATAAATCAAACCTTCATTTTTAGCGGGCGCAGTAGTATAGGAAACGTTTTCCTGCTGTGTAATAACTACGGTTGCGCCGCCGATAAACGGATAATATCCGTCCGCCGTTACTTTATACTCGACGGCAACGTTACAAACGCCGGTATATTGCGGATTTGTAGTAGAATAATCGCCGTTACCAACCTTATATTTAACAACGTAACCGCTTGCGGGCGTTGTAACGTTAACGGTTATCGAGTGGCTACCCTTGTCGAAAGGCGCTTTATAACCGGTTGCGGACGCAACGATATCAGCACCCATTTGCGGGGTTTCCGCTTCAAACTCGTTAGTCCCTGCGCTAACGGTTAAAGAGTTTGCACGGTAAATAATTCTGTCACCGGACATACCGGTTTTTTGCCAACTGCTGCCATCGGGCTTATAATAACCTTCGTCGGCTACAACGTAGAAGTAAACCGTGCTATTATAATCAAAATTACCGCTCGTAGAGCCGCTCGTTGCATTATCGCTTGATGAAACGAAGAAAGACGCGTGGTCGGTGTTTGTGGGGCAAGAAACGGGATATTGATTTATCTGCCACTTTGCGGTTAACGTCGCCGCACTTGCTTTATCCCAGTTTTTTGCACTCGAACCGTTGGCGTTATAATACTTAACGTTATTTGAATCGAAATATCCGCTGAAAGTATAGCCCGTTCTCGTAGGCATAGTTGCACTCGGCATCGCCGCGCCGTAAGTTGCGGTTACCGAATCGCTGCCACCCGTGCCGTTGTTTTTACTTAACGTTACGGTATAAGTATTAGCCGTCCAGTTTGCGGTATAACTTTTATTTCCGGTAGAACCTTTCGTGATACTTACGCTAGTTTGCTTCGTACTGCCGTTCGAACCTGTCCAACCTGCGAAAGCATAGCCCGTTTTCGTAGGATTAGAAAGTGAAAAGGTGTCCGTCGTTATAGTATAATTCGTAGGATAGCCCGAAGGCAAAGTTCCGCCGTTTAACGTGTAAGAAATAGTATAAGACGTCGCATCCGCGGAAATCGTGCCGAAACTTTTTTGAGAAGAAGAAATCTTTTTTGAACCGACACGATAAATCGCGTTTTCGGTATTCGCAGTTCCACTCACGAGCGTCCACCCGGATTTAGCGCTATAACCCTTATCAAGTTTAGCAAAGCCGTAAACGGTAGTGCCGTCGGCATATTCCGTTCCGCTTGAATCACCGCTTGTCGCCGTGGACGAAGTTGACATATAAACGGATTTAACGCCCGTTCCTGCCGTAATACTTACCGAACGTTTTTCCGCCGCGTAAAGCACGTAATTAGGGCTTTCAAAGTGGACGCCTGTCACATCGCTGCTATTTGAGTTTGTTAAACTTAAAACAAGGTCGCCGCTACCCGCAATGGACGTTTCTTTGACTTGAACGAAAGATGAAATATTTCCGCTTTTTAAGGTCGTGCTACCACGCTTCCACGCATATGAAATATTCGAAGCGTAGATATAAAACTCACCACTGGTTATTCCTTTTGAGTTTATGGTACTTTCGGAAACGGTTATGGTGACGGTTGAATTTGCGCCGATAGTGATGTTTGAGTCAGTGTTTGCCTTAATTCCGCTGTATTGAAAGCCAACACCGTTATCGGTTCTCGTTCCCGAACCTTTGCCTATTTGCCAAAAGTGGAATTCGGCTACTTTTTCGCTTGCCGCATACGCTGTGTTCGCCGCAGGCAAGATTAAAGCCGCCGACGCCGCAAATACGAACAGTAGCGAAAGCAAGGCCAATAAAACCTTTTTCGTAAAACTTAATTTCGTTTTTACCATACTTTTCTCCTTTTTGTATGATTTTTTAGCAAAAAAAAGATACCATAATGTATGGTATCATAGTAAGTGCAACAGGAGTGCAACAAACAGTTATTCGCTCTCAAAAAACGCCCAGTCGTATTGCACCATATATTCCCCGCGGTACGCCCTTATTGCGGCGGAGTTATTTTTCTTATATTCGTAAGCGTCGCAGTCAATCTTGTCTATGTCTATATAACACTCGTTTCGGCGTTTAATAAAAACGTCTTCCGCATTTACGCTTTTTAAGGTTTCTTTTATATCCGCTATAAGATTGCGGCAATAAGATTTTTTGTCTTCTTCCCAGAGTACGGCGTTAAGTTCGTTTATATTGACCGACGAACCTTCTCGGTCAATTAAATACGCAAACAGTTCCTTGGATTTTGCGTATTTGAATTTTAAGGGCTTGCCGCTAACAAAAACATCAAAATTACCGAAACACTTAACCTGCAATTTTTTAGTAGCCGCTATCTCAACGGGATAACGAAGCCCGTCGAGTTCTTCTTTTACTTTTTCTTCGTTCACGGGTTTGGTGACGTAGCCCGACGCGTGCATTTTATACGCGTCAAGTGCGTATTCGTGATACGCCGTAACAAATATTATATTTATTTTAGGATTAGCGGTTTTAAGTTTTTTTGCTAAGGTTATACCGTTTAATACCGGCATTTCTATATCCAAAAACGCTATATCTATGCTTTTATCCGCATTTTCTTCAAGCGCTTTTACGGGGTTAGTATAACTTAATATTTCCGTTTCTTTTGGCAATACTTTTTCTGCGGCGTTTTTTAAGCGTATAAGCCCTAATTCTTCGTCGTCAACGAGCAATACTCTCATTTTATAGCCCCCTTTTAAAAGTAACCGTAACCGAAGTGCCTTTGCCGACTTCACTTTGAACCGTAACTTCGCCGCCGCAGTTTTTAATCCTAAATTTTACGTTGTTTATGCCTACGTGCGTATTATCTTCAAAATTAACTTCCTGCATATCGAACCCCACACCGTCGTCAACTACTTCCACCACGTAGTTATGCGCTGTCTCAAACGTTTTTACGGTAATAGTGCCGCCTTCTATTCTCTTTAAAATTCCGTGCTTTATCGCATTTTCCACTATCGGCTGTATGGACAGCGGCGGAACGTTAAAGTCCACCGCTTTAATATCGTAATTGACGGTTATTCTGTCGTTAAAACGCATCTTTTCAAGCGAAACATACGTCTTTATGTGTTTTAATTCGTCTTCAAACGGGATAAGTCGGGTTTCCGTTAAAGACGAAAGATTGTGTCTTAAATATTCGGTAAAATCGTCGAGTGCCGCCTGCGCCTTATCGGGATTTATAGTAATCAAGGTCGATATCGACGACAGCGAATTATAAACGAAGTGCGGTTTTATCTGCGAAAGCATTATTTTTATCTGTGCGTCTTTGTTCTTTTCTTTTTCGTTGGCAAGGTCAATGTTTTTTTGCACGTTGACGAAGAAAAACAGCACTTCGATTGCAATTATAATCGACGCGTACGCTATCGCGTAGCCCTTAAATACGTTCTGAAATATTATTGCCACGAAAGGCAAAAAACAATACAGAGAAAAGGCGGTCTTTTCCCTTACGTTTAAGTTTTTGTTCGTCGCCGTAACGATTGCAATCAAAACGAACATTACAAATTGATACCCTTGCGACAAAATCATAGTTTTACTTCTTAAATACGCACCGTTTTCGGCGGTAAAGAAAATGCCCGTGAATATATTTACTATGTCAAGCACAATAAACACGGCAAAAAGCGCATAGTTTATAACGTTTACCGCTTTTTCGTTTTTTCCCGAACGTTTCGTATAGTTTTTCATATATTTATACAACATAAAAACTTCTACGTTGTTCATTATATAAAAAACCGTATAAAACGCGATAATATAAGCGTTGCCCGTATAAACGGTTTTAACAAAAGAAAACGTAAGATAGGTCGCAAAATGAACGGCGGTAAAAATTAAAAAATCAAGAAAGGATTTTTCGTCGTCCCTTTTGTTCTTTTTAATAAGTAAGTTTACGATATGTATAGTAAGTATTAAAATCCCTATAATACAGACCGTTACGTTAAATACAGTGTTATTCGCCATAATCTATCAATATTAATCCTAAAATACTATTATAATTTTAACAAAAAATAATCTTTTTTTCAAGCATATTATAAGGGAAACAGCAAAACCGTAACTTTCGACCAAGTAAACAGCATAAACAGTTCGCCTTTAACGACAAAGGGGCTACCAAACGACATCCCACCCTTTCTAGGGTGGGATGTCGTTTACCCCGTGGAGATAAGCGGATACTGCCGAAACCCTTAAAAGGACACTCTCGGCAGGACTCTGCCCGTCAAATGACGAACGAACCGACGCGGTTCGACCTAACACTTTTCTACCATAAAAACAGGGTAGGCTTTGTGCCTACCCTGTTTTTATGGTGGAGATAAGCGGATTCGAACCGCTGGCCTCCTCGTTGCGAACGAGGCGCTCTACCAACTGAGCCATACCCCCAAAAAATTAACGTTAATAATATAACATTTTTTTTTGAAATTTTCAACTGTTTTTATCCTATTTTTTATATTTAGAGAAAATTTTTTATTTTTGTTCCTTCAATTTGCGTCTAATCCTATTCAAATGCCGTTCAAAATGCCCGCCGTTTATAAATTCCGCCATAACGTACTGGTCGAACGTCGGCACGGTGCAAGAGTAAAACCCCAGCCGCTTTTTATACTCCGCTTTAAGTTCTTCGGGCAGTATCATATACCCCATACGAATCGACGGGGCTATGCTTTTAGAAAAAGTATTAAGATAAATCACTCGCTTTCCGCCGCTTAAAGAATATACCGTTTCGACAGGCTTTGCGCCGACCGCAAATTCTGAATCGATATCGTCTTCAACGATAAACCCGTCGCGGTTTTTTGCCCACTCTATATACTCGATGCGCTTGCAGTAATCGGCGGTTATCCCTGTCGGATAACTGTTAAACGGCGTGATATGCAGTACCGTCGATTTTGCGCGCGCAAGTTCGTCGGACAAAATCCCGTTTTCGCCCATTTTAAGAAATTCGCACGCCGCGCCTTCCGTCCGTATTACCGCGCTTATCTTTTCGTACGACGGATATTCCAGCCCGTAAATGCGAAACCTTCCTAAAAGCGCGACAATCATCCCGTAAAAATACTCCGACCCCGAACCGATTATTATGTTGTCATAGTCAACTTCCATACCGCGATAGCGATACAGATAAAGCGATATTGCTTTGCGAAGTTCCGCTATCCCGAACGCGGGCGGTTTAATAAGCAGCGCACGGTCATAGTCGGTTATTACCTTACGCATTATTTTGGATAGCGACGAAAACCTGAAATCCACACTCGCTGCGTCGTTTTGCGCGGGCTTTGTGATAAAACTTGCACCTTTATTTAGCCGTTCGGAAGTTTCCGCCCCCACGAAAAACCCGCTCCGCTCCTTTGAATACACGTATCCTTCGTCGATAAGTAGCCTATACGCAGCGTCAACCGTTATAACGCTGACGTTAAGTCTTTCCGCAAGAGTGCGCTTTGACGGCAATTTTTCGCCGTGGTTAATCTTGCCTAAAACAATGTCTTGCTTTATGCTTTCGTACAAAGTTTCATATATAGGCTTTTTGCCCTGTTTTTCTATTCCGAACGTCATCATCTGATTATATAAAATTTTCTGTTTTTGGATATTGAATATTATCAAAATATATTGTATACTATTTTGCGAAGATTGTCAACGGGATAAAATAAGATGAAAATTACTTTAAGGCAAATAACGTTTACCGCGATACTTACGGCTATAACCGCAAGTATCGGCGCGTTCCATATCCCCTTGGGGTTTGCGAATTTATATCTGACGGATATTGCCGTATGTATGGCGGGAATTTTGCTTACGCCGTTTTATGCGGCGGTTGCGGGCGGCGTAGGTGCGTTTTTGGGCGATATGTTGTTTTACCCGCAAGCGATGGTGGTATCGCTTATTGTCCGAACGGTGCAAGTCGTGATAATTTCGGTTTTTTCGCATTATATAATGCGTAAACGCCCCGCTATTTCTTCGCTAATCGGCTGTATAATCGGGATTTTTATAATGGCGTTCGGGTATTCGTACTTTGCTATTTTATTTTACTCTGCAAAAGAAGCGGCACTTGCTAAACTCCCGTTAGAAGCGTTGCAAGCGGCAGTCGGCGTAGTGGTGGCACTCCCACTTTGCTACAAATTCCGATTACGCGAAATTTTTGAAGAATATACAAGTAAAGACGGCGTGTAAAACACGCCCAACTATAAACTATTACGGGCTGGCGTGTACACGCCAGCCCCGAATTTTTTATATCATTTTTTTCAATTCTTCCAACGATTGCTGTATGCTTTCTATAAACCTTTTTTTATCTTCCGCCCTGTAAAAATCCTGTTTTACTCTCCCCACTAAATAATCTATCGAAACGTTAAAAAAATCCGCTAAACGTATTAATGCATAACTGTCGGGGTTAGACTTGCCCGTTTCGTAATTAGAAATCGTCCGTTGGTCAATCCCTACCATTTTTGCAAGGTCGCTTTGCCTTAAATCCCTATCTTCTCTCAAATCTTTTATTCTGTTCATTTCTCTGTTCTCCCGTTTTATCTTACTAATATTTTGGTAAAAACGTTTGACATAGAAATATTTGTCATATATAATGTTTTTATACTAATATTTTAGTATAAATTATTGTTTAATGCAAAATTTTAGTGCAAAAGGAGATAAAAATGAAAAAAATATTTACGATTTTGGCTTTAAGTTTAGTCTGCGTTTGTTGTTCCGTTAATTTTATAGGTTGTGGCAACAATAATGACGATAAAAACAACAAAACACTTTATACCGAAACCATACCTATGATTTTTATTATCAAAACAAATGATAGCGCAGCAGTAGGTAAAAAGTTTTCAACAAATTATCTACATACAGCAATAGAGTTAATTCTCAGTTCGTACACTATCGACAAAGCAGACGAAGTATACCGCCAAACATACGAAAAGTATAATTACGATATGACACAATACAACGAATACGGTGGCATAAAAGCAAATTCAATCGACATAATACACGGCGGAGAAACCGTACTTATTATATCTTACAAAGATTACGACGCAAATGTTGCGTCGAAAAAACTCGACGCTGTTATACAGGCGGCACAAATAATACTTCACAAATATTTATTAAGCGACTTTGGAACAGCAGAGTTAATACCTATTACAACGGAACACTATTGTAATATATAATTAAAAATAATCGACGGCTTTCCGGTATTGACGGAAAGCCGTTTTGGTGTTAAAATATAGGTATGATTGACGAATTTGACTACAAAGAACCGTCTTGTGCGTTATGCGGCGGCAAAGAATTTTATAACCCCGAACTTGCTACAGCAAAAGGGCGCATCCCCGTTAAGCGGGTTATAGAGAAGGCGGACGAATACTTTAATAAAAACGACCTTACGGGCGCGAAAAGACATTTAGAGTACTGGGAAAAAGAAGCGAGAGATTTACTTGATAAAAGCGGCGAACTTTCCGTCGTGGACGAACTTTTGGGGCTATACCGCAAAAACGGCGATAACCAGAACGCTTTGCGCGCTATTTCCCGCGCGCTTATTCTCATTAACGAGTTAAAACTCGGCGACACGGTGTCGAGCGCGACCGTTTACTTAAACGCCGCGACTACTTATAAAGCGGTGGGAAAATTCGATTTATCCCTTCCCTTATACGAAAAAACGCTTGCGATATACACAGCGAATTTAGATAGTGCGGACGAGCGATTCGGCGGGTTTTACAATAACTACGCGTTGGCGCTTACCGACGCGGGCGACTATAAAAAGGCGGAAGAGTGCTACTTTAAGGCACTTTCCGTTATGGAAAAAATTAAAGGCGGAAAACCCGATACTGCCATAACCTACGTAAACCTTGCGCATTTTTACGAAAAAACGGGCGATACTAAAAAAATAACCGACTGTCTTTTTAAGGCTTACGACCTTTTAAATGACGAAGAGAACGTTAAAAACGGGTACTATGCCTACGTTTTAGATAAGTGCGCGCCGAGTTTTAAGTACTTCGGCTACGATAAAATCGCGGACGATTTTTTTAAGGAGGCGAAAGAAATTTATGAACGGTCTTGAACTTTCAAGGGAATTTTATCTTCAATACGGCAAGCCGATGCTTGAAAAAGAGTTTCCCGATAAAATCGGCGAAATTGCGGTGGGGCTTGCGGGCGAAGGTTCGGAGTGCCTTGGATACGACGACGAATTTTCACGCGACCACGACTTTGAAGCGGGGTTTTGTATGTGGATTACGCCGGAAGCCGAGCGTGATTACGGTTTTAAACTTTCGCGCGCGTACGCGAAACTCCCCAAAGAGTTTATGGGCGTTAAGCGTTCTATCGTTTCCCCCGCGGGCGGGAACAGGCGCGGAGTTATAGTGATAGACGATTTTTACACTAAACTTCTCGGTGCGAACTCCGCACCCGACAGCAATAAACGGTGGCTATATACGCCTTCGGCGTCTTTACGCGCGGCGGTTTCGGGCGAAGTATACCGCGACGATTTAGGTAAATTTTCCGAGATACGCGAAATATTAAAAAAGGGTTATCCCGAAGATATACGTCGCAAAAAGATTTCCGCGCACGCGGCGATTATGGCGCAATCGGGAACTTATAATTACGAACGCTTAATAAAGCGCGAAGAGACGGGCGCGGCCAGTCTTGCGCTTTTTGAATTTGTTAAACACACGGTTTCGGTGATTTACTTACTTAACAACGTATTTGAACCGTTTTACAAGTGGGCGTACCGCGGTATGCGGGATTTAGAAAAATTATCGGACTTAGAATTTGCGTTGACGGGCTTAACTGAACTCGGGAACTCCCGCAAAGAAGCGTTGGAAAAACGAGAAATAATACAGGACATAGCGACTATCATCACCGACGAATTTAAGGCGCAAAAAATCACTACTGCCACTTGCAACAATTTAGACACGCACGCATTTGCGATTTTAGATACGATTGAAGACGTAGAACTTCGCAATATGAACGTTTTTGAAGGCATATAATTTTTTCAATTAAACTGCGCGCCACCGCAATTTTGCGGTGGCGCGCTTAAATTTTAAATGGTTTTTTATTCTGTTCTAAGTGCTACGACGGGGTCTTTCTTTGCCGCAATCCGCGCGGGGATTACGCCCGCGATAAGCGTGAGTATAAAACTTACTACGACAAGAATAAGCGCGTCCGTAATTTTAAGCGCGGCAATCGCGCCAGCGTTCGCCAGAAAATGATTTATGATTAAATTTATCGGAATAGTGAGTAAATACGATATTCCGACGCCGATAATCCCGGCAAAAAGCCCTATCAGAAAAGTTTCGGCATTAAATATACGCGAAATATCTTTCTTTCTCGCGCCGAGTGAACGGAGTACCCCTATTTCTTTGGTGCGTTCCACGACCGAAACGTAGGTTATTATTCCTATCATTATGCTTGACACGACGAGAGATATCGCGGTAAATGCTATAAGAACGATTTTAACGCCGTCGACGATTGAATTCATTGCCGAAAACAACATTTCGGTCGAGTCGGAATAATGCACTTTATCTTCTTCGTTTTCGTGCGTATCGTTCCACGCGTTAAGGTATGCTTTTATATCTTCTTTTTCCTGATAGCCCTTAGAATAGATATAAATTTTACTCACGGTGTCGTCGCCCGCTAAGCCGCGAAGGGTATAATTGACGGTAGTATTATAACCCATACCGTACATTACGGGGTTTATTACTTTAACCGTTTTCGACGTGTTATCTTCGGCTTTTGCCGCCCTTACTATCGGAGAATTAATGTTTTTCGGGTCGGTCAAAAGACGCTTTACAAAGGCGGAAGTATATGCGATGCCTGCCTGCAACACGCCCTGCTGTACGTCTTCTTTAAGGCGTACCACGCCCGTTACTTTAAGTTTAGTCGCCGTGGCGGGAACTGCGGGGACAAAAAGCGTTGCGCTTCCCGCGTCGGGCGCGTAAATCCTGCTGAAAAACGTGCCGTCGTTTTCAACGTATCTATCGGTATTGTTGACGTAATAAAACTCTTTTTTCATCACGTCTTCAAAAGTAAATTTCTCTTTTTCGTCAAATTTAGCGTTATACCCGTCTAAGCCTTCAATCGTTTTAAAGCCTAACACGGCAAGCGTAATATCCGGCACGCGGTTATATCTGTCCACAACGAGTAAAAGTTCGTTTTCGGTTTTTGCCCAGTCGCCCGTCAAAAGTTCGTACTGCGACGAAATAAGCGTATCATTATCGGGAATTTCGCAGATAGTCGGAATATACTCTCGCACGAAACTCGCGGATATATTCATATCGGTTTTAGCCATTTCGGCATCAAACATATGAAGTATCGCTTGAATAAGCGTATTGACTGACATAACGTTATGCTGAGACTTCAAACCTTCCGAACTGCTGTTAAAGTTAAAACCTATATCGGAAAAGATATAGTCGTTTACGTCCATACCGTAGCCCTTTTGAACGCAATATTTCCAAGTATCGCCTTTCTTTATCGCGTCTTCGTTGGCTTTTTGCGCATAGTCTTCAACGTAAGACACGTATTCGTCGGTGATTTTATTGCTTTTAAGCATATTCGTAAGGTCGCCGAAGAGCGCGCGCGAATAGACAAGGTCTGTCAGCCGTTGCGCATTTTTTTCGTCTTCCGTCATATAACTGCCGAGTTTTTGGAAATCTTCAAGGTCAATGGTCGCTTCGGACACCGTCAACGGATAAGTCGAAAGCGTATCCGACTGCAACTGATGAATATAGCCCGAAAACCCCGTTGATACCGCAAGCACTAAGGCAATTCCGATAATGCCTATACTCCCCGCGATTGACGTAAGCGTGGTTCTGCCCTTTTTGGTGCGAAGATTTGAAAAGGACAACGCAAAAGCCGTCGTTAGCTTCATCGCCGCTTTGCCCTTTTGCTTTTTGTCGGCTTTTTGCGCGTTTACCGCATTAACTTCGGGCGTTTCCGTCTCCGTAAACTCGTCTGTATCGCCCGTCTTTTCGCCGTCTAAAAGATTGATTATGCGCGTCGAGTATTTTTTGGCAAGTTCGGGGTTATGGGTTACCATAATGACAAGGCGGTCGCGCGCGACTTCTTTCAATAAATCCAACACCTGCACACTCGTTTCGGTGTCAAGCGCGCCCGTCGGCTCGTCGGCAAGGATAATTTCGGGGTCGTTTACAAGTGCGCGGGCAATCGCTACCCTTTGCATCTGCCCGCCCGAAAGTTGGTTTGGCTTTTTGTTTTCCTGTCCTTTAAGCCCCACTTTTTTAAGCACTTGCTTTGCTCTTTTGTGGCGCTCCGCTTTGCTTACGCCGGACAGCGTAAGCGCGAGTTCTACGTTAGACAGCACCGTTTGGTGCGGAATAAGATTATAACTCTGGAACACAAAACCTATACTGTTGTTACGGTAGGTATCCCAGTCGCTGCTTTTATATTCCTTGGTGGAAACTCCGTTTATAATAAGGTCGCCCGAAGTGTAGCGGTCAAGACCGCCTACGATATTTAATAGCGTGGTTTTGCCGCAACCGGAAGGTCCTAATATAGACACGAACTCGTTTTTACGGAAAGAGAGAGAAACGCCTTTAAGCGCTTTCACGGCGTTTTCGCCTTCGCCGTAAGTCTTTACTATATCGACGAGTTTAAGCGCCGCTTTCTCCTGTGAAATTTGTGGTTTTGCCGCCATAAAATTATTCCTTATAAGATTGTTTTACATAATATCCGAAAGAGCACCGACGAACGCGGGAACGTCGTCAATGGATAAACCTTCTAAAATGCGCGCCTGTTCATATAATACGGTCGAATACTTTTTAAGTGTGTCTTTGTCTTCGTTATAAAGCGTTTCGAGTTTAGATAAAATCTTGTGTTCGGCGCTTATTTCCAAAACCTTGTCTGCTTTAACGCTGCCGTCGGCGTTCGGCATAGAGTTTAAGACCTTTTCCATCTCGATAGAAACCGCGCCGTCCGAAATCAAGCATACGGGATAGGTTTTAAGGTTAGAAGTAAGCCTTACGTCCTTAACTTTATCGCCAAGGTTTGCCTTAATTTCCGCGCATAAATCTTTATATTTCTCGTTCTTTTCTTTGAGTTCCTGTTTTTCGGTGTCGGTGTCCAAAGAAAAGTCCGCTTCCGCAACCGACTTGAACTTTTTGCCGTCGTAATCCATTAAAATTTTCGCCACAAATTCGTCCACGCCGTCTTTGAAGAACAAAATTTCGACGCCCTTTTCTTTGGCTTTTTCTATCTGCGGAAGTTTGGCTATCTTCTCGTAAGACTCGCCCGACGCGTAATAAATTTCGTTTTGTCCTTCGGGCAGTTCCTT
The DNA here is from genome assembly GCA_017448355.1 of Clostridia bacterium. Lineage (GTDB taxonomy): Bacteria > Bacillota > Clostridia > Christensenellales > Borkfalkiaceae > UBA1259. The sequence continues at coordinate 20,947 of JAFSLQ010000057.1, read as the reverse complement.
TACATATTCCGCTAGCGACACAAGTTTTTCTTTCTTCGACGAATAGAACATAAGTAAGTCTTTAAGTTTATCCTTATTCATACCAAAGCCCGCGTACACGCCGAATTTTATCGAAAGTCCGAATTCCGCAAACAGTTTTTCATAAGTTTCACGGTCTTCATCCATCATCTTTTTAAGTTCCGCGGAAATTTTCTTTTCTATACCGTTTGCTATTGCCTTAACTTGTCTGTCCTGCTGCAAAATTTCACGCGAGATATTTAAAGAAAGGTCGGAACTATCCACTATCCCCTTCACGAACCCGAAGTAATCGGGCAAAAGGTCTTCACACTTTTCCATTATCATAACGCCGTTAGAATAAAGTTTTAAGCCCTTCTTGTAGTCTTTGGAATAGTAGTCGAAGGGTGCGCGGCTTGGAAAGAACAACAACGCGTCGTAATTTACCGCGCCTTCGATTTTAGCGTAAACACTCTTTAACGGGTCGGTATAGTCGTGGAATTCGTTTTTATAAAACTCGTTAAGGTCTTCGTCCTTAACTTCTGACTTCGGTTTTTTCCACACGGGAACCATACTGTTTAAGGTTTCCGCTTCCTTATAACTCTCGTATTCGGGCTTATCGCTAGGACTGCCTTCCTTTTTGCGGCTCTTCGTCATTTCCATTACGATAGGATAACGGATATAGTCGGAATACTGCTTTATAAGAGAGTTTATCTTATATTCTTCCAAAAAATCGGAATACTTGAAATCTTCGGTGTCTTCTTTTAATTTCAGCACGATTTTTGTGCCAAGTCCGTCTTTTTCGGTTTCCGAAATATCGTAGCCGTCCGCACCCGCGCTTTCCCACTTGTAGGCTTTATCCGCCCCGTAGGCTTTTGTGTACACCGCGATTTTATCCGCAACCATAAACGCCGAATAAAACCCTACGCCGAACTGCCCGATAAGTTCTTTATCGCTGCCTTCGTTAGCCTTTTTGAAAGCAAGCGTGCCGCTTTCCGCAATCGTGCCGAGATTTTTTTCCAAATCCTTATCGGTCATACCGATGCCGTTATCTTCTATTATAAGCGTGCGCGCAGATTTATCCACAGCGATATTTATTTTAAAGTCGGAATTAACGCTTGTATCCGTCAGCGAAATGAATTTAAGTTTATCAATCGCGTCGGACGCGTTCGAAATAAGTTCACGAAGGAATATTTCTTTGTTCGTATAGATAGAGTTAATCATTAAATCGAGTATTCTTTTCGATTCGGTTTTAAATTGTTTCATTTTAAGATATCTCCTGATGTTTTTTAGCACTCTCTTACTTAAAGTGCTAAATTATATTATAATCAAACGGTAAATAAAGTCAAACGAATAAGCGGCGATTTAGCAATTTATTTAAAATTTTGCGGCGCTTAAAACTTTTAAGCGCCGCAAAGGGTTTACCGTCAATATTTTACGCTGTATAAAATGTCTTCGTAAGTCGGGAAAGGACTGATTTTTTTGCTTAATAATAATTCCGCACTGTCAGCGTACTTTCTGACTTCTTCCATATCTATAAGCAATTTGTCTTTGCAATAAAGCGCCTTTTCGTAATTGCTTAAAGACTTGTCGTAGCCGTCCAAATCTACTTCGAGTTTATCGACGGCGGCGGAAAATGACGCCGAAAGCGCGGACATTTTATCGAGTATTCCCTTTTCAAGCGTACAGTCAAAATTGCCGTATGCTTTTTTGCCGTTCAATTCGGTAAGAATAAACGACTGATAAGCAATCAGCGCGGGCGCAATTTCCTTACGCGCTATATCAAGCGCGGTAAACGCTTCTATATGCACGATATTCGCGTAATTTTCGAGAAGAATTTCCATACGCGACTTTATTTCGCTTTCGGATAGCACCTTTCTGCGTTTAAACAGTTTAACGTTTTTGGCGTCGATATAGTGCGGAAGGGCGTCAACGGTCGTCTTATAATTTTTAAGTCCGCGTTTTTCCGCTTCTTTTTCCCACTCTCTTGAATAATTATTGCCCGCAAAAATTATGCGTTTATGTTTCTTTATAGTGCGCTTAATAAGGCTTGATAGCGCGGCGTTAAAGTCGGTAGCCTTTTCAAGTTCATCGGCAAAGGACGCAAGTTCATCCGCCACGATAGTGTTAAAAATAAAGTTCGGGCAAGCGATATTCGTATTAGAACCGACCATACGGAATTCAAATTTATTGCCCGTAAAAGCAAGCGGCGAAGTCCTGTTTCTGTCGGTAGAATCCTTTTGTATGGACGGAAGAACGGACACGCCGATTTTAAGGTCTTCCGCCTTTAACGCAGAGTATGATTTCCCATTTTCTATCGACTTTAAAATCCTTTCGATATCTTCGCCGAGATAGATAGACACTATCGCGGGCGGCGCTTCGTCCGCACCCAAGCGGTGGTCGTTCCCCGCCGTCGCGACGGATATTCTCAACAAATCCTGATATTCGTCCACGCCCTTGATGACGGCAAGTAAAAACAGTAAAAACTGTGCGTTTTCCTGCGGGGTATCGCCCGGTTCAAAAAGATTTTCGCCCGTATCGGTGGATAGCGACCAGTTATTGTGCTTGCCGCTGCCGTTTACGGACGCAAAAGGCTTTTCGTGCAACAGACACACCATACCGTGTCTGTTTGCCACGCTTTTTAAAGTCTCCATCGTCAGTTGGTTCTGGTCGCACGCGATATTTACCGAACTGTAAACGCAGGCAAGTTCGTGCTGCGCGGGGGCAACTTCGTTATGCTCGGTCTTAGCGTATACGCCGAGTTTCCAAAGTTCTTCATCCACGTCCTTCATAAAATCCGACACGCGGGTTTTTATCGCGCCGTAGTAGTGGTCTTCAAGTTCCTGTCCCTTAGCGGGGCGCGCACCGAACAAAGTTCTGCCGCAATGTATTAAATCCAGACGTTTTTCGTAAACGCTTTTATCTATTAAAAAATATTCCTGTTCCGCGCCGACGGTCGGCACTACTTTTTTAACCGTTTTATTCCCGAACAATTTTAAAACGCGGAGTGCTTCGCGGTTTAAGGTTTCCATCGACCTAAGTAGCGGGGTTTTCTTATCGAGTGCTTCCCCGCCGTAAGAACAGAACGCCGTGGGTATATACAGACTTCTGTCTTTTACGAAAGCGTAAGACGTCGGGTCCCAAGCGGTATAGCCGCGGGCTTCAAACGTCGCGCGTAAGCCGCCGGACGGAAAACTCGACGCGTCGGATTCGCCTTTGACAAGCGATTTTGCGGAAAATTTCATAATGGGATTGCCGTCTTTATCGGGTTCGGCAAAGCCGTCGTGTTTTTCGGCGGTGATACCCGTCATCGGCTGAAACCAATGCGTAAAGTGCGTAGCGCCCTTTTCAATCGCCCAATCTTTCATCGCAGCAGCGACTTTTTTCGCTTCTGCAAAACTAAGCGGCGCGCCGCCGTCAATCGCGCGACGGACGGCTTTATAGGTGTCGGCGTCTAAGCGTTCTTTCATCACTTTATCGCCGAAAACCATAGAACCGAAAATTTCCGGTAAGTTTTTTCCGTTCATAAATGCTCCTTAAAATTCCGTTAATACGCAAAACGCCTTGCTAAAAGGCAAGGCGTCAGATGTGTTTCTATTTTGCAAATTCCGTTGCACGCCACTCTCTTATGACGTTGACTTTTATCTGCCCTGGATATTCCATTTCTTTTTCTATCTTCTTTGCGATTTCTTTCGCAAGGAACAACGTTTGCGCGTCGTTCACCTGTTCGGGTTTTACCATTACGCGGACTTCCCTGCCCGCCTGAATAGCGTAGCACTTTTCAACGCCCTTGAAACTCCCCGAAATCTCTTCGAGTTTCTGCAAACGCTTGATATAGTTCGTAGTGGTTTCCCTTCTTGCGCCGGGTCTTGCGCCCGAAATACCGTCCGCCGCCGCAACGAGTACCGCTTCCACGGTCTTTGCTTCGACGTCGCCGTGGTGCGCGAGAATAGCATTGACGACGTGCCCGTTCTCTCTGTATTTTTTAGCGAGGTCAGCGCCGATTTGCATATGCGTGCCTTCTATCTCGAAGTCAACCGCTTTACCGATATCGTGAAGCAGTCCCGCACGCTTAGCAAGCGCGGCGTCCACGCCGAGTTCGGTCGCCATAACGCCCGCTAAGTGCGACACTTCGATTGAGTGCTTTAATACGTTTTGACCGTAACTTGTACGGAATTTCAGTCTGCCCAAAAGTTTGACAAGTTCGGGGTGAAGTCCGAAAATACCGCACTCGAACATAGCCGCTTCGCCCGCTTCTTTAATTTGCTGGTCGAGTTCTTTTTTGATTTTTTCGACCGTTTCTTCTATTCTTGCGGGATGAATCCTGCCGTCCTGAATAAGACGTTCAAGCGCAATACGCGCCGTTTCGCGCCTTACGGGGTCGAATCCCGAAACGATAACCACTTCGGGCGTATCGTCGATGATAAGTTCTATGCCCGTAGCATTTTCAAGCGCACGAATATTTCTACCTTCGCGCCCGATGATACGCGCTTTCATATCGTCGGAAGGCAACGGCACTACCGAAACGGTGAGTTCCGTCGCCTGTTCGGTACTGCATTTCTGGATTGCAAGGCTAACGATTTCCCTTGCCTTTCTGTCGCCTTCTTCTTTTGCTTCGGATTCAATCTCTTTAACAAGCCTTGCCGCGTCGCGTTTTGCTTCGTCGGTAATGGCTTCGATAAGTTCGGTCTTTGCTTCTTCCTTACTCATCTGCGCGACTTTTTCGAACTCCGCAATCATCTTATTGTGCTGTTCGGAAATTTCCGCGAGTTTTTTGTCCATTTCAGACTGCTTTTCTTTCAAAGCGTTCTGGAAACGAGTAGTTTCTTCGTTTCTTTTGGCGAGATTTTCTTCTTTTTTATCGAGAGATTCTTCTTTTTGGTTAAGTCTGTTTTCCGTGCGGGCAAGTTCCGCGCGTTTTTCCTTGGATTCTCTCTCGAAGTCGTTCCTGAGTTTAATTTCCTGTTCTTTTGCCTCTAAAATAGCCTCTTTTTTGATTTGTTTACACTCTTCCCTTGCATCGTCGAGCATTTTGTCGGTAACTTTTTTAATATCACCTTGTTTTTTGTTAAAAGACTTTTTCGTTAAGAACCACCCTACAAGCATGCCGAGCGCCGCGAACACTATCGCAACCAAAACCGCGATAAGCGCAACCGTGCCGCCTTCCATAGGGTTTAAGAACAGGGAGCCGTAGTTAAAATTCTGCATAAATAATATGCCCTCCTGTTTATTAAATTACGAGTTTTTCACACTCTTTTTTTATTATACTATTTTTTTAAGTAAAAGTCAAAGATTTAATCGTTTTTGTCTTTGCTGTAAAATTTGTCTAAAATTTTGTTTTTAATTTCTTCGGCGACGGCGGGATTTTCTTCTAAATAGAGAATAGCCTTTTCTCTGCCCTGCGCGATTTTTTCGCCGTTATAGGAAAACCACGCGCCGCTTTTATCTATTATGTCGTAATCTATACCAAGGTCGATTAAACAACTCGCCTGCGAAATGCCCTTACCGAAAATAATATCAAATTCCGCGGTTTTAAAGGGCGGCGCGACCTTGTTTTTAACGATTTTCGCCTTGGTGTGGTTGCCGTACGCGCCTTCGGAATCCTTTAACGCGTCGGATTTTCTTACGTCGATACGCACGCTGGCGTAGAATTTAAGCGCTTTGCCGCCCGCGGTTACTTCCGGGTTTCCGAACATAACGCCGACTTTTTCGCGCAGTTGGTTGATAAATATAATACAGGTTTTGGATTTAGCGGTAATTGCCGTAAGTTTACGTAGCGCCTGACTCATAAGTCTTGCTTGAAGCCCCACGTGCGAATCGCCCATATCGCCTTCTATTTCCGCTTTCGGGGTGAGTGCCGCGACCGAGTCGACAACGATAATGTCCACCGCCTTACTCGAAACGAGCGACGCGGTGATATCGAGTGCCTGTTCGCCCGTATCGGGTTGCGAAACGTATAATTCGTCGAGATTTACGCCGAGATTTTTAGCGTAAACGGGGTCAAGCGCGTGTTCCGCGTCGATAAACGCGGCAATTCCGCCCGCCTTTTGCGTTTCGGCGATACAATGAAGCGCGACCGTCGTTTTACCCGACGACTCAGGCCCGTAAATTTCGATAATTCTTCCGCGCGGAAGTCCGCCCACGCCGATGGCAAGGTCCAGCGATAAGCAGCCCGTCGGCAACACTTCTATATTGCTGTCCCCCGCGTTCTGACCGAGCCGCATTATCGCGCCCTTTCCGTATTGTTTTTCTATCTGCGCCATGACTCCGTCAAGCGCTTTCATCTTTGTTTCGTCCATTTTATTCTTCCTTTTACATATTTTTTATTGTTTTAACGGCGCAAAATAACGCCGCATTAACGCCTTTTTCGGTAATTTCTTCACGGCTTCCCGTAAAGTCGAATTTATAAGTATGTATACCGCTTTTTGTGCCGACTGCAATAAAACATCTGCCGACCGGAGTTCCCGTTCCGTCGCCGTCGGGACCCGCTAATCCTGTCGTCGCCACAGCGACGTCGGGCGCGCCCGTTTTAAAAAGTCCCGCCGCCATGCGGTACGCCACTTTCGCGCTTACCGCGCCGAATTCCGACAGTTCTTCTCTCGGCACTTTAAGCCTTTCTGCCTTGCTTTCGTTAGAATACGCAACGACGCTTTCGTTTAGATAAGCCGACGCGCCTGCATTTTTTATTATTTCGGTAGCGACCCTGCCGCCCGTAAACGATTCCGCCACGGCGATTTTTTTACCGCCGAGTCTAAGAAGAGTAAACAGCGTTTCGGACAGCGAAACGTTATAATCCGCATAACAAATGTCTTTTATAGCGGTAAAAATTTCACGCACCGCAAAGCGGTACTCCGCTTCGTTTTCGCCTTTAAAGAAAACGGAAACGGTTAAATCGCCTAAATTATCGCGAACGATAAAATCAAAAGAAAATTTCTCTTTTACGGCGTTTAACAGGTCTTCCGCGTCGGATTTATCGCCGAAACACTTAAAAACGACGCATTTTTCTATGCCGACCTTCGCCGCAAGATATGGAATAACGTATTTTTCGCACGCGGGGAAAAACTCCTTTTCCGCCGCGGGCAACATTATAAAAGTAAAGTCGACGTCTTCAAGTACAAATCCCTGATACGCGCCGTTTTCGTTGGGAATAAACGTCGCATCAAGCGGCATAGAAGCGCCCGAAAAGTCCGTAAATCCGCGTTCTTCCAAAGTTTTACGCGCATTGTCGTTTTCTAAAAGCGTAGTGTTTGAAAATTCCGCAACGGTCGCTTTTAAGTCGAACGCCGCGCCGTCAAGCGTGATAAGCACGTCCGCCGTGTCGCGAAAGGTTTCGTACGCACGCTTAAAGCCTATGTCGTCCGTTGCGGAAAGTATTTGCACGGTAGAAATTTCCACTCCGCCGCTTATAAATATTTCCCGCGCCTTTAACGCGTTAAAATTGTCGAACGCAATTACCGCAACCTTCATTGTCAGTCCTTTAAGACGGAAACGTTTTTAGCAATCGCTTCCGTACCCGAAACTACCGTTAAAACGGTGGCAAGGCAAAGCGCGACAAGCCCTATGATATTCAGCGTGGTATAAACGCCCGCCTGAAACTCCGCCCCTATCAGAAGCAAGGTTATCGCAATATCCTGCGTCACGGTTTTCAGTTTTCCCGCTTTATCCGCCGCAAGAACCTTTCCCTTTGACGCCGCAACCATACGGAAACCGCTTATAATGAGTTCTCGCGCTAAAATCACCGCGATAAATATGGCGGCGTATGAAGGCAAAATCGCCGCGCCGCCGTTCGGCACGACAAGCATAACCACGAGTGCGGCAGCAACCAAAACCTTGTCGGCGATGGGGTCTAAAAACTTTCCTAAGTCTGAAACGAGATTATATTTTCTCGCTATATATCCGTCCAAAAAATCTGTGAACGCCGCAAGTGCGAAAATCACGGCGGCTATAAGATAATTGTATGGCAACGCATTGATATAATACACCGCCACGAAAACGGGTATCATTATTATTCTCATTACAGTTAATTTGTTTGGTAAATTCATATTCGTTCTCCGTATAAATCATAGCCGAAAACGCCCGTTATCCTGACGTCGTAAAATTCGCCGGGAGTAACTTCTTCGCTTGAAAAAAACTTAATTTTTCCGTCTATATCGGGCGCGTTGAAATACGCCCTTCCAAAATAGATGAGTTCGTCGCTGTTAAATCCTTCGGCGCACACTTTAAATGTCTTGCCGATAAGCGCCTTTCCGTTTTCTTTAACGACTTTTTTCTGCACGGAATACAGTTTTTTAAGGCGACGGGTTTTAACGCTTTCTTTTATCTGCCCGTCGAGATTATAAGCCGCCGTACCTTCTTCTCTGCTGTATTTAAAAAATCCCGCGTTAAACAGTTTTGCTTTTTGCAAAAAATCGACGAGAGTATTAAAATCTTCTTCCGTCTCGGTGGGGAAGCCAGCTATAAACGTAGACCGAATCGCAATCCCGTACACTTCGTTTTTAATCCGTTCGATAAGCGACAAGTAGCCTTCGCCCGTGCCTTTACGGTTCATAAGTTTAAGTATTCTGTCGGACGCGTGTTGCAAGGGAATGTCTATGTAACGCATGAGTTTCGGGTTAAACTGAAACTCGCGTATGAGTTCGTCGGTTATGTTTTCGGGATAGCAGTATAAAAGCCTTATGCCTTTAACGTTATCAAGCATCGACAGCGCACGGATTAAATCGACAAGCGTGCGCTTCGGCGTCAAATCTGCACCATAGCGCGAAGTATCCTGCGCAACGAGTATAAGTTCTCTTACGTCCCCTAAAAGCCGTGCTTCTTCAATCAGCGCGTCGAATTTTACAGAACGGTATTTCCCGCGAATTTTGGGAATAAGACAATAGGTACAATGATTGTCGCACCCGTCGGCGATTTTAAGATACGCGTAACCGCCCGTCGTCAGCCGTCGTTTTATTCCGAACTCGGTTGTCGGAAGCCCCACATCGTTTATCCGTTCGCCCTTTGCATACAGTTCGTCGATGACGTCCAAAATCCTGTCGTAATCGGAAATCCCCAAAAACGCGTCGACTTCCTTTAACTCTTTAAACATTTCGCCGGCATACTTTTGCGGAAGACAACCGGTTATTATAAGTTTTTCAAGCGAACCGCCCTTTTTGTAATCGGCGGCGGAAAAAATCTCTTCTACCGCTTCTTTTCTTGCCGATTGCAAAAATGCGCACGTGTTTATAATGATTATTTGTGCTTTTTCTATATCGTTCGTCAACCTGTGTTTTTGTTCTAATACCGCAAGCATTTTTTCGGTATCGACACGGTTTTTATCGCACCCAAGCGATATAACGCCTATAAGTTTATTTTCCATCTATCCGTTTTCCGTAGTGTAGTCTGTCTATTAATAGTTATCAGGGGCTTGCCCGAATTTTTGTTCAAACTCTTCCCTAGTTATAAGCACCCGCCGTGCTTTACTACCTTCGTTACCAGAAACAAATCCAAGGCGTTCCATTTTGTCGACAAGTCCGCCCGCACGCGCGTAACCTATCTGGAAACGGCGTTGAAGTTGAGATATGGACACGGAATTAGACGTTATCGCAAGCCACAGGGCTTTTAAGAAAAAATCGTCTATTCCGTCGCCGTCGTCATCATCACCTATACCCGTTGCCGCAGTTTCTTCCTGTTTCGGACGCATAGCCTTGTCAAGATAATCTTTAAGTTCGTCGTCATAATACGCGGCGTTCTTTTCCTTGATATAGGAAACGATATTACTTATTTCCCTATCACTTATCCATGCACCCTGATAGCGTTCCGGTTCAGACATAGAAGAGTTTTTATACAGCATATCGCCGTTGCCGAGAAGTTTTTCCGCACCGCCTTCCGATAAAATGGTAATCGAATCGGGCGCGTTCATAACTTTAAGCGCGATTCTTGACGGCAGGTTCGCCTTTATCGTACCCGTAACGACGTCTACCGACGGACGCTGGGTAGCGAGAACCAAGTGAATACCCGCCGCACGCGCCTTTTGCGCAAGCATACGGATGTTAGTTTCCATATCCTTCTTGCAAGTTTCCATTAAATCGGCAAGTTCGTCGACGACGATAACTATTCTCGGCATTTTGGGAACGGTATCGTTTGCAACAAGTTCGTTATAACTTTCTATGTCGCTGACAAGCCCGCCTTCGATTCTGGCAAATTCGTCGTACCGTCTTTCCATCTCCTTATACGCCCAGGAAAGCACGGCAACCGCCTTTTGCGGCTCTGTTATTATTTCGTCTATCATAAGGTGCGGAAGATGTTCGTATTTTCTGAACCCTACTCTCTTCGGGTCGATGAGAATAAGTCTTAACTCTTCGGGACTGTACCGCATAAGCATACTGACTATCATGACGTTAAGGCACACACTCTTCCCCGAACCCGTAGCGCCCGCCACAAGATAGTGCGGACCTTTCGCAAGGTTATCGGTTATCGAGTTACCGACTATATCCTTTCCGAGTGCGAAAATAAGCGAACCGGGTTTAACCTTATTTGCCGCCGCGCCTTGTATAACTTCTTTTAAGCCTACGGTGATTTTAACTTTATTAGCAACTTCTATTCCCACGCCGTCTTTACCGGGGATAGGCGCTTCTATTCTTACGCCCGCTTTGGACTGTAACCGCATTTTAAGGTCATCGTCGTACGACAATACCTTTTTAACAGGTACGCCCGCGGGCATTTTGACTTCGTAGCGCGTAATGGTCGGACCTTGCACGTAACCTTGCGGTTCAACCGTGATACGGAATTCTTCCAACACGCGCTTGATTATTTCAATCCGTTCTTCGTGATTTTCCTTAGGCGCGTCAAGCGGCGGAGTGTAAGTTTCCAAAAGGTCCAGCGGCGGTTTATAATACGTCCTGTTGATGGGAACCGGCGGTTTTTCGGGTTTTTCTTCCGCGACTTCCTGAGACTTTTCAATATTACGGTCAAATCCGAACGCCGAACGCCTGACGTTATCGTCCGCCAGCGCGCGACTCGTAAAGGCGGGTTTATCGTCTTTTGGGGATTCCGTCGCATCAAGCGGTTTATCGTCAAAAAGAATACTCCGCGCCCTGTCTTCCCTTACACGGGAGCTAAGCGGTTCTTCGGAAACGGGTTTTTCGGGTTCTTTGGGCATTTCTTTTGCCGATTCAAAAACGTTATTCGCATTTTCCGTAATGTTGTCGTTTTTAACCGTTTCGGAAGGCGCAACCGTTCTGTAATTATTGCTTGCGTACCTTTCGCCGAACGCCGCCGCACGGCTTTTCGCGTCGTTTCTTTTTATACTTTCGTGTTCTATCATCGGAATATCGTTATCCACGCTATCCGCCTTATTCTCCGCTTCGTCTTTACGTGTCGAAATGTAATCGGAAACGCTGGGCGCTGTCGTATCGCTATTAGAAAATTCTTTCTGGATTTTAATTGCCGCGGGAGTTTTAACGTATTCGATTTTCTTTTGCAAATCTTCGGTATACCCTTCGGAATAACTGCCCGAAAATTTGCTTACGTTCAAAGAATTGACGGAAGAATCGACCTTAAACGCCGAGCCGCTTTCCTTTTGTATTTCGCGCCTTGATTTAAATCCGAAATCCCCGCCGTTATTAATAAACAGTTTTTGCGCAGGTTTTTTAGACACGGGCGCGACGTTTTCAGCATTTTGAACTACAACTTGCGGCTGTTCGGGTGTCGGCGCAGGGGTAACCACGCTGTCTTCGTTTTTAACGAAAGAACTGCGAAAACCCCGTTCTTTGTGCGCACCTGTGCCGCCTTTAACAATATCCGCAACGTAAAAATATACGCAAAGAGAGAATAAGCCGCCCGTTATAACCGCGCTACCGACGACGGTTAAAAGCGATTGCAAAAAATACGCTAAAAGCGCCGCAACCACGCCGCCTGCCGAAAAGGCGTTTTCTCCGCGAGAATACGACGCGGAAATATATTCCCCGTAAGACGTAAATGCGCCGCCCATAGACAAGATATGCGCAAAAAGCGCGGCAAAGACTAACGCCAGCGCAATAAGCGCCTTGCGTTTTAGCGGCGTGCGGCTTTTTTTGCCGACGATAAGCATAACGCCTTTATACCCCGCATAGATACCGACGGGATAAGCAAAATAGCCGAAAACACCCATAATAAAATCGCGTATATATTTTCCGGGTGCGAAAAAAACCGCGTCCCCCGTAATTAAACAAATTATACAAAGAGTGGCAAAAAGCACGGTTACCACACCGAAAGTTTCTTTGGTAAAAACCGCGGAAGCCGCTTTATTTTTCTTGTCGCTTTGCCGTTGACTGTTCAAAATAGTTCTCCTAACCCATTATGATATAATTATACCAAAAAAAACTTCTCTTTACAATGGTTTTAAAATATTATTTATGCAAAATATTTAAAAACTCTGCGGGCGGGGATAATCCCCGCCCGCAGAGTTTTTAGGAGGTTTACTATGCACATTATTCTATGTCGATGTTGCCCGAAGGAATTTCCTTCGTCTCTTTGGGAACGCTTAAAGACAAGATGCCGTTGTCGTATTTTGCCTTTACGTCCTGTTCTTTTACACCGTTTCCGACGTAATAAGACCTACTGCACGAACAATGTCTTTCACGTCTTAAATAATTGTGTTTGTCTTCTTCTTTTTCCTGCTTTTCGGCGCTTACGGTCAAATACCCGTTTTTAAGCGCAACCTTGATGTCTTTTTTTTCAAACCCCGGAAGGTCTACCTGCATTTCATACCCGTTTTCCGTTTCCTTAATGTCGGTACGCATCTCGGAAGCCTTTACTCCCCCGTAGAAAAACGGCTTGAAAAAATCCTCAAACGGGTCGTTCCAGATATCGACAAAATTGTCGTCCCTTTCGTTTCTTCTCGATAAATAGTTCTTCATAAATACACACCTCTCTTTTTATTATTTTGGCAATTTTAATCTAAGATTGTTAGCAGTTACTTATTTTAATTGTTAGCACTCTTTTCTCTCGATTGCTAATTATAATTATACTCGGGCTTTTTGGTTTGTCAATAGTTTTTTCAAAAAAAAATAAAATTTTTTTAAAAAATTTTTCGGGCGAAGATTACTCTTCGCCCGAAGTAAATCCATAAAACAAAAAATTAAACTTTACAATGATTTTACAATATGTTCCGCATAAGATTTTGCGACGTTTACGCCGGTTATTTTCTCTATTTCGGTTATAAAAGCGTTGGAATTGACTTCGCAGACATACGGCTTTTCGTTTTCGCCGAAAAGCAAATCGACGCCGCAATAGTCAAGTCCTAAAACCTGCGCGCACTTTTCCGCCGTTAAAATAAATTCTTCACTCGGCAAGTACGGCTTGCCTTTGCCGCCGAGGGCGATGTTAGAGCGGAAATCTTTATCGTTTTCGCGCATCATAGCGCATAAGAATTTACCGCCAACAACAATCATACGAACGTCGACGCCCGATTTATATGGCAAATACCGCTGATAAAGGTGCGGCTTTAATTTCAGGTCTTTCGCAAGTGTCAAAAGCGCGGCGTAGTCGTCGGCTTTATAAACGCCTTTACCCATAGAACCGAAACTTTCTTTAACGATTAAAGGATAGCCGAGTTTTGCGGCAATTTTTTTTAAACCGTCTTCGTCGACGCACGAAAAAGCGTTATAGCATACGGGCGCAAACAGCGTGTCGGGAATATTAAGCCCCGCCCCCGCAAGCGCGATATATGTTTCAGCCTTATCGTCGCATTTTCTTATTGCGGCGTGGGTGTTAAAAAGCCTTATGCCCGATTTTTCAAGACACGCCGAAAGATATTTATCCTTATCGAAAAATACGGCGAAATCGCAAGAAAAAATCTTGCCGATTTTGCCGTCTATAAGCCCGTTTTCGGTATATCCGTTATCAACGATACGGGTCTCAACCCCAAAACCCGCCAGTTCCTGTTTTAAGCGCTGTGCAAAATACACGCTCTCTTTCGGTTCGCCGAAAGGGTTTACGCAGATTATGCCTTTCATAGTTTAAAATAACCCGCTTATTCTGCCGTTCTCATCCACGTCTATATTTTCCGCGGCGGGAACTTTCGGAAGCCCCGGCATAGTCATAATATCGCCTGTAAGCGCGACTATAAAGCCCGCGCCTGCCGAAACTTTTACGTTTTTAACCGTTATCTTAAAGTCTTTCGGCGCGCAAATCTTATCTTTATCGTCGGAAAAAGAGTATTGCGTTTTCGCTATGCAAACGGGCAACTTGTCAAGCCCCAAAGAACGTAATTTTTCTATTTGTTTTTTCGCGTCCGCGGTAAAATGCGCCCCCGCACCGCCGTAAACTTTGACCGCAACTTCTGCGATTTTATCTTCGATGGGCAAATTAACGTCGTAAGCGTAAGTAAAATCGTTAGGTGTCTCGCAAAGTTTTACGACTTCTTCCGCTAAACTCGTGCCGCCTTTGCCGCCTTCCGCGCGAACCGTAGAAAGCGCAACTTTAATGCCGAGTTTTTTACACTCGTCCATCACCGCCTTAATTTCGGCGTCGGTATCGGTCGGGAATCTATTCATCGCAACGACCGCGGGAATTTTATATAAATCGTTAATATTGTGATAATGTCTAAGTAAATTCGGAAGTCCTTGCATAACCGCCTGAACGTTTTCACCGGCAAGGTCGGCTTTTTTAACGCCGCCGTGCATTTTAAGCGCGCGTATGGTCGCAACAATGACCGCCGCCGACGGGCGCAGCCCCGAAACGCGGCACTTTATATCAAGAAATTTTTCTGCGCCAAGGTCAGAACCGAAACCTGCTTCCGTTATGCAATAGTCGGCAAGTTTAAGCGCAGTTCTCGTCGCTATGACCGAATTACAGCCGTGCGCGATATTCGCAAACGGACCGCCGTGAACTATGGCGGGAGTACCTTCTAAGGTCTGTACTAAATTCGGCTTTATCGCGTCTTTCAAAAGCGCCGCCATCGCGCCTTGCGCCTTCAAATCCCCCGCAGTTATCGGCTGTCCTTCCATATTATATCCGACTATTATTTTGGCAAGTCGTTCTTTTAAATCGTTTATATCGCTTGCAAGACAGAATACCGCCATAATTTCCGACGCAACTGTTATGTCGAACCCGTCTTCACGCATCACGCCGTCGGTTCTTTTGCCTATACCGTTTATTATCCTGCGAAGTTGACGGTCGTTCATATCAACGCAACGCTTAAAGGTAATGCTTTTAACGTCGATATTTAAAGCGTTGCCTTGATAAATATGATTATCAAGCATAGCGGCAAGAAGGTTGTTCGCCGCACCTATCGCGTGGAAATCACCCGTAAAATGCAAGTTGATGTCTTCCATCGGAACGACTTGTGCATATCCGCCGCCCGTCGCGCCGCCTTTTAATCCGAAAACAGGCCCTAATGACGGTTCACGCAAAGCCACAACGGTTTTTTTGCCTATGCTGTTCAACGCGTCGGCAAGCCCTATCGTCGTTGTGGTTTTACCTTCACCCGCCGCCGTAGGAGTGATTGCCGTAACTAAAACAAGTTTTCCGTCGGGATTTTTAGTTTCTTTAAGATATTTTAAATCGATTTTCGCCTTATAATTGCCGTATTGTTCAATATATTTTGCGTCAATGCCCGCTTTTTTCGCTATTTCTGTAATGTTTTGCGGTTTAACCGAATTTGCAATTTCAATATCGCTTTTAATATTCATTAGTTGCTCCTTAATTAACGAGTAAATTTATTTACCTTTTTCTCCACGTGCGCGGCGCAAGTAAGAAAATCATCGGGAAGATTTCCAACCTACCCGCAAGCATTACAAAAGACAAAACCAGTTTAGAATACCACGCATAACCGGAATAAGACGCCATAGGCCCTATAAGTTTTGTAACCCCCGGCCCAACGTTGCTTATGCATGCAAGAGTTGCGGAAAAGTTTGTAAACACGTCTGCAAAAGGGTCGAGAGATAAAAGCAAGGTGCAAATTCCAACTATCGCAACGTAAAGGATAAAGTACGTTCTCACGCCCCTTTCCGTTTCCCTTGACAGCGTTTTCCCTTCAAATTTAACAGAAACGTACGCTCGCGGATATATCATACGTTTTAAATTTGCGGCGGCGGAACGCCTTAAAATACAAAGCCTTGCAACCTTCATACCGCCGCCTGTCGAACCGCCGCTTGCACCTATAACAGTCAAACACAGCAATATACCTTTAGAAAGTGCAGGCCACTCGGCAAAATCCACCGTAGAAAAGCCCGTCGTCGACGTTACCGTATTCACTTGGAAGAAGGAATATCTGAGTGCTTGCCAGAAATTTTCGACAGAACCTAAAATATTAACAGCGATAACAATCGACGCCGTAAGTATCATAACGACGTAAACCAAAAGTTCTTCGCTTTTTAAAGCTTTAAGGACGTTACCCGTGAGAAGCAGATAAAAGATATTGAAATTGATGCCGAATAAAAACATAAACGCGGCAACCACCATTTCAAAATAAACGTTATTATAATAAGCGATACTACCGTCGTGCACACCGAAACCGCCTGTACCGGCAGTCGAAAAAGCGGTAAGCACCGCGTCGTATAAAGACATACCGCCTACAAGCAATAAAATCGCTTCCAAAAAGGTCAAGATTACGTAAATCCCGTAAAGTATCTGTGCCGTATGCTTTATTTTCCCTACGAGTTTACCAGACGAAGGACCGGGCGATTCCGCGCGGAAAACGTACATAAGCCCCGCGCCGCCACTCGGCAAAACGGCAAGAATAAACACAAGCACGCCCATACCGCCGAGCCAATGGGTTAAAATTCGCCAAAACATTATAGACTTAGACATAAATTCCACGCTGTCAAGCGCACTTGCACCCGTCGTGGTAAAACCGGAAGCCGTTTCGAAAAACGCGTCGAAAAA
Organism: Clostridia bacterium; assembly: GCA_017448355.1. GTDB lineage: Bacteria > Bacillota > Clostridia > Christensenellales > Borkfalkiaceae > UBA1259. The sequence goes on along the minus strand of JAFSLQ010000057.1, from coordinate 4,108 downwards.
GTTAGGGATTTCGCCCGATATCATAAACGGAAGGCTGCCTACGACGGAAAGCACCGTCCAGGCAAGCGCAACGATAACGAACCCTTCTTTCGCATAGATGGATTTATCGCGGAATTTCAGGCACGACAGCGGCACTCCGATAAAAAACAGCCCCGCCATCGGAATAAGAAAAGATAAATAAGTGTTTTCACCGAACGAAACGCCCACAAGTAGCGGTACTAACAGCAGTGCTGCTTCTATCAGCATCGCTTTACCGAGAACGTTTAAAACCATTTTATAATTCATAAATACAATTTCTACTTGGATTTATATGCCCCCGCTTTAAAGATATCGGATAAGCCGTTTATCTGTTTAAGCGTAGTAACCACTATAACTTTATCGCGTTGACGTATCGCCGCGTCGCCTGACGGGAAGATATATTCTCCGTCCCGAACAATGCCGCCGATAAGCACGTCTTTTTTAATTTTAAGTTGCGATAGCGGCACGTCTGCGTGTTCAAAATCTTCGCCGACCGTAAACTGCAACGCTTCCGCCTTATCGTTTAATATATACAGCGCGTCAATTTTATCCGAAAACTCCGTTTGGGCGGCGCGCACAAACATTATTATCCTGTTTGCGATAACGTTTCTCGGCGATACAACCGTTTCTAAGCCGAGTTTTTTAACCATATCGGAAATAGAAGACCTATCCACTTTGGTGATTATTTTATCCACGCCCTTTTGCTGCGCGTAAAGTGAAATAATAACGTTTTCTTCGTCAATACCTGTAAGTGTTACGCATCCGTCGCTGTTCTTTAAGCCTTCTTCGTCTAAAATCGTCTGGTCCGTACCGTCGCCGTAAAGCACCGTCGCGTCCATAAGCGCCGCAGACAGTTCTTCGCAACGCGGTTTGTCGGATTCCAGAATTTTAACAGACACGCCGTCTTTTAAAAGTTCTTTTGAAAGATAATACCCGATTTTGCCGCCGCCGATTATAAAAACGGATTTTGCGCGCGGCTTAAAAATTTTAAGCGATTTGCAAAAAGCGGCAAGTTCGCTTTCTTTGGCGATGATATAAACGACGTCGTTTTCCATCACGGTGAAGTCCCCGCGCGGAATAAACACTTTGTCGCCCCTTATTATCATACAAAACAACAATTTATAACCGTAGGTAGCGGAAATCTGCATCAGCGTTTTCCCGCAAATGGGATTTGAAGCGCCGATATCGAATTCCACCATAAGTGCTTTGCCGTCCGCAAACGTGTCCACACTCTTTGCCGACGGGAATTTTAGAACCTGCGATATTTCGAGCGCAGTTTGAAGTTCGGGATTAAAGGCTAAGTCAAGCCCAAGATATTCGCGCATGCTGTCAATTTCGGAAAACAACTGCGGGTCTCTGACACGCGCGATAGTGCGTTTAACGCCGAGTTTTTTAGCAAGCACGCAGCAAAGAATATTCAGTTCGTCGCGCGAAGTGCTGGCGATAAGAAAATCTGCGGATTCGACGCCCGCATCGGAAAGCGTCTGCCGTTCCAAGCCGCTGCCGACAACGCCGTTTGCGTCCAAACGGTTCACGACGTAATTAACAGTTTTTTCGTCAAGGTCAACGACAACGACGTCATGTCCTTCTTTAACGAAGTTTTCAATTAAAGTTGTGCCTACCTTTCCGGCACCTACAACTATGATTTTCATATAGTATTATAATAAGCGTTTTAAGAAAAAAAGTCAATTCTTTTGCAAATATATAAAAAATAATGAAAAGCAGGTTAAAAACAGTTGAAAAATTTTTATTATTTTGATACAATACAATAGCGATTTCAATTTAGGGGTATCGCCAAGCGGTAAGGCAACGGACTCTGACTCCGTCACTTCGTTGGTTCGAATCCAGCTACCCCTGCCACAGCCTGACGGCAAAACCGTCAGGCTTTTTCTTATGATTTTACTTGTTTAACCTTACATTTTCTCTATACCCTTTGCCCGCCGTTTTTACTGTTCACGGCGCGAATTGTGGGGTAAATTGTGGGGTAAAATTACTTAAAATCGCGGGGTAAATCTTTTTATCTGTCAAAGATTTTAAACTTTTACAATATATAATTTATCTTTTGCGCTTCGACTTTCATATATTCTTTTGAATAATCCGTGTATCCCCTGTCAACGGCAGAAGTTTTGACGTCTTTATCGAACGAGTGTCCCGCCCATAGCATTACGACTTCCTGATTGCATCCCGCTTCCTTTGCTCTCGTTATAAAAGTATAACGCAATTCGTGAACGTGGTGATTTGAAAAAATCTTTTTGAAAGTCGTCTGAATCGTATGAACGTTAGTTCTTTTCGCCTTTTCAAAATCCACGCTTTCTAACACTCTTTTAAATACGGGTGTAAACGGTATCGTTCGTTTGACTTCGTTTCTGCCGAGTTTGGTTTTACTCGTTACGCAGGTAAGCGTTTCGTCTTTTACTTCAATCGTTTTTAACTCCGAACGTCTTAACCCGAAATATAAAAGCACCAAAATAGCGGAACTCGCTTCGTTTTCGCTGTGCGAAAGACAATAGTCAACGAGTTGTTTCTCTTCGTCTTTCGTCAGCGCGTTGCCCTTTTTCACTTCGTAATACGGCAGAACTATATTCTTCATAGGCGAACTTATGCCTAAATCTTCCGATATCAAGTCAAATATACAAGTGAAAGCCAAGTGTACTTTTTCGGCTGTCCTGTGTTTTCCTTCTTTTACTATACCGAAAAGATAATCCTGAATAACGCTTCGCGTCATCTGTCCGACCGTGAATTTTGCGAAATTTTTGCGAAAATTATATTCCGCAGTTCTCTCGTATTCCTTATACGTCGATTCCTTTACCGTCTGTTTCTTGATTTTAAGCCACTCGTTTACGTAATTCATAAACGGAATATTTACGTTCTTACGACGCATCAGTTCTTTCGGACTTACGTCAAGGCACATAATCCCTGCGTGTGCGGTAATATTCAAAAGTTTCCGAATAAATTTTTCTCTCATTTCATTAAAGTCCTTTGCGCTCGCATATATATCGAGTCCGTATCTTCGGTAATGCGCTTCGTAAACTCCTTTATGAAATCTATAATGTACTATCCTGTCGCTACAGGCAAATAAGTTTTTATATTTATCAAGCATAACATCTATCTCCTTTTTCGTGATTTTAAATGATTTGCCGACTTTTGCCTGTCGCTCCACTTTTTTACGCTTTTTCACTTTTATTGTGTCGGGCGTAAATTCTGCCTTATTTGACAACGCTAAATTCTGTAATTTATCGTAAGCGGCTGCTCCCGCAACCAATTCCATTATCTTACTCATTGTCGCATCGTCGTTTTCCCTGTTAAGTTTGTTTAATAATTTTGCTATTTCTCTATATTCCACTTCTCCTTAAAATTTTATTTGCTCGGGAATATTTATTTCCCGATCGACTACAATGTTCTCTCGCCATTTACTACAAATTTCTCTCCCTTATTTTATTTCCGACAGTTTCAGGAAAGTGCGAGTATTTTTTAGTATTAAACTTGCTGCCCGTAATGTCCCATTAGTCGGATTGATATTCAGTTGTCTTATTAAGTTTTCTTTTTTCATCAAAGCAACGCCTTATATCCCGCCTTAACAAGTTGCACTTTGGTAAGCCCTGTTTCTTGTAAGAAAGCGTTTATTTCATTAAACAGCGTTCTCGGTATCATTGTTCCGAAAGTTCCGCTTTGCTCTCTTCTTTTCTCTTTAACTTTTGCTTCATACTTTCTTCGTGCCAACCTTACAGGCGTATCTTCTCTTCTTTCCATAATAACTCTCCTTAAAATATAATCTCGTATTAACACACATTATATGTTTTTTCTTTTTGCTTGTCAAGTTATTATGGAAAACTTGTTCGTTGCTTATTTGCTCCAATAATATTTGGAGCGTTTTATTTCTTCCTGTTCATTTTCCCATTCCTCCTGTTTTTTCTTTTCTTCAAGTTCTTCTTCAATTTCGTGCAAGCGGTTGTGATACGACCGCGTTTCGGGTAGAAAAGTATCTATGATGGCAGAGAAGAACTTGTCGTTTAGCCGTTTTATCTTCCTTTCTGAAATTCTTATACTACACTTTAATCGTTTGTCGTTAGTCTTGTAATGAAGTCTTTTA
>JAFSLQ010000056.1 GCA_017448355.1 Clostridia bacterium | reverse complement strand
GCCAACGGACGTTATAGAACTTATAAATAACCTTGCCGTCGAAACATACGAAAGAGTAGGGATAGACGAACACACCGATTGCACGCAGTTAAAGGCTTACGAGTTTCCGTTATTTTCCGACTTGCTCGACACTTTGAAGAGCAAGGATAAAACGGATATGGACGCTTTGACATTAAGGGATATGCGGACGGCGGAACTGTATTTACAGAAATTCGTTACGGGCAGATATTCGGATATATGGAACGGATACTCAACGTTAGAGACAAACGCAAATCTCATTGACTTTAACTTTCAGTCGCTGTTTGCAAACAAGAATAACGTCGTCGCTAACGCGCAGATGCTTTTGGTGTTCAGGTTCATAGAACAGGAAGTTATTAACGCAAGGGAATCTAACAGAAACGGTAAGAATTTACACACGATGATAATCGCCGACGAGGCGCACTTATGTACGACACGTTCCTATGTGAAAAACATAGGCATAAACGTAATCTAAAATATAAAGATAAAGGACTTTATATTAACGTTTATAGAACTGATATTTCGAATAGTGGAATGAAGGGGTAACGCCCTGAAACGCTGACCTGAAACCACGATATGCAGAAATTCGTGCAACCGAAAATCTGTATAAAGTTCGTTAAGGACGGCAGAAGTTTACCCAAACAAGTCTTTAAGGACGTTGTGAAAAATTGCTTGGAGGCAAGCAACGTAAATGATATGTCGGGGGTCTATAAAATATCTATGGTTAGAATGTTGCGATAACGCAACTGACGAATATCCGAATGTACAGGTCTATAGAGCTAAACGGTAGAAATGCCGTTGCCCGTGAAAACGGGTGTGCGTGGGGTTTAGTAAAAATACAGGTTATGAAAAACCTTATACCGTTACAGGCGGTATCAAGCGCACAGGACTAAAGGATAAACCTAAGGATATATGTACAGATAGAAATATCGGAACGTGGAAAGGTTGAAACGCGGAGCCGTTGCAGGCAATGAAGCGGTTGCAAGGAACATCCAAAAAAAATGACTAACTTGCATTTATTCAACTGAGAGCGACGGTAGAGTACCTGAGAAACAGGGATAATAACCTGTGGAGGGAAAGCCGTTAGTCATTCATATTAAAATATAAACAAATATCTAATCTCAAAGGTTCGAGTATGACTAAGAAAAGCGAAATCCACAAAAGGAGAGTAACTGACTTTGACAAATGAAACCGAAAAAGAAAAGCAAACTGAGAAATGCCGAGTATTATGACATTCAGAGTGTTTTAGACGAATTGTATGAGAAAAGCAGAAGCGGTTGTAAATTCGTTGACTTGATACCCGTTATTGCAAGTGAAGAAAATATAAAACTTGCATATAGGAATATTAAGAAAAACAAGGGCAGTAAAACGCACGGAACAGACGGAAAAACAATCGCAGACTTGGAAAAGTGGCAAACCGATACGCTGATAAAACATATACGGAAGAAATTAGCATTTTATCAACCGCAAGCCGTAAGACGGGTAGAAATACCCAAACCGAACGGAAAGAAACGTCCGCTTGGAATACCGACGATAATGGACAGACTTATACAGCAATGTGTATATCAGATATTAGAGCCGATAGCTGAAGCGAAGTTCCACGAAAGAAATAACGGTTTCAGACCTAACAGAAGTGTAGAACACGCAATAGCGCAAGTCTATAAAATGATACAAACTCAACACTTGTATTATGTAATAGACATTGATATTAAATCGTTTTTCGATAACGTTCAACACGGAAAGTTGCTGAAACAATTATGGAGTTTGGGAGTACGGGATAAGAAACTGTTAAAAATAATATCCGTAATGTTAAAAGCCGAAGTTGCAGGAGTAGGTTTTCCCGAAAAAGGTACGCCGCAAGGTGGGATAATCTCACCATTGCTTGCAAACATAGTCTTAAACGAGTTAGACTGGTGGATTGCAAGTCAATGGGAAACAATACCAACGCGTAAGACGTATAAAGGAAAAATTCTAAAATCGGGAACAGATGACCGTTCGGGCGAATACAGGGCTTTACGCCAAAGTTCGAACTTAAAAGAATGCTTTATTGTAAGATATGCGGACGATTTCAAAATCTTTTGCAGATACAAAAATGAAGCGGACAGGCTGTTCAAAGCGACGCAAATGTGGCTGAAAGAAAGGTTGGGACTTGAAATAAGCGAAGAAAAATCCAAAATTGTAAACCTTAAAAAGAATTACTCAGAGTTTCTGGGTTTCAAAATCAAGGTGCACAGGAAAGGAAATAATCGCAGCGGAAAGTCAAGATACACAGTCAAATCTAACGTGTCGGACAATGCAATTTCCAAGTTGAAAGAAAAAGCCAAAAAGCAAATAAAGTCAATAAAAACGCCCAAAAATCTTAAAGAAGAAGCGTTGCATATTAACCTATATAATTCTTTGGTTGTGGGAGCGCATAATTACTATTGTATAGCCACCCACGTAAATAAAGATTTTGATAAAATCGCTTTTCACGTCAGAAAGAAAATTTATATTAACTTAAGGCAAAAGTTAGAGAGAAAAGGCGAATATCAGTATGACTATCTGAAAGCAAAGTATGGTAAAAGTAAAGAAGTAAGGTTTATACACGGAAAAACATTAGTTCCTATGGGGTATGTTCAACACAAAAACCCTATGGATAAGAAGAAATGTATAAACAAGTTTACGCCGCAAGGCAGACAAGAAATACATAAAATGTTAGAGTGCGTAAACCTGAAAATATTACATTACTTGATGAGAAATCCCATACCAAGCAGAAGCATAGAGTACAACGATAACAGGCTATCGCTTTATTGTGCAATGCAGGGTAAATGCGCAATAACAGGCAGGATATTAGATATAGGAGAAATACATTGTCATCATAAAATACCGATTAAAGACGGTGGGACTGACAAGTATGACAACCTGTTAATGATTGCCGAAGACGTGCATATTTTACTACATGCAACAAACAGCGAAACGATAGACAAATACCTTAAGAAATTATGTCTCGACACGAAGCAACGCAATAAGTTAAATAAATACAGACAGATTTTAGGACTTGCTGAAATCAAGGTTTAAATTTGTAAATTAGATATATTGAAAATTTTAATAAGAATGATGGAACGCCGTGTGATGTGAAAGCATCACGCACGGTGTGGAGCGGGGGAAAACTCGGAGAGTTACTCAAAGAGTTACCTATCGCTATTCATTGACGCAAAATTTCCTATCGCACTCGACTTTTTCTTTTCTATGAGTAAGCGTATTCGTAAATACGGCGGTAGTTTCATACCGGCAACGCAGAATATAGCCGATTGGAACGCTAACGAAGAGTTAAGAGGAAAGACAACGGCGATTATAAAGAATAGTCAATACACCTTTATTTTTAAGTTGTCCGCACCTGATATGAAAGACGTTCTGGACGTATATTCGGCAGGAGACAGTTTTAACGACGAAGAACAACGAATGATAATATCGGCAGGAACAGGACAGGCGTTCTTTATAGGCTCGACGGAATTAAGGACTTGCGTAAGGATAATAACGGGCGAAAACTCTATGGCGTTATTCGACGACAGTCAAAAACAAAAAAAGGAGGTAAAAAGTGAATAAAACAATAAGAAAAAATGCAATCAGTAAAATGTTGTTCGCATTATTCAGCATTGCTTTATTATTTTTTATAGGAATAAATTTAAATCCTATAAAAGCAAACGCAGATTCAAATGCGTCTATGCGAGAATTATATGCACATTTCAGTTATGAAAGTACTTATTCAAGTAATACAGCGACAAGCACTCTTGGTAGTGCAACGGATACGTTATCTACAACTGTAAGGTCGGGACGAACAGGCAACGTAACAATAACTTTTAAGATAAAAGCAAAGATGAAATATGACGATTCGTTTCCAAATGGCGGATATGTATGTTGTTCGGAAGTATATTTAACTTTATCTTCCGGTTCTATGATTGTTAGAAATTCAAGCGGAACAAGTATCGCGTCAGGTTCAGGAACGATAACTGTATCTGGTCTTTCAAACGGAACATACACGGTTACGACGGCAGGCGGAGAAGGTTGGCTTGTTAGTAATAGACAATATGACTCAGTGCATTATTCCGCTTCGTTTGATTTTGTAGTTGATACCACAAATCCAAGCGTATCGGGTGCATCAACATCAACAACGGGAAAAGTTGTCAATTCAGCGTTTACCGTTTCCGCATCAGACGGACAAAGCGGTTTGGATAACTTGTATATGAAAGGTCCGAATGATTCAGGTTGGACGGCTTATGGAAGTTCTAAAACTGTTTCGTCAGGAAGCACGAACGGTCTTTATCAGTTTTACGCAAAAGACAGAGCAGGGAATACTTCCGCAACATATTACGTCTATTATGACACCGTGAAACCGACAGTCAATTTTTATACGAGCGGTTGGGTAAGGATTTCAAACGGTAGCACGAACGGAGCATTTTTTGCAACGGCAAGCGACTCTGGACTCGGCGTGAATTACATACAGTATAAACGCCCGACGGATACGACTTGGCAAAACTATACAGAACAGACTACGATAGACGCTACCGCTACGAACGGAACGTATATGTTTCGGGCGGTAGATAAAGCGGGTAATATTTGCGATACTTATACTATTGTATTGGATTCGGAGAAACCTACGGCAACTATTTACGGCGGAACAAACGTGGTTTCTAACGGCGGTTCGACAAAAGCGGATTATATAAAGTTCGTGGCGAGCGATGATATTTCGGATATAAGCGCAATGTATGTAAAACTACCGAATACAAGTTCATATACAACGTATTCTGCGGGTACGCAGTACACTACTAACGGAAAATATTATTTCTATTGTACGGACAGCACAGGGAATCAGTCCGATACTTATTCGGTAACGCTTGACAACACCGCACCCGTAATTTCTTGTTCTCAAATAGGGTTTTACGAGACTACCGAATACGATTTTACGGTAAGGGCAACGGATAACATCAGCGTCGCTTTTCTCTATTACAAAACACCGCTTATGACGGAATTTGAAAGGGCAAGCAGTAATTTGTATAGCGTAATGACTACGGATTCGGACGGTAAATATTATTTTTACGCTATGGACTCGCTTGGAAATAAAAGCGAAACTAAATGGATAGAATTAAACGTAACCGCACCCACAGCCACGATAGAAAGAGATAAAAACACTAATAAATACCGAATAACGTGGGACGGGAGCAGTACAGGAAGACTAAACGATAATCCCTACGATAAGGGAACGTGGATTTCGGACGAAGGCGAATACACTTTCGTTATAACGAACAGCAGTAACCGTTCAAGCACTTATCATTTTACAATCGCACACGCTTTCGTAGTTTTAGAAGTCGTAGAGCCGACTTGCACGGAACGGGGCTATACAATATATAAATGTTTGTCCTGTGATATAACGTATAACGCAAATTATGTAGATGAATTAGGACACGATTACGACAGCGTTTTAGTCGGCGAAACTTGTACGGAAGGCGCGTATTATCTTTACACTTGTAAGGTTTGCGGTCATCAATATAAATCCGAGTATATAACGCAGGGCGGTCATAAATACACTACTAAAACAACTGCGCCGACTTGTACCGAAAGAGGCTATACCACTTATACTTGTTCGGTATGCGGATACTCTTTCAGAGACGATTATACTAACGCAAGGGGGCATAGTTATAAGACGACGGTAACCGCACCGACCTGTACGGAAGTAGGATTTACGCACTACGAGTGTAAGAACTGCGATTACGAATACGATGCGGACTATATTCCCGCCCACGGACACAATTACGAAACTACGGTCGTTGCACCGACTTGTACGGAACGCGGGCATACCTTGCATAAGTGTTCTTACTGCGGAGACGAGTATAAGACAGACGAAACGCTTGCACTCGGTCATAATTATACTGAAAGAACGATAGACGTTACTTGTACCCAGAACGGTTGCGTAAAGCATACCTGTATTAAATGCGGATATGAATACGAAACGAACGTAATACCCGCACTCGGACACAAATATATTTCGGAAGTAACGAGACAGGTAACTTGTGAAGAAGACGGCAATCGTCATCATATATGCACTCGTTGCGGCGATCAGTACGATACGGCAATCCCGCATTTCGGTCATACTTTTGAAATAGTGGGCGAACATAACAACGGCGGCGTGGTCGAAAGAACTTATCGCTGTTCGGTCTGCGGATATTCTTATACGCAGGATTTGGGCAATCAGTATGAAGAAGTATCTAGCTACGTTGAATACTTGTTTCAGCAGTATTCTCCGTATATGGTTTACGTCTTTTTAGCGACTTCGGGCGTGTGGTCTATTGCTATGGGTATAGCGATAATCATTGCGAAGAAGAACGAGGAAAAGGAAAAGGCAAAGAAAATGCTTGTGAACTACTGTATAGGTATGGTTGTAATCTTCGTAATTCTGATAGCCGCACCGTTGCTTGTCAGAGGAATTGCGGCACTAATTGCGGGGTAAAATGCGGAAGTTACCTTTACAAATAAGTTTTTTATTATTCTTTCAAAAATCTCTTGACAAATAAAAACCGGGTGAGTATAATAATGTTACAATCTCGTATCAATACGAGAGAAGGCAAAAGGGAGGTTGCTTATGAACGCGAAAGAAGTTTTAAGAAAAGCAGACGCAGGGGAAGGCTTAACCGTTGCGGAAGTCAAGTTGTATCAGAAACTTGTAAAGCCTGTAAAACACACTTACGGCAAATACGGAACGCTTGCTAAAAAGTATCTCGAAGAACACAACGTAGCAAAGTTTTGGGCGATAGAAAATTTACCCGAATACTTGCACGGAATAGATGAAGCGGCGGGAAGAATGTATGACGTAATGTATGAAAAGTTGTCGAAGTCGGAGCAATACAAAAAGAACGGCGACTTTATTCACGATTTACAGGTAGAAACGGAACTCCGTAATAGGATAGACACCGAAATCTTAAACGAAATAGTCTATGTAGACTGAAAGGAGAGATTATGAAAAACATATTTAAAAAGACGTTATGCGTAACGGGAAAGGTTTTGGGCGTAGGTTTAGGCGTTGGTCTTATACTTGCGGACATAGCGGCAACGGCGGTCGGCGCGATACTTTGCGCCGTATCGTCGCAGGATTAAAGGAGTAAAGGTAATGGAATTAAAAGAAAATACGCCTGCAAGGATAAGCCGCAGGAAATACGAAGAAACACATAAGACAGAGAGAAAATCCCAATACAAGGTATGGGGGACGAGTATAGACCGCAAATTTGCGGAAGAAATAGAAGAGTTTTTAATAAAGCACAAGTTGTCGAAAGTCGATTTGATTTCGGCAGGATTTGCTCGGTTAAAGGAATATGTAGAAAATAAAAAGGAGTGATTTTATGGAAGAAGAAAAATATATAAGTTTGAAAGATATGAGGTATTTTAAGAATTGTCCGGATATTTTAACGATTAAAGAATTATGTGCGTTTTTGAATATATCACGGAAATTCGCCTATGATTTTATAATAAATAATAATATTCAATATAAAATGATCGGGAAAAAATATTTTATTTCTAAAAAATCTGTTTTGAATTATTTAGAAGGTATTATCTGAAGGGGAATAAATTATGACGGCGAGAATTCAGGAAAAGCACGGCTATTATTACATAATATTTACATATAAAGACGAAAACGGTAAAAGATGCGAGCCTTGGTTTAATACTAATTTGACAATACGTGGAAATAAAAAAGAAGCATTAAAACTTTTGGATATTGCCGTTAACAATTTTAAGCCTGAATTATTAAACAGATTTAAAAAGAAAGAACTAAATATATTTGATCCTGATATGTTGGCTGACAAGCCTGCAATAACAAGTCCTAAAAAAATTCAAGAAAGGACGATTTCGGAAACTAAAACAAATTCAGATAGCGATAAAGTTTTGTTTGGAGATTATCTTACCGAGTGGCTTGAAATTGTAAAACACACCATTGAGCCGAATACTTATATGGGCTATAAAAACAAAATTACGAGAAATATAGCACCGTATTTTAATAAACGAGGAATAACTCTACAAGATTTGACCGAAAATGATATACAAGAGTATTATAACGAAGAATTGCAACGTGTAAAGGCTAATACGGTAATTCGGTATCATGCAAACATAAGGAAATGCCTTGAATATGCAAGAAAACAAAGACTTGTTTCCGTAAATGTTGCGGACTTTGTTGAAAAACCGAAAGTCGATAGGTTTATCAGTAATTATTATAATGCGGAACAATTAAAACTTCTTTTTGAGAAATTGAAAGGGAACGTTTTGGAAATCCCTGTCTTGATAGCAGGGTATTACGGATTAAGAAGAAGTGAAGTGGTTGGGTTAAAATGGTCAAACATAGATTTTTATTCTAAAACCGTAAAAATAAAACATACGATCGTGATGAGCATAGTTGATGGGAAGTATTCGGTTGTAAAAAGAGATAAGGGCAAAACGAACAGCAGTATCAGAACGCTGCCATTGTTTTCTAACATTGAAGAACGGCTAAAAGAATGGAAAAAGACGATAGAAGAAAATAAAGTTTTTTTCGGGAATTGTTATAACAGGGAATACGAAGATTACGTTTGTGTTCTGGAAAACGGCGACATAATGAGACCGGATTATATAACGGGAAGATTCGAGAAAGCTTTGAAAAAGATAAAAATGCCGTATATCAGATTTCACGATTTAAGGCATAGTTGCGCCGCATTGCAAAGGCACGAAGGGGTAAATCTGGAAGACATAAAAGAGTGGTTAGGACATTCAAACGTGCTTACAACACAAAAAATATACGCCCACTTTGAGAACACGAAACACCTTGATACTGCACAAAAGATTGCAAAACAGTTAGCCCAAAAATTAAGTAATTAACAGGCGGATGCGAGCAGAATGCGAGCGAAATGCGAGCAAAATGCGAGCAAAAACGGGTTTTAGGGATTTTTCAGACATTTTACGCATAGTTAAGTGCTAAAAATCAATGCAAAAAACGATATAAAACTTGATGCAAAAGCGTTATAGTCGGTTGTGATTTTGAGTTCGTTTCAGGAACAAATTCAGGGTAAGCGATAGAACTTTAACAGAGGAATATTGCTTAATAATTTTTCGTTGTAACTAAAAATAAAAAGATTATATTGTTAAAACAAAACGATGGTGCAGGAGAAGATGTTAGACAAAAAGTAAAAACAAAAGGAAAAAGCGTATACAAAAAATCGTTAGTAAAATACTAACGATTTTTTGGTGGAAGGGGGTGGATTCGAACCACCGAAGTCGCCGACGGCAGATTTACAGTCTGCTCCCTTTGGCCGCTCGGGAACCCTTCCGTATATTAAGTTTATAGGGGAAACGATTGGAGCTGGTGACTGGAATCGAACCCGCAACCTGCTGATTACAAATCAGCTGCTCTGCCAGTTGAGCTACACCAGCAAAGGTGCGAAAAAACTTTTGGTGCCTCGGGGCGGAGTCGAACCACCGACACAGGGATTTTCAGCGGTTGAAATTGAAGCGTTTTTATTTAAAAAATAGCAAAAAACGGGCTTTTTGGAGCAAAAAACCGCCATTTTTAAAGACTGTTGTTTTGTGCTGTGCACGTTTTTTGCATTTTTGCTGCATTTTTCTTGCAGAAATGCGAGCAAAAATTTTTATACAAATTTTAATCTTTTTAAAGAAAATCGACGTTTAATAATATATAGAAAAATGATGTGAATAACATATAAGAACTTGCATTTATGTTATTAGTGTGTTATAATGTTTTTAGTTTTTGATCGGAGATATAAAATGGATAAATATATTCCGCCTTTTGAAATAACAAATGAAATGTTTGAAATATCAACTGAGATTATGGAAAATCTCGGTAAACTTTCAAATGTTAACGAATTAGAAAAGTTACCAAGGCTTAGAAAAATATCGAGGATAAAAAGTATTCATTCTTCTTTGGCGATCGAAAATAACACATTATCCATAGAACAAGTAACGGATATTATTGATGGAAAAAAAGTTTTAGGTCCGAGAGAAGATATTGTTGCAGTTAAAAACGCTTTTGAAGCATACAAAGAATTAGATTCGGTAAATCCTTACAACTTGAAAGATTTATTAAAAATACACGGGATTATGATGAGGGATTTAGTCGAAGAAGCCGGCAACTTGCGTTCAGGAAACGTTGGCGTATTTGATGAAAATGGAAATGTTGTTCATACAGCGCCACCGGTTCAAATGGTAAATGAATTGATTAACCAATTATTTGATTGGGTTAAAAATACAAACATTCAAATGCTTATAAAGTCCAGTGTGTTTCATTACGAATTTGAGTTTATTCATCCTTTCAGAGATGGTAACGGAAGAATGGGCAGACTTTGGCAAACTGCATTGCTTGCGAGTTGGAAACCGATATTCAAGTATATTCCGATAGAGAGTGTTATTAAAAATAATCAAGAAGAATATTACAATGCAATAGCAAAAGCGACTATCGAAGGTAAATCAAATGCCTTTATTCTCTTTATGCTTGACGTAATAAATAAAGCAATAAAAGATATTGTTAATGATTCAAGAGAACATTATAATCACATAAATATTCAGATAAATAAACTAATGCAAGTTATGGAAGCATATCCGCAATCAGCACAAATGATTATGGAAAGATTAGGATTAAAATCTAGAATTGCGTTTAGAAAAAATTATCTCAATCCGGCTTTAGAAGCAGGCTTAATTGGTATGACTATTCCGAATAAGCCAACAAGCAAAAGTCAAATGTATTATAAAATATAAGGGGAATAAATAATTTGGGCAGGTTATTTTTACTATGGCAGAAATTGAAGATAAAAAGTTAGATAATACGTGGTTGCTCAAAAAAGAGTTGGAGACATTAAAACTTTTTTACGAGCGTAAGCTTCTTACAAAAGAGCAATATGATTTTGAAGTAAAAACTTTGACGGAAAAAATAAAGATAGATAAATAAAAGACATACATATTGAGCGGGCGCATTTTTTATGCGCCCGCTGTTGAGTTATAATTATCACCATTTATGCCACATGAAGCGGTTGCTCCGCGCGGAGTATGATGAATAAATAAATCGGAAAACTCTTCTGTTTTTTTAGTTTTATTGAAATATCGGTTTTTATTATGTAACTAATTTATAGAGTAAATCTTTATATCAATTATTTAGATTGTTTATTCGCCTATGACCATTATTTGAACGGTTCTTTGTCTTCCGCGGGTTTTGTCCCAGTCTATAAAGTAAATAAATCCGTAGTCGCCAAGATCGATAATACCTTCGTCAATTACAGCGGTTAAACTTCTGCCTATGATGGAAGATATAAGGTGCGCTTCGGTGTTGTGACAACCGCGTGCGTCTTCGCCGTGTTCTTCGGCAAATTTAAGTGCTTTAGGACCGGGGTGAAGGTAAATACCTTCTCTCGTGCTGGAAGGGCAAATTTTTTCAAATACGTCCACTAAATCCTGTTGCAACGTTTCTCTTCCCGTCATAGACATATCAAAAGCGCACTCTTGCGTTATAACAGAGCAAGTTGTGTGATGGGAATAAACAACTACAATTCCGTTTTTAATTCCCGATTTTTCAACCGTCTCTTTAACTTTATCCGTAACGTTATGAAAAGTTATTTCTTTATGTTCCGATTGAACTTGAATTTTGTTTTTATAAATCATAATTAACTCCTTTTAAGGTCGATAGCGGCTTGTTTTGTTGCGGCAATCATTTCTTCCATTGTCGCAATTCTGTCTTTTGCATTTATTATGCCCGAAGCCGCACCTGCGCCTTCACTACCCGCCATAATAAAATCGTAAACCTGTTTTCCCGTGGTGATTCCCGCCGCTTGTTCAACAAAAATCGACGGATCAATTTTTTTTATTGCATCTATCGTTCTTTTAACAAAACTTAAATCGCTTACTTTTCCGCCGTTTCCGCCTATAAGTTCCGATGGTTCGGGGTTAATAATATCGGGGTGAAGGTGAGCAAGTGCTTCCGCTTCTTCGGTTGTGTCAGCACAAGCAAAAACAATAAAATCTAACTCTCTTGCGCGCTTAATGGTTTCTTTTATTTGCGGAAGGGACATAGGTTTTTCGCAATGGTTTACAACAACACCGTGCGCGCCCGCGGCTTTTAAGCTTTCGGGCAGAACGTCCGCCATACCGCGACCTGGACGCAAAGTATCCATATACGGCGCGATTATAATTAAATTTTTTGTGTTTTCCGCTACTCTTCTAATGTCTGCGTAAGGAGTAGTAAATAATACGTCTATATCGTATTTTTCCGCAAATTTATCTGCGGCGATAGCGAGCCGCAACACTTCGTCGCCGTAAACGTAGTTTTTAGTGCCTATTTCAAAAAAAGGCGTTCTTATTTTTTTCATAATAGTTCCTTGTGTATTTTATTTTTTTAAATCATAAAAAATCGTAAACGATTTGTCAAAGATAATGAATAAAATTATAAAATAATGAGCGAATTATTTGACAAAATGAGCGTTTTATGATAAACTGTAAACATTATATATGAGGAAGAGCAAAAAATGAAAAAGACGATAGTGCAAGAAACGGTTTTACTTAAAGAATTGCAACTGAGCGGCAGCATAACTTTGCAAGATGCAATGGAAAAAATGGAAATTTCGGCGGCGACTGCGAGAAGACTTTTTACACGTATGGAAGAAAAGGGGTACGGCATCAGATCGCATGGAAAAATAAGTCTGCCCGACAGCACTTACAGTTTTTACAGTTATGAAGCGAGCAAAGAATTGTACGTTAAAGAAAAGAAAGCGATAGCAAAAGAAACGGTGTCGCTTATATCTGACGATGAAACGTTGTTTTTGGATTCGGGAACTACCGTGTGCTTGTTCAGTATGGCTTTGGCGGATGCTTTAAGGCAAAAAACGCTAAAAAACATAACCGTTTTTACTAATTCGTATATGATAATAAATATTCTAAACGGTTGTGCGACGGTAAATCTTATAGGGGGGACTTTTCGGCCGTACAGAAAAGATTTCTGCGGATATATGGCGGAAAAGGCGATAAAGGATTGCCATTTTAACAAGTGTATTTTAGGAACTGACGGTTATCATAGCAGCATAGGTTTTTCCACGACAGACTTTGAATCCGCAAGAATCTGCGAGTGTGCAATTGAAAATTCCGACAACTCGATTATCCTTATGGATTCGCACAAGTTCGGCAAGGCTGCGCTTGTTGGGTTTGCGAAAGGAGATAAAGTGTCTTTGGTGGTTTCGGACGTAAAATTGAAAAAAGAACAGCAAAATGAATTTTTGCGAAACGGTATAAACATAAGAATTGCAGATAATTGATTAAATCGCTCAAAATACTTGACAATATTTTGATTGTGGTTATATAATTTTACAAAGGGGGGCGTTATGTTCGGATATAAAATGTCGGAATACGACAAAAAGGTTTACGAAGAAGAATTAAAAGATTTTTTACCCGATAATATAGTTGATTCTCACACACATGTTTGGAGAACGGAAGACGATAGAAAAAACAGAGTTTTAAATCCGGATTATTGGCCGGATAGAGTTGGCGGACAATGTTCGATTGAAGATTTGGAACAAACTTATTTTAATATGTTTCCGGATAAAAAGGTTGTGCCGGTTATATTTGGATGGCCTGCACAGTACTTAGATAAAGGGAATTTATATGTTTCAAAAGCTGGAAGGGAAAAAAATTATCCGACTTTGTTCCTTACTGATTACGATATGACACCCGAATTCTTGGAAGAAGAGGTTATAAAAGGCGGATTTCAGGGATTAAAACCATATTTGGATAATTGTAAAACTGGCGTTAACGGTGCAGATGCTGATATATTCGACTTTTTACCTGAAAAGCATTTAAAAGTTGCGGATAAATACGGGTGGAAAGTTGTTTTGCATATAAGCAAACCCGACAGACTTAAAAATTCGACGAATATAAAGCAACTTATGGAAATAGAACAGAAATATCCGAACGTTAAACTGATAGTTGCGCATATAGGCAGAGCGTATTCACCCGAAGATATAGGCGACGCATTTGAAACGCTTAAACACACAGAAAATATGATGTTCGATTTTTCGGCTAATACTTTACCGCTTGCAACTGAAAAGTGTATAGAGGCGGTAGGCACTAAAAGAGTTCTTTTCGGAACTGATATGCCGATAGCGAAGATGAAAATGTATCGTATATGTGAAAACGGGAATTATGTTAACGTAGTTCCGCGAGGATTATATGGGGATTTAACTAACGCTGCACATATGAGAGAAACGGATGAAAAAGAAATAACCAACTTTACTTATGAGATAATACGCGGTTTCAAAAAGACAGCGGAAAAACTCGGACTTAATAAAAACAATATTGCGGATATAATGTGTAATAACGCCGCGCGAATTTACGGAATAAAATTTTAAGATGAAAACAAAAAGTTTAGAACAAGCGAAAGCGGTATATAAAATAGAATCCGAGTGCATCGCGGAAATGGAAAAGTATTTTGACGAAGAAATGTTTTCTATTGCGGTGAACTTACTTAAAAATGCGGAAAGGATAGGCACTTGCGGGTGTGGTCATTCAGGGATAATCTGCCAACATTTCGCGCACCTACTTTGCTGTATAGAAAAGCCCGCTCGGTTTATATCTCCTGCGGAAGCGGTTCATGGTGCAACGGGGTTTTTACAAAAGGACGACGTGATGGTGTTTGCTTCCCGTGGCGGTAAGACAAAAGAACTTTTGCCTATTTTGGATATATGCAAGAAGAAAGGCATAAAAGTCATTACGGTAACTGAAAATCTTGAAAGTCCGTTGGCTACTGGCGCTGACGTCGTATTAAAGCAATACGTTAACAGGGAAACGGATAAATACAATTCACAAGGGACGACTTCGACAACGGCACTATGCATAATATTTCATACGTTGCAGACGGCACTTATTGAAGAAACGGGCTTTAAAAACGAACAGTTTGCGGTAATTCATCCCGGCGGTGCAGTCGGCGAAAGATTAAATAAGAAATAAAATAAAAGAAAAAAGGAGACAACAATAATGGAATTCAAAGTATTTCAGAAGGAACTGGAAGTGCAATCGAAGGGTTGGAGACCGACCTTTCACGACGTAAGTAAGGAAGTGATCGACATAGTAAAAGAGTCGGGGATAAAGAACGGGACTGTTACTATCGCGTCGCACCACACGACTTGTTCGGTAATGATACAGGAGTGTTCGCACGACCTTGATATCTACGATTTAGAATACTTACAGCACGATATATTAAAGATAATGCAGAAACTAGTTCCCGACTATTCGGAGAATAACGCGTATATGCACCCCGGTCCTATACACACGCAGTTCGGCAGACACGTAGACGAACCGGGTGACTGGACAAGTCTTAATACCGACGGACACCTTCGTTCTGTATTCTTCGGAAGAAGCGAAGCAATGACCATTAAAGACGGCGTATTAGACGGCGGGGAATTTGCGCATATATACTTCGTTGACTGGGATCAGGTGAGAGCGAGACACAGACAGATAAACGTAACGGTAATGGGAACGACCGACGACGTAAACGACCGTAAGTATAACGGCGGCAAAGTCATCGATACGTGGAGAAAGTATACCGACGAAGAAAAGGCGGTGGACGTTCACTATACGTTACAACAAACGAGAAGAGATAAATAAGGCGTTTTATGAAAAAAATCAAAATAGGATTATTGCCTTTATATATAAAACTTTATGATGATGTAAATGTTAAAAAAGACGGACTTATAAAGTTTTACGATAGAGTGGCGGAAGAGTTTGAAAATAGCGGACTATCGGTTATAAAAGCACCGATGTGCCGTATAAAAAGCGAGTTTGACAAAGCGGTCAAAGATTTTGAAACGGCTGGTGTTGATGTAATAGTGACATTGCACCTGGCATATTCGCCGTCGTTAGAAAGCATTGACGCGCTTGTGAACACAAAACTGCCGATAGTGGTTTTAGACAGTACCGAAGGATACGGTTACGGCAAAGAATATTCCGAAAGTCCCTTGATGTATAATCACGGTATACACGGCGTAATGGATATGTGTAACCTTTTAAAACGTCGCGGTAAAAAATATGCGATATGCGCGGGACACATTAAGGACGGTAAAGTTATTAAAAGAGCGGCTGATTGTGTAAGAGCGGCAGTCGCGGCAAAATCACTTTATGGTAGTAGAACGGGAGTATTTGGTACTTCTTTTAAGGGTATGGGGGATTTTCTCGTAACTGATAAGGAAGTTAAAGATGCGTTCGGAATAGAACTCGTGCATTTCCGCGACAAAGAAATGAAAACTGCGTTAGATAGCGTTTCAGAGAAAGAAATTACGGAAGAGAGAATAAACTATAACGCAGAATTTAATATTTGCGGAGATATAAACGAAGAAAACATTAAAACATCTATAAAATCCTGTCTTGCTGTCAGAAAAGCGATAAAAGAGAAAAATCTCGACGCGTTTACCGTGAACTTTTTGGATATAACGAAAAGCAATCTCGGGAATATGCCGTTTATAGAGTGCTGTAAAGAAATGGCGAACGGCGTTGGGTATGCGGGCGAAGGTGACACACTTACGGCGTCTTTCGTCGGTGCTGTCGCAAAAGTTTTCAAAGATTTTTCATTTGTTGAAATTTTTTGCCCGGACTGGAAAGAAAACAGGCTTTTTATAAGCCATATGGGCGAAATGAATTATGCCGTCGCAAAAAGTAAACCTGTTTTGACCGAAGTTGGTTTTTCTTATACCGACGCGGAGTTTTGTTATAAAGGTCTTGCAGAGTTTAAGAGTGGGCAAGCGGTTTTCTGCAACGTGTTTAAGGACAAGGGTGAAGAGTTTAAGTTGCTTTTGAGTGATATAGAAATGATAAATGTCGATACGCACGATTTTGACGACAGTATGCGCGGTTGGTTCGTTCCGCCTGTGCCCGTGCCTGATTTTTTGGAGAAATTGAGCGAAAATGGTGCAACGCATCACAGTTTTATAGTTTATGACGTCGATATTAAAGCACTTGAATATTTCGGTGAACTCTTAAACTTAAAGGTAGTAAAGATTTAATGAAAAAATATTCAATAGGTCTTGATCTCGGTACATCGTCAGTGAAGGGTGTACTGTTCGACGGAGAAAATGTAATAAAAAGTTGTTCCGCACCTTTTGAAATTAAAACTTGCAGTCTAAAAGGCGGCGCAAAATATCTCGGATTTTCCGCTGATGATTATGCCGAAACGGTTTTCGTGGTCATAAGCGACCTTGCCGCAGAAGTGAGCGGTAAAATAAGCGGGATAGCGATGGCGTCGGCAAGCGGAAATACGGTAATTTGTGATAGAAACGGAAACTCTGTTCTTAATGTGTATTCGTGGACTAACGCGCCATTTGTAGAAGAGAGTGAAAAAGTTTACGGCATAATAGATAAAAAATGTACGGCATATGTTTCAGGTTGGAGTTATTTTGGAACTTTTCCGCTCGCTCATCTTGCGCACGTTAAAATTCACGAACCCGAAATACTTGAAAGTTGCGGCAAGATTTGTATGTCCACCGAATATCTGTTATATAAAATGACGGGTAAATGGGGTATAGACAGATCTACCGCTGTGCCTTTTTACCTTCTGGAACAAGAAACGGGCAAGTGGCATAAACCCTATCTTGACGCACTGGATTTAACAGAAGATAAATTGCCGAAAGTTTACGAAAGCGGAGATTTGCTTGGAAAAATTACCGAAACGTTTTCAAAAAAATACGGCATAGATAAGAATTGCAAGGTGTTTTTAGGCAGTTTCGACCATCCTAGCGGAGCGATAGCGAATAATGTCGTAAACGAAAGTGAACTTTTACTTTCCTGTGGAACTAGTTGGGTACTGTTTTTTCCGTATCACGATAGGAAAAAACTTATAGAAAACGGACTTTTATGCGATACGTTTTTAAGTAAAGAAAAAGACTTGTGGGGGGCTATGTCTTCCGTCGCGCAAATATCTAAAAACATAGATAAAATTATAGAAAACAATATTTCAAAGACCGACAAGATAAAGTTATTTAACGAATATGCGGAAAAAGCCGAGCGCGGGGCTGGCGGATTAAAAATAAATCCTTTAACCGATGCGGAAAAAGACTTTTCGGCATATAAAAAAGAAAATATCGCCCGCGCGGTTATGGAAGGTGCTGCAAATCTGTTAAAGGAAAAACTCGATTTTTTACAAACGCTCGGAATAGATTTTAATTCCGTAAAGATGGCGGGAGGACCGTCACAAAGTAAAATATGGGTAGATATAATATGTTATACGATAAATAAGCCCGTAGAAGTAACTTACGGTGTAGATAGCGGCGCGGTCGGCGCAGCGATAAGAGTGTTAGAATAATAATTCACCATTTGATAAAATAAAGCACATTTTGTATAAAAATGTGCTTTATTTTCTTATGAATCCTTTAATGACTTTGAAATTGTTTTAATAGTTTGCTTGGTTATATTATGCGCCTTTTTGTATTGAGTTGGCGTTATTCCGACTATTTTTTTAAAAAATCTATTAAAATTACTTATTGATTCAAATCCACTGGATAAACTTACTTCCAAAATGGACATTTTATTGATTTTCAATAATTTTTTTGCGTGTAAGATTTTTAGTTCAATAAGATATTCGGTATAACTTTTTTGTGTGTATTTCTTAAATATTGTACTAAAATATGACGGATTGAATCCAACTAATTCGGCTATTTCCTGAAGTGTTGGGCTTTCGTTAAAATGAACGAGTAGGTGATTTAAAGCCAATAATAATCTGTTGTCGTTTATTTCTATTTTTTCCTTGTTTGGTAATTTTCTTATGAAGTGAGAAAGAATAATGCTTAAAATGTGCTGAATATTACTTGTCGAATATTCATCGTTTTTTGTGTACTCGTCGATTATGTTTTCAAATAGCCCTTGCATTAGTTTTAATCTATCTTTTGTAAGGTTCATTATAAAGTTTTCAACCTTATTATTATAAAAAATCGGTAAATAGTTTTCAGGGATCAATGGATAATCGAAAGATATAGTATAGATTTGAACATCTTCGTTTATAATGTATTCGTGAATATCGGTAGGGAATAATAAATACATTAAACCTGGTTTAATATCAATTTTATGCTGATTTATATATTCAGTACCATGCCCTTTGAAGATTAATTCAATTTCGAAATAGTTATGGTAATGTAAAGGAAATGGCTCATTCAATGTTTTTTTCTCAGTGTCAAAGTAAGCATTATTTTTTGTAAATCTTGATAATAAAAATTGCCTTGCTTCGGGTAAAATTGTCATCATATTCTCCTTCTTTTCTCATCAAAGTTGATTTCAATTTTCTTTCATTTTATTCTTTTTATATTATACCATAAATTATGCTTATTTTTGTTATTTTTTATAAAAAAACAAAAATAAGCACATTTTTTTAGTTTAAGCATTTTTGTGTATTGTTCAATTTTTGTATTTGAGAATAAAATCCAATAATATGCAAAAAATATATAAAAATAAAAGTAGAAATATGGTTTATGGGTAATCTATAATGTATATGAACAATAATAAACTCAATTTTAATTTAATTTTGGGGTTTTAGCTAAAAAATGAAAAAATTATATAACGGAATATCGGTTAACGATAGTTTTCCTTATAATGAGAATATTGATGAAGTACCGTATTTGGTAAATCCGCCTAAAGTTATTGATGTAAGTATAGGTAGACAGTTATTTGTTGACGATTTTCTAATTGAGAAATCGGAACTGTTATTTGAGTATCATAAACCGAAAAAGTATGAAGGAAATCCTATTTTTTATCCTACGGAGAGTTGGGAAAGAGAAGAATGTCCGGTAGCATGCCCAAAGTCGGGTGGGGTTTGGTATGACGAAACGGAACAAATATATAAAATGTGGTATGAAGCAAGTTGGTTAAAGCACATGGCATATGCTGTTTCCAAAGACGGGATACATTGGGAACGTCCGCATTTAGATATAAGGAAGGGAACGAATATCATTCTTGACTATGATGGCTACGAATTAGAAAAAGGTTTTTCGGGATTGAATTATTTTCGTCCGGATTCGACGACAATAGTTATCGATTATGATACCAAGAAAATAAATGAAAGATATAAATTGTTTTTACGAAATCCAGACGGGATTACCCCTGCGTTAATTGCGACTTCAAAAGATGGTATTCATTTTGAAAATTTCAAGACAACGCCGCCGTTGGAAGATAGAAGTACGATTTTTTACAATCCGTTTAGAAAAAAATGGGTTTTCAGTATAAGGAAATCATGGACGCCGGGTAGAAGGGCGCGCAGTTATTACGAATGTGATGATTTTATCAACGATCAATTGTGGGACGGAAATAAAGATATAAGGTGGCTACACACTACAGAAAAAGATTTGCCTAATCCTTATATAGATTATTATCAGCCGGATTTGTATAATGTAGACTGTGTTGGATATGAAAGTATAATGCTGGGGATGTTTC
Organism: Clostridia bacterium; assembly: GCA_017448355.1. Lineage (GTDB taxonomy): Bacteria > Bacillota > Clostridia > Christensenellales > Borkfalkiaceae > UBA1259. The sequence continues at coordinate 16,828 of JAFSLQ010000056.1, read as the reverse complement.
AGATATTATATGGTCCGGACAATTTAAAGTGTGAAAATCGAGGAGTGCCGAAAATAACTGAACTGATACCGATTTTTAGTAGAGACGGATTTCATTTCACGAGACCTAATAGCGAATCTATTATAACAGCATCGATGTATAAAGGAGCATGGGATAGGGGGTATATTCAATCGGTCGGAGGTGTTTGTATAATTCACGGGGACGAATTGTGGATATATTATATAGGATTTGCGGGCGATGAGACTAAAAAGAATCTTGTATGGTTCAAAAACGGTATGTATTCAAACGGGGCTACCGGACTTGCAAAAATACGTAGAGACGGCTTTGTTTCGGTGAGCGGTAAAGGGACATTGTTAACAAGGAATTTAACTTTTAAAAACAGATGTCAGATGTTTGTGAATATTGATGGAGAAGCCAGTGTCGAGATTTTAACAGATAATGGAGAACTGTTGGCCGTATCGGATAGATTGATTTGTGATTCCACAGATGCGAAGGTGATATTTAAGAATTTTGACATTGCTTCTTTATCCGGCAAAAAATTCAAATTGCGTTTTAATATAAACGGTAAGTTATATTCTTTTCGTTTTGCAGATAAAGACGGTGATAGTCACGGTGCTCACGCGGGCGGGGTTGTAAATATATGAAAAAAGAAATTATAGAACGAGTAAAAAAGGAAAAAATAGTCGCGATAATTCGCGGCATTAATCCCGTTGATTGCTTAAAATTAGCGCAAATACTTTACAAAAACGGAATAAGCGTTATGGAAATTCCTTTTGACGTAAGTAAAACGAATAACGATAATACAATAATTTCAATAATGGAAATTAAAAAGACCATGCCTGATGTTATAGTCGGCGCGGGAACTGTTATAAATATCGATTTTTTTAACAAAGCAAAAGAAGCAGGAGCGCAATTTATTGTTTCTCCTAATATTGATAATTTCGTAATAACGGAAGCGAAGAATAATGGGATTGTCGTTATGCCCGGGGCGATGACTCCTACTGAAATTGAATATGCGCATAGACTCGGTGCTGACTTCGTTAAGGTTTTTCCCGCATCTGTTTTGGGGGCTGGGTATATAAAAGCGGTTAGGTCACCTTTAAATAATATTGACATAATAGCTGTTGGCGGAGTAAATGAAAATAATGCCGGTGATTTTATAAAAGCCGGTGCTATAGGTGTTGGTGTCGGTTGTGTGGCAAATAAGGCTCTTATTAAAGAGCATAAATGGCAAGAAATAGAAGATATTATTATTAAACTTAAAAAGAGCGTTAACGAGGCGCGAATGTAGGTGAAAACAATGAAAAAAATTAAAATAGGTGTATTAGGTGCTTATCGCGGGATGTCGATGATAACGTTTTGCGCACAATATCCTAACGCTCAACTTGTTGCGGTATGTGATAAATACGATGTTGCGTTGAATAAATGCAAAGAAAAAATAAAAGAGTGGAATACCGGTTACGAAACGAGTTTTTACGATAATTTTGAAGAATTTATCAAACACGACATGGATGCGGTCGTACTTGCAAATTACGCAAACGAACACGCGCCGTTTGCCGTTAAGTGTTTAAAATCGGGGAAACATGTGATAAGTGAAGTTTTACCTTGTCAGACGCTTGCTGAAGCGGTAGAACTTGTCGAGGCTGTTGAAAGTAGTGGAAAGATTTACGCTTACGCGGAAAATTACTGTTATATGCCTGCGAATACAGAAATGAGAAAACTTTATAGGGAAGGCAAACTCGGTGAGTTTCAGTATGGTGAAGGCGAATATGTACATGATTGCCATGAAATCTGGCCGGACATTACGTATGGTGAAGAAAATCATTGGCGAAATAACGCTTATGCAACATTTTATTGTACACACAGTTTAGGGCCTATAATACATATATGCGGATTGCGCCCTGTAAAGGTAGTGGGTTTTGAATTGCCTATTCCGAAGAGAATGTTGGATGTTGGCTGTAAAGGCGGGTTAGGATCAGGCGGTCTTGAACTCGTTACGCTTGAGAACGGAGCAGTGATTAAGAGTTTTCATGGTTGCGGATTGATAAGGCAGCCAAGTTCTATTTGGTATTCCATATATTGTAAAAAGGGTTGTGCGGAATCTGACAGATGGGCAGAAACGGCACAAGATGTTAATGTATATTTAGATGGTGATAAGTTAAATCATTATCATCCCGAACCGATAAACACTTCTAAATTATCCCAAGATATGAGCGGACATGGCGGCGGTGATTTTTATACGATGTATTATTTTATAGAAAAAATACTCGGAGAACAGGAAGGGATTGAAAACAGTATCGGCGTTTACGAAGCGTTAAATATGTTTTTACCGGGGTTGATGGCATATAAATCAATAATATCTGGCAATAACAGTATAGAGATTCCTGATTTCAGGAAAAAAGAAGACAGGGATAAATATCGTTATGATACTTTTTGCTCGGATAAAAACGTGGGAAAAAACATGTATGTTTATCCGTATTCAAGCGGTGAAATAAAGATTGATAATTCCATATACGACAAAGTTAAAAAGATGTATCAAGAGAGAAATAAATAGATATGTTAGATAAAAGTTTAACATTAAGATATTTGATAATGACAAAAACAGACACGGACGCTTTCCCAAAGTTTGATTTACCCGAAGGCTATACATTTAAAATGTATGAAAAGGGGGATGAGAACTTATGGGCAGACATTGAAATATCCGTCGGGCAGTTTTCAAATAGAGAAGATGCTATAAGGATGTTTAACTGTGAATTCGTTGACGGTCATAATCTTGCTTTAAATGAAAGAATCGTATTTGTTTTGGATAAAGATAAAAAAGCCGTCGCCACCGGCGCTTTATGGAACGGTTTATTTAATGGAAAGACAGAGCAACGACTTCATTGGATAGCGGTTGACGACTCTTGCAAGGGGAAAGGTATTGCAAAAGCGTTAGTATCGAAACTGCTCACGCTTTACGGAGATTTAGGGTATCATAGCTTTATATATTTGATAACTGAAACTTGGTGCTATAGTGCAGTAAATATTTATACAAAATTTGGGTTTAAGCCATATTTAACTAATAATCCTGTTCCTGATTTCGCTCTTTCGGATGAAGATTTTGTAAAGGATACGAGTCAAGGTTGGGAACAGGTGGAATCGAAAATAAACGAATACAAGAATAAGTAGAGGTAAAAATGCAATACAAACATTTTGGTGCTTTTTTGGATTTGGTTGGAAACGGTGCTTTGAATTTGCAGTCTTTTAAAAAATACGTTGATTATTTGTCATTAATGGACTATAACCTGCTTGAATTAGGATTGGACGATATGTTTAAAATAGAATCTGAACCTTATTTCGGTTATCTGCGTGGCGGATACAACAAGCAAACGTTGCGGGAAATGGAAGAGTATGCTAATTCAAAAGGTATCCAAATTATACCTTGTATACAGACTTTGGGACATATGGATAACGTCTTAAGCAACCCGCATTATTTTGATTTATGTGATATAGAAAACATACTTCTTGTAGATGATGCAAAAGTCGATTCATTAATAGAAAAAATGTTTATTGCATTGAGAGACGCTTTTAAAACTGACGAAATTAATCTTGGATTTGACGAAGCACATTATGTAGGTTTAGGTAAATATTTGGATTTGCATGGTTATCACGATAGATTTGAGTTGTTACTAAAGCATCTTAACAAAGTCGTAAAATTGGCTGAAAAATATGATTTTAAAGTTCATATTTGGGCAGACATGTTCTATAAGTTAGCTAATCACGGTGAATATATTGCTAAAAATATTCATTTTGCCGAAGATGTTGTTAAAAAGATACCTACAGGGATAGGTCTGTGTTACTGGGATTACGATACGACTGACGAATCTGTTTATGATTCAATGTTTAACACGTTAGAAGAAGCGGGCGTGGAAGTTTGGTTTGGCGGAGCGGCAAATACTTGGTGGGGATATGCCCCATTAAATACTTATTCAATGGAAGCAATGAAGCCGGCAATGAAGCAAGTAATAAAACACGGGGTAAAAAATGTATTACTGACTTCTTGGGGAAATTCCGGGCATGAATGTTCGTTTTTTGCCGTGTTGCCGACTCTTTATGCCGTCAGACAATATTCGTTGGGTAATTTTGACGATGAAAAGATAAAACAGGGATTTAAAAGTTTGTTCGGATTAGATTTCGACCTGTTTATGCTTTTGGATTTGCCTAATAAAAACGATTATAACCCGGACTTAAAAAATGCTGATAGTACTTGTCGTGCTTTATTGCTGGATGATTGTTTTTTGGGAAAAAGAGATTTACAGTTGAGCAGAATTTCTCATATTCCTTTTGGAGAATATGCTCAGAAATTAAAAGACGTATCTTCAGAAATGGGTGATTTTAAGTATCTTTTCGATAATTTGTCATCACTTTGTTTTGCTTTGGAGTTAAAAGCGGAACTTGGAATGAAAACGCGCACGGCGTATTCCAACAATGATAAAGAATCGTTAAAAGAATTATTACCTATATATGAAGAAACCGCCGTTCGCATTGAAAAATTTAAAAACAATTATAGAACGGTTTGGATGAAGGAAAACACGCCCTATGGTTGGGATTTTCATGAAAAGAGATTAGGTGGAATTGTATTCAGGGTAAGAGACTGTGCGTTAAGAATAAAGGAATATCTTAGCGGCTCGGTTGGCAGTATACCGGAACTTGAAGATGAAATATTGACTTATGGTGTTTGGTCGTCAATGATTTGGTAAATAAACAATTGCAAATATCTTTGTAATTAGTTATTTAATAGTTTTAGTCAACAATTAAAGGAGAAAAAAGATGAAAAAGAAAAAACTATGTGCTTTCATTATTAGTGTTTTAATGGTGATTGTTGTTCTCTGTGGACAATTTGGTTGTAGGTCGACAGGTGAAAGCGTTGACGCTACGAAATCTCAGTTATGGATACATAATTATAATGGGGGTATAGGCACAGATTGGCTTTATAAGTTAGAAACGGCGTTCGAAGAAAAATACGCGGATACGTCGTTTGAAAAAGGCAAAAAGGGTGTTCAGATTCAAATTCAGGCAAATAAAGATTATGACGGTGATAATTTCTCTTTTAGCCAGTCTATTTGTCAGGTGGCGTTCTGTGAAAAACTTACCGCAGCGTATTTTGTCAACAATAATAATTTCCTTGATTTGACTGATGTTATGAACGATATTATCAGTCAGGAAGGCGTTTCGTTACCGGATGAAATAAAGGAAGCATTATTGTTTAAGGACGGTAAATCGTATTACGCTATTCCGCATTATGAAGGTGGCGGCGGAATCGTATATGATAAGGATCTTTTTGATTCAAAAAGTTTTTATATAGATAAAGACGGTGCTTATACCGATGCGTCAGGTGAACTTTCAAGTGGTCCGGACGGTATACCTGGGAATAGTGACGACGGATTGCCTGCAACTTATGTGGAATTCTTAAATTTATGTTCTCAGATGAAGCGGAAAGGTGTCGTACCGTTTATTATAGCAGGAAAATACAAATACGAATATTATACGTATTTCGTTGATAGATTTGCTGCATCTTATAACGGTATAGACAATACAAGAACGTCTTTTAGTTTAAGAGACGATAGTTATGACTATGTGACATCTCTTGAAAGGAATGCGAGTAAACTTTTCGGCTACAACTTAAATATTGCAAATACAGAAGTAAGCGACCGCAACGGCTACGTTACTAAACAAGCCCCGGGCAACTATTATGCTCTTTCAATGTTAAATGAAATTATTGCCAACAAATATTATGACGAACAGGGGTGGGCATCGACAAGAGAGCAACTTGACGCGCAGGAAATTTATTTAAAATCTGCTTCGTCGTCAAACCGAGATCCGATTGCTATGCTTATTGACGGAACGTGGTGGTCAAATGAGGCCAAAGAAGTGTTCCAAAGAATGAGTTCAAAAAATGAAAAATACAGCGAAATGAATAGGAATTTCGGTTGGATGCCTTTGCCTACAAAGCTTGACGAAAATGATACAAACGCTAATGGTGATCCTTACGCGACACTTGATAGTGTTTGTGCTTATGCGATAGCCAGAAATGATGTTTCCGACGAAATAAAAAATTTAATTAAAACTTTTTTAAGGTTTTGCTACAGTCAAGAAAATCTTGAGAATTTTACCGTTGAAACCGGCATGACTCGTGGTTTTCAATATAATTTATCAGCTGAAAATTACAATAAACTTTCTCCGTTTAAGAAAGAGTTATGGAATTTACACAATAATAAAGAAATGATTTATATCCATTCTGGAAGTGAACTTGTTGTGTTAAACGAAGCGGAAATATTTGGCAACAGGTGGAAAGGCCAACTTAATTATACTAATCCTGTAAGTTCGTTTTTTAATGCAAATCCTGTATCTCCGAAAGATTATTTTGAAGATATGTGGATAAGTAATTCAAAGTGGAATGATTTGTACAGTAAATATTTTAAGTAGGGAATAGATATGTCAAGTAAACATAAGACGATAAGAACAATGTCTAAACGGCGGAAATTATTTTATATCTTCGGATTAAGTATTTTTGTCGTTCAATTTGCGGTGTATTACGTTTGGGCAAATATTACTTCAATAACGTTAGCGTTTCAGAAATATGAATTGATTGACGGAAACGGCGTTTATTTGTTTTCCGGTTTTTCAAATTTTATTGAAATATTTAAGGACTTTTCCGCACCCGAAAATGCTTATTTGATAAGGGCAATTTTAAGAGGTATTTTAATATATGTGCTGAATTCTCCAGTTTTGTTTATTGCTGCCTTTTTTTCGTATTATATTTCAAGGAGAATGCCGGGAGGAAGGTTTTTTCAAATTATGCTTTTTGCACCGGGTATTGTTTCGGGCATAATATTTATATCTATGTATAAATATTTTGTTTGCGACTGTATTCCTGCGGTTTGGCATTTAATTACTAATCAAACCATACCACCTTTGCTTGATACGGGTAATACAGACGTTACTTTTTTTGTAATATTGTTATATTCGCTTTTAATGTCATTTGGTGGCGGTGTGTTATATATAACGAGTGCGATGGCAGGCATTTCCGATTCAATAATAGAAGCAACGCGTTTAGAAGGTGCTACGCCTTTTAAAGAGTTTATCAGCATTTATTTCCCGCTTTCTTGGCAAACAATTTCTATAAGTTTGATTATGTCTGTAAGTGGATTTCTTACAGCGGATATCGGGTTGTTTACATTTTATGGGAACGCAGCACCGCAGGATATATATACTTTGGGATATTATATGACATTGATTACAGTAACTTCTACTCCTAAAACATATCCTTATATTGCCGCGCTTGGTATTTTAATATCATGTATAACAATTCCGATAACTTTATTAACTCGAAACTTGTCTGAAAAACTTAATAAGAAATGGGAGTAGATAAAAATGGCTATTAATAATAATCATATAAGATTAAAAAGACAAAATAGAATAAAAAGCAATTGGAAAAGTCCTTTTACGTTTGCTTTGATGTTTGGTTTGGGTTTTATATCTTTAATATTAATTATTCTTATTCTTTGGGGTTTTTTCTCGAGTATAAAAACCATAGATGATTTTATTGATAACCCGGTTTGGCTACCGACAGGTATGCCTTGGAATTGGGCGTGGAGCAATTATGTAGATGTCATATCTCAATTTCATGTGCCGATAACAACGCTTAGCGGAAGTCGTGAAGTATGGTTTGAAGAGATGATTTTAAATTCTGTTTTATTTGCGGTCATCGGTTCTTTAATACAAACGTTTTCGGTATGCTGGGTAGCGTATCTGACTCAACGGTTTAAGAATAAAGTCAGTTCCATAATTTACTTGGTAGTTATATTTGTAATGATAATCCCATCGTTTAACAGTCAAGCGAGTTTGCTTAAAATTTCGCGAGCACTCGGGGTGTATGATACGATGTTTTCATATTATTTTATGAAAATAAGTTTTACAAATTATTTTTATCTGGTATTTTTTGCTGCGTTCAGGGCTTTACCAAAGGATTATGACGAATCCGCTTTGGTTGATGGCGCAGGGGATTTGGTTATTTTCTTTAAGATTATTCTCCCGTTAGTTTCAGGAGTGTTCTTAACAATTTTCCTTTTAAGTTTTATGGGGTCGTGGAATGATTATATGACGCCGATAGTTTTTATGCCGTCTAAGTATACTATTGCTTATGGTGTGTTTTATCTCGTAAACGGTAATGTTCAAGGATTAAGCCGAGTCCCACTAAAACTTGCTATTTGTTATTTGTTTTCGTTGCCGATTCTTATACTTTTTATATTTTTCAGAGACAGAATAATGAATAGCGTAAACATAGGTGGTATAAAAGAATAAATCATTAAAGATGTAAGGATGATTGTAAAATGAAAAAGAATATTAAATTAAAATTGATTTTATCAATATTATTTGTTTTTTGTTTAATATGCAGTGCTATATCGTTTATCGCTATGGCTGACTTGCGTTATGATGATGTTTCCGTTGAAAATTTTATTTCAAAGATATATGTAGAAGGAGACAAAGTTGATTTTCCCGACAAATATAACGGTGGCAATAAAATGGATAGAATCGTTTATGCGCCAAGCGGTCAAGGATATGTTTCGGGAAGCATGCAACTTAACGAATCTGGTAATTGGGTAATTGAATATAGAAACGATTCAACTATAAAACGTTACGATTTTTTGGTTAATAAACCGATGTATGTTGTTTCGGGGTCTAAATCTTACGTCGGAATAGGTAAGGCGAATGATTTTACTCCGTATAAAGCAAAAAACAAGAGCGGTGTGTTTGCCAAAATTTATAATGGCGAAAAAATAACTTACAATAAAATAATAGATCTGAACGACAAAACTAAAAACGATAGTATTATAACGTTTAGTATATTGCCTGATGTGGTCGGTGAACCGGACGCAAAAAGATTTATCTTTATTTTTTCAGATGTCAACAACTCTTCTAATTATTTAATGTTAATGGTTAAATATTATGACGGGGGATTAGTGTATGTTATGGCTGGGTCTGCCGAACAAGACGGCATAGGTTTGGACGAAAACCTTTATGAATTAGGAATTGTAGACGGGGCTCATCATATCGGGTTCTATGCTACACCGTTCGGTTCTTTAGTCAAGTTTAATATTTTAGGTCAGATAACTCATACCTTACCGCAAACTTTTAATAATGTCGGGTTTGAAGATTTATCTTTTTCAATGGATTATGCGGAGAGAAAAATTTATGCAAACGGAAATATTATTGCAGATTTAGATGATCCCGTATTACAGGACGTATTGTGGGGTGGTTTTTCTGAAGGCAAATGCTATATGACATTTTACGCAGATAATTATAATTCGGTTGCGTTTAACGTGTTATTTACCGAAATAGACGGTAATGAAGATTTGGCTGAAAATTATATAACTAATACTGTAGAGCCTGAAATCAGATTATTCAATCCCGATCCTGTATTAGTGGATTATCTTATAGTAGGTAAGAGTTTTAAGATTCCGGACGCAGAAGGAATCGATTCGTTCGGCAACAAATTACAAGTTAACGTTTCGGCGTATAGGTCTTATGGCTCAGGTACTCAAACGGATATATTGCTTAAAGATGGGTATTTTACTCCTGAACAGGAAAGAATATATTATGTTGTTTATTCTTGCGTAGATAGTTTCGGTAATTCTGCCGAGAAAGTTTTACGCCTTGAAGCGATTAAAAATGTAACAAATGAAATATCAGCAGAGATACCGTCATATGTCGAAAATGTGGAAATAGGTGATAGCGTAGATGTGCCTTTACCTATAATATCAAATAGTGTTGGCGGGTATTCGGTGTTTGTATCTGCAGAATTATACGGGCGCAGTGAAACGCTTATAAAATATGATTATAACGAACAAGTAGACAGTTGCATTTTTACGCCTGACGAAACTGGGACGTGGAAGATAAAATATGTGTTTTCAGACTTGTATTTTACAAAAGAATGTTCTTATGATTTAGAGGTTTTTGGTAGCAATAAAGTTCGTTTTGACGATGAGCCTATTTTACCAGAGTTTATAATAAGAAATGCTGAATATGTAGTTCCGGAATTGTTTGGTTATGACTTTTCTGCTGGTAAAGGCGTTCTGAAAAAATCCAATGTATATATAGGTAACGATTCTGATATTACAGATGCTCATTTGTTATCCGACGATACATTTATAATTACGGAAAATATTGATTTAGTCAAGTTCTTTTTTGAAATAAACGGTTCAGTAAAAACCTATGAAGTCCCCGTTCTTGATATTGGATACGGTACGGACAATTTAGAACTTGTTAAGTATTTCTTTGGATATGACGGCGAGCCGGAACTATCAAATATATTCGGGTGTACTTATAAATTTGCTAAAAACAACGGGGAATATAAACTTTCGTTTGTTAAAGAATTGCAATCTTCCGAATTTGTTTTCGGCTTTTCTTTCCTTGAACATTCGACGCTTGATAATGTGACAATAAACCTGACGGACAGCAGAGATAGAAGTAACGTTTTGTCATTGAAGATATTTATGTTTGACGATAAAGTTTGCGCGAGTTTAAACGGAGGAACTGCTCTTCAACTTAAACAGAATAAATATGAAAGTATAGTTTTAAGGTATCATTCACAAACGAATATTATTTCTTTTTCCACTAATCAAACGTTAAATGTTACTACAAATCTTGACGGTAAACAATGGAAGGGATTTACTAATGATAAGGTTTGGCTTAATCTTACAACGGAAAGCACAAACGATAATAAGTTGATAAGTATAGAACGAGTAAATAATCAAATGTTTTATGCTTATAGTAAGATAAAAAGCATTGATGATTCCCCTGAAGTCTTTCAGATTGATATTTCAGGCGAAAAAGAATTGGGCTCTATCATTTCTGTACCTAAATTAAATTATGCCGATGTCTTGGCTTTTAATTGCAGAGTAACCCTTAAAGTTAAGGGACCTAATGGTAATTATATGAAAGACACTAATGGTGTGATTTTAGATGGAAGTCAAGCGTTTGTCGATTTATTCGATATAGAGCTTTCAGAATATGGAAAGTATATTTTTTCTTATGTAGTAAAGGATGAGTTGGGCGGGAAAAACGACGATTTTATTTATGAAATAAGTATTATAGACCGTAAACCGCCGGAGATTAAGATAGGTGAACATAAAGACGAAGTGAAAATCGGTTCGGATATAATTGTTGCTGATATTACAATAATTGATGATGAAAGCAATGCAGACGATTGTTCCGTAAGCGTTTATATCGAAAAACCGGATATGACTGTTTTTGTATGGAATTACAAAGATAAAACCAGTGAAACAACTTTTAATAATAAAGGATTATATAAAATTTGGTATTTTGTTACCGATGAAGAAAACAATGCAACAATGAAGTATTATACGGTTCTTGTTTCTTAAGTGGGGTTGGTGTATATGAATAGAGTATTTAAAAAAATATTTTGTATTTTATCTGTATTTGTTTTGGGAATAACAAGTGTGTTATGTGGTTGTGGAGGCTGCAATGACCCAACCGATAACGATAAAGATATTATATCAGATAATAATGTCAGTTATTCCGGCGAGGTAAAAAGAACTACTCGCCTTATAGTGGATGCTGGTACAAGTTCATATAAAATACTTGTTTCGCCTGATGCAGGTAGTAATACTTTAAAAGCAGCGACAGAATTGAAAGTCCTTTTATTTGAAGCGACGGGCGTGGAACTTGAAATAGAAAAATCGGATTCATATTCTGAGAATAGCAATTATTTTTCTTTGGGCGATACAGTTATTTCCAAAGCAAACGGATTGCAAGGAGACTATGAAATATTAAAGGAGCAGGGATATGCTATAAAAACCGTAGGTAATGATATTTGTATCTATTCTGCTTTGGATATAGGTGTATTGTACGGTGTGTATGGGTATTTAGAAATAGCGTTGAATTACGATTATTTTTATCCTAAAGTTTACAATATTGATAAAGTATCAAAATTATATTTAGACGATATCGATATTGTTGATGTCCCTGATGTTAATATCCGAATAGCAGGCTCGAAATATATCACCCAGTCGGAAGAGTCGTTAAATCGTATGCGAATGATACAGCACCATGAAACATACGCTATGGCGCCGGAAGGTGGTTGCTGGCATAATTGGTACGGCTATATAAATCCAAACATTTATGGAGACGAGCATCCGGAGTTTTTTAATCTTAAACAGAATCAATTATGTTATACCGCACACGGGAATGCAGAATCTTATCAAATGATGATAGATATGACTGCGGACACAATGTTTGAATGTTTTAAGGATAACGATAAAAATGAAATCGTTATGGCAATTGGTGATCATGATGATCCTTGTACTTGCAATGAGTGTTTAAGACAAAAAGAGAAATATGGCGCATATAGTTCATCTGTTATACTCTTTTTAAATAAAGTTGCAAATCAACTTGAAGAAAAATTTAAAGAATCTGGTGATAGCAGGGCAGATACGTTTATTATTGTTTTTTATGCATACTTCTATGTTGAAGACGCACCCGTTAGCCTTACGTATAATAGCAAAGGTGAGCCCATTGTATCGTTTGAGCCGGAGATGAAATTGTCTAAACACGTATCTCCGAAGTATGCTGCGGCGTATTGGGACTATACCGAGAGTATTAATAGTGAAATTAACAATAGATATAGGGAAAATCTAATAAAATGGAACGCTATAGGTAAAAACGTTCATCTTTGGGGATATGATCAATATTTCAGAGACGGCGGTTTTATGTTTTCCTATAATACTTTTTTCCAGTATAAAGACTTTTATAAAACGGTAAAAGAAAGTAAAATTACTTGGCTTTATCTTGAAGGGCAAAACGGTAATGATTATGCGACCGGTTGGGCAGGATTAAAAGGTTATTTACAATCAAAACTCGGTTGGTATGTGGATTACGACATAAATCATCTTGTAGATAAATATTTTAACGCTATGTATGGTAGCGAAAGTGCTGAAATGCGTTCAATTTTTAATGAGTACATTGTTTTATTAAATAGACAAACTCAGGAACTTAATATGTCTACAATGATGGGTGGAAGAGGCTTTTTCACCGAAGCGTTATGGCCGAAAAACTTAATTGCAGATTGGTATGATAGGTTTGTTGCCATCGAAAACAGACTGCTCGCAAAAGGTGAAACATTAATGGCTGAACATGTCAGATTAGAGTCTATTTGTCCGCTTTACGCATTGATAAGATTGTATTCAAACACTTACACTGATTTAACGGTTAATTCTATGAAGTTAAAAATCAAACAGTTATTGAATTCGTTTAATATTACACAAATATCACAAGAGGAGGATACTGTGGTTTATCTGAACGGTCTTGGCGTTTAATAGGATAAATACCAGAAAATGTTATGAAAAGAAAAAGTTTTTGTAATGTTGTTTTATCTTTGTTTTTAGTTGCAACTTCGATTTTCTTATTATTTGTCGGAACAGGTTGCGGCTGCGGAAATGAAAACGGAGCGAGCGTTACTTACGAGTTGCGCTTGGAAACTAATAATTTACGGATAGAAAAATATTCCGATTCTGTAACAGTTAACGCTACCGCAAAGCAAAGCGGTATTATAGTGAATCAACCCGAATTGACTTGGGAAAGTAGCGATAAAAATATTTTTACGGTTGATAACAGCGGGGTTATAGTTCCAAAAAACGAGGGAAGTGCAGAACTATCGGTAACATGGCAAGGGAAGACTGAGAAATGCATCGTAACCGTTTATTCAGAAGGCAGAGTGCCTTCTATAAAGACGGATAGAGATTCTATCGGCTTTTTGTTGAGTGATGAGCCTATTGTTATCAATGCTTATGTTTTATTCGGTGATAAAAAGTATTATTCGCCTGACGTGTCATTCAGTTATGCGATTCTTGAGTCTGGTAAGGATGTTGCCGAGGTTGACGAAAATGGCATTGTAACACCGAAAGGATACGGAAATACTTTACTTATTGTTTCTGCTAATTTCAGGGGATATGCAGGTATAGGTATGCAGATTGAAATACCTATATCGGTCTGTTACGATTTGGAAACGCATATCAGCTTAAAAACAGGTTGTACATCAGAGATATATGTTAACGAAATTGTGTTCGATGGGGTTGAGTACAAGAAAACGACTGCTTTTGATTATTCGGTGAGCAAAGCAAGCGAAGACGGTAAAATTACAGAAATATCCGATGCGGATGTGGTATGGCATTCTTCTGATGAAAATGTTGCATGTGTTGACGAAAATGGTGTGGTAACCGCAATAAGTTGGGGTACATGTAATATATGGTGCGTTTATTCTTTTGAGGGTGTTGAGTCTGTTTCAGAAAAAGTTGCCGTGACAGTAAACGAATATTTGATTATAGATAAGGTAGACGATGTTACGATAACAATAGATTACAGAAAAGAGTTTGCATTTGCGACTGTTGCAGAAATTTTCGGCACGGAATACGAAGGCAATATTCTCGGTGTGTATAAAGAAATAGGCGGTAGGAATTTATTATCCGATGGAAAACTCGATGTGACTGAGTTTACCGATGGTAAGTTTGTTTTAATCGTGAAAAACGACAGCAATTATGCATACTGTATTTCTGCTGAATTTATAATAGAACCGATACAGATAGTAGATATAATGATATCTGAAGATTCTACCGTATCAGAACTTTGTTCAAATGGTGGAGCACCTAACCAAGGAGATTGGACAAAAGAATATGATGTAACTGTGGGAGAGAAAACGGTTATCGTTAATTTCAGCAATTATACTCAGGATCCGGGTTGGGGAGATACGACGATGACAGCGCTTTGGGGATATAACGTTGACGAAACGGATATTCAGAAAGCGATTGATTTAGGGTATAACAGTGTTGCGTTAGAAGTGTATTTCGGATTCAGCGATGCCGTTAACAGTATATCTGTTATAAACGTAGCGTTGTTAGATGATAACAGCAACAATAGTGATTATGCGGTAAACACATGGCACACGTTGCATTTACCGTTAAGCGTGTTCAAAGAAGTAGTGTCTACGAACGGATATACGTTAAGGTTATTCCCCGTAACGGCAGGGAACGAAACGACTACGGGAACATACAGTATAGCGTTAAGTTCTATTGAGTACGAAGATTATGAGGGTTTCAAGGTTTCATCCGTTGCTCTTGACAGAAATAGCGCAGACATGCGTGTGGGAGAAACTTTAACGTTAAATGCGACAGTTTTGCCGAATACAGCGTTAAATAAATCTTTAACGTGGGAGAGCAGTAATAGTAACATAGTAACAGTATCTAATGGACAATTGACTGCAATAGCGGAAGGTGTCGCGACAATAATTGTAAGAAGTGTTGACGGAAATTATTACGATGAATGTACGGTTAATGTTACGGGATTTGTGTTTGTAATCGACAGCCCGTTATTACGTCAATACGAAACGGGTAAAACAATAAAAGTACCGTCGGGTAAATTTGGTGTAAACGCGGCAACGGTAACTGTAACGACACCGAGTAGCACAACGATACCTGTAAATTTGGCGGAAGGACTTTCATTAACAGAAACGGGCAACTACGAGATTAAATACAGTTATGCAGAGTATACCGAGACATACGTAATAGAATCGGTAGCAACTGTAGCATATATGAGTTCGGACGGTTCAGAAACGACTTTCAGTAGTACGGCGGCATTTAACTTAAAGAAAGGAGAAAAGATATACGTAAACTCTATATTAAGTACGCAGAAAGAGAATGGAGATTCTTGTTATTACATGTCGTATGGATTTATGAGATTTATGATGAGTAATTACAGCAACGTAGAATTCCATAAGCTAACTGTTACGCTTACTGACTTTGAAAACGCATCGAACAATGTGGTAATAGTGCTTTCGATACTTAATGGTGATAAAGTAAGCATGTCGGTCACTATAAACGGTGAAACGAAGTCTGTAAATAACGTTGATTATAATTTTGGAGTAGGGATAGAGATATTCCAGAACGCGTATAACAAGTTCGCGACAAGTTGGAACGATAGCGCAAAAGAAGTAACGTTTGACGATTGGGTCGGCTTCACGAGTACTAAATATGTAATGACCATTGAAGCAGATGAATGGGAGAGCGGAATAACGACGGCGGAGTGTTCATTTGGATATATTTGCGATTCTTCTGACTATGCGGTCGATCAAAGCGACGCGTATATAGAAACAGAGGCACAGATAGTCGACATAATGATATCTGAAGATTCTACCGTTTATGAATTGTGTTCAAACGGCGGAGCACCTAACCAAGGTTATTGGGAAAAAGAGTACGATGTAAACGTAGACGGAAAGATTGCTATCGTTAAATTCAGCAATTATACTCAAGATCCGGGTTGGGGGGACACGACCATGACAGCGCTTTGGAATTACAACGTTTCCGCTTCGGATATTCAGAAAGCAATTAACTTAGGGTATAACAGTGTTGCGTTAGAAGTGTATTTCGGATTCAGCGATGCAGTTAACAGTATATCTGTTATAAACGTAGCGCTGTTAGATGATAACAGCAACAATAGTGATTATGCGGTAAACACGTGGCACACATTGCATTTACCGTTAAGCGTTTTCAAAGAGGTAGTGTCAACGAACGGATATACGTTAAGGTTATTCCCCGTAACGGCAGGTAACGAAACGACTACGGGAATATACAGTATAGCGTTAAGTTCTATTGAGTACGAAAACTATGACGAGTCAAGTGATTTGAAAGATATAATGCTCTTAAACACGTCCGAAATATCTGAATTATGTTCAAACGGTGGAGCGCCTAACCAAGGTTATTGGGAAAAAGAGTACGAT
>JAFSLQ010000055.1 GCA_017448355.1 Clostridia bacterium | reverse complement strand
GACCGTATCTCAGTTCCAATGTGGCCGATCACCCTCTCAGGTCGGCTAACCATCGTCGACTTGGTAGTCCGTTACACTACCAACTATCTAATGGTACGTGAGCCCATCTATATCCGATAAATCTTTTACCCCTGTGGGATGCCCCACTGTGGTCTTATGCGGTATTAGCACAAATTTCTCTGTGTTATTCCCCAGATATAGGCAGGTTGCTCGCGCGTTACTCACCCGTCCGCCGCTAACTTATGGGAGCAAGCCCCCATAAGTCCGCTCGACTTGCATGTATTAAGCACACCGCCAGCGTTCGTCCTGAGCCAGAATCAAACTCTTGAGTTAATGATTTAAAGCCGAGAGACGTATCTCTCAACTGCTCTAACGAATTTCGCTTTGTTTAGCGTTTTGTCATTTTAATGACTGTTTTCAAAGTACATATTTCATACTTCAAAGATTTTGACAGAAACTTTCAAAATAACTAATTATTTTGTCTTATTTCCTTCTATTCAGTTTTTAAGCAACATTACGTCAACATCGGTTGACTTCGGCTGAAACAAGCGGCTTGCTTGCGACAGCCTACTTATAATAACATAGTCCCTTTTTTAAGTCAAGCATTTTTCTAAGGTTTTTAAAGATTTTTTTAAGAATTTTTTAATCTTTTTTTGCCCCACAAAATATTGTGCTTTTTTGTGTAAAATAACACAATTTCTTGTTTCTTGATGATTAAAATCGTTTGATAAAATCTTACGATTTGGGAACTTGATGTTATTGTCCTTCAAGTGAAGGTAATTGTGATTATATACGAAAACCGTTTTAAAGTCAACGGTTTTGCGAAAAAAGTCGGAAAATTTTTTATTTTTTTGTTCTCTATACATTATATAATATATATAGTAAAAGCGCGGGCAGGTTTTATCCCGCCCGCAAAACCAAAAGAACGTTTCATTACAAGTTGTATTTAACCCGCGCTTGTATATCCGCTTTCACGCGCAAGTCGTTCTCCTTCGATAACCGACATACGAGAACCTTCTAGGCTTTGAGTTTCTATTGTTTCAATCTTAACATACACGTTAGTATTTTTTATTAAATTAAACGTGCGATAATTATAAGAATAACGATATTCATCATTATAAGAGACGTATCTTTGCACTTCAATTCGTTCAAAAGCCTTGTCACCGTTTTCACGTGTATAAAGTTGCGCAACAACCTTTTGTGTTGAACTTGTAAAAAATGTTTGCAACCAATCTCCTAAAAACCTCACGCTAAAACTTTCTTCATAAGTATTTACGAAAGTATTATTAAACTCTTCTATTTGCGTTTCACTTAAATATTCTTTTATGTTTTTCCCTTCGTAAAAAAAGTTTATCGTCTTCTTTGTTCTTTCACGCACAAAAAGCGTTGAATTTGCATAAGGAATAAATTGAACTTTATTCTTACAAACAAAAAAATATCCTGAACTATTCATACTGCTTGAACTCCCACCGCCAACGGAATAATTATAACTATATCCATCTATATATAGAATTTTACTCTCTTTATTGTTTTGTTCAGGATTGTAATCTGGCAAGTCTATCGCCTGTGTCGGCATTACCGTATAACTTTTCCATAAACTTTGATTTTTTACATATACATTACCATATTCGTCTTGTTCTTTTTCTACCTTATATATTGATACGGCAAACGCTTCGGGTGCTTGCGCTGAGTTTGTACAACCCATCATACAAAATACCATGATACACAAAACAGCCGCAAGTGATATTGATAATTTCTTAATTTTCATTATAAACTTTTCTCCTTTTGTGCAAAATTTGTACATTTCCACTATTATAGTACAAATTATGTACAATTGCAAGTAAACGGGTAAAGATTTATGGTACAAATCGGTAAAAAGTTAAAAGAGTTGCGGCTGGCAGAAAAACTGACGCAACAACAATTAGCGGACGAATTAAAAATTTCACGGATTAATTACACCCGTTATGAAAATAACAACGTTCGCCCCGATTATGAAACGTTGATAAAAATCGCCGATTTTTACGACATCAGTTTAGACGATATTTTTAATCGTAAATCAAATTAGATTTTATTTACTATACATTATATAACATATATTATAGCGCGGGCAGGTTTTTAACCTGCCCGCGCATTTGTTTTTATGCTGCTTTTTATTTGACCTTAATATAGTTTTAAGAAATAGGTTCAAAGTCCGCCGCCCCGTGCTTACATAACGGGCATACAAAGTCTTCGGGAAGAGTATCGCCTTCGTACACGTAGCCGCAGACTTTGCAGTCGTAACCTTTTTTGCCTTCTGTTTCGGGTTTCGGTTTAACGTGGTTTTGATAGTAAGTATAAGTCATCGTTTCTCTGTCGCTGACAACCCTCGCTTCGGTAACTTTACAGATAAACATACCGTGCGTATCTAAATCCACGTACTGCTCAACTTCAAGCGACATAACGGCGTTTATGTGTTTCGGCAAAATAACAAGCCCGTTGTCCGAACGAACCACTTCCATATTTTCAAACTTATCTACGTTTCTGCCGCTTTTAAAGCCGAAACACTCGAAAACTGAGAACGGCGCGTCTACCGACAGGCAGTTTACGTTCATTTTTCCGCTGCTTTTTATGATGTGGTGCGAATAGTTCGCTTTATTTATGGTAACCGCGACGCGGTTGGGCGCGTTGGTTACTTGCGATACGGTGTTCACGATAAGTCCGTTATCCTTCTTGCCGTCGTTTGAAGTTACGACGTAAAGCCCGTACCCGATACAAAAAAGCGCGGAAAGGTCGTTTTTGTTCGCCTTATCTTCGCTACGCGCAATATAGTCGCGGCAAAGTTCTTCTGCCATCGCCTTTATTTCTTCTCTGTTTACAGAATTTACTGCGGACTTGATTTTAACGGTCGTATTCAGCCACTCGATATTTTTGCTTGCGGCAAACATTTCCTTCATTACTTTCGCGGCAAGCGGCGCCCAAGAACCGTTTTCGATTAAACCTATCGTGCGGTTTTGATACCCGCGCTCGGTTAAATGTTCGATAAAGGTGCGCATAAACGGGAAGATGTCCGCGTTATAAGTCGTCGTTGCTAAAACAAGTTTGCCGTAGCGGAAGGCGTCTTCCACCGCTTCCGCCATATCTTCGCGCGAAAGGTCTGCTATCGCGACTTTCGGACAGCCGCGGTTTTTAAGTTCGTCCGCAAGCATAAGCGCGGCGTTCTTTGTGTTGCCGTAAACCGAAGTATAGGCAATCATCACGCCTTCGCTTTCCACCCCGTAAGACGACCAGGTGTCATAAAGCCCCAAATAGTATCCAAGATTTTCATTTAAGACAGGGCCGTGTAAAGGACAAATAGTGCGGATATCGAGTGCCGCCGCCTTTTTAAGGAGTGCCTGCACCTGTGCGCCGTATTTGCCGACTATGCCGAAATAATACCGCCTTGCTTCGCATGCCCAGTCTTCTTCGACGTCCAAAGCACCGAATTTGCCGAACCCGTCAGCCGAAAACAACACTTTATCCGTGCTGTCGTAGGTTACCATAACTTCCGGCCAGTGTACCATGGGGGCGTGTACGAAAGTCAATTCGTGCGCGCCGAGAGACAGCGTGCCGCCGTTTTCCGCAACGACTTTATTTTCTACCGAAAACCCTTCAAAGAAATTTTCCATCATTGTAAACGCCTTTTGCGTTGCAACGACGGTGGTTTTGGGATAGACTTTCAAAAAATTAACAATGTTCGCCGAGTGGTCGGGTTCCATATGTTGGATTATAAGGTAATCGGGTTTTCTGCCGTTAAAGGTATTTCCCAGATTATCCAGCCACTCGTGAGTGAATTTCGCGTCAACCGTATCGAAAACGGCTATTTTTTTGTCCATAATGACATAGGAATTATACGCCATACCGTTCGGCACGACGTACTGTCCTTCAAACAGGTCGATTTTGTGGTCATTTACGCCTACGTAGATAATATCGTTTGAAATATTCATAAAACAATCCTTCTTGTGCCTGATTTTTACTTTAAAATAAGTAAACAACGGATATATTGTACCTTATTTTGTATTAAAAATCAAGCGGTTTTTAAAAGACGGATGAACCCTGCGGGTTCTGCGCGTGTCATTTCAATACCAAAGCAAAGGGGACAGGTTAATTACCTGTCCCCTTTGCTTTGGTGCCAAAGGCGGGACTTGAACCCGCACGGTATCGCTACCACCGGATTTTGAGTCCGGCGCGTCTGCCAATTTCACCACTTTGGCGTTTTATTTTGCTTTTTACGGAAAATCCGTGTATTTTTGTACGGTTTTGTGCTACAATTATTATGTAACTATATCTTTTCTTTTCCGCTTGCTATATAATATCATACTTTTTTTAATTTCGCAAGCATATTCGGGGGGGTTATGGAAAAATTAGTGCTTATCGACGGCAACAGTTTAATTAACCGCGCCTTTTACGCTATGCCGCTTTTGACTACCAAAGACGGCAAGTATACTAACGGCGTTTTCGGTTTTATGACTATGTTTATTAAAACTCTTGCGGAAATTAAGCCTACCCACGCCGCCGTCGCTTTCGACTTAAAAGCGCCGACTTTCCGCCACAAAATGTACGGCGACTACAAAGGAACTCGTAAACCTATGCCCGATGAACTTCGCCCGCAAATTCCGCTTTTAAAGGAAGTTCTTTCCCTTATGAATATAAAAATCGTCGAGAAGGAAGGGTTTGAAGCGGACGACATTATAGGCACTCTTGCAAAAACCAACAAAATTTCCACCGTGATAATCACGGGCGACAGGGATTCCTTTCAACTTGTCGATAAAACCACCGAAGTGCATTTTACCCGCCGCGGCATAACCGACGTAGATGTTTTGTCCGCAGATAATTTCCGCGAAAAAACGGGTATTAATCCCGAACAGATTGTTGACCTTAAAGCGCTTATGGGCGACGCTTCGGACAATATTCCGGGGGTAGCGGGTATCGGCGAAAAGACAGCGAAAAGCCTTATCACCGAATACGGCACTCTTGACGGCGTATATAATAACATAGATAAAATAAGCGGCAAGTTAAAGGAAAAACTTGTCGCGGGGAAAAACCTTGCGTACCTATCATACACTCTTGCAACCATTAAAACCGACTGCGACCTACCGCTAACGCTTGACGATATGAAAGTGCCGAAGACTTTTTCTAACGAAGTAAAAGCAAAATTCGTCGCGCTGGAATTTAAATCACTTTACTCTAAACCTGAACTATTTGACGGCGACAATCCCGCCGATATTCCCGCCCCCCCAGCGGCAACCGCAAAAATCGCTTTTGCGGAAACGCTTGACGCGGCGAACGAAATTTTTTCGGCGGATAAAATCGCGCTTGTTATATCCGAAAATTCCGTCAATTTATCCGACGGAAAAACCGAATATATATATAGGATTAGCGAAAATCTTTTGGGCGACGGGTTTTCACGCGCGGCAATCGTTAAGTCTTTACAAGAACTTTTATCTGGTGATAAACGCTTTATCGCCTTTGATAAAAAGGAACTGAAACACATTTTCTCTGACTACGGTATAGATTTTACCGCGCCGTGCGACGACGTTTCGATAATGAAATATCTTGCGGACTTTACGGGGAAAGCGGAAACGCTTAACGAAGTTATAGACGATTACGCGCTTAATAAAGACGCGCCCGCTTTTTCGCTGTTTTCCGCTTACGAAATGCTTTATAAAAAACTTATCGACGAAAAGGTGGACAGTTTATACCGCGACGTGGAATTGCCGCTTGCGGGCGTGCTTTTCTCGATGGAAAGTGCGGGATTTAAAGTGGATTTTAACGCGTTAGAACATATCGGAACTAAATATCGCGCAATTTTAGACGATTACGAACGAAAAATAAGGGAGTATGCGTCAGAACCGGAACTTAACGTAAATTCGCCAAAGCAACTAGGAGAGGTTTTATTTGAAAAACTTAAAATCGGCAAGGGTAAAAAGACTAAGACAGGATACTCTACGGGCGCGGAAGTGTTGGAGAGTTTAGAAGACGCGCACCCCATCGTGCCGCTTATTTTAGAGTACAGAAAGATACAAAAACTGAATTCCACTTACGTCGAAGGCTTTAAGCCGCTTGTCGACCGTAAGACGGGACTTATACACACGTCCTTTAACCAGACTACGACGTCAACGGGCAGGCTTTCTTCAAAAGAACCGAATTTACAAAATATCCCCGTGCGCGAAGAAGAAGGGCGGGAACTTCGTCGGTTTTTCGTGCCGAAAGATAGCGACAGAATTTTAATAAGCGCCGACTATTCGCAGATAGAACTACGGCTTCTTGCCGCGTTTTCAGGCTGTAAAAGTTTAATCGACGCGTTTAACGCGGGAAAAGATATTCACGCCGCCACCGCCGCGAAAGTTTTCGGGGTGGCGATAGACCAAGTAACGCGGGAAATGCGTTCAAGCGCCAAGGCGGTAAACTTCGGCATAATTTACGGAATAAGCGAATTCGGACTCGCTAAAAACCTTAAAATCGCGCCGTATAAAGCAAAGGGCTATATCGACGCGTACTTTAAAGAGTACCCGGAAGTCAAAGATTATATGAACAAAAACGTGGAGTTTGCGCGCGAAACGGGCTACGCTATCACAATGCTTGGCAGAAGGCGCTATATCCGAGAAATACACTCGACGAACTACGCACTAAGAAGTTTCGGGGAACGCGCGGCGATGAATATGCCACTACAAGGCTCGTCTGCGGATATAATAAAACTTGCTATGCTCGGCGTGTCAAGAAGGCTTAAAAAAGAAAATCTTAAATCGGAACTCATATTACAGATACACGACGAACTTATTATCGACGCATATCTTGACGAAAAAGACGCGGTGCAAAAAATTCTCGTCGAAGAAATGGAAAACGCCGTGAAGTTATCCGTTCCCTTAACCGTTTCGGTGGGTAGCGGTAAAACGTGGTTCGACGC
Source organism: Clostridia bacterium (assembly GCA_017448355.1). Lineage (GTDB taxonomy): Bacteria > Bacillota > Clostridia > Christensenellales > Borkfalkiaceae > UBA1259. The sequence continues at coordinate 85,340 of JAFSLQ010000055.1, read as the reverse complement.
AAAGTAAGGTGAACAAATGATTATAGGTTTAACGGGCGGAATAGGCAGCGGCAAGTCTACCGCGCTGAACGCCCTTAAAGAAAAAGGATATAGCGTCATAAGTTGCGACGAGATAACGAAAGAACTTTATAAAAAGCGTAAAATTTTGAAAGTTTTGCGTAAAGAGTTCCCCACGGCGATAAAGGGCAAAATTTTTTATAAAGCCGACAAGAAAGAAATTTCTCGCATAGTTTTTTCGGACGAAAAAAAATATGCTTTTTTAAATGACTTTTTAACCGAAGAAACTTTTAAAATCGCCCTTAAAAAAACGGAAAAAGTTAAAGGCACGGTGATTGTGGAAGTGCCTCTACTGTTTGAAAGGGGCTTTGCGCAAAACTTCGATAAAATTATCGTGATAACGCGCGCGAAAGAAGAACGGATTAACAGCGTAAAAGAACGTTCTCATCTATCGGAAGAAGAGATTTTAAGCAGGATAGATAAGCAAATCGATTATGATAAATTTGATTTTACGCCGTATATTGTAATAAAAAACGACGGCACAAAGGAAGACCTTGCCGCCGCCGTCATAAAAGCGATAGAAGAGTAAACTTAGCCGCTGCGAAAAAATTTCGCGGCGGCTAAGTTTATTTTATCAATTCATAATATTTATGCGTTTCATCTTCGCGGATTTGTGTAAAGCCGAGTTTACGGATAAGTTTTTCGGAAGGACTGTTTTCCTTAAAGTGCCTGCACTTTATTTTTTTAAGTCCTTTTGCAAAAAAGTCTTCTATCACCGCCCCCACACTCTCCGCAGCGTAGCCCTGCCCCTGATACTCGGTAAAAAACCTGAAACCTATCTCTGCATCATTATTGAACCCGAAATTATAAAGCACGATTTCCCCTATCATCTTGCCGCCAAGTCTTACCGCGAGAGAATATTCTTCCTTTTTGGCTTTAAGCGAAGTAAAAAATCTGAAAACCTTTTCGCCGTCAGGATTTTCACCTAAATCTTCCCTATAATCGTATCCATAGTACGCGTTTATTTTTTCGTCCGTGTAAAGTTTTGCATATACATAACTATCTTGTATAAAAATATCGGTAACGGTAAGCCGCGCGGTTTCGATAAGAACGGGCGGCTCTATTAAATAAAACGCAGAACGTACAGTTAAGTAATATTTTTCCTTTATAAAAAGCGGGTGGTACTGCGTTTTTGAAACGCGAAGTCCGCTGTCGCCACAGTCTTCTTCTCGGTTTATATATTTTACGTTTTCCCCCGCGAACTTTTTAGCAAACTCCTGCGCGGTAGTGGGATAAACCCCTTCGTACTCTTTTAAGCCTTTTTCTACGTGCACGAAAAGCGTTTCGCCGACGATTTCGCCGATAGACAGCGACACTATTTTATCGCCTACCGTAAAATAAATACCGAACTGTTCTAAATAGTCCATATTATCTAAAAGACTGTAAACGCGCGGCTCTTCGTCCGCCGCCCAACCCGAAAACTCGTTCTCGCTTTCGTACTCGACTAAAAACTCTTTTAGGCGCGGGATATCGCTCTTTTTTATTTCGTGAACCTGATAATCGGGATAATTTTTCTTGAACTTGTTTACGTGGTTTCTCTGCCCCGAAAGTTTTTTGCCCGAATAAGTTTTAAATTGCTCGGCGGGATAAATATAATCGCACCAGTCGCGATAATAGGTCGTTTCCGCACTCGGATATCTTTCGGAAAGTTTTTGCTTTTGCTCTTCCGTTAAACACCGAAACGCCAACACTCCTGAACCCGATTTTTTACAAAACTCTTCTATTTTTATAAGTGCGCCGTCCACGTCTTCGCCCATAGGAAAGTAAAAGGAAGAGTGGCGGCTATACGTTTCGCGCATAATAAGAGTATCGTTTACGATAGCGTACTCTATACCGAACTCGTCGCCCCACATAAACCTTGTGCCGAGAGTTAAATCGTTAAAAACTCCGCCGTATCGCAAAAAAAACGGACGGAGAACGTCGATATTTCGTCCTAATTTCGTTAAAGTTATCATAAGTAAATTTTCCCCGACCGTAAAATTACGGTCGGGTACTGCTATCTATCCTGTACGTTTTTATTTTGCGGGTTCGCCCTTTTCTACTACCGCTTTTAAACTCGCCAAAAGACCCGTGATATTCTGAATTTCGCTTGGCACGATTATCTTCGTGGCGTTGCCGTCCGCCATAATCTTTAACGCGTCGTAACCTTTAAGCGTAAGATACGCGGCGTTGGGGTTAGCGTCGTTTATCATCTTGATTGCAGTCGCCGTACCTTCGGCTTCCGCGATTACCGCCGCCTTTTTCGCTTCGGCGCGAAGTATCATCGCTTCCTTTTCGCCTTCCGCAACGAGAATATTACTGCGTTTTTCGCCTTCCGCCTTTAATATCGACTCACGGCGTTCGCGCTCCGCACGCATCTGCTTTTCCATCGCCTGCTGAATATCTTTCGGCGGCAAAATGTTTTTAAGTTCCACACGGTTTATCTTGATGCCCCAAGGGTCGGTCGCTTCGTCAAGGATAATGCGCATCTTGCTGTTTACCGTATCTCTCGAAGTAAGCGTACCATCGAGTTCCAACTCGCCGACAAGGTTACGAAGAGTAGTTGCGGTAAGATTTTCTATCGCCTTGATGGGGTTTTCAACACCGTAAGTAAACAGTTTTGCGTCGGTTACCTGATAATACACAACGGTATCTATCTGCATCGTAACGTTATCTTTTGTAATAACGGGCTGCGGCGCAAAATCCGCCACGCGTTCTTTAAGCGATATCGGACCGCCGACGCTTCTGTCGATAAACGGAACGATAAAATGTATGCCCGTGTTTAACAGCCTGTTAAATTTGCCGAGACGTTCGACGACAAGCGCTGTGGATTGACGGACAATCTTGATGGACGCGACTAATATTATAAAAATTATAGCCGCAAGCACAATCAAAACAACTAACAATGGACTCATAATTATTTCTCCTTTACAATGTATTTATTACCTTCGATTTTAAGTACTACCACGATTTTTCCTGCGGGAATCTCCGTATGCTCATCTTCCGCAATCGCCGTCCAAACGACGCCGTTGACCTTGATTGAACCCGCCTCGTTAAACTTGATGTCTGATAAAAGTTCAAACTCTTTGCCGATAACCGTTTCGGCGTTTGTCTTTTCCGCCGCTTTATTAAGTTTTTGCATAACGAGTCGACGGAAACACAGCATAAGCGCGAACGATACGACTATAAACGCGGGAACGTGAAAATACCAGTTAAGACCTATCCCCGCAAGCAACATTGCGATAAGACCCCCGCCCACGAACCAGACCGAAACCATTTCGCTCGTGATAAATTCGATAATGAGTGCGGCGGCTGTAACCGCCAGCCAGATATAAAGCCACATAAAATTTCTCCCTTTATCTTAAAAATGTTTGTTTTTAAGCGTTTCAAGCATTTCGGCAAGCCTGTCAAGGTCGTCGCGCGTATAGTAATCAATATAAATTCTACCCTTATTGTCGTTGCCGATAGCGTTGACTTTCGTACCGAAAACCCTTTGCATTTCGCCGATAAGTTCTTTAAGTTCATTAGAAAGCGGGATTTTTGCCTTTTTCTTTTTATCTTCGGGGGGCAAGAAGTAATCTTTAACGAGTTTTTCCGTCGCTCTCACCGAAAGTCCGCCCTTTATAACCGCTTGCGCCATTTTTTTCTGGTCCGCCGCGGGAACAGATACAATCGTCCTTGCGTGTCCTGCCGAAAGTTCGCCGCTTTTTACCATATTAAGAACGTCAGGTTGCAAGTTAAGTAAGCGCAAAGTGTTTGCTATCGCCGAACGGGATTTACCTATTCTGTCCGCCAAATCTTCTTGCGAAAGTTTATAGTCGTCCATAAGCGAACGCATCGCCGTCGCCGCTTCTATGGGGTTTAAGTCTTCGCGCTGTAAGTTTTCGATTAAGGAAATTTCTTTTATCTGTCTTTCGTCGTAATTTTTGACGATAACGGGTATGGTGTCAAGCCCCGCAATCTTAGATGCACGGAAACGGCGTTCGCCGGCGATAATCATAAATTTGTCGCCGCTTCTGTTGACAATTATCGGCATAATTACGCCGTGCTTCTTTATTGACGCCGCAAGTTCGTTAAGCGCTTCTTCGTCGAACTCTTTTCGCGGCTGGTCGGGGTTAGCGAAAATATCTTTAATCGCTATTTCGGATACCGAACCGCTGCCACCGCCTTCTTCGAATAAAAGACTTTTTCCGTAATCTTCTTCCGTTTCGGAAAAGAGAGCGGAAAGCCCCTTTCCCAAGCCTCTGTTTGGTTTCATCTTTATCTCTCCGTAAAAATTTTAAGCCTTTCGGCGTTTACGATTTATTTACGCCTGTTTTGCCGCTTTGGCTTTTTTGGGCTGACGCTCCAAAAACTCTTCGGTAAACGCAAGATACGCGCGCGCGCCTGCACATTTCGTGTCGTGAAGCATAATAGGAACGCCGTGGCTTGGCGCTTCGGCAAGCCGTATATTTCTCGGAATTACCGTATCGAATACGCTTTTCCCGAAAAACTTTTTTATTTCCGCAGAAATCTGACGGGAAATTATCGCGCGGTTGTCGTTCATCGTAAGCACGACGCCTTCGATTTTAAGCGTGGGATTTAAGTGCTTTATGACAAGCCTAATAGTGTTCATAAGTTGGCTTAAACCTTCTAACGCATAATACTCGCTTTGTATGGGAATAAGCGCGGAGTCTGCGGCGGACAGCGCGTTTATTGTGAGTAGTCCTAACGACGGCGGACAGTCAATCGTTATAAAATCATAACTGTCCTTCGCCTTATCAAGCACCCGTTTTAAGACGTGTTCCCTATCTTTCACGTACACAAGTTCCACTTCCGCACCGGCAAGGTCAATACTGGACGGCAACAGGTCAAGCCCGTCGATACAAGTTTTATAAACAGCATCCGCTAAACTCACGTCGTCAATCATCACGTTATACACGGAATTTTTGACGTCGCTTTTAGCAAAACCAAGACCGCTTGTCGCGTTGCCTTGGGGGTCTAAGTCGACTATAAGACATTTATAGCCTTTTTGTGCAAGGTACGCCGAAAGATTTACGCAGGTAGTCGTTTTGCCCACGCCGCCTTTTTGATTTGAAAAAGCAATAATTTTACCCATTTTAATTTCTCTCTTTTGCTGATATCGGATACGCCGTTTAGCGTAGTTTTATTCTTTGTCGTCGTTTTCAGATTTTTTGTCCGCTGTGCTTTTTTTAGTCGTCTTTTTCGCACTCGCAGGTTTTTCTTCCGTCTTTTCTTCACCGTCGCTTAGCGTTATATCCTGCGGTTTTTTACTTTCATATTCTTTAACCGCGTCGGGTCCCGCCTTTCTCGCAAACGGATTTTCCGAAAGTGTGCGCTCGTTTTTATCCATAAAGTCTATAACTTCATCGGCGGATTTGCCGTCCATTATCATATCGACTTCTTCGGAGAAAATCGTTTCGCGCTCCACCAAAACGCGCGCCATAGTATCTAAAAGCGGCTTGTGTTCTTTAAGAAGTTTACGCGCCTTTTCGAGTGCGTCCATTATAATCTTCTGAACTTCTTCGTCGATAACGGCGGCGGTCGCTTCGCTATACGAAACGTGCGACGCCATATCCCGCCCGATAAATATTTCTTTATCCGAGGCGTAAGAAATAGGACCGACTTTGTCGCTCATACCCCACTCGCTTACCATATATCTCGCGCGCTTGCTGACAGCCTGAATATCGCCCGAAGCCCCCGCGGAAATATCTTTTATAATAAGTTCTTCGGCAACCCTGCCGCCCAAAGTCATAACGATATCGTCTAAAAGTTTGGCTTTCGTAAGATGATTGTCGTCGGTGTCGGGGCGCGTCATCGTATACCCTGCCGCCTGCCCGCGCGGAATAATCGAAACTTCGTGTACGGGGTCGCAATGCGGCAATAATCTAGCAAGTATCGCGTGCCCCGATTCGTGGTAAGCGGTTATCCGCTTATCGGTTTCGGTAACAAGCCGCGATTTTTTCTGCGGTCCTAAGAGAACTTTGTTTATACCTTCATACAAATCCTTGTTGGTAATATATTTTCTGTTTTCGCGTGCCGCAAGGATTGCCGCTTCATTCAAAAGGTTTTCAAGGTCTGCGCCCGAAAATCCGCTCGTCATCCGCGCGACGGTCTTAAAGTTTACGTCGGGCGACAACGGCTTGTTGCGCGCGTGAACTTTTAATATTGCTTCCCTGCCGCGAACGTCGGGAACGTTTACGAAAATCTGACGGTCAAACCTTCCCGGGCGAAGAAGCGCGGGGTCAAGAATATCCGCGCGGTTAGTCGCCGCCATCACGATAATGCCGTCGTTGGTTTCAAACCCGTCCATCTGAACAAGCAACTGGTTAAGCGTTTGTTCTCTTTCGTCGTGTCCTCCGCCCATACCTGTGCCGCGCTGACGACCTACCGCGTCGATTTCGTCAATAAACACGATGCAGGGCATATTCTTTTTAGCAACGTCGAACAAGTCTCTAACACGCGACGCGCCGACGCCGACGAACATTTCCACAAAGTCCGAACCGCTTATTGAAAAGAAAGGAACACCCGCTTCGCCGGCAACGGCTTTTGCGAACAACGTTTTACCCGTTCCGGGAGGCCCTACTAAAAGCACGCCCTTGGGAATACGCGCGCCGAGCGTAGAGAACTTTGCGGGGTTTTTAAGAAAGTCCACAACCTCCGCAAGTTCCGCCTTTTCTTCTTCTGCGCCCGCAACGTCGGTAAAGCGCACTTTTATATTATGATTTATGCGCGCGTTTGTTTTAGCAAAGTTCATTGCGCCTTTCGTGCCGCCTTGCGTTTGCATAATCAGTATAAAGAACACAACCGCGATAACGAGCGAACCGAACAGCGGCAACAGCGAACTCCAAATAGAACCCGCGTTCGGGTCATCCGCATTTGAAGCAAGCCCAATTTTTACCAACCCATTTGAATAAGTTTGTATCTGTTCAATAAACCAAGTAGATGTAAAAACAAATGAGCCAACATTATTATTCCCATTTTTAACAACTAATTTAAAATCAAAATTACGTAGTCCATCACTGTGAAACGACACCAACTGAACAACAGTGTAATTTTTAACATTTAAATTTACGGTTTTTAAAATTTTATTTTCATTTTCATTTTCATTTCCATACGACAACGAATTAAAGTCATCATATGTCAACTCAATACTGCCATTATTCAACATTGCATCAAACATTTTTTGAGCATCGGAATAATTAACAGAAATGCCTTTATTCAAACAGTTTCTAACCGAAAGCGCGGCGATAACCAAAACAATCGCCCCGAGAATAATCCACATCAGCCTTGATTTTTTACCAGTCAAAATATTCTTCTCCTTATAATAATGTATTGTAGAGTATACTATATATAAATAACCTTTAAAAAACCTTGAAAAAACAAGGCAAAAGCGTATTCAATAAAATAATACAGTATTATTATACACCGAAAATGAAAAAAATACAATTAATTTATTACATTTTGTTTTTAATTTTAACTTTAATTTTATTTAGCGCATAATTATAATATATGCGCTATATAATTAATTTTTAAAAGCGTTAATATGATTTATTTCATTTTAATTATTATTTGTTCTATAAAAGATAAAAGAACTTATTTTATATTTTATCTGTAAAAGTTTTTAATAAAAACGTTTCACGTGAAACAGCAATTTTTTGTATTTTTAAAATTGTATAAGAATTTTTATAAGGCAATTATTCCAAATTCTTTAAAACATTTTAATTGTTATTTTGCGCTTATACCATAAATAAAAATTTTTATATAAAATTAAGATTTTTTTATTAAGCCTAGAAAACACTGTTCCACGTGGAACAATAAAAGATATGTGATTTTAATTAAAATTATATATAAAATACAGTCAAAAAATTTTGTCATTTAGACGGTCTGAGACAGAATGGGTTAAAATTTTTTGTGGACAAAAATTAACCTATTCTGAGTAGATTTTAAGCCAAAAAAATAAAATTAGGTATAAAATTTTTACAACTGTCAATAATTGTAAGCAGGAAAGATAAGTATGAAGAAAAAAGAAATATTTGCAGTAAATAACGATAAAGAAACGTTTTCTTTTAACGCTTTTAACGATAATAGCGAAAAATCAATAGGTAACGCGTTAATTTCTTGTAATAAAAAATTGCAAACGCCGATAATTATATGTATAGGGAGTGATTTAGTACTTGGCGATAGCCTTGGACCGCTTGTTGGGACAATGCTTACGCGTCGAAACGTAAATGCGTATATTTACGGCACGTTAAATTCGCCTATAACCGCAAAAGAAATTAATTGCGCAAAACTTCACGTTAAGATGTTGCACCCGGAATCGTTTATTGTCGCAATTGACGCGGCGGTAGGAAATTCAGAAGATATAGGATTAATAAAAGTATCGGATAAAGGATTAAAGCCTGGGCTTGGCGTAAATAAAAACTTGGGCGTAATAGGGGATTGCAGTATAATCGGTGTAGTTGCGGAAAAATCAACTCAGAATTACAACTTGTTTAATCTGACAAGATTAAATCTAATTTACAAGATGGCAGAAAGAATTGCCGACGGCGTAGAAAAGTTTTTAGTAGAGTACAATCAAAAAAATAAAATAATTGCATAACACTAATATAAAAGCGCATTTTTTAAAATAAAATGGCAGCGCAAGCATTTTTTGGCTTGCGCTGCCATTTTATTAATTAATTGTTTTAATAGATTTTAAATTTCCTTCTTTAATAGTTATATGAGTATAGGGTGTACCCTTAAATATTGAACGGGAAATACCCGTAGCGGTGAATATCGTTTGCATTTTAGACACAGCGTCAATAAGTTGGCGCTGCCTTTTTTTATCTAATTCCGATAAAACGTCGTCCAAAATCAAGACGGGATATTCGCCGAATCTTGTTTTAAAAGTTTCCGCTTCCGCAAGTTTCAAAGATAACGCGACTGTTCTTTGCTGACCCTGCGAGCCAAATACCCTTGCGTCTTCGCCGTTTAAAGTAAACTTTATATCGTCGCGGTGCGGCCCGATACTTGTATACCCAAGCCGTAAATCGCGTTCAAAGCCCGTTTTTAAATCTTCATTAAAAGCATACGCTATTTCATCTTCTTCGCCGTAATAGCCGCTCTCGGTTTTGATAACAAGTTTTTCACGCCCGTCGGACAGTAGCGCGTGTTTTTCCTCAGCAATGGGGGAAAGTTCTGATAAAAATGCGTTACGCGCTTTAATTATTACCGCCGCGTATTTTGTTAGTCCTGCATCCCAAACGGGAAGCGTTTCTTTTATTAGCCCTATATCTCTATCTTTTAAGAGATTATTTCTTTGCGCCAGAATTTTGTTGTAATTTTGCAGCGCTCGGAAATAACTTTTCGACATCTGCGAAAGGGATATGTTCATAAATCTGCGGCGGTCTTCGGGGCTTTCCTGAACAAGTTTAAGTTCGGCGGGATTAAAGAATACGCTATGGATATTGCCTAAAAGTTCGCTTATTTTTAATACTTCGATGCCATTTACGAACATACGCTTATTGTCGGTTTGCGAAAAAATGATTTTAACCGAAACTTCGCCGTACGCTGAGTCCGCAACACCCGTTATTTCACCACTATCTTCGCCGAATTTTACCACGAGTTTATCGCGATTAGCGCGCGGAGAATAGCCCGTACAAAGAAAAAATATGGCTTCGGCGGCGTTGGTTTTACCCTGCGCGTTTTCGCCCGAAAGCACGTTTATCCCGTCGGAAAAATTAAAAGTTTCGTCCGTATAATTGCGGAAATTTTTAAGTTTTAGGCTCTTGATTTTCATAAAATGCAAAAAAATTTAAACAATTTGTCTTAATTGACTTTATTTTCTTATGAATTTATTATATAATAAAACTTACCTAATTGCAAACGAAAAAACATTTATAAGGATATCCCAAATGGAAAGTTATGAGATTTTGTGGAAAACCACGCTTCCTGAACTGGAAAAAACCATAAGTTCGATTTCCTACGATACGTACATATCCCAACTTACGCCCGTCGATGTCGTGGGCGATAAAATAGTGCTTTGCACAAAAAGCAAACTTTTTGCGGACACCGTTTCTTTAAAAATGCGCGAAAAAATTTGCGAAGCCCTTAAAAAAAGCAATTCGGAAGTATCTGATTTTTCGATAGTCGTCGCTGGGAACAGAGACGAATACCTTAAAAATTTCGGCGACACTCTCGCAGCGCCTATTGAAACGCAAGGCTCGCCCATTAACCCGAAGTTTACCTTCGACTCGTTCGTAGTAGGTCCGTCCAACGAATTTATTTTCGCCGCAGCAAAGGCTGTGGCGGAAAATCCCGGCGAAGCATACAACCCGCTTTTCATTTACGGCGGCACGGGACTTGGCAAAACGCACATTTTGATGGCGATTGCAAACTACATAAAACTTAAAAAACCATCGCTTCACGTGCTTTACGCCACTTGCGAACAGTTTACCAACCAGATGATTGAAAGCATCGGTAAAGGCAAGGCGTCACCTGCGGATTTCCGCAATAAGTACAGGGGTGTGGACGTACTGCTTATCGACGACGTTCAATTCCTTGCTAAAAAACAGGGCGTTCAGACGGAATTTTTCCACACTTTTAACGAACTCGTTATGCAAAACAAACAGGTTGTTTTAACCTGCGACCGTCCGCCTAAGGAAATAGAAGTTTTAGAAGAAAGACTTCGCACGCGCTTCGAAGGCGGACTTCTTGCCGACGTGCAACCGCCGGATTTAGAGACAAGAATCGCGATACTTCGCAAAAAAAGCGAAGAACAAAAATGCCTTGTCGACATAAAAGTTTTAACCTATATCGCAGAAATGGAAGGCGATGACGTGAGAACCTTAATCGGCAAACTGACAAAAGTCGTGTTCGCAAGTAAACTTCACGAACGCCCGATAACCATCGACCTTGTAAACGAAGCGCTTAAAGAATCCGCGGGCGAACGACAGGAAGAACTTCAAGCGGAAGATATAATCAGTTGCGTGTGCGACTTCTACAAGGTGTCAAAAGCCGACGTTATCGGCAAAAAGAAGAACAAAGAGTTTGTCGAACCGCGACAAATCTGCGTCTATCTTATAACGGATATGATGAATCTGCCGCTTATAACGGTAGGTCAGGTTATCGGGGGGAGAGACCATTCTACGGTAATATATTCCCGCGATAAAGTTGCGGAACAAATGAAAACGGATACGAAACTTTATACCGAGATTAACGACATCAAGAAAAAACTTTTAAAACAATAAAAACGAAATACAAAACGGTTTACGCGGGGCGAAAATTCGCCCCGCGTAAAAACGGAAAACCATAGGAAAAACAAAGACTTATGACGGAATTCATCGAAGAAATTTGCGACGCTGCGGTCGTCGGCGCGGGACACGCGGGGGTAGAAGCCGCGCTCGCGCTTGCAAGGACAGGCTTAAAAACGGTTATGCTGACATTAAATCTTGACAGCATAGCCTTTATGGCGTGCAATCCTTCCATCGGCGGAACTGCAAAAGGTCAAATTGTCCGTGAAATCGACGCCCTTGGCGGCGAAATGGGTGTAAACGCGGATAAAGCGCTTTTGCAAATCCGTATGCTTAACCGCGGCAAGGGTGCGGCGGTGCAAAGCCTTCGCGGGCAGGCGGATAAAAATCTTTATCACCGCTTGATGAAAAAAACGCTTGAAGAAACGGAAAACTTAAAAATTCTACAAGGCGAAGCGGTGGAAATTTTGACCGAAAACGGCTGTGTTTCGGGCGTAAAGACTGCGTTCGGCGGCATAATATCTTGCCGCGCGGTAATTCTTGCGACCGGAGTGTACTTAAACGGCAGCGTTATTGCGGGCGAGTGGCAACGCCCGTCCGGTCCTAACGGATTTTCGCCCGCTAATCTTTTGACCGCTAATTTAATAGATTTGGGCTTTTCCGTTCGCAGATTTAAAACGGGTACGCCTGCAAGAGTAGATAAACGCACGATAGATTTTTCCGGGCTGGAAGTCCAAAACGGCGAAACGGATATTTACCCCTTTTCGTACCTTACCGAAAGTATTCCCGAAAAACAAACGCCGTGCTATCTTACGTATACGACGGAAAAAACGCACGAGATTATACGCGCAAACTTGCACCGCTCCCCGCTGTACTCCGGACAGATTAAAGGCACAGGCCCAAGATACTGCCCGTCGATTGAAGACAAAGTCGTGCGCTTTGCCGATAAAGACCGTCACCAACTCTTTTTAGAACCCGAAGGGGCTGACACCAACGAAATTTACGTGCAAGGTTTATCGACTTCGCTCCCGCACGACGTTCAAAAGGCGATGTATCGCACGGTCAAGGGATTAGAACATTGCGAAATAATGCGCTACGCGTATGCGATAGAATACGACTGTATCGATTCTCTCGATTTATACCCGACTTTGCAATATAAACGCATAAAGGGGTTATATTCCGCGGGGCAGATAAACGGCACAAGCGGCTACGAAGAAGCCGCCGCGCAAGGACTAATCGCGGGGCTTAACGCGTCGCTTTACCTTCGAGAAAAAGTACCGTTTACGCTTTCCCGCGACGACGGGTATATAGGCGTACTTATAGACGACTTAACGACCAAAGGCACAAACGAACCTTACCGTATGATGACTTCGCGCGCGGAATACAGAATAGTTTTAAGACAGGACAACACCGACTTGCGCCTTACCGAAAAGGCTATGCGCACGGGGTTAATTTCCGAAAAAAGAAAAGCGGTTCTTGAAAAGAGAAAAGCGGAATACACCCGCGCGAAAAGCGAAATCGATAAACTATTTAAGCCGAAAAGCGTTGAAAATTTACTATCGGAATACAGTTTTCCCGCTTCGCAAACGGCACTTTCGGCGGGGGATTTAGTCAGGCGCGGTATTCCGCTTGATAAAATTGCGAAAACTCTCGGAATTTTAGACGGAATATCTAAGCAAATTATGGACACGGTAGAAATCGACGCAAAATACGCGGGATATTTAGTAAAAGAACAGGAACAGATAGAAAAAGCCAAAAAACTCGAAGAAAAACTTTTGCCGGAAGATATCGACTATCTTAAAATGGAAGGACTGCGGCTCGAAGCACGGCAAAAACTCGATAAAATCCGCCCCAAAAATTTAGGACAAGCGGGGCGAATTTCAGGCGTTTCGCCCGCGGATATCGCGGTTTTAATGGTATATCTTAAAAATTAAAATATTGTAATAAACACTCCGCCCGCGATAAATTTTATCGCGAGCGGAGTGTTTATTGTTGCTTTGCCGTTAGGTTTTTGACCGCAATTCAAGTTTGACGACTTTTTGTAAAAATATCCCGTATCGGGATATTTTTATTATACCGTTTTGGTATATTATTGTCAAGAGATTTTTTCTTATGCGATTAAAAGAATTAAGAAAATCAAAAAATATTTCACAACTTAAACTTGCTCTTGACTTAAATATGAACCAAAATTCTATTAGTCGGTACGAAACGGGAGAACACGAAGCGGATTATAAAACCCTTATCGCTCTTGCCGATTATTTTAACGTTTCTATTGACTATTTATTAGAACGGACGGACAACCCGAAAGTTAATAAATAAAATAATGGCGACGGTACGAATACCGTCGCCATTATTTTATCATCCATTATTTATTTAACAACTCTATCGAAAAGTCAAGTCGTCTTAAAGTCTCTTCTTTACCTAAAACTTCGGCGATTTCGGTTGCGCCGCCTGCGGTTGCGCTTTTACCCGTGATTGCAATTCGCGCAATCCATAAAAGCGCCTGCTTTTTGATGCCGAGTTCCGCGGATAAAGCAACGAGTGTTTCAAAAAGTACCGAGTTCGTAAACTCCGCAAGACTTGATAATCTTTCCTTAATTTTCGGCAAAATTTCTTTGGCAAGTTCTATGCTTGTCTTTTGTTTTTCATTTGCGAAAAGTTCAAGGTCATACTCTTTAAAATCTGTTATAAAATCCAACTTCTCGGGAATTTCGCTCATTATTTGCACGCGCGGTTTAACAAGTTTCAGCAATTTGTCTTGGTCGAATTTACCAAAAGCCGCACTTTTCTTTAAGAACGGCAACGCAAGTTTTTTAAATTCTTCGTCGGTCATTTCTTTAATGTATTCGCCTGACAGCCATTTCATTTTGGCTTCGTCGAATATCGCGGGCGATTTATTGATGCCTTCTAACGAAAAGTTTTCGATAAGTTCAGATAAACTCATCTTTTCGGCGTTGGTTTTGGGACTCCATCCGAGTAGCGCGATATAGTTTACTATCGCTTCCTTAACGTAGCCTTTATTGACAAAATCTTCGTAGCCCGCGTCGCCGTTTCTCTTGGACAATTTATGTTGCGCGTCCTTCATAATGGGCGGAAGATGTATATATACGGGGCGTTCCCAGCCAAATGCGTCGTACATAAGGTTATATTTCGGCGTAGAAGAAAGATATTCCGTACCGCGGATAACGTGCGTTATACCCATCAAATGGTCGTCGATAACGTTTGCGAAGTTATACGTCGGCATACCGTCGCTCTTAATTAAAATTCCGTCTTCAATGTCCTTATAATCCACCGAAATATCGCCGTAAACAAGGTCGTGATATGTTCCCGTACCTTCTAGCGGAACGTTCTGACGGATAACGTACGGCTCTCCACGGGCGATTTTTTCTTCTATTTCTTTTTTAGAAAGTTTAAGACAATGTTTATCGTAACGAACGTTGCCCTCTTCATCCTTCAATCCCGCAATACGCTCGGGCGTGCAGAAACAGTAATATGCACCGCCTTTTTCTACGAGTAATTTTGCGTATTCGGTATAAATATTCTTTCTCTCACTCTGGATATACGGACCGAAATCTCCGCCGACGTCAGGTCCTTCGTCGTACATTATACCGGAATCCCGCAGCGTATCGTAAATAATTTGCACCGAACCGTCGACGTAGCGATTTGTGTCGGTGTCTTCTATGCGTAAAATAAAATCGCCGCCGCGTTGCTTTGCGAATAAATATCCGTAAAGCGCGGTTCGCAGCCCCCCGATATGAAGATATCCCGTAGGACTCGGCGCAAAACGCGTTCTTACTTTTGCCATAATTCTCTCCTTTTCAGCGTCTTTTATATTTTGTCAAGGCTAATCTGCTCTTCTATGTATCTAAGTCTTCCGCTACCGTAATAACTGTACGCTTTGTCGTTAGCAACTATTATGTGGTCGGTAAGTTTAATGCCGTGCAAGTTGCAGACGATTAAACACTTTTTGGTTGCGATATCATCCTGATAACTCGGCTCGACTTTTCCGCTCGGATGGTTGTGCGCCATAAGCGCGAACTTTGCCTTATGTAAACTCATCGCGCGGGCGATTTCCAAAGTATCGGTTAAAACTTCGTCGCCCTTACCCGAATATTCTAAGCGAAACACGCTTTTAAACGCGTCGTTAAGAAGAAAAAAGTAAAATTTTTCTCCTTTAAGGCCTTTAAAAAGTTCCGCGAGTTCTTTTTTCGCATTATCAAACGAAGTAAACGCCGATTCGTTTCCCGCAGTTTTTACCGACGCTATCTTTTGCATAAGTTTAGCATGCAGAATAATCTGCGCGGCAACCGCCTTGCCTACGCCTTTTACCGTCATCAACTGTTGGGCGTTTGCGGCGAAAACGTTTTCTATGCTGCCGAAAGCCACGATTAGGCGGTGAGCGATTTCATTAGTGTCTTTTCGGGGGTATACTGCAAAAAGAAAAATTTCCAACAACTCGTGCTCGTTAAAAGCGTCGGGAAATTCGATAAATTTATTTATAATTCTTTCGCGGTGTCCTTGGTGCAACTGCTCTTGCATAAGAGTATTTTAGCAAAATTTAATAAAAATGTAAAATAAAATAGATAATTTAGGAAGTTTCGTCAAAAAATTTCCCGTAATAGTTTGTTTGTTGCAAAATTTTTGCGAAAGTTATATACTGTTAGTAGTAAAAGGCGGTGTATAATGCAAAATTTTAATGAATTTATTAAAGATTTAGGCGAACTTATCGCGATAAAAAGCGTACAAAGAAAAGCGGAAAAGGACGCTCCTTTCGGGACGGACGTTAAAAACGCGCTTTTGTGGTTTTTAAAAAAAGCGGAAAGTTTCGGATTTAAAACAATCAACTATGACAATTACGCGGGCGAAATTGTTTACGGAAACGGTCAAGAAGTCGGCATTATCGGGCACTTAGACGTAGTTCCCGTCGCAAACGACTGGCATTATCCGCCGTTTGCGCTCACTAAAAAAGACGGATATTATATAGGTCGTGGCGTCGGCGACGATAAGGGTGCTATGCTTTTAACCCTTTACGCCTTAAAAGAATTAAAAGACAGCGGCACGGTTTGTAATAAAAAAATCCGTTTTTTCGTCGGTACTAACGAAGAAAGCGGCTGGGAAGACGTCAAATATTTAAAAACCAAAACCACTCTCCCGAAATACGGTTTTTCGCCGGACGGAAACTTTCCGGTCTCATACGCGGAAAAGGGATTTTACTACGTAAAAGCGAACATCCCGCCATTTAAAAACTTCGGCGCGATTACGGGCGGTACGGTGATAAACGCCGTCTGCGCAAAAGCAAGCGTGCGCCCGAAGGGCGAATTTGATAAAACGCTGCTTGCTAAATACGGCTTGACATACAATAGCGGCGAAATTATAAGTTTAGGCGTGGCGGCGCACGGCTCGCAGCCTAGTCTTGGCAAAAACGCCATATTGCCATTATTAAGGTTTTTAAAAGACAGCGGCGAAGACGTCGGAGATTTTATCGACTATCTGTTTTTAGACAAGTGGGAAATATGTTCGATGAAAAACGCGCAAGGCTACGTAACTTTTTCGCCGAATCTGGTTAAAGAAAATATTGACGGCGGCACGGAAATTTCCTGCGATATGCGTATCCCCGCGCCGTTTACTGTTGATGCCGTTAAAGAAAAAATGAAAAACTGCCCGCTCGATATTACCGTTATCGACCACGAACACCCGCCCGTTATGACAGAAAAAGACGGAAAGTTCGTGCAAGTTTTACTTAAAGCATATAACGAAACAACTTCCGAGAAGTTAGCGCCCGTAAGTATGGGCGGCAGCACTTTTGCACGGGTTTTCTTAAAAGGCTGTGCGTTCGGACCGGAATTCCCGAACGTCAACTTTCACTTACACGAAGCGGACGAGAGAGTCAAAGAAGAACACCTTTTAACGGCGTACGATATCTATAAAAAGGCACTATTCGATTTAGCGGCGTTAAAAGAAGATTTATAACTGTAAAATGTTACGCGGCGCGATGGTTTCGCGCCGCGTATAGTTTAATTTCAGTTCTGCCCTTGCGTTTCGTAGAAAAACCCTTGCGGGTGCGAACAAACAGGGCATTTTTCGGGCGGATTTTTGCCCACGTAAACGTGTCCGCAGTTTGCGCACTTCCAAACCGTGTCTTTCGTACCGCTAAACATTTTATCGTTTTCAATCTTCTTTAAAAGTTCGTTATAAGTCTTTTCGTGCGCGCCTTCGATTTTCGCTACACCATCGAAAAGTTCGGCAATGTCGGGAAACCCTTCTTCTTTTGCCTTTTGACTGAATTCTGCGTACATAACGGTGCGCTCGTAGTTTTCTAGATTAGCGGAACTTATCAGGTTATCTTTAGTTCCCGCTATCCCGTGATAGAGTTTAAACCAGACTTCCGCGTGCGCCTTTTCGTTAAGCGCAAAAGTGTTAAGCGTTTTCGCCACGTACTCGAACCCGTCGTTTTTTGCTTGCGTAGCAAAAAAATTATACTCGTTCATCGCGCCGCTCTCGGCAAGAAAAGCCGTCCTTAAATTTTTAATCGTTTCACTTTCTTCAAATTTCATAAAACACCCCTTTTATATATGATTAGTTTGACGAATAAACCGAAAAGCATACCTTTTTTGTTGTAAAAAATTTCCGCTTGTGTTAAAATGATTAAAAAAGTTAAGGTGAATTTATGGTTTTCGATACCGAACTCGTCGGCAAAATAGGCTCTATGGCGCTTATAAATAAGGAAAGCAATATTTTAGACTACACGCTTCTCGCGCGCATTTCCCGCGAACTGAAACCCGGTTTTATCTGGATAACCAGCGGTGCGGCGGAAACAGGTCGGCTTGACTATATTATGCGAAACGGAAAAGAACTCTCTATTAATCCCGAAGACGCTAAAACCGACTACGCGGCGCAAGGTCAGGCGATTTTAATGTCCACATACCGCCAGTTTATCGACAGTAAGTACTCGCTTCGTCAGGTGCTTGTGGAACACCAACACTTTAACGACGACGCTAAGCGTGAACATTTAAAAGCGCTTTTACTCCGCTCTATAGAACAAAACGCCATACCTATTATAAACTATAACGACGCCGTGTCGACGGAAGAGTCGAGAAGATTTGAAATTCAATCTTTAAAGGCTAAAAAGGTAAAGGCGGTGGAGTGCGTGGATAACGACGAAACGGCCGCTCAGATAGCCTGTCTTGTTCGCGCAAAAAGGCTTTTAATTTTGACGAGTACCGAAGGCATTTACAAAGATAGCAACGACCCGTCCACTTTAATAGAAGAGATTAACGGAAAAGACACCGAAGAACTTTTAGAAAATATCACCTATTGCGAAACATACTGCAACGGTGCGTCCCGCGCGGGCGCAAACGGCGCAAAGGCAAAGTTAGAGTACGTTAAAGAAGCGGTGAAAATCGGAACGGAAGTAATTATCGCTTCGGCACGGCACACTATCGCAGACTTAGTAACCGGAAAAGCAAAAGCGACGAGAATAAGGGTAAGATAGTAAAAATTTTGCCGATTTTTAGAATAAAAGGCAAAAAACCGCTCATAATACTTTTGTCGGCAAAAGTTTAACGCTTTTGGGCAAAGGAGAAATTATGAGAGACGTTAAAAACACCAAGTCTACTAAAAATTGCGGCGGCAGTAAGAGAACGACCAAAGATTGCGGTGAAAAACACACGAAGTCCACTAAAAACTGCAAATAATTATGCGTTCTAAGCGTAAAATGAAAAGCAGGTTCGATTATTACGGTTCTTATACGGGCGTCGATTTTTCAAACAAATACGATGATCCCGACCAGGACGCGGACGACTTGTAAACTCACAATTTAATCGTAAAAAGACGGTAATATTTACCGTCTTTTTTACTTCTTGACAAAACCCAAGCAAGATATTATAATATACTTGCTTTTAAGCGGGCTATGCGAACGCGGGGACGGAGAGAAACCGTCAATGAGGAAAGTCCGAGCGTTTCAGGAACAGGGTGCCGGAGAAATCCCGGTGAAGGCGACTTTAAGGAAAGTGCAACAGAAAATTACCGCCCCTTTGGGGTAAGGTTGAAAAGGCGGGGTAAGAGCCCACCGCCCCTACGGTAACGCAGGGGGCAATGTAAACCCCACCCGACGCAAGATTGACAAGTTTTTTCATTAGGGAGTTCCGCCGAAAAAACTTACTAAAATATCGCTGGGGGATAGCGGAGACGCTATTCGTAGATAAATGTTCGCACACGACAGAACTCGGCTTATCGGCCCGCTTATAAAGCATAATAAAAATTATCCGCAAAAAAGTTTAGACATTTTCTGTCTAAACTTATTATTTTAAATGACTTGCCTATATAATAGTATTGAAAGTTGTCAAACTTGAAATGCGGTCAAAAACCTAACGGCAAAGCAACGATTATCGCCCGCGCGCAAAATTTGCGCGCGGGCGATAATTAAATACAAATTAAAAAAGCGGTTATCTTATAAAACTCGTAGAAATTCGTTTTTCTTTTTCGGGAAGTCCGAACTTCGCTTTACCAAGCGCGATGCTTTTTATTAAAAACGACGCGTTACGCGCGAGTACTCTCACCGTTTGCAACCCTTCTTCGTCTTTTGCCGCTTCGCCCTTGTCTCTTCCGTGAACGCTGTTCCAGTACTGGCTTGACGCTATCGGCATACCGCTTATTGTAAAATACTTATTCAACTGGTCGAAAGTCGCCGACGCCCCGCCACGGCGACACACCGCTATACTTGCTCCCACTTTCATCGTTTTATCGAAGTGCGAACTGTAAAACAGCCTGTCTAAAAATGATATTACCGTTCCGTTTGCCGACGCGTAGTACACGGGACTTGCAACTATAAGTCCGTCGGCTTTTTCAAATTTTTCCGCCACTTCGTTGACGATATCAAGGTACGCACACTTGCCGTGCGTAAAACAATACCCGCACGCAACGCACCCGCGAATATCTTTTCCGCCGACGTTTATAACTTCGGTTTCTATTCCGTTTTCGTTAAAAATTTTTTCGGCTTCTTTAACTGCAAGCGCAGTATTACCGTCCTTTCGCGGACTGCCGTTAATAATCAAAACTTTCATTTTGTTCTTCTCCGACGTCTATATTCTTCGCCTGTTTTATTGCGTTTACGTTTCTTATGGTATAAAGCGAGAAGGATGCCGCCATCGCCACAATACACGCCGATATAAATATATCGGAAACAAAGGTCGGAATATTCACCCAAAAAAGATGCGTAATTATCATGGCGTACAAAAGCACCGTCGCAAGTTTACCGTGCCAAAGCGAATTCATAGTATCGCCCGTACTTTTAAGCATAACGAGTGCGATTATTCCGTTTGCAAGTTCCTTAACAAGTAAAATCGCAAGCGGTACAATCATAATGGGAAATCTTATACACAAACACGCGATAACCGCGATTTGCGTAAGTTTGTCGGCAACGGGGTCTAAAATTCGCCCTACGTGGCTTATCATATTAAATCTTCGGGCAATAAAGCCGTCAAGTACGTCGGTAAATCCCGAAAAAACCACCGTCATCGCCGCCCAAAAATATTCTTTTAAGAAAATGTATTCCCAAATTATAACGGGTATCAAACAAATCCTTATAAAAGAAAGGACGTTAGGTATCGTTATAACTTTATCCATTGAATCCCGCATAATTTTACTTGCTTTTTACAGCATACTCTCTACTTCCGCTTGCGTTATAAGCCCCATTTTGCGCGCCTGTTCTTTACCGCCTTTAAACACGACAAGCGTGGGGATAACTTCTATGCCGAATTTTTCGGCAAGCGGAATATTTTCGTCTATATCGACTTTACACACTTTGACTTTGCCGCTGAATTTTTCCGCAACCGCCGAAACCGTGGGGGCAAGCATACGGCAAGGCCCGCACCAGGTCGCCCAAAAATCCACGAGTACGGGGATTTCGGATTTTAATACTTCGCTTTCAAAGTTGTTGACGTTTACTATCGTTTCCATATGATACTCCTTATTCTTTCTCCAAGTAAATAAATTATACCATTTTACGAAAATAAAATCAATATAAAAACAATTTAAAACCCGAAAGGATTGACTAAACGTCAATCCTTTCGGGTTATTTCTGAAATTTATTTTTCGTCTTCGTCGATAAGCACTTTTTCCGCGGGAACCATAATGGTTTTACGGTAGCAATCGAAGATTTTTTCCACTTTTTCTTTGTCGGGTTTTTTAGTGAAAAGACTTATTATCGGCACGAATATTAAGTCCGTAAGCATAACAAGCGCGCCGAGATTTAAGGGCGACGCCCAAAACGCCGGCAAAGTAAAGTAGTTTTTAAGCCACAGCGAATATAACAGATACAGCACCATTATTCCCACGCCGTAAATATAACTGAACCATACCGCCGCTTTTGTCGTCTTTTTGGAATAAAGCCCGTAAAGGAAGGGCGCAAGGAACGCCCCTGCAAGTGCGCCCCACGAAACACCCATCATCTGCGCGATAAATCCGACGTTATAATAGTACTGCAATATCGCGATAACCGCCGAAATAACTATAAATACGACGATAAGTCCGCGTATTAAAAGCACTTGTTTTTTATCGCTCATTTCCTTTTTGCTGTACGGCTTAATAAGGTCTAAAACCACCGTCGACGACGAAGTCATCGAAAGCGAAGATAAGGTTGACATTGACGCCGAAAGCACTAAAATTATAACAAGACCTATTAACACGGGCGAAAGGTTAGAGAGCATTTCGGGAATAATCGCGTCGTAACCGCCTTCGGGTTTTCCCGCAAAGAACACTCTTGAAAAACCGCCCAAAAAGTAACAGCCGCCCGCAACCAAAACCGCAAAAATCGTAGAGATAACTGTGCCTTTAACTATTGCCGACTCGTCTTTAATCGCGTAGAATTTTTGTACCATTTGCGGAAGTCCCCACGTGCCCAAGGACGTTAAAATTACCACGAATATCAATGATATTACGTCAGGGCCGAAGAAGGACGTAAACACGCCAGCCTGCGAAGACACCGTCGGGTCTTCGACCTGCGAAAGGCTTAAAAATATCTTATCCCAGCCGCCTTGCGTTAAAATGACCGCAACGATAACCGCAACGATACCGACCGCCATTATTAAACCCTGAATAAAGTCGTTAATTGCGGTCGCCATATAACCGCCCGCTATAACGTAGATAGCGGTTAAGACCGACATTATTACGATACACACCCAAAACGGCAAATCGAACGCCATAGCAAAAAGCCTTGATAAGCCGTTATATAGCGACGCCGTGTAGGGAATAAGGAATATAAAAATTATTATTGCGGCGGCGATTTTAAGCGCCTTGCTGTCGTATCTTTTCCCGAAAAAGTCGCTCATCGTGGCGGTTTTTAAGTGCCGCGTCATAAGGCGCGTTCTTCTTCCTAAGATTGTCCACGCAAGCAGCGAACCGATGAACGCGTTGCCTAGTCCTATCCATGTGGACGCTACGCCGAACCTATGTCCGAACTGCCCCGCGTATCCGACGAACACGACCGCCGAAAAGTAAGACGTGCCGTAAGCAAAAGCGGTAAGCCACGCACCGACGTTTCTTCCGCCAAGCAAAAACCCGTCGGTCGACGCGGCTTTTTTACGGCAGATAAAGCCTATCGCCACCATCGAACCGAAAAATATCAAAAGTAAAACTATATAAAGTGCCTTTTCCATAAATATACCTGACTTGTTATTGAGTTAAGAACGGTTTTGCTCGTCGACAATGTTATCCGCGTTATAAATTTTGCGAAGTAGCGGTTTTTCGATTTTGCCCGTTGCGTTCCGCGGAACTTTCGCAAAAATCACTTTTTTCGGACGTTTATAGCGCGGAAGCGCAAGGCAGAACTCGTCGATTTCTTCCTGCGTCGCGGTTTCGCCCGCCTTTATTTCCACAATCGCCGCGGGGATTTCACCGAGACGTTTGTCGGGAAGTCCTATCACCGCCACGTCCTTTATTTTATCGAACTTACGCATAAAGTTCTCTATTTCCACGGGGTAAAGATTTTCACCGCCGCAGACTATTACGTCTTTTTTACGGTCGACAAGATAATAAAACCCTTCTTCGTCCTGTTTTGCCATATCGCCGGTTAAAAGCCAGTCGCCGCGCATAACTTCTTTCGTTGCCTTTTCGTTGCGGTAGTAACATTTCATAATGCCGGGTCCTTTTAAGGCAAGTTCGCCGACTTCGCCTTTTTCTACTTCCGTTAAGCCGTCTTCTTTTACGATTTTAGCCTGCCAGCCGTAACCCGCCACGCCTATCGCGCCGACTTTACGGATATTTTCAATACCAAGATGCACCGCGCCGGGTCCTATCGACTCGCTTAAACCGTAGTTGGTGTCGTAAGCCTGCCCCGGGAAATATTCCTGCCAATGTTTTATCAGGCTTTGCGGCACGGGTTGTGCGCCTATATGCATAAGCCTTAACTGTTTTACGTGATAGTTTGCCAGTTTAATATTGCCGTTATCGAGTTGTTCTAAAATATCCTGCGCCCACGGAACTAAAAGCCACACGATTGTGCAGCGTTCGTTGGAAATGGCTTCCATAACCGTTTCGGGCGTAGTCCCGCGGAGAAGTACCGCTTTGCTTGCGGAAATAAGACTGCCGAACCAATGCATTTTCGCGCCGGTATGATAAAGCGGCGGAATACACAAAAACACGTCGTCGCGGGTTTGCCCGTGATGTTTTTGTTCTACTATTGCCGAGTGTTCTAACGCCCTGTGCGCGTGCAAAATGGCTTTCGGGAAACCCGTCGTTCCACTTGAAAAATAAATCGCCGCGTCGTCGTCTCTGTTAAGCGGGATATTCGGATTGACCGTTTTACAGTCCTTGATATCTTCGTCGAAGTCTTCGGCAAAAGACGGGCAGTAGTCGCCGCCCGTAAAATAGAGCGCCGCTTTTTTGGTTATCGCGTCGACGATTTCTTCCACTCTGCCGATAAATTCAGGCCCGAAAATAAGGGTTTTTATCTCGGCAAGGTCTGCGCAGTACAGAATTTCTTCCGCTGTGTAGCGGAAGTTCATCGGCACGGCAAGCGCACCGGTTTTTAGAATACCGAAGTATATCGGCAACCACTCCAAGCAGTTCATCAAAAGGATACCGACCTTGTCGCCCTTTTTAATGCCCTTAGAAAGTAGAAAGTCCGAAACCCTGTTTGCCTGTTCGTTAAATTCGCCCCAAGTTATCTCTCTGCGGTAATGTTTTGAAAAACTTTGTTCCACCAAAGAATATTCTTTCCAAGTGCTTTTTTTTCTTTTCTCGGTCGCAGGGTTAAGTTCTACGAGCGCAACGTCGCCATTGTATTCGGCGGCGTTTCTTTCCAACAATTGTGTAAGCAGCATTTTATCTCCCGTTATAATTTCGTATAGTTATTCGGCGGAAAATCCTGATATTTCTTTAAATCCCGCGTCTTTTAAAATCTTTTCCGCGGCAAGATTGTCGGTCGCCTTTATGACTACGTACGCGCTGTCTTCGCTTCCCGATAAGAAGGCGTAAAGGTATTCGACGTTAACGCCCTTTTTCGCTAAAACCGTAAGCGCTTTCGATAGCGCGCCCGTCTTGTTTGAAATTTCCGTGCCGATAACTTCGGTTATCGTACCCAAAAGCCCCTGTTTATGTAACGCGGCAAGCGCCGTTTCGGGCTTATCCACAATCAGCCTTAAAATCCCGAAGTCTTTGGTGTCGGCGATAGAAAGCGCCTTCATATCGACGTGGTTTTCTGCTAAAAGTTCGGTTATCTCCGAAAGATATCCGACTTTATTTTCTGCAAATACCGTCAACTGTTTGATTATCATATAATGCACCCCCTTAATCGTGCAATTTTCGTTTGTCTACTACTCTTACCGCCTTGCCTTCGCTACGCGTTATGGTCTTCGGCGGAACGAGATGCACCGTAGGACGAATACCAAGCATAGTGGTTATTGCGGAAGACAAATCCTTTTCTCTTTTAATAACGCCGTCGGGCGTGTCGGAAAGTTGTTCTGGTAAAAGTTCTACGTAAACGTCTAAGGTATCGCTGTTATTTACGCGGTCGACTTCTATGCGGTAGTTAGGCGCGTAACCTTCGTTAAGCAGAACCGTTTCAATCTGCGACGGGAAGACATTCACGCCGCGGATAATAAGCATATCGTCGCTTCTGCCCATGGGCTTTGCCATACGGATAAAAGTTCTCCCGCACGAACATTTTTCGCGCGACAGTACGCAGATATCCCGCGTGCGGTAGCGAAGAAGCGGAAACGCTTCTTTATCAAGCGACGTAAACACGAGTTTGCCCTTACTTCCTTCCGGTAATACTTCGCCCGTATCGGGGTCGATAATTTCCGCGATAAAATGGTCTTCGTTTATGTGCATACCGTTCTGTTCTTCGCACTCGAACGCAACTCCGGGACCCGAAGTTTCGGTAAGCCCGTAAATATCGTACGCTTTTATACCGAGTGATTTTTCTATATCGCGGCGCATTTCTTCCGTCCACGGTTCAGCGCCGAAAATCCCCGCTTTAAGGAAATTGTCTTCGGGCTTATATCCCTGTTCTTTAAGCGTTTCGCCGATATACGCGGCGTAAGACGGGGTACAGCAAATAATCGTGGATTTTAAATCGAGCATAAACTGTATTTGTCTTTCGGTGTTTCCGCTGGACATAGGAAGGGTCAAACTGCCGACTTTGTGCGAGCCGCCGTGCAGCCCTGCGCCGCCGGTAAACAGCCCATACCCGTAAGCCACCTGAACGACGTCTTCTTTCGTTCCGCCCGCCGCAACGATTGCGCGCGCGCAGCAGTCTTCCCAAAGGTCTATATCGTGCTTTGTATAGTATGCGATAACTCGTTTACCCGTCGTGCCGGAAGTCGACTGAATTCTTACGCAGTCAGAGAGCGGCACGGCAAGCATCCCGTAGGGATAAGTTTCTCTTAAATCGCTTTTTGAAATAAACGGCAATTTATGTAAGTCTTCTATCCCGCGGATATCTTCGGGGCGAACGCCTTTTTTATCCATTAAATCGCGGTAATAGGGGACGTTTTCGTAAACGTGCTTTACCTGTTTACAAAGTTTTTCCGATTGCAACGCCTTTATTTTCTCTACGGGCATCGTCTCTATTTCTTTCTGATAATACTGTTTTTCCACGAGTTTTCTACCTTTTATATTATAAATTATAGCCGAGTTCAAAGGCTTTTTTGTTCATTTCGACAAACTTCGGTGCGACTGTCTTTTCAATCGCTTCAAGCCACTTGTCGTAGGAAATAGCAAATCTCTTTGCAAGCCGTGCAAGAAGCACGATATTAACCGCCTTTGCGCTGCCCGCCTGTTTTGCAACTTTAAGCGCGTCGAAATCTTCGATTTTAACGCCTTTTTCTTTTAATTCTTCCAAAATATTTTCGGGGTATGTCGCCGCCCCCGTAATTACGGGCATAGGGTCAATTTCTTGCGTGTTAACTATTATTTCGCCGCCTTCTTTAAGGTATTCCGAAAAACGCGCCGCTTCCAACTTTTCAAAGGACAGTATGTAGTCGGCTTCGCCTTTCGCGATTATCGGCGAATACACTTTATCGCCAAAGCGCACGTAAGTTTCAACGCTTCCGCCGCGCTGACTCATGCCGTGTACTTCCGAAACTTTAACGTCGTAGCCTTCGTTTACCAACACCGCGCCCAAAAGTTTAGAGGCGAGTAGACTTCCTTGTCCGCCGACGCCCACTATCATTACGCTTGCCGCCATAATCAGTTCTCCTCCTTAATAATCGCACCGAAGGGGCAAAGTCCCTTGCACACTTCACAGCCCACGCAAAGCGTCGCGTCGATATGCGCCTTTCCTTCTTTAAAGGAAATTGCGGGACAGCCGAGCGACATACATTTTTTGCAGGAACGGCACTTGTCTTTATCGACTGCAAGCGGCGGCGCGGCTTTTACGTATTTTAAAAGCACGCACGGACGTCTTGAAATAATAACCGAGGGTTCGTTCACGCTAAGTTCTTCCTTAATCGCCGTATCGCAGGCTTTAAGGTCGTATGGGTCAACCACTCTGACGCGGCGGATTCCGATTGCACGGCAAAGCGATTCTAAATCCACCTTGCCCGCGGGGTCGCCCTTTATATTAAATCCCGTCGTCGGGTTCTGCTGATGCCCGGTCATACCCGTTATGGAATTATCTAAAATTATAACGGTTGCGTTAGTGCCGTTATACGCAATATTTACAAGCCCCGTTATCCCAGAGTGCATAAAAGTCGAATCGCCGATAACGGCAACGGTCTTTGACGCCGCGTCGCTATTTGCTTTCAAAAATCCGTGAAGCCCCGAAACCGACGCGCCCATACAAAGGGTAGAGTCGACTGCCGAAAGCGGCGGCTGCGCGCCGAGAGTATAACATCCGATATCGCCGATAACCGTGATTTTGTTCTTCGCAAGCGTGTAGTAAAGCCCCCTGTGCGGACATCCCGCGCACATCATAGGCGGTCTTGCGGGGGAAACCGTGTCCGCTTTAACCGTAGGTTTTTCGGGTTTATTAAACGCTTTCGCTATTGTTTCCTGCGAATATTCCCCAAGCGGCGAGAAAAGATCTTTGCCGATAGGTTTAAGTCCTAAATTTCTGCAATGCGTTTCAATTATCGGGTCTAACTCTTCTATAACGTAAAGTGTTTTAACGCCCGCCGCAAAGTCTAAAATAAGTTGTTCGGGAAGGGGGTTCGGCATACCTATTTTAAGCACGTTTACCGTGTCGCCGAAAACTTCTTTTACGTACTGATAAGAAGTTCCCGAAGTGATTATACCTATATCGCTGTCCGCCTTTTCCACGCGGTTAAAGGGGCAGGTTTCGGCGTATTCTTTAAGTTTTGCCGTTCTTTCTTCCACGACTACGTGGCGCTTAATGGCGTTAGCGGGCACCATTATGAATTTCGCGCCGTTTTTTACGTAGGGTTTATCGGGAATTTCCACGCGGTCGCCGATTTCGACGATGGACTGACTGTGCGCCACTCTCGTACACATACGAAGAATAACGGGCGTGTCAAATTTTTCCGACAAGTCAAACGCGGATTTTGCAAACTCGTACGCTTCCTGAGAATCGGACGGTTCAAGCATAGGGACTTTCGCCGCTATCGCGTAGTGGCGGGAATCCTGTTCGTTTTGCGAAGAGTGCATAGCGGGGTCGTCCGCAACGCAGACTATAAGTCCGCCGTTCACGCCCGTGTAAGACAGGGTAAAAAGCGGGTCTGCCGCAACGTTTAATCCGACGTGCTTCATCGCGCACGCTGATCTTACGCCGGCAAGACTTGCCCCGAACGCCACTTCCGCGCCGACTTTTTCGTTAGGCGCCCACTCAGACTTAATATCGTCGTACTTTGCTAAAAATTCGGTTATTTCGGTGGACGGCGTGCCGGGATAAGAAGATACGACTTTAATGCCGCCTTCATATAGCCCCCTTGACACCGCCTCGTTGCCTATCATAAGTTTTTTCATATTTTTCACCTTTTAACGCTACTTATTTGCATAGTTATTGCCCGCCGAAAAGTTTTTACGCTTTTCGCGGGCAATAAGTTAGTCGTTTTTATCTTTTAAACTGTTTCCGAGATACGTGCCGAAAGAAAGCGAAGGTTTTCTCTTTTCTTCGGTAAATCCGCTGCCACGTCTTTCGCCGCGACCACGATTATCTCTGCCGCCGCGTCTGTCGTTGCGCTTTCCGCCTTTTTGGTCAAATCTTCCGCCGTTTCTGTTTCTGCCGTGATTTGCGCCTGCGTTATAAGGTTTTGCGTCCGCGTCCAAATCGTTGGGGATAATAACGACGTATCTAAGGGGTTCTTTTCCGTCGCTTTCGGTTTTAACCGTACTGCTTTCCGCAAGCGCGGTATGAATAATTCTTCTCTCGAACGGACTCATCGGTTCTAAAAGAACTTTTCTTCTCGTTTCGGTCGCTTTTTGTTCCAACTTATGCGCTAAATTTATAAGCGTTTCTTCACGGCGACCGCGATAATTTTCGCAGTCCACCACGACTTTTTTGTACTCTTTGTTGCCTATGTTGGCAACAGCGCCCGCTAAAACCTGTACGGCGTCAAGAACTTCGCCGCGGTAGCCTATAACTTCCGAAGACTCGGTTGCAAAAACCGTTATCTTATTTTCGCCCGTTATCTCGGCTTTTGCGTCGATATTCATAATATCGAACACTTTAAGGATAAAGTCCGCCGCCTTTTCCGTGCCGGAAGACTGTTTTTTGTTTTCCTTCTTTTTGACGCTTACAACCGCTTCTTTTTTGACTTTTCCGAAAAGTCCTTTAACAGCGTCTTCGATTATCTCTATTTCCGCGTCTTCTTCGGAAATGTTAAGGGTTTCAAGCCCCTTTTTCACGGCCTCTTCCGCCGTCTTGCCTGTAAATTCCATATCTATACTCCTTGAACGCGTAAAGCGTTTATTCTTCTATTTCTGTCTACCGCGCGGATGCTTTTTCTTATCTGCAAGTCCCGATAAAAACCCGTCTTCTAAGGTTTTATCTTTCTTTTTCGCGGGTTTTTCGGGTTTTTCTTCCTTTTTCGGGGGAATATACACCCTGCCGCGAACGACATCCGTTTCCGCGGCGGCCTCCGTCTTTTTGAACTTTTTATCCGCAATAAGGTTGATTAAAAGCGTGGTGAAAAGGCTGATTATCGAACTTAATATAATGTATATTGAGAACGCCGCCGTATACATAAACGCGAACACAGCCATCATTATCGGCATCATCCACATCATAATTTTCTGCGTCTGCGCGCCTTGCCCGTCCACCGTTTGAAGTTCCATCTGCGCTTTCTGACTCTTACCCATAACGAACTGCATCAAAAGGGAAGACAGCGCGGTCAATGCAACGAGTATAAAGTACCCGTTCGGCGCTGCTACTTCGTCAGATAACCCCGCGATAAGTTTTGTGTAGCCGCCTTTTTCGCTTTCAATATCGTTATCGTTATATGCGTGCGTCTTTTTGAACGCGTCCCAACTACTCTCAACGGGGTGTTTCATAGGACTGTCGGTTACCCAGATATTTTTAACCCACAAAAAGCGCGAACCGTTATTTCTGAAAGTTTCCGCCGCCATATACGAACCGATATTTGATAAAAACTCTTCGGCTGTAAGTTCGGAATTTTTAATCTTAGCGGCAGCATAATCGTCTCCGTCCGCGTTTTTAAGACCGTTGTTGTATTTTTCGTTGATAGCGCTTGTCAAATTTAAGACGGTAAACTTCTTTTCGCCGACGGCTTTCCCGTTTTCGTTAAGATCTCTCTTGTATTCCACGTATCCGTTAGCCGTTTGAACGGTAAATTCCGTAGCGGTTTTATTTAAAATAATGTTTTTCTCCGCTAAACTTGCGGCGTCAGCCGTTAAAATCTTGTCTTCGTCAATAGTTATCGCATTGTCGTCGTTTACGTAAATATATTCGCCGTCAATTTCAAGCCCTGCGTAAAGCACGTTGTTATACGCGACACTCATATCGTAAAAGTATTTTTTATTCTGGTACTGCGAATAGTTCGTAAACCCGTTAATCGCGATAATAAATATAACGAGAGTAATGATGGTGGGAAGACACGCGCCGAACATAGAATAGCCGTTCTTTTTATAAAGCGCCATCATCTTCTGATTGTAAAGATTTTTATCGTTCGCGTATTGCTGTTGCAATTTTTCGAGTTCGGGGCGCATCTGCTCCATTTTCAAAGAGTTTTTGCGCATAGAAAACCGAGAGATAAAATCAAACGGCAAAGTTATAAGTTTTAAAAACAGCGTAAACAAAATTACGCCCGCCGCGACCGAAGAAGTAATAGTCACAAGCCACAAAATAAGTTTTGCGAAAATATTTCCGATTATCGGCGCGGAAAAATCAATAATACTCATTTAATACACCCACTTAACTACGCTTTTTTTATCGGGTACTTTGTCAAAACCGCCCTTACTGAAATGATTGCACCTTAAAATACGCCAGACGCCTAGCAAAAACCCGACGAAAAAACCGTGTTTTAAGATTGCTTCCAGCATATATTCAGAGCAGGACGGAATAAATCTGCAATTACCGAAAGACAAATATTTCTGATAAAATCTTATAAGTTTAACGCTTAAAAATTTCAACATATCAGTCTTTAAATATTTTACCTTTTTTAAAAAGATAATCCATATCCCTTTTAAAAACGTGAAAATCGTATTCGTCTTTAATTTTAGGTATAAAAACAAAAAAGAAGTTTTTCATTTTTTCAGGTGAAAAACTTCTGAAAGATTCGCGAATAAGTCTTTTTATTCTGTTTCTTTTAACGCTTCCACCGTGCTTTTTACTTACGGCGACGCCCATTTTCAATTCCTTTGAAGGCAGGTATATAAGCGTAAGAGAATCGGAAAAGATTCTTTTTCCTTCCTTAAAAACTCGGCTGAAATCTTTTTCTTTTTTTAACCTGTAATCAAAAGCCATCTTTTTTATCCGATTTTACGCGGAAAGATTATGACGACCTTTGTTGCGACGGCGCTTAATTACGTTTCTGCCGGTCTTTGATTGCATTCTTTTTCTGAATCCGTGAACTTTGCTTCTCTGTCTCTTTTTGGGTTGGTAAGTCTGTTTCATTTTATTTTCTCCTAGGATAGGTTAATTATTTTCTTTAATATTCTATATATAAATAATGTTTTTGTCAATCATTTATAAAGGTTTACGCGTTAATACTTACGGGAAGTACCAAATATATAAAATCGTCTTTGCCGCTAGCGGTTAAAACGCACGGGTCAATCGGTGAATTTAATTGAAATTTAATAAATTCGTCCTTCACTATTCTCAAATATTCGCTTAAAAACTTTCCGTTAAAGGCAATTACCATATCTTTGCCTTCCAAATTAATGTTTACGTTCTCGTTTACGAATCCCACTTCCGATTTTGCGCTTATCGTCATCACGTTTTCACGGATATCGAATCTCACTACGTTATATCTGTCATTTTTAGCGACGATTGTAGCACGTTCCAAACTACTTAAAAGCGCGTCCTTTTCTATCACGAAAGAATTTGAAAATCCGTTCGGCAAAATATGACCGTACTTAACGAATTCGCCTTCTATTAAACGCGAAATAATAACCGTGTTTTCCACTTCAAGATAAAGCGAATTTTTCTGAATATAAATCTTTAACTTACTTTCTTCTTTTTCAATTAAACGCGTAATCTCTGAAAGAGTTCTGGCCGGTATAACCGCTTTAAAGTTTCCGCTTGCAACAATTTCTTTTTTAATTACACTCATACGGAAACCGTCAAGTGAAACGCTTGTTAAAGAGTTATCGGTAATTTCAAACAAAACGCCTTTAAGAATAGGGCGCGAATCGTCGTTAGAACAAGATATTATGGTTTTTTCTACGATGTCTTTAAATTCTTCGGGACTAATCTCGAAAAAGTTTTCTTCACCCGATTTTTTAACCAAAGGAAAGTTTGCCACGGGGTAAACCTGTAATTCGCTTTCCGAATCGGAATACTTTATCTGCAACTGACCGTCGTAAAGACAGGAAAGTTCCACTTGTTCCTTTTCGAGTTTTTTAGCAAAGTCAACGAAATACTTACCGACGACAACCGTTTCACCTTCCATTAAAACATCCGCTTTGATAGTTTTTTCTATGGTGAGTTCGGTATCAGTAGCAGTTAGAATAAGACTGTCGTTTTTAGCGGAAATTTTAATTCCTTCTAAGACAGGGTTTGCTGCCTTACTAGAAAGCGCTTTGCTTACTTTAAGTACGGCGTCAGATAAATCAAGCCCGTCGCAAATCAATTTCATAAAATTTTCTCCGAAATATATTTTGGTAGATATCGCGTCAATATTTAAATGAGTACTGATATATTATATAACATATTAAAACAAAAATCAAGAATTTATCCGCTTTCCGAAAAATTTTTAACCGACATACTTTGTAGGTTATTTTTATTTAAA
Organism: Clostridia bacterium; assembly: GCA_017448355.1. Lineage (GTDB taxonomy): Bacteria > Bacillota > Clostridia > Christensenellales > Borkfalkiaceae > UBA1259. The sequence continues at coordinate 52,204 of JAFSLQ010000055.1, read as the reverse complement.
AAGTTTTAAATAAACCGTAGTAAATAGTATCTTCGGTGGAAAAGTTTATAAGCCGTATTTCACCTGTTTTATCTTACGTTTTTTAATGTTGAAATTGAGTGTATAAAAAGTTTACAAAAATTATTTTAAAGTGAATTTGTTAAAAGAAAATCATTTTTAGCCGAGAGAAAATAAAAGCAAATTGATTTTTATAACTCTATCAAGCGTTAATCAACATAAAAATAAACATTGTGGAATATTAAAAGTCGATAACTATTTAATTGTTAATAAAATAATTTTGTGTTATAATTTTTGTGTGAAAGATTTTTTTAAATGTTTCGGGTTTGAGTTATCCGGCGAACAGTTACAATTATTTGATAAGTATTACCGTATTTTGACCGATTATAACGAAAAATTCAATATAACCGCTATAACAGAAAAGAACGAAGTGTATTTAAAGCATTTTGCGGACAGTTTGCTTGGCGCGAAGTTTATTGACGGAAATTTTATCGACATAGGTTCGGGCGGCGGATTTCCCGCTATACCGCTTAAAATTTTTAATCCTGAATTAAAGGCGACGCTACTTGACGCGACGGGCAAAAAATGCGAATTTTTAAAAGAAGTCGTTAAAGAACTTAACTTAAAAGACGTAAACGTTATTTGCGGCAGAGCGGAAGAACTTGCACACGATAAATTATACCGTGAAAAATTTGATTGCGCTACTGCGCGCGCGGTTGCAAGTCTTCCCGTGCTTACTGAATATTGTTTGCCTTTTGTTAAAAACGGCGGAAAATTCGTAGCCTTTAAAGGCGACGCGGAAGAAGAACTTAAAAATGCCGAAAATGCGGTAAAAATACTCGGCGGAAAAATCGAAGAAGTTAAAAAATTTGATTTAAGCGGAAATTTACGAACGATTATCGTAATAAAAAAGGAAAAAAGTACGGAAACTTTATATCCGCGCTCTAACGCCAAAATCAGAAAAAAACCACTTTAATATATAATAATGATTATAGACAGAATAAAAACTTGCGCCTTTACGGGGCATAGAGTTTTAAGCGAAGATTATAATAAAGCCGAACTTGAAAAAGTTATAAAAGGATTAATAAACGGCGGTTTTAACACTTTTTTAGTCGGTATGGCACTTGGGTTCGATACCGAGTGTTTTAAATTGCTTGAAATTTACCGAAAAAAGTACCCGATTAAAATAGTCGCCTGTATACCGTGCAGAACGCAGGCTTATAAGTTTTCCGCCCGCCAGAAAGCCGAATACGAACGTATGATTTTATCCGCGGACGAAAAAGTTTATATTTCGGAAGAGTACACGAGTACTTGTATGTTCAAACGCAATATGTTTATGGTGGACAGCGCGTCGGTTTTAGTCGCATACTTAAATACAAATAAAGGCGGAACTTTCCAGACGGTAAACTACGCTAACAGAAAAGGCATAGAAATCATTTTTATAAAATAAAACGGCGGCAAATAAACCGCCGTTTTTAATATTTTAAAAAAAATTAAAAAAATTTTAAAAAACTACGTCAAAACGCTTTACAACTTTATCACAATAAAGTATAATAGGGACATAAATTCACTTTACCCAAATAAAGTGATAAAGTAAAAAATAAATTTTAGGAGAATAGAAAAATGAAAAAACTTGTTACACTTTTGTTGACAGCGGTTCTTGCGGTGATGGCAGTATTAGGGCTTACCGCTTGTAACGAAAAGAGCGATTATGACAAAATTAAAGAAAAAGGGTATTTTGTTTGCGGAATTACGCTTTACGAACCGATGAACTATTTTAATTCCGACGACGAATTGACAGGGTTTGATACCGATTTTGCAAACGCTGTAGCGGAAAAAATGGGACTTCAAGCGAAATTCCAGATTATTGCTTGGAGCAGCAAATATCTTGAACTTAACAGCGGCGTTATAGACTGTATCTGGAACGGATTTACTTACGGCAGCGAATCGAACGGTGTTTCGAGAACAGAATACGTAGATTTTTCCTACAAATATCTTGCTAACGGACAATGCGTTGTAACGAGCAAAGCGAATTTAACGGTACTTAATTCCAAGGAAGCGTTTGCGGGCAAAAAAGGTATGGCAGAAGGCGGTTCTGCGGGCGAAGACCTTGCAAAGAGTTTGTCCACCGCATACACGGCGTCCACTTCTCAGGCGAGCGCGCTTATGGAACTTAAAAACGGCACGGTAGACTTTATCGTTATAGACTCCACGATGGCTAACGCAATGGTAGGTAAAGGGGATTATTCTTCGCTTTCCGTTAACGACGCTATTCCCACCGAAGCGGAAGAATATGCGATAGGTTTCAGAAAAGGTTCTGACTTTACCGCAAAAGTAAACGAAGTTATAAAGACGCTTTCCGCTGACGGAACGCTTGCGACGATTGCGGCGAAATACGATTTATCTTCTTCTCTTATACCGAATATAGGAGCGTAAAAACTTTTCGGAGAAAAACTAAATGTCGTTTGAACTTATAAATTCAACGCTTTTAAGGGGATTCGGAACGACGTGTCTGTTGTTTATACTGACACTCGTTCTTTCTCTTCCTTTGGGGCTTTTGATAATGTTCGGGCTGAAATGTCCCGTAAAAATAGTAAGTTGGCTGTGCCGCATTTTCGTCTGGATAATTCGCGGCACTCCCTTAATGTTGCAACTTTTCGTAGTGTTTTACGTGCCGAGTTTACTGTTCGGAATAAAACTTTTCTCGTTCACTAACGGAACGGTATTTGAAGGCAGATTTTTGGCAGCGCTTATAACTTTCGTAATAAATTACGCGTGTTATTTTTCGGTCATATTTAAAGGCGGCGTAGACAACATAAGTCGCGGGCAGTACGAAGCGGGCAAAGTTTTAGGGCTTACCAAAAGTCAGATTTTTTATAAAATAGTGCTTTTGCAAGTTATAAAAACGATTATTTCGCCTATCAGTAACGAAGTAATTACACTTGTAAAAGACACTTCGCTTGCAAGGGTAATTTCGGTAGCCGAAATATTCTTTATCAACGAAACGGAAATATTATCCAAAGCAATCGTGTGGCCTTTATTCTATATCGCCGTATTCTTCTTGCTTTTTATAGGGCTACTTACAATACTTTTCAATTATTTAGAGAAAAAACTTTCCTATTTTAAGGCGTAAATTATGGCGTATTTAGAGATTAAAAATTTTTGTAAAAAATTCGGCGAGCACGAAGTGTTAAAAGGCATCGACCTTTCGATTGAAAAGGGCGAAGTGCTGTCTATAATAGGTTCTTCGGGTTCTGGCAAAACGACGCTTCTTCGCTGTATAAATTTCCTTGAAACGCCGAATAAGGGCGTTATGGTTTTAGACGGCGAAACACTTTTTAACGCCGAAACGGATAAAAAAATAAGGGAAAAAGATTTAAGAGAAAAACGCCTTAATTTCGGGCTTGTTTTCCAGTCTTTTAACCTTTTCCCGCAGTACAGCGTAGCGGACAATATAACTCTTGCACCGCTGTTGCAGTTAAAAGAAAAATGCAAAAAAGATAAAACGTTAAACTTTGCCGAAGAAAAACAAAAAATTATAGCGGACGCGGAAAAACTTCTTGAAAAGACGGGGCTTACCGATAAAAAGAACGAGTATCCATGCGTACTGTCCGGCGGGCAGCAGCAAAGGGTGGCAATCGCAAGAGCACTCGCCCTAAAACCTAAAATTTTATGTTTTGACGAACCTACTTCGGCACTCGACCCCGAACTTACGGGCGAAGTGTTAAAAGTTATTCGTGCGTTAAAGGGCGAAGACCGTACGATGATAATCGTAACTCACGAAATGGGTTTTGCGAAGAACGTTTCGGATAGCGTGGTGTTTATGGCAAACGGCGTAATCGAAGAAGAAGGCAATCCAAAAGAAGTCTTTGAAAATCCCAAGTCGGAAAAACTTAAAGCCTTTTTGGCGGGCATAAACAACAAAGAAGGCGAATAAAAAACAATAAACAATATTAAACGGCGGTCATTTGACCGCCGTTTAATCTTTTATATATTCCAAAATATCTTCAACCCCGCAATCTAAAAACGAACACAAATCGTTAAGCGTTAGCGTACTGATAGGTTTATTGTGTTTTAACCTGTCAATCAAACTGCGGCTAACCCCGTATGTGTTTATCAGTTTATAAGTTGATATGTTTTTACTTTTTAAAGTTTCGTAAAAAGGTTTATAAGAAATCATAGATTTATTATAAAATATACTCAACTTGTTGACAATACTCTATATATAGAGTATAATATATTTACCTATCGAAGGTTGTCAAACTTGAAATTCGTCAAAACACCCCAAAAAAACTAAACAAGCGAACGGAAACGTTCGCTTGTTTAGTTATAAAATCATTTACGGTCAACTAAATCGTCAATAGAAACGTCAAAATAATTAGCAAGTGCAATAATTTGAGCGATAGAAGGTTCTGAATAATTCGTTTCCCAATGGGAAATTGTTTTCACGGAAACATTTAAATGTTTGGCAAGGCTTGTTTGATCTAATCCACGCTGTTTCCGAAGATTTTTAAGATTTTCAGAAAAACTCATTTTTTTATTCCTTACTATATATAATTATCAATAATTGAGAAAAAATGTTGACTTTCTCAAATATTGAGATTATAATAAAAGAATAAATCAAAGGAGAAATGTTAAATGTATTGCAAGTATTGTGGAAAAGAAATCAACGATGATGCGGAAATATGTGTTCATTGTGGACGTAGCACAGGTGTAAAGGATGTACAATATAGAACGTCGTCGGGCGAGTCGAAGACGGGTATCGGTGTGCTTTTGGGGTTGTTTTTAGGCTTGATAGGGCTTATTATCGGGTTATTGTTATACCCGTCTAACACCGAAGAGCGGTCATCGTTTTTGAAAGGCTGGTTAGGGGCATTTATTGTTACCATTGTAGTTGGTATAGTAATTTATGTGGCGGCTGTCGGTTGTGTAGCAACAACGTATCGCTACTATTAAGTATTACAAATAAAATTTTACGGGCGGAACGCACTTGCGTTCCGCCCGTATTTAACTGTTTAGAGTTTTTTATTACTCTTTACCGGCAAGTTTTTTGTAGCCCGCAAGTCTTTCTCTTGCGGATTCTTCCGTCTTTTTGAAGAGTTCGTTAGCAACGTCCTGACCTTGCGTTTTAACGAGAGAAGAATATCTCGTTTCTCCCGCAAGGAAGGCTTGATAGTCGCCCGTCGGGTCTTTGCTGTCAAGCGTAAACACGTCGCCATCGGGGTTGTACCTGTATAATTGCCAGTATCCGCACTCAACCGCCGCCTTTTCTTCAAGTTGCGACTTGGTCATATTGATACCGTGGTTGATACAGGGCGCGTAGCAGATAATGAGCGAAGGTCCGTGATACGCTTCCGCTTCCGAAAGCGCTTTAAGGAGTTGCGCGGGGTTAGCACCCATAGCGCATTGCGCTACGTAAACGTAGCCGTAAGACTTCGCAATCATACCTAAGTCTTTCTTCTTAACGCGTTTACCTGCGGACGCGAACTTAGCAACAGCACCGATGTTGGTGGATTTACTTGCCTGTCCGCCCGTGTTGGAATAAACTTCGGTGTCGAGAACAAGAACGTTAACGTCTTCGCCGCTTGCGAGAACATGGTCAAGTCCGCCGTAGCCGATATCGTAAGCCCAACCGTCGCCGCCGAATATCCAAACGGATTTTTTAGCAAGGCAATCTTTGTCTTCGATAATGGCTTTCGCTTCCGCTGCCGAAGATTTTTCAGCGATTTCAAGAAGTTTTTTAGACGCCGCTTTGGACGCTTCTCTGTCGTCAAACGCCGCTATCCAAAGGTCAGCCGCGTCTTTCGCGCTTGCGTCTGCTTGTGCAAAAGCAACAACCTTATCTTTAAGCGCGTTTCTTCTCGTCGAGTACGCGAGGTTCATGCCGTAGCCGAATTCCGCGTTATCTTCAAAGAGAGAGTTTGCCCAAGCAGGACCTTTGCCTTCTTTGTTGGTGGTATAGGGGCAAGTCGGGGAAGAGCCGCCGTAGATGGACGAGCAGCCCGTCGCGTTTGCAACGACCATATCTTCACCGAAGAGTTGCGTGATAACTTTAACGTAAGGCGTTTCGCCGCAACCTGCGCACGCACCCGAGAATTCAAAGAGCGGAGTGCAGAACTGACAGCCTTTAACCGTTTCCTTCTTGAATTTAGAAGTGTCGACAGCGGGAAGGTCAACGGCGTATTCCCAGTTTTTGTCTTCGCCCTTATTAAGGGATTCAGCAAGCGGTATCATCTTGATAGCGCCGCCGTCTTTAACGGGGCAGACAGTCGCACAGACGCCGCAACCCATACAGTCGAGCGGTGAAACCTGCATTTTGTATTCGTATCCGGGGATACCGATAGCGGGTTTACCGATGAGAGTAGCGGGTTTTTCCGCACCGTTAGCAATTAAAGCAGGTCTTAAACAAGCGTGCGGGCAAACGAACGAACACGTACCGCATTGAATACATTTATCGATATTGATTTCGGGAACGGTAACCGCAACGCCGCGTTTTTCAAACTTCGTCGTACCCGTGGGAACAGAACCGTCCGCATTGAACTGCGAAGATTTAAGGCTGTCGCCTTTAAGATAAAGGATAGGCTTAATGATTTCCTGATAATATTTATTGGCGTGTCCTTCCGCCATGCTAGCGCCGGTTGTAGCCGTCTTCCAAGACGCGGGAACGTCGATTTTAACAAGGTTGTCGCCTGCCGCCGAGTCGATAGCGTCGTAGTTCATCTGAACGACCGCGTCGCCCTTTCTTCCGAAGGACTTTTTAGCCATATATTTCATATATTCGACGGCTTTGTCGTAGGGCATAATCTGCGGATTTACGCGGAAGAACGCCGACTGCAAAATGGTGTTCGTTCTGCCTTTAAGTCCTAAGCCTGCCGCAATCTTTATTGCGTCTATTACGTAAAGATTGATATTCTTGGTCGCGATATCGCGTTTAACCTGCGCGGGCAAGAATTCTTCTAGCGCTTCAACCGTGGTCGCGGAAGTGTTGATTAAGAACGTTCCGCCGTCTTTAATATCGCTCGTCATATCGTAGCGGGTGATATAGGAAGGATTAGAGCATTGAACGAAGTCCGCCGAGTCGATTAAATATTCCGACTGAATAGGCGTGTCGCCGAAACGAAGGTGCGAAACGGTTATGCCGCCCGACTTTTTGGAGTCGTAGAAGAAATACGCCTGCGCGTGCTTATCCGTGTGGTCGCCGATAATCTTAATGGAGTTCTTGTTCGCGCCGACAGTACCGTCAGAACCGAGACCGTAGAACTTACAGGACGTAGAGCCCGCGGGCGCTGCGTCGAATTTTTCCGAAAAGTCCAAAGACGAGTTGGTAATATCTTCGTAGATACCGACGGTGAAGTGGTTTTTCGGTTCAGCCTGTTCGAGATTTTTGTAGACCGAAAGTACCATTGACGGCGTAAATTCTTTTGAACCTAAGCCGTATCTTCCGCCGTAAACCTTTACGTTTGCCATACCCGACTCAAAGAGCGCGGAGCAAACGTCGAGATATAAGGGTTCGCCGAGCGAGCCGGGTTCTTTCGTTCTGTCGAGAACGGCGATTTTCTTTACCGACTTCGGAATAGCGTTTATAAACGCTTCGGTGTAGAAGGGGCGATACAAACGGACTTTGATAAGACCGTACTTTTTGCCCATAGCGTTTAATTTGTTGATGGATTCTTCAATGGTTTCGCAACCCGAACCCATACAAACGATAACGTATTCGGCGTCCTTTGCCCCAACGTAGTCGAAAAGGTGATAACTTCTGCCCGCTTTCGCGCTTACAACGTCCATCATCTTTTGTACGATTGCGGGAACGGCTTTATAGTATCCGTTAGCGGTTTCTCTGTTCTGGAAATAGGTGTCGCCGTTCTGCGCAGTACCCTTTTGTATCGGGTGTTCGGGGTTAAGAGAGCGGGACTTAAAGTCTTTAATGTCCGCATCTATACCCACTTCGTCGCAGATAGCGCGGATTTCCGCATAGTCGTCCGCTTCGTCCCACACGTCGATTTTCGCGACTTCGTGGCTGGTTCTGAATCCGTCGAAGAAATTAATGAACGGTACTTTGGACTTTAAGGTAGCAAGGTGCGCAACGAGTGCTAAGTCCATAACTTCCTGTACGGAAGAGTCGCAAAGCATTGCAAAACCCGTCTGGCGGCAAGCCATAACGTCCGCATGGTCGCCGAAAATGTTTAATGAGTGTGCCGCCAAGGCGCGCGCCGAAACGTGCATAACCATAGGCATAAGTTCGCCCGCGATTTTGTACATATTCGGAATCATCAAAAGTAAGCCTTGCGACGCCGTGTAAGTGGTGGTAAGCGCGCCTGCCGAAAGGCTGCCGTGAACAGCACCCGCCGCACCGCCTTCGGACTGCATTTCCGCAACGCGGATTTTCTGTCCCCACATGTTGGTTCTGCCTGCCGTAGACCACTCGTCCGCAACTTCCGCCATAGGCGAAGAAGGGGTAATCGGGTAGATTGCCGCTACTTCCGAAAAGGCGTAAGCAACGTGGCTTGCGGCGGTATTACCGTCGATTGTCAGTTTTTTCATTACGATAAACTCCTTTATATATAGTAATTAAGATTTGTTATTAAATAACGTCTATCATTATACAACGATAAACCCGAATAGTCAACCGCGTGTTAAAAAATTTACAGATAAATCGCGGGGTTTATTATAGTCCGCGTTAATCTGCTTGTAAAAATGCGCGAAAAGTGGTAAAATATCTGCAAAAGTCGTTTAAGGAGAAATTTATGCCCCTGTTAGAAGTAAAAAACGTTTCTTTTTCTTACGTGAAAAACAAACAAACGCTTAAAGACGTTTCTTTCAGCGTGGAAAAAGGTGAATTTTTGGCGATAATCGGGCATAACGGCAGCGGTAAATCCACGCTCGCTAAACTCTTAAACGGACTTTTAAAGCCGAATAGCGGAGAAATAATAGTAGACGGGTATTCGTCAAGCGATAAAAACGCTGTTTTCGAGATAAGAAAGCGCGTCGGCATGGTGTTCCAAAACCCCGACAACCAACTTATAGCGTCGATAGTCGAAGACGATATCGCTTTCGGCCCTGAAAATTTGGGGCTGCCCCGCGAAGAAATAGGCAAAAGGATAGATTTTGCCCTAAAAGCCGTCGGTATGCAGGATTTTCGTAAGGCAACCCCCGAAAGACTTTCGGGCGGGCAAAAGCAGCGGATAGCAATCGCGGGCGTGCTTGCGTTAATGCCGCAGGTTTTAGTGCTTGACGAATCGACCGCTATGCTTGACCCCGAAGGCAGAAAGGAAATCGCGGAAGTAGTGGATAATCTTCGCGAAAAAGGCGTTGCGGTAATCGCTATCACGCATTATATGGAAGAAGCGGTTAAAGCCGATAAAATTTTAGTGCTTGACAGGGGCGAAATCGCGCTTTCGGGCACGCCGAAGGAAGTTTTTGCTAAAAAAAGCGAACTTGACGCACTTAATTTAGAACTTCCGCTTGCGGGGATAATCGCGGATAAACTCCGCGCACGGGGATTAAATATAGCGGACGATGTCGTTTCGGACGCAGAACTTGCGGGGGCGTTATGGAAATTACTGTAAAAGACCTTAAATTTACTTATAGCGCCAAGACCAAAAGTTTAGCCTTCCGCGCGCTTAAAGGCGTTTCCGTCAATATAGGTGAAGGCGAAATTTTCGGCATAATCGGCAAAACGGGTAGCGGAAAATCCACATTTATCCAGCATCTTAACGGGCTTATAAAAGTCCAAAAAGACGCGGGCAGTATCGTTATCGGCGAATACGACCTGACCGATAAAAAATGCGACTATCGTTCGCTTCGCGCTAAAATAGGTATGATGTTTCAGTACCCCGAACACCAACTTTTTGCCGAAACGGTAGAGGGCGACGTGGCGTTCGCGCTTAAAAACTTTGCGCCCGAACTTTCGGACGGCGAGATTGAAAGCCGCGTTAAAGACGCGCTTGCGCTTACGGGGCTTAACTACGATTTAATAAAGAATTCTTCGCCGTTTGACTTGTCGGGCGGACAAAAGCGCCGCGTCGCGATTGCGGGGGTGATTGTCGCAAAGCCCGAAATTTTAATTTTGGACGAACCCGCCGCGGGGCTTGACCCCAAGGGAAAGCGGGAATTTTTAGAACTGCTTTTAAGACTTCATAAAGATTTCGTTAAAACTATAATAATCGTTTCGCACGATATGAATTTAGTCGCGGAATACTGCACGAACGCGGCGGTTTTTGCGGACGGAAAAATTTTGTCCTGCGGCACGCCGAAAGAGATTTTTTCGGATAAATCGCTGATAGAAGAAAGCGGTCTTAACGTTCCGCTTACGGCGTTTCTCGTCGAAAAACTGAAAGAAAAGGGCGTCTTAATTGACTGCGACTTAACCGTCGACGGGTTTATCGACGGCGTGTGCCGCGCGCTTAATTTAAAGGGGGAATAAAATGAGAGACGTATCTTTCGGAAGTTATTTTCCCGCAAAATCTTTCGTGCACAGTATGGACGCGCGGGCGAAAATTTTAATCGCCATAGCGTATATGGTGGCGGTGTTTTTGGTATCCGCCTTTCACTTTTTGGGTTTTGCCGCTTGCCTTTTATTCGTAATAATTTCAACGATTACGGCAAAAGTGCCTTTCGGACTTGTATTGAAAAGCGTAAAGACGATAATCTTTTTCGTCGTGTTTTCGGCGGTGTTGCAACTGTTTTTCAACAGAAAAGGCACGGTTTTATTCTGGATAATCACCGACGTGGGATTATTAAACGCCGGCTTTATTATCGCAAGAATAGTTTTAATTGTACTCGGCGCGTCGCTACTCACTTTGACGACAAGCCCCGTCGAACTTGCCGACGGCATAGAAGGACTTTTGTTGCCGTTAAAGTGGATAAAATTCCCCGTGCACGAGTTCGCGCTTATAATGAGTATCGCGCTCCGCTTTATTCCGACTTTAATCGGCGAAACGGACAGAATTATAAAGGCGCAAAAGGCGCGCGGGGCGGACTTTGAAAGCGGCAATATATTTAAAAGGGCAAAAGCGCTTATACCCGTGCTTATTCCGTTGCTTATAAGTTCCTTCCGCCGCGCGGACGAACTTGCGGACGCAATGGATAGCCGCTGCTACGCGGGCAGTAAAAACAGAACCAAGTACAAAAAAATGCGGCTTACCTACCGCGATTTACTCGGCGTGCTTTTCGTTGCGGGACTTATCGTCGGCATAGTGTTTTTGAATAAATTCTACTTATTGTCGGGATTATCCGTAATCGCGGGGGCGCTATGAGAATAAAACTGACAATTTCCTACGACGGGACTACGTTTTGCGGCTGGCAAAAGCAGAAAAACGGCGTTTCCGTGCAAGGCACGGTAGAAGACGCGATTTTCAGGCTTACGGGCGAACGGATTTCGGTTGTCGGAAGCGGCAGAACGGACGCGGGCGTGCACGCCTTGGGGCAGGTCGCGCACTTCGACACGGCTGCGAATATTCCGCCCGAAAAATTTTATAAAGCGTTAAACGTTTTTTTGCCGAGCGACGTAAAAGTTTTAAAAAGCAAAATCGCGGCGGAAAATTTTAACGCGAACAGAACCGCCAAGCGCAAAACTTACGAGTACTCGCTTTACGTTTCGGACGTAGAACAGCCGCTTAAAGAACGTTACGCTGTCAGAACTTACGGGGATATAGATATCAATAAAATGCAATCTGCGGCAAAACTTTTGGTCGGGGAGCATGACTTTAAAGCCTTTTCCGCGACGGGCAGTAGCGTAAAAACCACCGTCCGCACGGTGTACGGCATAACGGTCGAACAATCGGGCGAAGATATAAAGATAAAAGTCTGCGGCAACGGGTTTTTATATAATATGGTAAGGATTATCGCAGGAACGCTTATAAAGGCGGGCAGGGGCGAAATTCCCAAAGAAAATCTCAGTAAAGCGCTAAAAACGGGTGAAAGAGAGTTGCTTGGCGAAACTCTTCCGGCAAAGGGGCTATGCCTAGTTTCGGTAGAGTATTAAACGATATTTTCCGTTAATTGTATGCGGTTAAAAACAGCGCACAATATATAGTGTTTAATGTTAAAATTTACTCAAAACGTAGCGATTTTTAGTAAAAACCATTTAAAAACACTTGACTTTTAAGGCATAAATCATTTAATATAATTAAGCGTTTAAGTTCGCTTTGTCGGAATTAGCCCTTCCGCGTCGCCCATAATCGTGTGCGGGCGCAATTAAAGCGTAACGAAAACCGTTAAAATTTAAGGAGAAAATTACTATGAAAACTTATATGGCTCACGCAAGCGACGTGGTCAGAAAGTGGTACGTAGTCGACGCAAGCGGTATGGCGCTCGGGCGTCTTGCGTCCAAAGTAGCGGCGATACTTCGCGGCAAGAATAAACCCACTTTTACGCCTAACGTCGACACGGGGGATTTCGTTATTATCGTCAATACCGACAAAGTTATATTGACGGGCAAGAAACTCGAAAAGAAATATTACAGATACCACACGGGACACATCGGCGGTCTTAAAGAAATTCAGTACAAGACTTTAATGGAAACGAAGTCCGACCTTGCCGTTTACGAAGCGGTAAAAGGTATGCTTCCGAAGAACAGTCTCGGCAGAAAAATGATTACCAAACTCAAAGTTTATAAGGGTGCGGAACATAATCAGGCGGCGCAGAAACCCGAAGCGCTTGACTTGAATTAAAGGGGTGAAGTATTATGGCTAAAATCACTGCTAAAAAGAAATTACAGTATTGGGGAACGGGCAGACGTAAAAAAGCGATTGCGAGAGTACGTCTTGTTCCCGCAGGCGACGGCACGATTATAATAAACGGCAAATCGCTTGACGAATATTTCGGACTTGACACGATGAAATTCATCGTCCGTCAACCCTTGGAACTTTTAGAAGTTTCCGCAAAGTACGACGTTTTAATTAACGTAGTCGGCGGCGGCTTTACGGGGCAGGCAGGCGCAATCCGTCAGGGCATTTCCCGTGCGCTTCTTGTTGCGGAAGACGGTTCACGTGCGGCGCTTAAAAAAGCGGGTTTCTTAACAAGAGACTCCCGTATGAAGGAAAGAAAGAAGTACGGCTTAAAGAAAGCACGTCGCGCACCGCAATTCTCAAAGAGATAATTTCGATAAAAACGAAAAAAGAAAGACAAGGTATATTTGCCTTGTCTTTTTTTATTCTTTTCTTCCTAAAAGGTAGTCAATATCTTCTTGAAAGTAGTCGGCTATTTTACACAGATTCTCCAAAGATATTTCTCTTTTACAAGACAAATATCTGGTAATAGTCGGTTGTGGTATTTGTACCTTTTTTGCAAAACTGTTAATCGATTCTTCTCCGAGTAAGGTTTTTAAATTTTTGGAAAAGTTTATCATATATTTATTCATACCTGTATTTTATACCTTTTGGTATAAAATGATTGACATTATACCATTTGGTATGATAAAATATATGCAAAAGTTGTCAAACTTGAAGTGCGGTCAAAACACTCTAAACCAAGTTTCCCGCCCCGTATAAAAATCAAGTACGGGGCGGGAAAGGGAAGTTCGGTCAAAAGCCTAACGGAAAACAACTATAATTTACAGCGCCCGTGCAGTTTGCACGGGCGCTGTAAATAAATTATTCTTTATCGGATAAAACCTTTTTTTGCCACGATTTTTTGCCGCATTTAGGGCATTTCATATAGCGGGTTCGACCCATATGCATAGCAAGATTTACTTGTTTATAGGTCGGCACGTAGCGGTGATGACAATGCTGGCACTCGTAATATCCCGCGACTTGTTCTATCCTTAATAAATAAAAGCAGACGATAAAAAACACTACAAGTCCGCCGATAATTATTAACACTTTTGCCCACTCCGGAATTGTCGCTATACCCGCGCTGACGACTACGGCAAGCAAAAACAGCGCGGCAAACAGCCCTAACCAGATTTCCGCCGTGAGAAGTCTTTTATCGGCTTGTTCTTTTTGTTTTTTCATTTCGATTAAATTTTTTTCCGCTTGTTCGTTATAATCTTTCATTTCTAAATTTTCTCCCGTTAATAGTTCGTTTACGCTTATATTAAGCACTTTACAAAGTTCCAACATAACCGAAGCGTCAGGCAAAGATTTTCCGCACTCCCATTTAGAAACAGCCCTGTCGGTTATATTCAGTTTTTCGGCAAGTTCCATTTGCGTAAGATTTTGCTTTTTTCTTCTGTCCGCTATAAAGTTACCTATTTTTATTACGTCCATAACTCTCTCCTTTGCCTATATTATATACCGTTTTTTATGAACAGTCTACATACCGTTGGTTGAGTTTTAAAATTTTTTGCCCCCGAACGACGTTCGGGGGCAAAAGCATATGAAAATGTAAATTTTTAATTTTCCAAATCGGCAACGCCCAAAAATTCGAGTTTATGGTCTTTTTTTCGGTTAACCGTGGTAAAAGCAAAACCTATTATTATATAGGAATAATAACTTAAAATTCTCCATAAAACCATCGCGGTAAAAGAAAGTCCCGCAAACGGTACGCCGACCGTAAATAACAGATAGAACGAAAGGTCAGCCGCGCCGGAGTTTCCGGGGGTCGGGATAAACGAAATCGCCGCGTAAAGAATTATGCATAATTGCATTATTTGTAGCCACTCTTTGAAACCGCCTGCGTCGGGGTTGTCGTAGCCGAACAGCCTTAACGTAAAGTACGCGATGGAACATTGTGCGAGCGTTTCGCCGAGACTTATAAGAATAGTAGAAATAAGCGCGAGCGGGTTAGTGCCGAATTTTTTGATGCAGTAAGAGTTATGCACCACCGTTTTAAGCGTTTTATACTCGGTCTTTTTAGGGTTTTTTAAGAATTTCAGTTTACCGCCGATAGTCGTAAACCATTTGACGAGTGTTGCGCCGAGTCGTGGGAAGATAGAAAAGGTAAAAACGAGCGCGGGCATAGACATGCTCAACACTAAACCGATAGTCGCAAGTACGTTAAACACCGCGGGAAACTCTTCTAAAAACGCTTTTTGCACGCCCAGGGCGTTGGTGTTTAAAAGCACTAACGAAACTATTCCCAGGCACACGAACGCAAATTGCGAAAAGAAGAACGCGATAATGGGCATACTTGCCGCAACGCCGCCGTGAACCCCGTGCTTTGAAAGATGATAAATTTCAAAGGGTTGACCGCCGACCGCAAGCGGGGTAACGTAATTATAGTAATGACCTATAATTCCCGTTTCAAAACAGGTTTTAAAGTGCCATTTTCCCGTCTGGGATTTGCAGATGACCGAAAGTTTAAAACCTTTAAGAAGGTAAGCGAAAAACAGCGCAAGCAGCGCGCAGATAAAATAATACCACGTGCCGGAAAGTTTATTTAAAATATCGCCGAAAGAAACTGATTGTTTCTCGCCTATCGGCGCAAAAAAGTCCTTATAAAAAGTAAATCCTAAAACAGCGACGACGAACACCAAAAAAACGGCGGTCAAAATATGTTTGAAAACTCTTTGCCGCTTATCTATGCTTTTATCATACTCTTGAAGTCCGAGTATTCTCGTCATAACGAGTTGTTTTCCGACGCTGCTTTGATTTTTCTTAGCGGTTTCGACGTCCTTTTCCGTTTTTTCGCTAGCCTTAAATACGTTGCTCTCTTCTTCGATTTTAACGATTTTCGGTTCGGAAGTTTTTTCGTCCACCACTATTTTATTTAAGCACACGCGCTTGCTTTTTTTAGTCATGATAAAGAGTATTATATATTATTACCGAAATTTTGTCAACTTAAAATGCCGCCGATAAATTTATCGGCGGCATTTTAAGTTAAAAGTTAAATTTTACTGCGTACTACGCGTTTTTTATATTTTGTTCGGAAAGCCTTTTTATGTGCGCCCGCACGTTCTTTTTCGGCGATTAATTCCGAATAAATTTTATTGTATTCCCGCACCGTCTTGTCCCAACCGTTACCGACGGTCGAACACACGCTTTTTCGCATATTGTCAAGGTGGGGGCTGTCGTTCATAATTTGCAGAATTTTATCGGCGTAAGCCGCTACCGAATATTCCGACACGAACCCGTTTTCGTTATCCGTTATGCGTTCCGCTGAACCCGAATCTTTAATTACCAGCGAAGGCACGCCGTTTCTTGCGGCTTCGATAATCACCAAAGAGTCGTTGTCGAATATCGACGGGAACAAAAGAAGGTCGGCTTTCGCGTATTTTTCCGCAAGGTCTTTTTTATCGGTTATATTTCCCGTAAAAATTACCTTGTCTTTAAGTCCCAAACGTTCGCTTAGTTTTTGCAATTTCTTCTTATCAGGGCCGTTACCTACGACATAGAAGACAAAATCGCTACGGGTTTTTTTGACTTCCGCAAGCGCACGAAGAGAGAAATCTATGTTTTTATAGGATGCGACAAGCCCCACGTAAAGAAATGTTAAGGGTTCGTCCGCCGCTTTTACGGGTTTTTCCGTCGTAACGGCGTCAATGTTCGTGCCGTTTCTTATAACCTTTATGGGTTTATTGTATCCGTAAGAATTAAGTTCGGGTATCATAGAGTCGGACACGGTGCAAACGACGTCAGCCTTTTTCAGCCGCCTTACGCCGTTTTTAATAAACAAATAAGGAATAGGCGGGAAAGTATACCTTTCATAGCAATACTTGAACTTTGTATGCACCACGTAAACAAGCGGAATATTGTGCGCTTTTGCGTATTTATTCGCAAAACCGCTACTCATACCCCAATGTTGACAGTTTATGACATCGGGGGCAAATTCGTCGAGAGTTTTTCTCAGTTTAGGCGTTAAGTCAGGCATCGCCCACATATCGTTGGGAGTTACGGGAATACTTCTTTCGCGCACGACGCTAAAAGGGAAAGCCTTGTCGTCGCAAGGCTTATGATAAGACGGAGCAACGACTAAAACTTCGTCGGTTTTAGAAAGTTCGGTTGCGTATTGCAGCACCGCTTTTTCCGTTCCGCCGACGCCCGGCAGAAAACTTTCGGTAAAAATCGCTATTTTCATAACGCAAAAATCCTAATTAATGACGTTTAAAGTAATTTTTGCCGTTTCTTCGGCGGAAATACGTATCGTCGCCGGATAATTGCCCGCAGTTTTGATATTCGGTTCTAAAATTATCTTCTTTTTGTCGATATCGATTCCGAGCGATAAAAGTTTTTCCGCAACTTCCTTATTGGTAACGCTGCCGAAAAATTTACCCGATTCCCCGCTTTTTACCTGAATAGTAACGGTAAGCCCGTCGATTTTTTCGCGAAGTTCCTTGTTTTGTTTCAACTGTTCCTGTCTATGGAACTCCTGCGCGGCTTTTTGCGCCTTGTTTTCGTTTAAAGCGCTTGCGTCCGCGGCTTTTGCCAAGCCGTTTTTAATTAGATAGTTTTGCGCATAGCCTTGTTTTGCTTCTATAATATCGCCCGCTTTTCCGGAACCTTTTACGTCTTTAAGTAATACAACTTTCATAATTTTTCTCCGCTGGTTATTAACTATATTTTAACCGTAAAAATAAAAAAAGTCAAGGCGAAAGGGTATACTTTACCGCTAAAAGACAATAATAGCGGTATACTGAAAAAAAAGGAGAGTAAGTTATGGAAAGAAACGATTCTATTTTATGCGACGTTAAACATTGCAAACATAACGCAAAGGGCTGTAATTGCTGTCTTAAAAGCGTAAAAATTTCCTGCGGGAAAGATAGTTCGACCTGTTGCGAAGATTATTGCGAAAAATAATTCAAAACTTAAACGGGGTTGCGTTTCGCAACCCCGTTTTTCATATATTATTCCGGAAAGTTTAACGTTAAGGTTTAATTTTAGATCAAACTTTCCCCCCTTACGCCTTTATTTTAGCACCTATTTTGCGTTTGTCAAGGGGGTTTTGAAAAATAAATGCATATTTTCTCGTGTTTTTTCAAAAAAAATCCGTAACGGCATTGAACGCGCCTTTGCACAGGTTGACAAAGCCTTAAACTTATTATATAATTATACAATCGATTAGTATTTGATTAAGGAGTTTTATAATATGGCTGAAGAAGTTATACTTACCAAAGAAGGCAAAGAAGAACTTGAAAAAAGACTGGAATTTTTAAAGTTCGAAAAGCGCAAAGAAATCACCGAACGTATTAAGATTGCGAGAGAATTCGGCGACCTTTCCGAAAACGCCGAATACGACGCCGCAAAGAACGAACAGGCGATGATTGAAGGCGAAATTCTCGAAATAGAAAACAAGTTAAAATACGCCGTCATCATAAAAGAAGAAGGTAAAAACGGCATCGTTTCGCTTGGCAGCAAAGTTGATTTTGCGGAAACCGCTACCCCGAACGACGTTTCGACTTACGAAATAGTCGGTACGACCGAAGCGGACGTTGAGGCGGGCAGAATTTCTAACGAGTCCCCGATAGGTAACGCGCTTCTCGGCAGAAAGAAAGGCGATAAAGTTTCGGTTCAGACGCCGTCGGGCATTATCGAACTTATCGTTAAAAAAGTTTATTAAAAACATCTTTTTCTTGCCGTTTGCCCGCTTAAAAAAGCGGGCAAACGGCAAGAAAGGAAAAAATATGAATTCTTACGGAGCGAAAAATGGACGAAAACGTTATTAACAATGTTAACACCGAAGATTTAAACGAAATTTTACGCGTTCGCCGCGAAAAACTCGACGCGTTAAAGCAGGCGGGCAAAAATCCTTACGAAAAGGTAAGGTACGACCGCACGGCGATGAGCGCGGGTATTAAAGATAATTACGAAGAATACGAAAACAAGGTTGTAGGCGTTGCGGGAAGGCTTGTCAGCAAAAGGGTTATGGGCAAAGCGTCCTTTGCCGTGATTTTAGACGGCAAAGGCACTATTCAGTCCTACCTTTCCATTAACGATTTGGGCGACGAATACACGGCGTTTAAAGATTTCGATATAGGAGATATTATCGGCATTACGGGCTTTGTATTTAAAACCCGCACGGGCGAAATTTCCGTTCACGCCCAAAGTGTGGAACTTTTATCCAAGTCGCTTTTGCCGCTTCCGGAAAAATTCCACGGGCTTAAAGACGAAGACACAAGATATAGAAACCGCGAAGTGGATTTAATCGCCAACCCCGAAGTAAAGGAAACGTTTATTAAGCGTTCGCTTATCTTAAAGGAAATCCGTAATTATCTCGACAGTATCGGCTATCTCGAAGTTGATACCCCCGTTTTGCAACCGCTTGAAATAGGCGCGGCGGCAAGACCCTTTAAGACGCACCATAACGCACTCGATATAGATATGTATCTCCGCATCGAAACGGAACTTTACTTAAAACGTCTTATCGTCGGCGGGTTCGACAGAGTATACGAAGTAGGCAGGATTTTCCGTAACGAAGGTATGGATAGGTCGCACAACCCCGAATTTACGACTGTGGAAATGTATCAGGCGTACAGCGACTACCGCGAAATGATGGACGAAATAGAAGACCTTTACCGCACCGTTGCGGAAAAAGTTTGCGGTTCGGCTAAAATAACCTATCAGGGCGTAGAGATAGATTTAGGCGCGAAGTGGGAACGCCTTACTATGATAGAAGCGGTTAAGAAGTATGCGGGCGTAGACTATAACGACTGGAAGACGGACGAAGACGCGAGAAAAGCGGCAAAGGACAAGGGCGTTACGGTAGAAGAAGGCGAAAGCGCCACGAAAGGACACGTTCTCATCGCGTTTTTCGACGCGTTTGTGGAAGAAAAACTCGTTCAACCGACGTTTATCTACGATTATCCCGTAGAAAATTCTCCGCTTGCAAAGAGAAAACCCGATAACCCCGCTTTTACCGAACGGTTCGAGTATTTTATTTACTCGCGCGAAATGGGCAACGCCTTTTCGGAACTTAACGATCCCATAGACCAAAGACAGCGTTTTGAAAAGCAGGTCAAGGAAAAACGCGCCAAGGGCGGTAACGACGCTAAAGTTGACGAAGACTTTTTAACGGCGTTAGAATACGGCATGCCCCCGACGGGCGGACTCGGTTTCGGCGTGGACAGGCTTGTTATGCTTTTAACGGACAGCGCGTCGATAAGGGACGTAATCTTGTTCCCTACGATGAAACCGATAAAAAAATAATGGGGAAGTCGTTTTCCGCATAAAAAATTATGGATAGTAAATTAACAAAAAAAAGATTATCGGACTTTTTTTCGTACGAGTGGATTTTAACGCTTATTGTCGCCGCCGTGGCAATCGTTGCTATGGAACTTATTTACACCGTTTCCGCCGCACGGTTATCGACGGGACAAAAGTTTAAATTTTATCTCGACGAAGATTTAAGTTCTTTTGAAAGTTATTCCGTTTACGAACTTTTAGACGTAAAAACAGGTGAAAACGGAAAAACTTTCAGTTACGACGTCTTGTCTGTGGAGACGGAAAATCTTAATTCGTCTTATAATGTTTTATCCGTGCGACTTTCCGTACAGGAAGGCGACGCGATTTTTACTTCCGCTGCCGAAAAGGAAGATAAGTCGGTCAGGGCTAAAACTTTGATTGACGAATTTTCCGTTTACGATTTAGACGGGCTTTATAATAGCGCGAACGAATATCTTTCACAATTTAAAACCGCCGAAGGCTTTGACGAAGACGCGATACGCGCCTATTTCGATAAGCGTATGAAAGGCGATAACCGTTTCCGCACGGAGACCGAAAAGGAAGAAGGGCGTGAAAACGAAATCGCGCGGATAAAAAAACTCGCAAAAGACGTCGAAGACTTTGGAAAATTATTAAACAGCGAAACCGAAAATCTTTTTTATTACTACACTAAGTACGAACAAGCGTCAAACGGCGACGTAAACGATAAAAATTACGGCGCGGCGTACGAAAAGACAAAAGAAAATGGCGCACTTCGCTACGGCATAAATATGGCGGTGCTTACGGGCGGCAAGAAAAACGTGTCCGACTATCTTAAATTAGGGGATACGGGCAGCGCGGAAAACGTCGTGCTACTTCTTTTCGATTTTTCGTCTTTTCAGTACGATTTGCAGTTTGAAAGCATATCTTTTGTTTGTACGTTAGTCAGAGAGTTCAGCGATATTCTAGGTTAAACTTTAAGGATAAATATGAAGGGGAAATTCATAACTTTCGAAGGTTGCGAAGGGGTGGGGAAATCCCGCCAGATACAACTTTTAGAAGAGTATCTTATTAAAAACGGTATAAAATACTATTTCACGCGCGAGCCGGGCGGTACAGAAATTTCCGAACAAATCCGCGCGATAATCTTAGACGGCAAAAATCTCGCTATGACAAACGAGTGCGAAGCGCTTCTTTATGCGGCGGCGCGCGTGCAACTTATCAAGGAAGAAATAGAGCCAAGGTTAAACCGCGGCGAACTTGTATTTTGCGACAGGTACGTGGATTCTTCGCTTGCATACCAAGGCAAAGCGCGGGGGCTTGGGTATGACTTTATTAAAGCCATAAACTCTTATGCGTTTAACGGGTTTATGCCCGATTTGACGATATTTTTAAATCTTTCGCCCGAAGAAGCCTTCAAAAGAAAGGGCGGTGCGGACATCGCGGACAGAGTGGAACTTTCGGGTATCGAATTTCACCGAAAAGTCTACGAAGGATACCTTGAACTTGCGCGTGAAAACCCGAATAGATTTTCGGTAATCGACGCGTCAGGCACAAAAGAACAAACGAGCGGTAAAATCATCGCCGCGCTTAAAGAAAAAGGGATTATATAAATAAGGTTTACGGTTAATGGTCGATTTATTACCACTTTTAAGGGAAACGAGCGCATATAAAACGGTGCTTTCCGATAAAAATGCGGACAGGCTTTCGCACGCGTATCTCGTTATTTCGGAAAATAAAGACGACGTTTTTAATTACCTTAAACTTTTCGCAAAACTGATTTTATCGGGCGACGCGCGCGCCGAACGGCTGATAGACGAAGGCGTGCATCCCGACGTGTTAATCTATCCGAAAAAGGGCGAAGCGGTACTTAAAGAAGACGTTTCGGAAATTATAGAAGAGAGTTTTTTAAAGCCCATAGAAAGCGACAAAAAACTGTTTTTAATTGCGGGCGGGGAGTCGATGAACGCGTCTTCGCAGAATAAACTTTTAAAGACTTTGGAAGAACCGCCGCAAAACGTGCATATTTTAATCGGCGCGACTAGCGAATATCCGTTGCTTTCGACATTAAAATCGAGAGTTAAAAAACTCGTTATACCGCCCTATTCTTCCGAAAAACTTTTTGACGCGCTTAAAACGGAGTGTCCCGATACGGAAAGACTGTTTTATGCCGTTTCCTGCGGGGACGGCACGGTAGGGAAGGCGCTTGCGCTGTACGGCGACGAAAATCTTTCGGAAACAATCGCGCTTTCGGAAGATACTTACGTAAATATGCAGTCCAGCCGCGACGTTCTGGCGTTTTCGGACAGAATAATGAAATTAAAAAGCGGCGTTAAAGAGTATATCTCCGTAATGGGGCTTATTAACCGCGATTTATTGTTGTATTTCAACGGCAGAGAAGACGAGATTTTCAATAAAAAATCATTGCAAAAAATAAAGAACGCGAAAGGTTTTAACGCGGGGGCGACCGTTTACATTGCGGAAACAATCGCCGAAGCGGAAAAACGGCTTTCGCTTAACAGCAACCAGCAGACGGTTTTAGAAAGATTTTTATTCGCGTTTTTGGAGGGCAAACATAAATGGCAGAAGTTGTAGGAGTAAAATTTAAAAACACCGCTAAAACGTACTATTTTGCTCCGATTAAAGAAGTAAAAGACTATCCCGAAAAGGCGGGAGTCGTGGTAGAGACCGCAAAGGGTTTGGAATACGGCACGATAGTTTTCGGGGTTAAGACGGTAGAAGACGAAAGCATAACTCACCCGTTAAAGCCTATTGTCAGGCTTGCGACCGAAGAAGACGAAAGACGTGTAAAGGAAAACAGCGAAAAAATTCCCGACGCTATGGAAAAAGCGCGCGAAAAAATCGCGGAACTTTCGCTCGATATGAAACTTATCGGTGCGGAATATTCTTTCGACGGCAAAAAACTCACTTTTTATTTTTCCGCCGAAGAAAGAGTGGATTTCCGCGAACTCGTAAAGCAACTTGCGGCGCATTTTAAATTGAGAATAGAACTGCGTCAGGTCGGTATTCGCGACGAAACGAAAATTTTAGGCGGCATCGCGCCGTGCGGCAGAACCTGTTGTTGCGCGGGCGCTATGAACGACTTTGCGAAAGTTTCAATAAAAATGGCGAAAAATCAAGGGCTTCACCTTAATCCGTCCAAGATAAGCGGGCTTTGCGGCAGGCTTATGTGTTGCTTGGAGTATGAAAACGATTATTACGAAAAGGCGTGCAAGTCTTTTCAGCGTATCGGCGGCAAGGTTAAAACCCCTGACGGCGAAGGCGTAGTTGTTTCCAACAATATGCTTAAAATGATTTGCAAGGTTAAGATAGAAAAACCCGACGGCAGCGAAATTTATAAAGATTTCGACGTAAAGGATATAGAGTTTCAGCGTAAAAACTGCGATAATTGCAAAAACGATAGCGACGATACGGACGATATAAGCAGTCTTTCCGACAGCGAAGAATAAAAACGGAAAAAGTTTTTAAACGCTGTTGCAAATTAGGGTTTTTTGTGCTACAATAATTCAAGCAGATTATTTTGGAGGTGAATAAAATGGCATATAAAATAGGTGATGCGTGCATTTCTTGCGGTTCTTGTGCGGAAACTTGCCCCGTCGGCGCAATAAGTCAAGGGGATACCCAGTACAATATCGACGCAGACCAGTGCATAAGCTGCGGCGCGTGCGCGGCAGGTTGCCCCGTAGAGGCTATTTCCGAAGAATAATTTCTACAAACACTTTTCAAGGCGCGCTAAAAACGCGCCTTGATGTTTTCTCTGAGAAAAATAAATGAAAAAACTCGAATATTTAGACCAAAACGTGAAAATCTTTCAGGACGACGATTTTTACACTTTTACGTCCGACTCGATACTCCTTTCAAGGTTTGCGACCGTAAAAAATAACGACGTCGTCGCGGATTTTTGCGCGGGCGTGGGCGTTGTGGGTTTTAATCTTTACACGCTGAATAGAGAAAAAATTTCTTCGCTTACTTTTTTCGAGTTGCAGTCTCCGCTTTTTAATCTTTGTAAAGAAAATATCGCTCTTAACGGCTTAGAAGATAAATTCGCCGCGGTTCTAGGCAAAATTCAGGATTTACCGAAAGAATATTACGGCAAATTTTCTTTAATAGTCTGTAATCCGCCGTATATGAAAAACGGTGCGGGCGATAAAAACCTTTCGGAAACGCTTGCCGTAGCAAGGTCGGAAACGGCACTTTCCCTGCGCGAACTTATTTTTGCCGTATCGCGCGGGCTTAAATTCGGCGGCAGGGTTAATTTAGTGCATCGCGCGGACAGAACCGCCGAGATTTTTTCGATTATGAAAGAGTTTAATATAGAACCAAAAAAACTTTGTTCCGTCGCGGCGAAAGATAAAGACCCCTATCTTGTACTTATCGAAGGGGTGAAGGGCGGCAAAAGCGGACTTAAATTTTTAAAAACCGTTTATAATTAAGGTGATAAATTGCTGTATTTTGTTGCAACGCCTATCGGCAACTTAAAAGATATTTCTTTCCGTGCGGTGGAAGTTTTAAAATCCGTCGACGAGATTGCTTGCGAAGATACGCGGCACTCATTGACGCTACTTAGCGCGTACGATATAAAAAAACCGCTTTTTTCATACCATAAGTTTAACGAAAGGGAAGAGTGCGAGATAATTATCGAAAAATTAAAGGGCGGTAAAAATATCGCGGTCATATCGGACGCCGGACTTCCCGTAATTTCCGACCCCGGCAATATTCTCGTCAACGCTTTAAAAGAAAACAATCTGGAATTTACCGTTATCCCCGGCGCAAACGCCGCGCTTTCCGCCCTTATACTTTCGGGGTTTAACGCCGAACACTTTTGTTTTTTAGGGTTTTTGCCCGATAAAAAAAGCGACAGAGAAAGCCTTTTAGAAGAGTATAAAAATATTTCCGCAACGCTTATTTTCTATTCCGCGCCGCACGACGTGAAAAAAGACATAGAAACGCTGTATTCGGTTTTAGGGGAAAGGAACGCGGCGGCGGTAAAAGAAATAACGAAAATCCACGAAAAAGCGGAATTTTTTAATTTGAAAGACGGATTGCCGACCGAGCCGAAAGGCGAATACGTTTTAATAGTAGAAGGTGCAAAGAAGAACGCCGAGTTTATAAATTTAACGGAAGAAGAACACATAAATTTGTATATAAATCAAGGTATGGACAAAAAGGAAGCGTTAAAGCGCGTTGCGAAAGAACGCGGCGTCCCGAAATCTTCGCTTTATAAATATACGATTAAAGAAAAATAGAATAAATTTAAAAATTCAGCGCGGGCGCGGCAAAATTTGCCGCGCCCGCGCTATCAGTATCAAAAAAATAAAAAAGTCCGTTAAAAAGTTTTATCCGTACTGCCGAATCCGCCCGTGCGCTCAGCGTCGCAACTGTCGTCAACGGTTATCCCGAACGGCAAAAACACGCCCTGCGCAAACGCCTTGCCTTTTTCCACGGTCAAGGTCTTATCGCCAAGATTTGTCATCTTTATAAAAATATGCCCTTCGTTTTCTGCGTTAAAGTAGTCGCTGTCGATTATTCCCACCGTGTTGTCAAGGGTAAGGCGATATTTAAATCCTAAACCCGAACGGGGGAATATCGCAAGTACCCAACCATCTGAGATTTTCGCCCTTATTCCTGTTGCAATCTTTATCGTTTCTTTTGGGTTAAGGGAAAAAGTTTCGGGTGCAAAAAAGTCGTATCCCGCGCTGCCTTTCGTTGCCCTTTTCGGCAAAATTATGCCGTCAAAAGTTTCCTTCGTGCCGTTTTTTAAAAATTCCGTTTCGCTTACTTTATAAAACCGCGCTATTTTTTCCATATATTTATTATATCATTTTTGTCGGAATTTAGCAAGTATAATTGCCAAAGGCAAAAAAACCGCAGCGCGAAAATTTTTTCGCGCTGCGGGGAAAAGTTGTTGTATTTTTTAGTTTTAAATCGCGACGTCGCCGTTTGAGCAATGCACGACCGTTGCAGGAAGGTTATAATTCCAATAACTTCCTTTACTTATCGCGTTCCATTGTTCGGTTGCGCCGTTAAACGTGATATTCGTTAAATTGCTACAACCATTGAACACATAATCGTCTATAATTGTAACCCCGTTACCTATTGTTATATTTGTTAAATTTCTACAATCATAGAACGCGCGAAATCCTATATTTGTGACACTATTAGGTATTGTTATATTAGTTAAATTAGAACAACCACTAAATGCAGATGTTCCTATACTTGTTAACTGACTGTTTTCACTAAATGTGACACTCGTTAAACTACTACAACCATTGAATGCAAAATCACCTATACTCGTAACACTATTAGGTATTATTATATTAGTTAAACTATAACAACAATTAAATGCAGACGTTCCTATATTCGTAACGCTATCGGGTATTGTTATATTAGTCAAATTGAAACAATAATAGAATGCTTGATTTCCTATACTTGTTACACTGTTCGGTATAGTAATATTTGTTAAATTGCTGCAACTAAAGAAAGCCTGATAGCCTATATTCTCTAACAGGCTGTTCTCTCCAAACGTTATGTTTGTTAAATTACTACAATTTGCAAATGCAGTAGTTCCTATATTTGTTACGCTGTTAGGTATATTTATACTCGTTAAATTGCTACAGCCATTGAACGCGGATTCTCCGATATTAGTAACACCATTAGGTGTTGTAAATTCAGTATCAGTTTTACCGACAGCATATTTTAGTAATATCGTTCCGTCTTTGTTATATAAATTTCCGTCTATTGATTTATAATATTCATTATTACTATTTACGTTGAAGTTTGTTATCATCGTGCAACCCAAGAAGTCGCCAGACTCTAGATATCTAAAGCTATCGTGTATGTTTATAGTTGTTAACGCAGTACAACCTTGGAATGTGTTACTTCCTAAAACCTTAGTGCTGTTTGGTATTGTGATACTTGTTAACGATGTACAACCTGAAAATGTTTCAGAGCCAAAACCCGTAACACTGTCAGGGATACTTAAATTTGTTAATGAAGTACAGTTTTTAAATGCTCGCCCCCCTATACTTTTTACACTATCGGGTATAGTTACATTTGTTAAAGATGAGCAGTTGAGAAATGCGCTATCTCCGATACGGCTTACTCTATTTGATATAATTATACTGGTCAACGAAGAACAGTTATAGAATGCTGAATTTCCTATTTCCGTTACATATTTGTCGTTATACCTTAAAGGGATTACTATTTCCGTATCAGTTACCGTTCCTATACCCGAAACATAATAAGTGTTTCCGCCGTTAATTAACGTGTAGGCAAGACCTTCGGTTGCTCTTTCTTCGTATATTGCCGTTAAAGATAAATCGTTTTCAATAGTAAATTCATATTCGGATTCTGTGCTTAGCACGTTTTCGTCTTCGTCTATCCATTGTTTAAACTGTTTTCCGAGTTCGGGTTCTCCCGCAATTACGGTTACGGTTTCGCCGTCTTTATACAGACCGTAATTTAGCCCGTCGGATAAAGCGCCGTCGTTTACCGAAACCCGATAATACGTTGCATTTGCCAAGCGGTTTAAATTATAACCGAAATATTGCTGCGTTATAGCGCCGTAATCTAACATAGCCGACAACATTTCGCCTAAACTTGCCGTGCCGCCGTCTAAAATCGTTTCGCTGTTCTTTTTGTTGTACGCATACTGTAATATACTGTATTTATCTACGCCGCTATACGTAATGTTTTCGCCGTCCTTGATAAAGGAAACGGCGTAAACGTTTTCCGTCATCTGTTTTGCGGAAAGATAATTAAAGGCGTATTTTTGACAAATATTGCCCGTATTCGGGTTGACGACTGTTCCGAACGGCGTCGTTATTTTATATTCCTGTTCGCCGTAAACGTACTCTTCTTGCGGCGAAAGCCAGAACAGCACGCCCGTTTCCGCGCCCTGCAGTGCGGTTTCTTCCACTATATAAACAATCTCTATATTGTCTTCCAGCGCCAAGTTATGCCCAACGATACTTGTTGCCGCAACTTCGTCTGCCGACGCTACGGCAGCGGGGATGGTAACGCACAATGCCAAAAGCATAAATAACGCAAATGTTTTAATTCTTTTCATCTTTAATCTCCTTAGTTCCAGTCTTCTTCAAGTTCGTTTTTTCTAGGCGATGCGGTCATTACATCTTCCGACAAAAGTTCAAAACAATTCAATTCGGGGTGATAATACGTTTTTTTCATAAATTTCTCCTTTTCTATCGTTTTAGCAATCTTTGCTAACTAACTACAATTATATATATAAAAATTGCTAATGTCAAGCACAAAGTAGCAAAACATACTAATTATAAGGTAGGTGGTGGTAAAATGTTAATGATAAAAGAACTGAGAACAGAACGTGGATTAACGCAAAAGCAACTTGCGGAAAAAATAGGTGTAAAAAATTACACGGTGGCGAACTGGGAACAGGGGCGGACTGTGCCCGCGATAGAAGATTTGTTTGCGTTATCGGATTTTTTCGAGTGCAGTATTGATTTTTTAACGGGCAGAACGGATGAAACGGGAAACGTTATAATCAGCAAGTCGTTTTCGGACGACGAAATTAAAATGCTGGGGATTTACAGAAAATTATCGGTAGAAAGAAAGGGAATTGCGCTTGCCGTGCTTAAAGATATGGCAAAAGCGGAAAGCGGCGAAAGTGTAGGGGCGGATTAAAACCGATTTTACAGCGTGAGAAAAAGTGAAAAAGCGGCGGCTGTCAGGGCGGGAATTGCGACAAGTACGCCGTATAAAAAGAATTTCCAAAACGGCAGTTTTATGTCGTAGCCCGATAGGATTTTGTTCCACATAATTCCCGCAAGCGCGCCGACGGGCGTTATGAACGCGCCGATATTCGTGCCGATAACCGCCCCGTACGTGGCGTAAAGGCTTTTACCGGCGATTATTTTTTCGGTAATAACCGAAGTCGGTATATTATTTAAAAGGTTAGAAAGTCCCGCCGCCAAGAACCCGAAGGAAACACCGTCCGCCTTATCACCTTTTACGAGTGCGGCGGCAATTTTTTCCGTTACGCCGCTTTTTTCGAGTGATAGTACGATTATAAACATTGAAAGAATAAACGGCACGAGTTCCCACGGGGTTTTCTTTATCCCGCTTAAAGCGCGCAAAAGTCCTTCGCCGCGTGCCGCACCGTAAATAACGTTAAACGCGACGAGTGCGGCGGCGAAAATCACCGTTATTATCCACATTTCTATACCGATAACGTCCGAAAGCGCAAGGGCGACGATAACGCCGATAAGCGCGGTAAGCGCCGCAACCATTGAAGGGAAGTTCACCCTTACGCGGTCGGGTGCGACGGGTTCAAGACCGGTCTCACATTTCTTTGTAAGCATTTTCCCGAAAACAAGCATTAAAACGGCGAACGCCGAAAGCCCTGCGGCTAGCGCGGGAAGTAACATAACCTTAAAATACTCGGTAAAAGAAACGTTCGCGCTTTGGGCAAGGTAGACGTTTGTAGGGTTTCCGACGATTAGCGCCATACTCCAAGTGTTTGCGGCGACGAATTCGCCTATTAAAAACGGTATGGGTGAGACGTTTACCTTTTTGCAGAAAATACAGATAATGGGCGTGAAAGTCAATATAACTATATCGTTAGAAGTAAAGACGGTGAGTATTGACACTACGGCGTAGAGTATTATGAAAAGCCGTAGGTTTTTGCCTTTCGACAGAGAAAAGGTTTTTTCAGCGACAAGGTGAAAAAATCCCGAATCGCCAAGATAGACGGAAATAAGCGTCATCGACAAAAACAGCGCTAAAATTTTCAGGGGGTTTACCGCAGAGTTTGCGGCAATCCCCTTTATCGTTTCCGAAAAAGATAGTCCGCCGAAAATGAGTTCCGCCGCCGCGCCTATAAAGCATATTATAACGTATAGCCCGACTTTTACTTTTCCGAAAGAAAGGTAAGGTTTAAAAAGAACGGATATTATCATTAAAAGCGCGGTAATTGCCGCGATAAGCAACGATATCGGCATAACTTTTAATATTGTATCACCAAATTTTTTGAAAAGCAACGGTAAAAAGATTAAAATCGCCGAACGTTGACAATAAACATAAAAATATATATAATGATAAAGACTAAAAAAGGAGTGTGGCTTATGAAAATTTGCGTATTCGGCGCGGCAAGCGACAGAATAGATAAAAAATACGTAGAAGATTGTTATAATTTAGCAAAAGCCCTTGCGCTCCGCGGGCATAATCTTGTATTCGGCGCGGGCGGCGAAGGACTTATGGGCGCGGCGGCGGAAGGCTTTAAGGCGGGCGGCGCGAAAATCCACGGCGTTATTCCGCAATTTTTCATCGACTGCGGTTATGAAGGCATTTTTAAGGGGCTTGATAAATTCACGCTTACCGAAACGATGGCGGAACGCAAGTTGATTATGGAAAACGAAGCCGACGCTTTTATCGTTACGCCCGGCGGTATGGGGACTTTTGAAGAGTTTTTCGAGGTGCTAACGCTTAAACAACTCGGTCGCCACAAAAAGCCGATTGCGGTTTACAATTCTTTCGGGTACTACACCGACCTTGAAAAATATATCGACGGTATTATTGATATAAAATTCGTAAATAAAGAGTGCAAATTGCTTTACGGCGTATTCGAGACGCATAAAGAGATTATCGATTATCTTGAAAACTATTCGCCCGTCGGCGTAGAATGGGACAGATTGAAAAGAAATTAAAAAAACCGAAAAACGGGTGTAAAAAGTTTGACGGATTAAAATATATTTGGTATAATTTTATCGTAAACTGAATATTCGCCGATATAAGTTCGTAATAAACGGCACGAACGTTTCTACCGCGCAGCCTAAATGCGCGACTATTGGTTAAGACGCTTACCGCTATTGTTTTTAGCGGCGTTATGGCTTTTATCGGACAGGTTTTATTTAAACCTGTTTTTCGGTTTTAAAAACGGTTTATTTCTTTACGGATAGGGTTTTATGGATAGATTAAAACATGCAATTCAAGAAAAGGGAAAGGTTCTCTCGGGCGGCGTCCTTAAAGTAGGTTCTTTTCTCAATAACCAGATAGACATAAAACTCCTTTCCGAAATGGGGAAAGACATTTACGAAAGGTTCAAGGACTGCGGTGTTAATAAAATTCTGACGGTAGAAGCGTCGGGAATCGCAATAGCGGTAATTACAGCGCAGTTTTTTAATTGTAACGCGGTGTTCGCTAAAAAAAGCAAGACCGTAAACGTGGACGGCGAAACTTATTCCGCAAAATGTTTTTCCTTTACCCATAAAAACGAAAACAATCTTATCGTTCCGAAAGAATATTTAGGTAAGGGCGACAACGTTTTGATTATCGACGATTTTCTTGCGCACGGCGAAGCGGTAAACGCGCTTATCAATATTGTGGGACAAGCGGGCGCAACTCTTTCGGGGGTGGCAATCGCCATAGAGAAAGGTTTTCAGGGCGGCGGCGACGCGCTTAGAAAAAAAGGCGTAAACCTTTATTCTCTCGCCGTTATAGACAGTATGGACGAAAATAAAGTCGTGTTCCGCGATTGACGGACAGGCTTATATATAATATTGTATAAATAACCCGAAAGGGTAGGAGGTTTTATTAAATGAAGAAACTTTTAACACTTTTAGTTGCCGCCGTGATGACGGTAGCGTGCTGCTTAGGTCTCGTTGGTTGCGGGGACAACGGCAACACTACTGTTGGTGAAATAGCTATACCCGCTGTAGTGAGCGACGAAATCAGCAAGTTCGACAAAGTTGAGATTTCGTCTGACTTTAAGATTGGCGTTATCTGCTTACACGACGATACTTCTACTTATGACAAGAACTTTATCGATTCTGTTAAAGCCGCAGCTGCGACGCTTGGTTTGACCGATAATCAGGTTTTAATCGCGACGGGTATCCCCGAAGGCGGCGAATGTAAAACCAAGGCGAACGAACTTGTTGCACAGGGTTGCAAAGCGATATTTGCCGACTCTTTCGGCCACGAAGATTTTCTTATACAAGCTGCTGAAGAGAATCCTACTGTTCAGTTCTATCACGCTACAGGTTATAAAGCGGCTACCGCCGGTCTTGCTAACTACCACAACGCGTTTGCTTCCATCTATGAAGGAAGATATCTTGCGGGTGTTGCTGCCGGACTTAAACTTAAAGACATGGACGCGAAAGGTGAGATTAAAGACGCCAACAAAGACGCAAACGGCAATGTTAAAATCGGTTATGTAGGCGCGTTCACCTATGCGGAAGTTATTTCAGGGCTTACTTCTTGGTATCTCGGCGTTAAATCGCAATTCCCCAACGTTGTTATGGACGTTCAGTTTACCGGTTCTTGGTTTGATCCCACGGGTGAAAAGTCCGCTGCGGAAACTCTTATCGGAAAAGGTTGTGCTCTTATTTCTCAACACGCAGACTCCATGGGCGCTCCTGGTGCTTGCGAAGCGGCTAACATCCCCAACGTTGCCTATAACGGAAGTTTGATTAGCGAATGTCCCGATACGTTCATTATCTCTTCTAAGATTGACTGGACGTACTATTTCAAATGGATAATTGCGGCTAATGGTGGCAATGCTGATGCTATTCCCACCGATTTTACCGGTTCTTTAACTAACGGTATGGTTGCGCTCTCCGGTATAAACGGCGACGTTGCTGCTGCCGGCACGAAAGAAGTTATCATTGCTGAAAGGGCTAAACTTATGAACGGCACTTTAAAGGTGTTTGATTGCAGTAAGTTTACCGTCGACGGCGCTGCTTTAACCACCGAGAATGCGAATGTCTTGGAAGCTAACGGCATCGTTTATTATAACGAAAGCGGCGTTCAGTCTGCTCCTTCTTTTGATTTTGTTATCGACGGGATTACGTTCCTTAATACTTTGTATTAATATTTATTAAAAGCGTTAAGGCGGAGAGAACTTTTTTCTCCGCCTTAAATGTTTTTGTGGAGGAAACCCCTGTGGAAAGTAATTGTGTAATACAACTTAAAAACATAAGTAAAATTTTCCCCGGAAAAGTAGTCGCGAATAAAAACGTAAACCTATCCGTTTATAAGAACGAGATTTTAGCATTGCTCGGAGAAAACGGCAGCGGTAAAACTACTTTAATGAACATAATTTCAGGTATCTATTATCCCGATGAAGGTCAGATTTTAATAGACGGCAAAGATGCCGTTATAAAGTCGCCGAAAGACGCATTTAAATATAAAATCGGTATGATTCACCAGCACTTTAAACTTGTAGAAACTTTTACCGCGATTGAAAACATCATACTCGGTGTTAAAAAGGACGGTTTTAAAGACGTTGACTCTGAAAATTCACCTAAAAAGCGTAAAAAAGCGGCGGCAATGATAACGGAACTTGCCGAAAAATATGGGTTTAATATAGATTTAAAAAAGAAAATATACGATATGTCCGTGTCGGAAAAGCAGACGGTGGAAATTATTAAAGTTTTGTATCGCGGCGCTGATATACTTATTTTGGACGAACCGACCGCCGTCCTTACCCCTCAGGAGACCGAAAAATTATTCGTAATTCTCCGTAAGATGAGAGAAGATGGTAAAGCTATAATTATAATCACGCACAAGTTAAACGAAGTTATGGAAATTTCCGACAAAGTGGCGATTATGCGTAAGGGCGAATATATCACTACGGTAAAGACTTGTGAAACTAACGAAAAACAACTTACCGAATTGATGGTAGGTAAAAAAGTTGAACTAAAAATTGACAGACCGAAAACAGATTTCGATAGACCGCTTTTAGAGATTCGCGATATAGTTATCGATAAGGACGACGGAAGTCGTGCTATTGACGATGTGAGTTTTTATATCCGCGGCGGTGAGATTTTGGGTGTCGCAGGGATTGCCGGTTGCGGGCAGAAAGAACTTTGCGAAGCTATTGCGGGGCTTCGCCCCATTAAAAGCGGGCTCATTATGCATAAGGGCGAAAATTTAATAGGTCTTCCGCCCAAAGTGATAATCGAAAAAGGCGTGTCTATGAGTTTTATACCGGAAGACCGCTTGGGGATGGGGCTTGCACCGTCCTTTTCGATTACCGATAATATGATTATTAAAAATTACAGCGACGGGAAAGGTCCTTTTGTAGACAGAAAGTCCGCGCGCGCCCGCGCAAATGCATTAATTCAAAAACTTGAAATCGTAACGCCGTCCTCCGAAACCCCCGTAAGAAGGCTTTCGGGCGGCAACGTTCAAAAAGTACTTGTAGGTAGAGAAATAGAAGCGGGACCGAACGTTATAATTACCGCATATCCGGTAAGAGGGCTTGATATAAACTCTTCTTACGTGATTTACGATATACTTAACGAACAGAAGAAAAAAGGCACGGGCATTTTGTTTATCGGTGAAGATTTAGACGTTATGCTTGCCCTTTGCGATAAGATAATGGTTTTGTGCCACGGTAAGAATATGGGCGTAGTTCACGCCGAAAAAACAACCAAAGAAGTTTTGGGACTTATGATGACAGGGTCTCTTGACCTTACCGAAGAGAAAAAAGACAAGAATTACGGTATAGCGAAAGACAGCAATCTTACTGAAGAAGAATGGAAGAAAAAAATGGAGGGAGAAAGTAATGGAGACGATTAAAACCGTAAAAGAACCGTTGTTCCATGTTATAAAACGTGGGGACTTGTCGCTTACACGGCAGATATTAGTCAGAGTAATCGCAATACTTTCCGGCCTTTTATTGGGTAGTATAATTTGTTGGATAGTTTACAAAACGAGTCCGTTCGTCTTTATCTATTACCTTATTAAAGGTAATTTCAACCCTTTTGATAACTTTTTGGAGCTGATAAAGAGGTCGATGCTTCTACTTATGATAGGGCTTGCGCTTATACCGCCGTTTACAATGAAATTTTGGAATCTCGGCGGTAATGGTCAGATTCTTATGGGTGGACTGGCAACTATTATTTGTATGAAATATTTGGGCGGTGTTATGCCAGACGGAGTAGTATGGATATTGATGCTCTTATTCTCAATGGCTATAGGTGCGATTTGGGCGGTCATTCCCGCTGTATTTAAAGCTTTTTTCAAAACTAACGAAACCTTGTTTACGCTTATGATGAATTATATTGCCGCGGGCATCATGCTTTATGCCATCAAAATAATCAGCGGCAAAAACACCACGGGAACAATAGGGATAGTCAAAACGGCGAATCTTCCCGAACTTGGACATCCGGCCGTACTTGTCGCCCTAATTGCAATAATTGTTACAATATTTATAACCCTGTATATGAAATATAGTAAGCACGGGTACGAGGTCGCTTTGGTCGGCGACAGTAGAAACACCGCGAAATACAGCGGAATAAACGTAAAAGTGGTCATAATAAGAACTCTCGTTTTGTCCGGCGCAATTTGCGGACTTGCAGGGTTTTTGCTCGCCGGTTCTGTCAACCATACGCTTGTTACCGAAGAAACTATGGCAAAATCGGGATTCACCGCTTTTACAGCGATTATCGCCGTATGGATTGCCCACAATAATCCTCTCGCCACTATCGGCGTGTCTTTCGGTATTATGTTCTTAAATAACGGTATGGAGTATGCGCGTACAAACTTGAATATAACCGAAGAAGCGATACCGAGTATGATAATAGGTTTAATCTACCTTGTAGTTATCGCGTGTGAGTTTTTTATAACTTATAAGCTCAAATTCAACGGTAAAAAGACGAGTAGAAAAGCAAATACTGCTGAGATGTTAAAGGAGGACAAATAATATGGATATTCCGGAATTGATATTTGGCGGAATAAGTTTAGGCATAGTTTTCCTGTATGGTTCTGTCGGTGAAATAATTACCGAAAAGGCAGGACATCTTAATTTAGGGATCCCCGGTATAATGTGTATGGGAACTGCGGGCGGAATGTTTGGTATTACACTCTATATGAATTCGTTGGCAAATCCAAGAATGGTGTCTCTTTTACCCTTAACACTTATGACAATAATCTTTGCTTTTGTATTTGGTGCAATAGGCGGTTTGATTTATGCAGCACTTACCGTGTCGTTAAAATCTAACCAAAACGTCGTAGGGCTTGCAATAACTGCGTTTGGCGCAGGATTTTCCGAGTTTTTCATTAAAAAATTTGTTACTGCAAAACTTAGCACAGCAAGCAAAGTTGCAAAAGATTTGATATCTTTCAAAATCAGCAATTCTATAGGTGTGGAAACGACTTATAAATTCGGAGTCTTAGCTTGTCTTGCTATTATTCTCGCACTATTTGCCGCGCTGTTTTTAAAAAAGACTAAGACGGGACTGCGTTTGCGCGCGATAGGCGAAAACCCCGCGACTGCGGACGCCGTCGGTATTAACGTTGATTTGTATAAGTATATTGCAATCATTATAGGAAGCGGAATTGCGGGGCTCGGTGGAATATACTATGTTA
Organism: Clostridia bacterium; assembly: GCA_017448355.1. Classification (GTDB taxonomy): domain Bacteria; phylum Bacillota; class Clostridia; order Christensenellales; family Borkfalkiaceae; genus UBA1259. The sequence goes on along the minus strand of JAFSLQ010000055.1, from coordinate 15,827 downwards.
TAGAGTACAGTAATGGGCTTTTTGATAACGTTTCTATTATTCAGGGCTACGGTTGGCTCGCGGTTGCTCTCGTTATATTCACGACCTGGAAACCAGATCTCGCGATAATAGGTTCAATTCTCTTCGGCGTGCTATGTATTTTTGGAGATAAAACCACAATCACGTCCTCTTTGGCGACTAAGGAATTACTAAAACTTCTCCCTTACGTTATAACCATCATCGTGCTTATATTTACCAGTATCTTCGGCAGTAAAAACGTTCAGCCGCCGGCGTCTTTGGGTCTTAACTATTTCAGGGAAGACAGATAAAATTTTATTTAAAATTCAAAGTTTTGTTTCGGCGTCGCGTTTCGCGACGCCGAAAACGTTTTACAAAACATTATAAAAATGTTAAAATGAGAACAAATATAATTATATATCAAGTGTAGTTTTTGCTGTGGGGAGAAAGTATATGTATAAAATCATCGATAAAAAATCGCTTAACGACAGCGTGTCGCAAATGGAAATAGAAGCGCCGCTTGTTGCTAAAAAGGCACTTCCGGGGCAGTTCATTATCCTTCGCGTAGACGGGGAAGGCGAAAGAATTCCCTTGACGGTTGCGGGTACGGATAAGATAAAAGGTACGGTAAAAATTATCTTTCAGATAGTCGGCGCAACTACAATGAAACTTAATGCGCTGAATAAAGGCGATTATATCGAAGACTTTGTCGGGCCGCTTGGAAAAGCGACGGAAACTGCGGGCATAAAAAAGGTTTGTATCGTCGGCGGTGGGGTAGGCTGTGCCATCGCTATGCCCGTTGCGGAAGAATTTCACCGTCTCGGTGCGGAAGTTGTCAGCATTATAGGTTTCCGTAATAAGGATATCGTTATTTTAGAAGACGAATTTAAGGCTTGTTCCGATAAACTTTTCGTGATGACGGACGACGGTTCGTACGGGCAGCACGGCAACGTTACCGTGCCGCTAAAAGAAATGCTCTCTAGCGGTGAAAAGTTCGATATGATAATAACAATCGGACCTTTAATTATGATGAAATTCGTGGTTTTAACGGCGAAAGAATATAATATCCCCTGTACCGTATCTATGAATCCCATAATGATAGACGGCACGGGTATGTGCGGCGGTTGTAGGCTTACTTTAAACAGGGACGGCGAACGCGTAACTAAGTTCGCTTGCGTTGACGGGCCTGATTTTAACGGTTACGAAGTGGACTTTGACGAAGCGATGTCGAGAAATATGATGTACGCGGACTTTGAAAAACACGCGCGCGAAGAGACTTGCAATCTCTTTAAAAACGCATAGTGGGGGAACAATAATGGCTATTAATCCAAAAAAACACGAAATGCCGACGCAAGCGCCGAAAGAAAGGGCGCACAATTTTAACGAAGTCGCGCTTGGGTACTCTGCGGAGATAGCGAAGGCGGAAGCGGAAAGATGCTTAAACTGTAAAAACCGCCCTTGCGTTGCGGGTTGTCCCGTAAACATAAATATTCCCGACTTTATCGCGTGCGTTAAAACGGGCGATTTTGAAGGCGCGTACAAAATTATAACCGCAACGTCGTCTCTTCCCGCGGTCTGCGGCAGAGTTTGTCCGCAAGAAACGCAATGCGAGCAAAAGTGTACTTTGGGGATTAAGTTTGAACCCGTAGGGATAGGCAGGTTAGAGCGTTTTGTTGCGGATTATCATAACGAACACGCGTCGGTCGCGGTGGAAAAGCCGACGCCGAACGGACATAAAGTCGCGGTAGTGGGGTCAGGGCCTTCGGGGCTTACTTGCGCCGGCGACCTTGCAAAAAAAGGCTATAAAGTTTCTGTGTTTGAAGCCCTTCACACGGCGGGCGGGGTGCTTGTTTATGGTATTCCCGAATTCAGATTGCCGAAAAGCATAGTCAAAAAGGAAGTGGACGGGCTTAAAGCACTCGGCGTCGATATTGAAACCAACGTCGTTATCGGCAAAACGCTTACCGTCGACGAACTTTTTTCTATGGGTTTTGAAGCGGTGTTTATCGGTTCGGGCGCAGGACTTCCGAACTTTATGAACATAAAGGGCGAGTCGCTTAAAGGCGTATATTCCGCGAACGAATTTTTAACCCGTAGCAACCTTATGAAGGCGTATAGCGAAAATTCTTCTACGCCTATTATGAAAGGCGGTAAGGTGGCGGTCTGCGGCGGCGGCAACGTCGCGATGGACGCGGCGCGTACGGCGTTACGACTTGGCGCGGAAAAAGTTTATATAGTGTACAGGCGTTCGATGGACGAACTTCCCGCAAGGCGTGAAGAAGTTTTCCACGCGCAGGAAGAAGGTATCGACTTTAAGATTTTATGCAATCCCGTAGAAATTTTAGGGTATAAAAACCCCGAAAACCCGCGCGACCCGAAGAACGGTTTCGTTATCGGTATGAAATGTATTAAAATGGAACTTGGGCTTCCTGACGCAAAGGGTCGCCGCCGTCCCGTTCCGATAGAAGGTTCGGAATTTATTATCGACGTGGATACCGTCGTTATGGCGATAGGCACTTCGCCGAACCCACTCATCAAGAACACGACGGAAGGGCTTACGGTCAATGCTCACGGCGGGATAATCGTGAACGAAGACGGGCTTACTTCGAGAGAAAAAGTCTATGCGGGCGGCGACGCCGTAACGGGCGCGGCGACTGTAATTTCGGCTATGGGCGCGGGCAAAATCGCCGCGAAAGCCATTGACGAATATTTGCAAAATGGTAATAATATTTAATATAAATAATGAAAAATTCAGGAGCGACAAATGAAAAATTTTTTTGAAGAACTCGAAAACTACGATAAAGAAGTATATGACGCGTGCGATTTGGAATTAAAACGCCAGCAGCACAATATCGAACTTATCGCGTCGGAAAACATCGTTTCAAAAGCGGTTTTGCTTGCGGCGGGTACGGTGCTTACTAATAAATATGCCGAAGGTTTTCCTTCTAAACGCTATTACGGCGGCTGCCAGTACGTCGATATCGTCGAAAATATCGCGAGAGAGCGCGCTCAAAAACTTTTCGGCGCGGAACACGCCAACGTTCAACCCCACTCGGGCGCAAGCGCGAATTTAGCCGTATTTTTTGCACTCGTTAACCCCGGCGACACGGTTATGGGCTTAAATCTTGCTAACGGCGGACACTTGTCGCACGGTTCGCCCGTAAATATTTCGGGTAAATATTTTAATATAGTTCCGTACGGCGTATCTAACGAGACGGAAAAAATCGATTACGACGACGTTTTAAAAATCGCAAAAGAGTGTAAACCCAAGATGATAATCGCGGGGGCTTCCGCGTATTCCCGCGCTATCGACTTTAAGAAAATGCGTGAAATAGCGGACGAAGTCGGTGCGTACCTTATGGTAGATATGGCGCACATCGCAGGTCTTGTCGCGGCGGGACTTCACCAAAGCCCCGTGCCGTATGCGGACGTGGTAACGACTACAACGCATAAAACCCTTCGCGGGCCGCGCGGCGGACTTATTCTTTGCAAAGAAGAACTTGCGGCAAAGATAGATAAAGCGGTGTTCCCCGGAACGCAAGGTGGACCTTTAATGCACATTATCGCCGCAAAAGCAGTCGCACTCGGCGAAGCGTTAAAGCCCGAATTTGTTGAATACCAAAAGCAAATAGTGTTAAACGCACAGGTTTTAAGTAAAGCACTTCTCGCGGAAGGCTTTAAAATAGTTTCGGGCGGCACGGACAACCACCTTATGCTTATAGATTTAAGACCGTTCGGTATCACGGGTAAGGAAATGGAAAAGCGCCTTGACGAAGTACATATCACCGTCAATAAAAACGCAATCCCGAACGACCCCGAAAAACCCTTTGTTACAAGCGGTATAAGGGTAGGCACGCCCGCGGTTACGTCGCGCGGATTTAAAGAAGAAGAAATGAAGAAAATCGCCGAGTGGATGCGCGAGATTGCGACCGACTTCGATAACGTTAAAGACAGAATTACCGCGGAAGTTATCGCGCTTTGCGAAAAATTCCCCATTTATAACTAAAAGTTTAAAATTTACGCGCCCGCGTCGAAAATTCGACGCGGGCGCGTGTTTTATAAAAATTTTATTTAAAATATCGCTTTTTCTATAACTCCGCCGCCGATACATTTGTCGCTACTATAAAACACGGCAAACTGCCCTTCGGTTATGGCGCGTTGTTTTTCGTCAAAATCCACTTGAATAAACCCGTCGTTTATTCTGACCGTGCAACCCTGTTCGGGCTGGCGATAGCGGAATTTTGCCGTGCATTTAAATTCCTTTTCGGTGGGGGTAAAGGGTATCCAGTTAACTTCGTGCATAATAAGTCCCTTGCTGTAAAGTTTTTCTTCAGACCCGTGCGCGACGTATAAAATATTGTTTTTTAAGTCCTTTTCGATGACGAACCATCTGCCGCCGTCGTCGCCCTTTTGCCCGCCGATATTAAGCCCCCTGCGCTGACCCAGAGTGTAGTACATAAGTCCCGTGTGTTCGCCTATCTTTTTTCCGTCCGTCGTTATTATATCGCCTTTTTTCGCGGGCAGGTACTGTGAAAGAAAATTCTTAAAATTTCTCTCCCCGATAAAACAAATCCCCGTCGAGTCCTTTTTCTTCGCCGTGGCAAGTCCGTATTTTTCGGCAATCTTACGCACTTCGCCTTTATCGAGTTTTCCAAGCGGAAATAACACCCCGTCTAACTGCTGTTGCGAGAGTTGGTTTAAAAAGTAGGTCTGGTCTTTGTTTTGGTCTTTGGCTTTAAGCAGATAGTGAACGCCGTCCGTGTGCAGAATATCGCAGTAATGCCCCGTCGCTATATAGTCCGCGCCAAGTTCTTTCGCCTTTTCTTTAAAATCCTTGAACTTTATCTCACGATTGCATAAAACGTCGGGATTCGGCGTTCTGCCCGCGGCGTATTCTTTAAGAAAATAAGAAAATACTCTGTCCAAATATTCTTTGGCAAAGTTGACGGAATAATAGGGAATACCGATTTTATTCGCCACGCGCCTTACGTCCGCGAAGTCTTCTTCGCCCGTACACGCGCCGCAAGCGTCGGTTTCTTCCCAGTTATTCATATAAAGCCCTATTACGTTGTAGCCTTGTTCTTTGAGAAGGAGTGCGGCGACCGAACTGTCCACCCCGCCGCTCATTCCCACTACGACAGTTTTCATAAATACCTTATACCTTTAATTATAAGTAAAATAATAGCACATTTTGATAAAAAAGACAACTTTACGCGCAATTATAATAAATTACTTGATATTTTTTGCATTTAACTATATAATTATATCACCACAATTTTGTGTAAGGAGGATTTTATGCCGGAAGGCTCTGTTCCGCTACTCGTCGCTTTAATAGGATTAATAATCCTGTCGGGGTTTTTCTCTGCGGCGGAAACCGCATATTCGTGCGCAAGCAGAATAAAATTGCGCGCCCTATCCGCAAACGGCAATAAACGCGCCGCAAAAACGCTGGATTTTGCCGAAAATAAATTCGATAAACTTCTTTCCACTATACTTGTCGGTAACAATATCGTAAACATTACTACGGCGACGATTGCCGCCGTGTTTTTCACGAAAATTTTGGCGGGAACTAGTGCCGACCCTTCGCTGATATCCACAATCGTAATAACGGTAGCGGTACTTTTGTTCGGCGAAATAACGCCCAAATTTCTGGCGGCGGCTTACCCCGAAAAATTTGCGATGGCATTTTATCCTTTAACGGTTTTTTTCTTCCGGCTTTTATACGGCTTTAACTTTCTTTTCGGCGGCTGGAAATGGCTTATCGCAAAGATATTCCGAATAAAGGGCGAAGATAAAATCACCGAAGAAGAGATTCTGACCGTCGTCGAAGAAGCGGAAGAAGACGGCACTATAAGAAAAGATGAAACGCGGCTTATCCGTTCGGTCATAGAATTTGACGACGTAGAAGTCGGCGATATTTTAGTTCCGCGCGTCAATATCGTCGCGGTAAACGTGTCTTCGTCTATGGAAGATATAAAAAAGATTTTTGAAAAGGAAGGGTTTTCGCGTTTGCCCGTGTACGAAAACACCATAGACTCGGTTATAGGCACAATACACGAAAAGGACTTTTTCTCGGCTTACCTTACGGGAGCGACGAACATAAGAAACATTATGCAACCCGCAGTATTTACGACGGAACATATAAAGATTTCTAAGTTGCTTAAACAGTTGCAAAAGCAAAAAGTGCATCTTGCGGTGGTAATAGACGAGTACGGCGGCACGGCCGGTATAATCACGCTTGAAGACGTATTAGAAGAACTTGTCGGCGAGATTTGGGACGAACACGACGAAGAGATTAACTATTTCCGTAAAAGCGGAGATTATACGCTTGTGGACGGGAACGCCCCGCTATCCGACTTTTTCGAGTATTTTGCGCTTAGCGGCGAAGAAGATAAATTCGACACCATAACTTTAAGCGGCTGGCTTATCGAACGTATAGGCGAAATACCGAAAACGGGTTTTAAATTCGACTATCTTAATCTTGAAATAGAGATTTTAAAAGCGACTGTTAAGCGAGTTTTACAGGTAAAAGTTTTCGTAAAGCCGCCGATAGAAGAAGAACAATAATATAAATTTGCGCGCCGATATCGGCGCGAGAATGCACTCGTAGCGCAACTGGATAGAGCGTCGCCCTCCGACGGCGAAGGCTGTGGGTTCGACTCCCGTCGAGTGCACCAAAGGCAGCGCCCCGCATTTTGCGGGGCGCTGCCTTTGGTGTAAAGTGAAGACGGGAGTGTCCGTCGTCCGCCATAAGACGGGCAAACGAGACGGGCAAGGACTCGGTAGCGCGATAGCGCGGACGAGCGTGCATATCAAAAAGCAAGGTAAATGTGCCTTGCTTTTTTTATTTGAGCGACAATGGAATTGTGTTGAGTTATTATATATTACCAAATAATTTTTGTCTGGCATCAAAACATTTTGTCTAGTAATAGGCGAAATATTTAAATAAGGGGGAAGAACTGTTTTCCGAATCCGTTCTTCCCCCTTAAAAATCCCCTAACTCCGAAAATTCTTTAAAGGAAATAATTTTTACGGCGCGGCAAATATTTGCCGCGCCCGTTTATTGTGGGTTTTAATAAAAAACTTGCCAAAATATTTGCGTTTATGGTATTATAAAAATGCGATACAATATTATACGGGGGCATTATGCCCTTTTAGAACCAACAGTAAGTATACTTTGTCAGAAGTATACCTTATTCGCATTACAAAACTAATAACTGTTGGTTTTTATGTAATATTGTGTCGCAGCAAGCGAAGCGGTATATTTCGGGTGTCGCATTCGTTTGAGTGCGACACTTTTTTGTTTTAAAGGAGACGTTTATGAAAAAACTTGTAGCGATTTTAACTCTGTGTTTACTTTGCGCGTGTTGCGCTTTCGGCTTTGCCGCGTGCGAAAGTGAAAATGGGAAACCTTATTTCGGTACTTATAAAGACCTTAATACCGGCGATAAAATAATTATCAACGATAAAGGCTTTATTTTTGGTGATGTTGCATATGATTATGAAGTCTATGATAACTATATTAGACTTACCAACTATTCCGGAAATACAAAAAAATGGTATTTTCACGAAAATTGTAACGTAATAAGCCCCGAAGTTACTTTTAATTTCGATACGGGCTATATCCCCACCCGAAACGGTAATTTCCAAGCAACGCTCTCTACCTTGAATAACAATTTAACGGCTACTTCTGTATTTTATTTTGCGCTTGACGGGAAATACAAACTTGTTTTTCCAAGTTCGCCAACATTATCTGAAGCGGGAAGTTATACTTTAAGAAACGGTTTATTAACATTAACGGGAAACAAACAACTTTCTCATCAAGTAACAATTACACGGTACTATATAGATGAAAATTACCAAATACATGTATTCGCTTACATTAATGATATTAATAAATTTTATAATACCGAAAATACCGACACGCCGACAGAACCTACTACCCCAGAAACACATACCCACAATTTTACCGACACGGTAATAGAGCCGACGTGTACGACAGGCGGATATACGTTGCATGAATGTTCTTGCGGGGAAAAATATACCGATACTTATATCAATGCGCTTAATCATAACTACCTATCGTCTATCATTGCACCAACCTGTACCGAACAGGGATATACCGCATATATGTGTACAAGGTGCTTTGATACCTATAAAGAAAATGAAATTCCTGCACTTGGACACGATTTTGTCGAAAACGGCTTACCAGTTGGTTATTGTGCATTAAGTTCAAAACAAAACTATATATGCACTCGTTGCAACAAAACAGACGAGCAACCAGTAACAGGGCAAGCGCCTGACACTCATAATCATTTGAGCGTTGGTGAAACTTGTACGTATTGCGGCTGGTCGGTTTACAATAAAAATGGCGACAGCGTTTTAATGAAAAATTCGGAAGATAAATTGTCCGCAGAGTTTTACGGCACTGAAACATATGATTTTGGCTACCTTAGAAAATATTATGTTAACGCATATATATCAAATAGCGTTATTAATATAGAAGAAAATACATTTGCTGGGTGTGAAAGTATAACGAACATATCAATACCTAACAATGTTACAAGTATAGGAGAATATGTGTTCTCTCATTGTAGCGGTTTAACAAGTGTAATAATAGGAAATAACGTTACAAGTATAGGGAAATATGCGTTCCAGTATTGTAGCAGTCTAACAAGCATAACAATACCCGATAGCGTTACAAGCATAGGGGAATATGCGTTTCAGTGTTGTAGCAGTTTAACAAGTGTAACGATTCCCGATAGTGTTACAAGTATAGGATATTGGGCTTTTGGGGAGTGCCTTAATCTTATAGAAGTAGAAAACGGATTAGCCTACGTACAAAATGTATTGATAGGGATGGCAAACACAAATGGCTTACCCCCAGCGCAGTACAGCATACGTAACGGTACAAGAATAATCGCAGATCATGCGTTGAGTAATAATTTTAAGTTTCTTATAAATATAACAATACCAAACAGTATTATAAGCATAGGGGAATTGGCGTTCAACAATTGTAGCAGTTTAACGAGTATAACGTTTAACGGCACAAAGGCGCAATGGCAAGCGATAAGTAAAGGCAGTAGTTGGAAATACAACGTTCCGTCAAATTGTGTTGTACATTGTATCGACGGAGATATAAAAATTTAACAAAGGATTAAACTCTCAAATAAAAAACCAAGTCGAGAGTAAAACATATAAGCAAAAAGGAGAAAAATATGAAGATAATTTCTTTATGGGGAAAAGGCGAAATAGGCAAAACAACAGTTCTTGTTGATTTATGTAAAAAAATACAAGCGGATAAAAGAACTTCAGAAATTATTGTTGCACCTAATTACAATAATCACGACATTATTGCTGTTTTTGTATTTGACAACAAAATAATAGGGATAACAAGTTATGGCGATAATGAAAAGGTTTTAACAGAACCTTTTCAAATTTTTAGAGAGAATAATTGTGAATTGGTCTTTTGTGCGGGGCGTGTAAAACGGACAAATACGGGTTCGGTAAGATATTTAGAAAGATTACGTGATGAAGAGAACTTTGAGTTAGATTGGGTTAAAAAGGATTATGTAGAAGCAGAAGTTAAAGAAATATATCAGAAAGAAATGGATTCCATAAACAATATTACTGTAAATTTATTATATGATAAACTATAAATGTTTCAACCCTTTGGTAAAGGCACGACAAAAATGTCGTGCCTTTACCAGCCTTCCCCTAAAAGGGGACACAAGATTGCAATTTTTTATAATTCCGACGGATTGATTATTTCCGCAAGGAAGGGGAATTCGCGGTACTTTTCCGCATAGTCAAGCCCGTAGCCGATAACGAACCCGCAGGGGATATCAAAGCCGATATAATCGACGTTTATATCCACTTCGCGGCGTTCCTTTTTATCTAAAAATGCGCAGATTTTGACCGACGCGGGGTGGCGGGTTTTTAACAGTTCTATAAAGTAAGCGAGCGTTTTGCCGCTGTCGACGATATCTTCTACAAGTATTACGTCCCGCCCTTCGATTTTTGCGGTTATGTCGTAGATGAGTTCCATTTGCCCGCTTGTCGTGCCGTTTCTGTAACTGGAAAGTCTTGCAAAGTCAAGCATCAGCGGGAGTTTTATGTTCTTCGTCAGGTCCGCAAAAAAGTACACCGCGCCTTTAAGCATACATATTACGACCGGTTCTTTGCCCTGATAGTCGCGCGTTATCTCTTCGCCGAGTTCTTTTACTCTTTTCTGAATAGTTTCTTCACTTAAAATTACTTTATAATTGTCCATAATTCGTCCTTTGTTTAAGAGATTTTTATTATGTTTTTAGTCGTTTTATCAACTTTTATTTTATCGGAAATCGCTACGCTTTGTATCGCAAGCACGTCGCTGTCCTTTACAATGAGCAAAAGCCCGTCGCGGTCTTTTTTCGGTATCTTTTTATCGGTAAGATAGTCCGACAGGCTTTTCGTTCCGCCGCCGAATTTAGTGAATTTATCGCCTGTTTTGCGAAATCTTATCACCGCGCCGTCGGGAATTTTATCAAGGTCAAAGTAAAAGCCGTTTTTTAATTCTTCTGCCGAAATTTTACCGCACTTTGCTATATTTATAGTTTTGCCGTTTAACGAACTTTCGCCTATTTTAAATGGCAAATCCGCGGCTTTTGCGGTACAAAGCGCTTCTTTATATATCGTTATACGGTCATATTCCTTTGTCGCTTTTATGCCGTGCGGAAGGTCTACTCCTTTGCCGTTTTCCTTTTCAGTAAGCGCGCACACGTCGTCTACGTGTACTTTCTCGTAATCGTAAGTTAGCCCCAAATTTTTAAGAGCGATAACCGCGGCGCGGGCAAAAACCGCGCGCGGGATATCGGTTTTTAAACTGTACGCACCGTTATTGAATACGAGTGCGGCGTTTGCAACTCGGTCTAAAAACTCGTCTTCCGTTTTAACCGTTTCGGATAGCCGCAGAACGCTTTTTTCCGCTTCGGGGAAGACTTCTTTTAATTTAGGTATCACGTTAAGGCGTAAAAAATTTCGCGTATAATCGTCTGAGAAGTTGGTTTCGTCGTTCACGAACGGGACGTTATTTTGCTTGACGTAAGCGGAAATTTCGGCTTTACTGACCCGTAATAGCGGGCGAAAAATCTTGTCGCCGTAATTTTTTATGCCGATAAGTCCTTTAATCCCCGTTCCGCGGAAAAGATTTAAAAGCACCGATTCAAGGTTATCCAAACTATGGTGCGCGGTAAAAATCGCGTCGCACTTATGCTTTTCTATCGCGTCGTAAAAGCACTCGTATCTTAAGGCGCGCGCCGCCTGTTCTACGGAGATTTTGTCGTTTTTAGACTTTTTTATCGCGTCGACTTTATATTCTAAAAGCGGTATGTCGTGCGAAAGGCAGTAATTTTTTACAAAAGCCGAGTCTTTAACAGACGATTCGCCGCGAATCCCGTGTTCAACGTTTAAGGCGACCGTTTTTAGATTATACGAGCCTTGGTTTTGCACGCAATAATATAAAAGCGCCATAGAGTCTTCGCCGCCGCTTACGGCGACTGCAACCGTTTTGCCGTATAAAGTTTTTGGGATTTCGGCTTTCATAAATACATTGTATCATATCGGGAATAAAAATTTCAAGTTTTACATACGGGGTTTTTAGTGTTTATTAAATTTTTTAGCAAAATTTGTCGCGTTCGGCATAAAATAAATATGAAAAATATGCGATAATCATTGACAAAAGTTAAATAATGGTATATTATATAAAAGCATCGCGGGATGGAGCAGTCCGGTAGCTCGTCGGGCTCATAACCCGAAGGTCGTGAGGTTCAAATCCCACTCCCGCAACCAAAAACATAAGGCAGGTCTTTACCTGCCTTATGTTTTTGTATGGGTTGAACCAAACGACCGTAGGTCGTGGGGCGATGAGGCGAAGCGCGTCCTGTGGACGAAAAAGCGAACCGAAGAGGTGGCAGCGGTAGAGAAAATCGAGCGGTAGCGCGAAGATTTTGTCTGGCACCGCAACAGGGCAATGAAAAATCCCACTCCCTTTGGTCAAGTGTATGGGTCAAAATGTTGAAAGGGGGATTTGAACCTATTTATTTAGAATAAAAAAAATAAAAAATCTCTTGACAAAAATATATCGTATGCGATATAATCTTATCAAGGTGGTACATATGGATAAAGATTACGAGCTGTTATTGCTTTCTAATCAAGTGTGTTTCCCGACGTATGCGGTTGCAAATAAAATTCTCCGAAGGTATCAGCCGCTATTAAAGAAAATAGGATTAACTTATACGCAATACGTTACTATGATGGTGCTTTGGGAAAAGGAAACCGTAAACGAGAAAGACTTGGTTAAGGCTTTATATCTTCAAGCAAACACTCTTACGGCTCTTTTGCGAAAATTACAGTGGAAAGGACTTATCGATATACAAAAAGACGAACGAGACAAAAGGAATATAGTAATAAGTCTTACGGAAAAAGGAAGGAGATTAAAAGATGACGCCGTGTGCGTTCCGAAAACCCTTGCGGACGAACATTGGCTAACCGACGAAGAATTTGTTCAATTTAAAAATTTATTATATAAATTGTTAAAAGGAAATTGGGATAAATAAGGGAGGTAGAAATATGGAAATAGCGATCAGATATTTTACTAAAAGCAAGAAAGGAAACACTTTTAAGCTTGCGACGGCTGTAAGCGAAGCGTCGGGCGTACAAGCGCAAACGGTGGACGTTGATTTGTCAGATAATACGGATATTTTGTTTTTGGTAAACGCAATGTATGCGGCGAACATTGATAAAGATGTGAAACGGTTTTTGGAACGAAATGCGGGTAAGATTAAGTGTCTTATCAACGTAAACAGTGCTGCTACTGGCAGATTTACCTTAAAAGTCGTTAAAAAGACTTGTAATAAACTAAGTATTCCCGTGTCGGAAAAGGAATATCACACGGTAGGTTCTTGGCTCGCATTAAATAAGGGCAGGCCTAACGAAGACGACATTAACAGGTTAAAAGACTTTGTTAAAGAAATAATAAAGTAAAAAAATAAAAATTTGGAGGATAGAAAAATGACAAAAGTAGAACTCTTAAAGGAATTCGCAAAAGGTTGGTTCGGTAATTCCCAACAGCACAGTATTCACGCACAACTCTTAAAGGCAAGAGGCTTAAACAAACTTGCAGATAAGATAATGGCGGAATCGGACGAAGAATGGGAAGAGGCTAAACAGTGTAACGCAAGACTTATTGAACTTGGCGAAACACCCGTGGTGGAACTCGTTCAGTATCCCGTTATCAAAGATATAAAGGAGATGCTTGAATACGATTGTAAAGACAGTGCGGAAGCGCTTCCTATGATGAGTAAGTCCCTTGCTATGTTCGATGACGACTATGTAACCAAGGCGATGATCGAAAAGTTTATTATAGACGAACAGGAGCATTACAACTGGGTAAAAGGACACCTTTGTTTAATCGAACAAATCGGTATCGAAAACTACATTATAGAAATGCTTGGCGAATAATGGGAGAAGTCATATGAAGATTGCTATTCTTAACGGAAGCCCAAGGACGGAAAACACGGCTGCAATGGCGGAAGCGTTCCGCCAAGGCGCGGAAGCGGCAGGGCACGAAGTGGAAATTTTGCAAGTCGGCAAAATGAAAATAAACGGCTGTCTTGCGTGCGAATACTGTCACACTAAGGGTGAAGGTAAGTGTATCCAGAAAGACGATTTGGAAAAGATTATGCCCGCTTATTTAGAAAGCGATATGATAGTCTTTGCTTCGCCTATCTACTACTTTGCTCCTACGGCGCAACTCGAAGCGGCACTCCAAAGAGTGTATTGTATCGGTAAACCCGCTAAGGCGACAAAGGCGGCTTTGTTATTGAGTTCCGGGTCTGGTGCATATGACGCCGCTATTTCGCAGTATAAAACGTTTACGCAGTACGTTGGCATACAGGATATGGGTATATACACCGCAACGGGCGACGAAAACAAGTCGGAAGCAAAACTTGCTGAAATACGCGAGTTTGCAAAAACACTATAAATATTATGCAAGCGTGTGGGTCAAAAGGTCTTCTGACTTTTTGACCCTTTTTCATACTTTTTAAGGCAAAAACCAGCATTTTTTAAGGTGCTTGAATTTCAAGCGCCTTTTTTACGCAAAAAAAGACGCTACACACACACTGTGAGTAGTATGGGTCAAAATGTTATTGGTACCCTTGACTTATTTAAAAATATTTATTATACTTTTTTTGTTGAAAAAATACAAAGGAAAAAGTTATGAAAAAGATTTTTGGGACGGTGATTTCGGCGAGCGTCGTTGTCGCTTTGATAGTTTTGTGCGTTGTTCTCGGCGGACAGGGTATAACGGACGCTCAATGGGGTACGCTTAAAATATTGCTTATAGTTTGCGGATGCAGCGTCGCTTACTGTTTTGCGGTCGGAGAAATTACGCACAACTATTCTCAGATGGACAAGTTGTGGAGTTTGCTGCCCATAGCTTACGTTTGGATTATCGCTATACGCGGCGGAATAAGCGCGCGACTGCTGGTTTTTGCGCTTATCGTGACAGCGTGGGGCGTGCGGCTTACCGTTAACTTTGCGAGAAAAGGCGCGTACAGGCTTAAATTCTGGACGGGGAACGAAGATTACCGCTGGTCTATCGTCCGTAAAAACCCGATTTTTAAAAACGGGTTTACGTGGTCGCTTTTCAACCTGTTTTTTATAAGCGTTTACCAAAATGCGCTCGTGCTTGCGATATGCTTGCCCGCTCTTATCTGTGCGGAGTCGTCCTTGGCGTTCGGGGCGGCGGATATAATTGCCACCGCGTTTGCCGTAGCGTTTTTAGTGCTTGAAACGGTATCCGACGAGTATCAATGGAAATTTCACCAAACAAAAAAGGAAATGTTAAATGGCGGCAAATCTCTCGCAGAACTGCCTTCGCCTTATAATCTCGGGTTTAACACGCTTGGACCGTGGGCGTATATGCGCCATCCGAACTATCTCGGAGAACAGGGGATATGGGTTAGCCTTTACATTTTCGTAATAGGCGCAGGCTTAGCAAATTACGGAATATTCCATTGGTCGGCAATAGGCGCGCTCGTGCTGGTTTTGCTGTTTATGGGAAGTTCTATGCTCGGAGAAAGTATATCCGCCGGCAAATATCCGAAATATAACGAATATAGAGAACAAGTATTTAAATATATTCCTATCAGGAAGTATAGGTGCAAATGAATTACGTAGTTATTATTTCGACATTGTTCGTAATCGGGTCTTTGGGTGGTTGGCTTATAGAACTGTTTTTTAGGCGTTTTGTATCGCAGAAAAAGTGGATGAATCCCGGATTTTTAACCGGACCGTATTTACCGATATACGGTTTCGGGGTTATAGTTTTATATGCCGTAAGCAATATACCGCTGGGGATAGACGACCATGTTTGGGACGTTATAATAAGAATTATTATAATCGGCGTCGGTATGACGTTGATCGAATTTCTTGCGGGCTTGATTTTTATTAAAGGTTTAGGCGTAAAACTTTGGGACTATTCAAATAGAAAAGGAAATATAATGGGCATTATTTGTCCTTCTTTTTCTCTCATTTGGCTGATAGTCGGTTCTCTGTACTATTTTTTTCTCAATCCCGTTCTTGTGTACAGCATAACGTGGATAGCGGAAAATCTTATTTATACATACTTTATCGGTGCGGTTATTGGAGCAATGATAGTGGATTTTGCATATTCGATACACCTTGCAACGAAGTTGAAAGTGTTTAATGAATATCGGGCTTTAAGATTTGAAGAGTTTAAGAAGGAATTCAAGAATAAGATAAAAAATATAAAAGGAATAAGTACG
>JAFSLQ010000054.1 GCA_017448355.1 Clostridia bacterium | reverse complement strand
TGGTGCAGCGGGTTTGCTTTTAGAGTATGACGCAAATCTTTCTTTGGTTGCAAACGAAATAAACGGCAACATAAAGAGTACGGAATTAAAGGGTGTTTACGGCAGTTATATAACCTTAAACGGACAAACGCTCGATAATATTGACGGAGCGGAATTAAGATACCACAGTCAGGGGAATTTATGGATATACGCGCCTAATATGACGACGAGAGATGGCACAAGTGCGAAGATAGAGATAGCGGCAAATGCACCCTTCTCTTATTCAACTCTCCCTGCGCTTACTTTATTTTGGAATGGAAGCGACGCGTGGCAGGTCGCTAATCCTAACCCGACGTTTAGTGCCGAAGTAAACTCTTGGGTGAATCAAGGTTGGTTTATAGCGCAATTCGATACGGGCGCATGGACGAACGGTAAAGTTCCCACAAGTTATACGGGAATAAAGTATAATGGTAACAATATTACCGACCTTTGCAGCACTATTAAATTTTACCTTACAAACGGACTTTGGTTTGTATATAATGCAAGCGATGCTAAACTTACCGCGTTATATAATGGATATTCTCATCCTACGATAGAGATAGAAGAAGGTGCGACCGTTGTATACGACGGATTTACGACTACGCTTCCGGCGATGAAATTCTATTACGTTAACGGTGCTTGGCAGATGACCGAACCCGACGGATATTTTACTCACGCAGTAGATTTTGTTAGTATACAACATAACAACGTAAACTATGGCACTCACTGTATAGACATAGGTACGACACCTGTCAACGGTATGTACGCAACTTTAAAATTTTCGGAAGTTTTTAGTGCTGTTGCGGACTCGACTAACTACGCAACGAACTCTTACTCGATAGGAACGGGTTTAAAGATAAACGGCGTTTCCATAAAAGACATAAACGGTGCGTTTGTAGATGCCGCGCACGGCAATGATTATATGTCCGTTTATGTACCTTTCACGGCGCTTTCGGAATATAAGAGAGCGACGCTTACAGTGGATGCGGGAACGGAATTCAGGGGCAAATATCTTAACTCGTTTACCGTGTACTTTAAGGGGAGTTCTTGGAGTACGACGGCTAACACTAAAACTGCTGTAAATTTCTCCAATATTCAATGGAATAATACAGGTTGGGATGTTTTTGCCGGAAAGAGTGGTGTGCTTTTAACATACGACGCATTTTTATCTACGGTTTCAAGCGATGCAAATCAGAGCGGTATTGCGGGCGTAGAATTAAAGAGTTATTACGGTAGTTATATAACGCTTAACGGCCAGACGCTTAACAATATTGCCAATGCAGAGTTAAGATACTACAATCAGGGTCACTTATGGATATATTCTCCCAGCATGACGGTATGGGTAGGGCATATACCTACGATAGAGATAGCGGCAAATGCACCGTTTTTAGACGCGTATCTCCCTGCGCTTACGATATATTATAACAGCGAGACTTGTCTGTGGCAGTTTGAAGAACCGGAATTGGTAATTGATATACCTGATTTGGGTACTCCCGACTGCGATTTTACGGGAATCACTTTGAATAATAGCAACGGAGTTATGTCTGTATTCCAGTTCAGAAGTTTTGTAAATATCCCGACTGCTGGTGTTGAATATACTTCTACAACGGGCTATTATATAAGATATAACGGAACGCGATTAACAGAGGTTTCCGGTGCTCACGTTTACACTTGGGAAAATCAATGCTGGCTACGTATAGATATACAGCATCCCACGGAAGGTTCGGTTATTACAATCGAAGAAGGAACTCCGTTTGCAGACAATTATTTGCCGAAGTTGATTTTTAAACTTATAGACGGCGTTTGGTGCAAAGCGTTTGAAGTAAATATCACGATTGATTCCGATACTTATACCGTTTATTCGAAAGACGACATTCCCGTGATAATAAACGACGAATATTTCGAAACGCTTTTGGCGGAACGTTCCATACCCGCTAAGGCGTTAGGTTTCTCAACAAGGGGAGTTACTTACAAAGCGGGAACGACTTTTAAAGCGTTAACCGATACCGATATTGATGTAATTGTAATAGGTTTCAATACTGCAAGAGGGGCGGCAGTAAGACTTAAAACGCCCACGGGAATCAGGTTTGACACTTACATCGACAAGGCCGATTATGACGCGTTAGTTGCGCGTGTTGGAAGTGCTAACATTGAAACCGGAACGTATATTATGCCACGCTCCTTTTTAGAGACTTCTGACTTTAGAAGTTATTTGGCAGATAACTCAAAAACAAACGGGAAAGATTACGTCAAAATAGTTAATTATGGTTTTGCAAATAAAGAAACGGCTAGTTCAGACGGTTATTATCTTTATTATGGTTCGCTTGTAAACATCCAGCCGAATAATTATTGCACCGACTTTTTCGGAATAGGTTATATCAAAATAACTGACGGAAACAATGTGTATACGGTGTTCGGTGGATATGATTTAGACGAACATACGAGAACCATATATTACGTTTCCGGTAGGTCATATTCCGATTTTGAAAGCGACACTCCAGAAAAAAGTGCATTGAAGAGTTATCTCGACGGCGTGGTATGCGTTGCTAACGACATAGAAATTTCCAACCTTATCGACATTGACGGATATGTTTCGCCCTATACTGTAACGCATAACTCACAAACGGGAGCATATACCGTAACGGGCAACGCTCAAATCAAGTCCGTTATGATAGGCGACAAAAAGAGAGTAAATTCGAGAACGAATACGCTTACTGTAAACGGGGATACGTATTATATAACAGATTATAGCCTTACGGCTTCTGCGGTATCTTCGACGCTTACGTTTAAACTTTCTTCCGTTTCAAATCCGTTAACATTGGTAGATTTTAAACTGGAAGTTCCGTCTGATAGGGGAGTAAAAATACTTCAACTTACGGATACAGAAATAATCGATGCTACGCAAATGAGAACATCCGGTGCTCTTTCTCAAGCACAACAGGAAGAATACGCGCGGAAGAATATCTATGCTAACTGCTTTAACTATATTACCGAACTTGTAGAAAACGACCGCCCAGACCTGATAATTATTACCGGCGATATCGTCAACGGCAATTTTGACGATAACGGTTCTATGTGGCTGAAAATAATTGAATTTATGGACTCTTTGGATATCCCATGGGCTCCGGTTTTCGGAACTTTGGATAACGTTAGCGCGAAAGGCGCTGCATGGCAACGCTCGCAACTTCTTTCGGCGCAGAACTGTCTTTTCAAAGCAGGCATGGTAACGGGTAACGGCGATTATACGATAGGTATTACCGACGATGGCGTTATTAGACGCGTAATATATATGCTTGACAGCGCGACAAATAACGGCATAAACAGCACGCAGGTTAACTGGGTAAAAACGCAAGCGGCGAGTGTAGCAAGCGTTTACGGAGCAGTTCCCGGGTTTATATGCTATAATAAAGACGTAGCGACCGACTTCTCGTCCGATTTCGCTACGGCAAATATCGACGGCGTGTTTAAGGGCAATTCTTATAACGACAATTCCAGCACGTTATCCGGTGGAATTTACTATACTTACGGTACGAAGACAGGTTCGTACAGTACTCATAACGCAAATAAAGTCGGCGGTACTTATGTCAAAGTATCGGCAAACGGACAAAACTTTACAATAACGGCACAATGCCTTAATAAGGACAATATGAAAAACAAAGAAAGTATACATTTAGTAGAAACATACGACGGTTCTTCGGTCGTGACTGACGCTTATCTCGCGCCTATTTGGGACACGGATAGAATTTACGACGAAACGGGACTTTTCGTCGGCGAAACAGGTTCTGTAACCTTGATGTACACCCCGACCAATCCGTCGGAAGTGGTTGTAAGGAACATAACGCTCGGCGTTACCTATACCTACGGTATCGATTACACGATTTCTGGCAACAAAGTAACTAGGGTTGTCGGCGGAAACTTGCCGTATATGTCTTATGACGAATATTACCGTTCGACGCCTGTATATACAAACGGCACTCCGCAAGGATTCACGGTAACTCCCGACGGCAACGGTAAAGCCGAAGACGGATATACCATAGTAGGAACTAAATACCTGTTCTTCAGCGAAGGGTTCGGCGGGTTTAAAGACTACGTTACCTTTACCTATAACAAGACGCAAGAGTGGACGGGTACGAATATTACGGGCGACACTAAGGCGCAGGATTTCATCGACAAATTAAAGGACGATAAAGAAGCGACGATTTTCTTCTACGGCGATTCTATAACCGTGGGCTGCAACGCTTCGGGAACGGAGTACGGCGATTATCGCAATCCGAACTTGCCTGCGTGGAACGATTTGGTAACCGATTATCTTGCAAACCTTTACGGCGCGAATATAACCAAGTACAACGGTGCGCGCGGCGGCTGGCAGACTTTTGAAGGCGCGGAAAATTTCGCTTCGAAAGTTGCGGAATGCGGCACGACTTTGGCAAGCATTGATTTACTTGTTCTTGCTTACGGTATAAACGATGTGGATAAGAGCGAGTCAAATTATATTGCGAATATTGAATCGATGATCGACGCTTATCTTGCGGCAAATCCTTCGGGAAGCGTTCTGCTTGTTTCGCCTATGAAACCCAACTCGCAGTCTTCTTTGGTGGCAGGTAACGGGGAAGGTTGCGAAAGCGCTTTGAATACCATCAAAAACAAGGCAAAGTACAGCAGTAGCAACATAGCGCTTGCAAAGGTTTTCACAATGTTTAACGAGTTGGTGACCGTTTCCGGCAAACTTACGAGAGATTACCTTGGCAACAATATAAATCACCCCAACGATTTCGGTGTAAGACTTTATGCGCAGGTAATTCTTAAAACCTTGTGTGGTGACGACTTTAATTAAGTGCAGTAAACCCTTAACTTTTAATATAAGCGTTGTGCAAAATTTCAATTTTGCACAACGCTTACAACAAAAACGGGAAACTTATATGAATTTTTTACAACTAAAACAAATACTCGAACAGGAACACAAAGAATATAAAAGTATTCCGTTTTGGAGTTGGAATAACGAAATAAAAGAAGAAAATCTTTTACAACAGATAGAGGATATGAAGTCCGTCGGCATAGGCGGTTTTATAATGCACGCAAGGACGGGACTTAAAACCGAGTATTTGGGGGAAAAGTGGTTTTCTTGTATATCCGCTTGCCTTAAAAAAGCCAAAGAACTCGGGTTAGAGGCATGGATATATGATGAAAACGGCTGGCCAAGCGGATTTGTGAACGGCAAGTTGCTTAAAAATGAGGAGTTTCGCGCGCAGTTTCTTGAATACGATGTAAAAGAATATTTTGACAAAAACGCTTTCGCCGTCTATAAAAAAGATTACAACGGTTTTGTATTAACTGACGGCGCAAGTGCTGATGTAAAAGAGTATTACTGTGTATATTTAAGAACCAGCCCATCAAATACCGATATTTTAAATCCAGACGTAGTAAACGCATTTATAAACGAAACTCATGAAAAATACTACGAGCGCTTTAAGGAGAATTTCGGGAAGGAACTTGTCGGATTTTTTACCGATGAACCGCAGTTTTATACTGGTGCAACTCCTTATAGTAAGTGTGTGGCGGAAGAATTTGAAAAACAGGGTAAGAATGTTAAAGACGGTCTTATATATCTGTTTTTCGACGACGAAAACGGATACGCTTTCAAAACCGAATACTATCAGACGGTAAACAGACTTTACACGGAAAATTATTATAAAAGGTTATACGACTGGTGCGAAGAACACGGCTGTAAACTAACAGGGCATTCGTGTGAAGAAAGCGGTTTGGCGCATCAGATGTCAGCAAGCGCTGGGGTTATGCGCTCTTACGAATTCGAACACATGCCCGCAATAGACTGGCTCGGAAAATATCTTCCAAACGAATTGATGACAAGACAAATATCAAGTATGGCAAGTCAGTTCGGTAAGAAGTATGTTTTAACCGAAACTTTTGCCTGCTGTGGGTATAACGCGACGCCGAGAGAATTGAAATCAGTTGCGGAATTTCAATTATTCGGCGGTGTAAATAAAATTTGCCAGCACTTATATCCGTATTCGCTTTCTTCACAGGGGAAGTTCGACCATCCGCCATTTTTCAGCAAACACAGTAATTGGTTTGAGGAATTTGCGGTATTCAATAAATATTTGGAAAATCTCGGTTTTATTATAGGTGAAACCGAAGAAGTATATGATTTGGCGATAATACATCCTTTAAGAAGCGCTTACACCGATTATGTCAGGAAGGAGCATCCTTTAAGCGTCAAAAAAGAAGACGACGAGCTTGCGGAATTGTTGGAATTTTTGGCTTTAAACGGAATTACCTACCATTTTATAGACGAAGTCGTTTTAAAAAATCACGGCAGAACTGAAAAGGACGCGCTTATAGTCGGCAACTGTAAATATAATACCGTTATTGTTCCGAAAATGAAGTCGCTAATGTTGTCTACATACGATATTCTTAAACAATATAAAGGTAAACTGCTGAATCTAGGCAAAATCGAATATATTGACGGGTATAAACAATCGGTTGATATTAAATCAAACACGAATTTTGACGAAATAATAACGAATAAAAGGATTGCGGTTAAAGGGGTTGGCGGCAGGCCGTCTATTACAGCGAGAAAAGGGGAATTAGGAGAATTTATTTTCATAAAAAATCTTTTCTATGATAAACCCTGTAGTATATTACTTGAAAACGCTGAAAAATACAGGGTATTTGACCTTGTAAATCTGCGGCTTAAAACTGCGAAAAGAATAACCGAAATAGAAGAGAACGGCAGCGTTATATTTATAAAGAGCGAAGAAATTGCGGAATCCTTTACTTTAGCCGAAGAAACTGATATAACAGAAAACTTTTCGGTAAAAGATATTTCCGAAAATTATCTGGTTATTGATAAAGCGCAATATTCATTTGATGAAGAAGAATATTCTAAGACGCAGCCTATACAAAAAATATTCGATAGGCTTTTATATGACGATTATAAAGGCAAATTGTTTATTAAATATTGTTTTACGGTAAAAGATATCGTCAATTTAAAGTTGATTGTTGAGAAAGCGGCTTATACTGATTTCAGGGTTAACGGGCGAAAAGTAGAGTTTAACCAAAGCGGTTTCGACATTATGTTTTCAGAGTGCGACCTTACGGGAGTTATTGTTAATGGCGTAAACGAAATAGTTTATTCTATTAATTTTTACGAACACGAAGGTGTAAGGTTTGCGCTTTTTGACCCACTAGCAACGGAATCATTAAGAAATTGTTTGTATTACGACACTTCGATAGAAAATGTGTTTTTAAAGGGCAATTTTGTTCTTGATGAAAATTATTCTATCATAAAAAGGGGTTTGCCGAAAAGAATATCTGCATTGGAAAAACAAGGATTTCCGTTTTTTACGGGACAATGTGTTTTTGAAGGTAAATATTATTATGATGGGCAGGGAAAGAGAGAGTTGTCTATTGCAGGTGATTATCTTGTCGCAAAAATCAAAGCAAACGGAAAGACGGTTGATATTATAATGGATGATAAAACTGATATAACCGATTTGTTGAAGATAGGCGATAATTACATAGAAATTTTGGCGAAAATTAGTTTAAGAAATCTTTTCGGGCCTTTACATTATGATAAAAACGGTATTTTCCCGTCTTGTTTTACTTTCAGAACACAATGGCAAAAAGACATGCCGAAAGATTATGAAGAAAACTATGTTTTAGCGCCGATAGGAATAAATTCTATAAAAATACATTCAGGAGAATAATGTGTAAAATGATAAATATAGACAACGCTGTGACAGAAAAAGTGCTTTCATACATTAAAAACAACTGGATAAACAGTATAAGGGAAGCAAACGATGCCGTTCCGTTTCCGTTTACGTCCCCGTCGGTCAGCGGATTTTATAAAGATTTTTTTTACTGGGATAATTATTTTATTAATAAGGGTTTATTAATAGACGGGTTTTTGGAACAGGTTGAGAATACGTTGAATAATTTTGCGTATTATATAGACCGTTTCGGTTATATACCGAACGCAAGTAACTTACTTGACCGTTCGCAACCGCCGGTTTTAACCTTTTGCGTCTTAGATTATTACGAAAAGGTTCAAGATAAAAAAATATTAAAAACATATTTACCCTATATATTAAAGGAATATAAATTCTGGATGACTGAAAGGATTTTGCCTTGCGGACTTAATTCCTTCGGTTCCAGTGCCACAAAACATCAATTACTTACAAATTATAAATATCTGCACGAGAGGGTTTTGGAAGAGCGAGACACGGAAGAAGAACAGTTGGAACTTGCCAAGGATATTTTAGCGATTGCGGAAAGCGGGCTTGACTTCAATATGCGTTTTATAACTTCTGAAAGTAAGATTGACGCGGGTAAGTTTATTCATCTCGACTTGAATTGTTTTTTATACGGAGTGGAAGAGAGTATCGCAAAGATTTACGGACTGCTTAACGATGACAAGAAAAACAAAGAGTTTATAGCCTTGGCGAAAAAAAGAAAGGCGCTTATCAATAAATATTTATTTGATAAAACTCAAGGAATATATCTTGACTATAATTACAAAAGCGGGGAGTTTTCAAAGGTTTTAAGCGTAGTGTCTTTTTATCCTTATGTTTACGGCATATCTGGCGATAAAGAAAGTGCAAAGAAAATTTTAGACAAATTAGAATTACCATGCGGCGTAAGCCCTACGGCGTTCAGGGGCGTGGATGCTATTTACTATCAATGGGATTATCCATGCGTATGGCCGGTAGCGAGTTGGTTTACCTTTATTGCCCTAAATAATGTTGGTTTAAAAGACGACGCCAAGCGAGTAGCATTAAAATATATCAGCGATGTAAACATTAATTTTGAAAAGACCGGTGTTATTTGGGAAAAGTATGACGGAAGAGACGGTAGTGTAGCAAGAACAAACGAATATGAAACGCCGGAAATGCTGGGTTGGTCTGCAGGCGTGTATAAAGCGTTTTGCGGAGAAATTTTAAAATAAAAATATAGCGATAGAAAATATCGTATTTGGTAAAAGCAAATGACTAATAGAGAAAAGGCAGAAAAACTTTTAAAACAAATGACATTGACCGAAAAAATCGGTCAACTTGTTTTATGTGCAGGTTGTAACGTGGACGATAAAGGCGTTCCCGATAGTTTTGACTTGGTAAGACTTTTACGGGAAGGGAAATGCGGTTCTGTTATAGTTCAACCACAGGATATGAGTGAAGCGGTGAATTTTATGCAGAAAATTGCGGTGGAAGAATCTAGACTACATATACCGCTTTTTATTAACTGCGATATGATACACGGGTTTGAGACGGTGTTTCCTATACCGCTAGCATCGGCTTGCAGTTTTAATACCGAACTGGTTAAAAAATGTGCTGAAATGTCTGCAAAAGAAGCCTACGCTTGTGGTGTACGATATACGAATGCGCCTATGGTTGATGTGTCGAGAGACCCGCGATGGGGAAGAATTGCCGAAAGTCAGGGTGAAGACCCTTATCTTGCGGGTGAAATGGCAAAAGCCTATGTCAGCGGTTATCAGAACCGCGACAATTACGTTATGTCGACTTTAAAACATTACGCAGGCTATGGCGCATCTGAAGGCGGCAGGGATTACGATATAGTGGAAGTAAACGAAAATACGATGCTTAACACATATCTTATACCGTTTCGCGAGGGTGTAAGCGCGGGGGCGGATTCGGTTATGACTGGATTTAACGCCCTTGAAAACGTGCCTATATCTGGCAATAAAAGATATTTGAAAGACATTTTGCGTGACAAGTTCGGGTTTAACGGAATAGTTATATCAGATGCGAGTTCAATAGGCGAAATGCTTTCTTATGGTGTGTGCAAAGATATCGCGGAATGTAACGAAAAGGCGATAGAAGCAGGCGTAGATATTGATTTAGGTGGCGTAGCCTATCCGAACGGACTTGAAAAAAGCGTTTTGGATGGTAAGGTTAAAGAAAGTCTTATAGACCAGGCGGTTTTGCGCGTTCTTGAAAAGAAATATGAACTCGGGTTGTTTGAAGACCCATACAGTAAAAAAGACAAATCGTGTGTTTTTTCAGCAAACCATCTTGAATTAGCGGAAGAACTTGCAATAGAGAGTGCCGTTCTTTTAAGGAACGATGGCAATTTGCCGATAAAACAGGATAAAAACATATCGATTATAGGTAAGTTTGCTTTAAGTAAAGATTTTCTCGGGTGTTGGCAAAACTCAAGTAAAACAGAAGACCTAAACACGCTTGAAAAAGCATTTAAAACGGCGGGATATAGTGTGGTGGGAGTTTCATCGTCTTATGATTTAAAAGAGACGGAAAAAGCCATAAAAAATGCCGATATGGTTATATTTACATGCGGTGAGTTTAGCGAAGAAAACGGCGAAGCGCACTCTAAACACAATATACACTTAAAGCAAGAAGAAGTCGATTGTTTTAATTATATAAAAGGTTTGGCAAAAAAAACAGTCAGCCTTGTTTTTGCAGGCAGACCGCTGGTTGTCAGCGATATAGATAGTGGTGCATTGGTGTATTGTTGGGATTTGGGTCATAAAACTGCGGATGCAATCGTGAAACTTATTTCCGGCGAACGAAATTTCAGCGGTAAACTTGCAGTAACGATTCCCGCTGATGAGGGGCAATTACCAGTTTATTATTTGAAGAAAAAACTTGGAAGGCCTTATCAACCCGAAAATCCCGAGTGGAGATTTCAATGCAGATATGATGATGGATATACCGAGCCTGAATATGTGTTCGGATATGGATTATCTTACAGTAGATTTAAATATAAAAACTTAAAAGCGGAAAAACTCGTTTTCAATAAAGGAGAAAATTTAGATTTAAGCATTGAAATTGAAAACGATAGCGATATTGACGGCACCGAAATAGTTCAGTTATACATAAATGATGTCGTTTCAGAGATTATTCGACCGATAAAAGAACTTAAAGATTTTAAGAAAGTGAAAATTAAGGCGCATGATACCGTTACCGTACATTTTTCTCTGTCGGAAGAAAGGTTTAAATATTATCATATTGACGGTAGTTTTTCAGCGGACGTTGGGGAGTTTATTGTTTACGTCGGTAGTGATAGCAGCGTTAAGGATTGCGTTAAAATTAAATTAGTTGATTAAAAGAATTAAGAGAATTTAATAGTAATAAATGAGTTAGTTTTAAAAGCAATAAAATCTTAAATAGTATGAAAACGTTAGATATAGAAATTTTAAGTTCAAAACTGACGGAGAGAAATGAAAAGGACATCGCTGAAGGGTGGACAACCTGTTCGCAAATAATAGTTAATCAAAGTGGAAGACGGGTATATACCGCCGAATATGGCACGAACGGTATACACGGAGATAAATTAAAAAGAGACGCAACGTACCGTATAGCGTCGATGACAAAACCCATAACGGTACTTGCTGTTTTGCAGCAAGCAGAAAAAGGCAATCTTGATATTAACGCACCGATAACCGAATATATTGATGGATACAAAGGTTTATCTATCGGACGAATGATTGACGGTAAATTTCAAATTATCGGGAAAAACAATGCTGAAATAAAATTATATCACCTTTTTTCGCACACTAGTGGGATAGAAACGGGTGATATAGTGACGGAATTTACCGCAAAGATGACGGAACAAGATAAAACGTCATTAAAATCGGTTGTAGAATATTTTTCGGACAAGCCATTATTTTTTGAAACGGGAACGGCACAAATGTACAGTCCGCACGTAGCGTTTGATATAGGAGCGCATATTGTGGAAAGAGTAAGCGGTTTGGATTTTGCGACGTATATAAAAGAAAAC
Organism: Clostridia bacterium; assembly: GCA_017448355.1. GTDB lineage: Bacteria > Bacillota > Clostridia > Christensenellales > Borkfalkiaceae > UBA1259. The sequence goes on along the minus strand of JAFSLQ010000054.1, from coordinate 6,962 downwards.
ATAACAGACGTAATAGGCATGAAGGATACAACGTTTATGCCTACGGAAGAGCAATGGCAGCGTTTGGTAATAAAGCATGCGCGTAACGCGTAAGGTGAATCGATAGACGTGGAAGACGACAGAAAGCATATATATAGCAATAATCCGCTTACCTATTTTTGCGGTGGAGCGGGATTAATGTCGACAGCGGAAGATTATTCACGGTTTGCTGAAACTTTGTTACGTGGTGGTGTTGCGCCGAACGGACAAAGAGTGATAGACAACAAATATCTCAAGGAGATGTCTACTCCTTATTGCCCGATATGTTTTATGGACGAAGGAACGATAAGAACGGGTGTTACTTGGGGGCTTGGCGTAAGAGTATTTACTAACAATGACGGCAAATTTCCTAAAGGTACTTTTGGTTGGAGTGGTGCGTATGGCACGCATTTTTGGGTAGACCCCGTAAATGGAATAACAGCTATATACATGAAAAATTCGGATAGTACATGTTTAACTACGGCGGAAAATTTTGAAAATGACATTATTGAAAGTTTGATATAATTTATAAAAAGGAGTAGTAAAAATGAAGATAGTTTTTTTCGGTGATTCTATTACCGATATGGCAAGAAGCAGGGAAACAGATCATCAAGCGTTCGGATACGGTGTTGGGTTTGTAAATTACGTGTCTAGTACATTGATGGCGGAAAATCCCGAAAAATACGATATAATAAACCGTGGTATAGGCGGGCATAGGGTAGTCGATTTGTATGCGCGTATAAAGTCTGATTTGTGGAATTTAAACCCTGACGTAGTAAGCATACTTATCGGTATAAACGATGTTTGGCACGAAATTTTCTGGCAAAATGGCGTTGATATAGAACGGTATGAGAAGATTTATCGTATGATGATAGAAGATACGAAAGATAGATTTCCAAAAGCACGTTTAATTCTTTGTGAACCGTTTGTTTTAAAAGGTACTGCGACAGAAGAGCATTATGAAGAATTTTGTGAAGTTAAAAAGTACGCGCAAGTTGTAAAAAAACTTGCAAACGAGTATAAAGCAAGTTTTGTTGCGTTGCAAGATAAATTTGACGCGGCGGCAAAAGCACACGGTGCGGAATATTACCTATATGATGGGGTGCATCCTGATGTCGCGGGTGGAAAACTTATTGCGGACGAATGGTTAAAAGTTTTTAAAAGTAAATAAAACGGATATTGTATCCGCCTATTACAAAAAATAAAGCCCTTAACGGGCTTTATTTTTTGGAGCAGGTGAAGGGAATTGAACCTAAACGGTAAACAAAAAAATATTAAGAAAATCCTTACGATTTTCTGATTTCTTTTCCCCAAAATTTTTCCAAAAAGTCTTTTTAGGGCAAAAACTGATAATATATTATCATTTAATTGACTTTTTAATAAATTATTGCTATAATATTAGCACTATGAAAGAAAATTACGATATAAAAAAATTTACCGATTCGCCGACAAGGCAAACCGTGCAAACGGAAACGGTAAAAAGATTTAAGAAAAGAAGAAAAGAACAAAAAATATCTCAGAAGGCTTTGGCAGAAAAAAGCGGAGTTGCTTATGCGTCGATAAGGCGATTTGAAAGTACGGGTGAAATATCTTTTTCGTCTTTACTTAAACTTGCGCAGGCAATAAATTGTTTGGAAGATTTTAACTGTTTGTTCGCTTATCAAAAAGTAACGAATTTGAAGGATTATAACTTATGATAAGTAACGTCAAAAAGTTAAAAGTAAAATATAACGGTAAAACCGTCGGTTATCTCGCCACATTTGAAAACGGAAAAATCGGATTTCAATACGACGACGAGTGGATAAAAACGGGTTTTTCTATTTCGCCGTTTTCGTTGCCGTTGAAAAATGATATTTTTATCTCTCAAAAAGATACGTTTGACGGATTGTACGGTGTGTTTTGGGATTCTCTTCCGGACGGATGGGGCGAATTGCTTGTAAACCGTATGCTTGCTAAAAAGGGGATAAATTATAAAAATCTTTCACCGCTTACACGACTTTCTATAATAAATAAAAACGGGCTTGGAGGGTTAGAATACGAGCCGGAGCAATCGGTTAAAACGGGAAAAGAGAAGTACGATTTGGATGAACTTTCAAAAGAAGCGGACAGAATATTAAACGATGAAGGTGAAGATATAAATCTTGACGATATTTACCGTTTCGGCGGTTCGAGCGGCGGTGCAAGACCGAAAGCGCATATAAAAGAAAACGGCGAAGAGTGGATTGTAAAGTTTCCTTGCAGAATAGATCCGATAAACGTAGGAGAAAGAGAGTATCTTGCGAATAAAACGGCTGAAAAATGCGGAATAAGCGTAAACGAATATAAATTATTCCCTTCAAAAATCTGTTCCGGATATTTCGGGGCGAAAAGATTTGATAGGGTAAACGGCAAAAGATTACACGTTATATCGCTTGCGGGCATGCTTGAAATAAGCCACAGAACCCCCGTTCTCGATTACGGACATCTATTCGATACCGTCTCTAATCTTAATTGCGGTAAAGAAGACTTGTACGAAGTTTTCAGGCGTATGTGTTTTAACGTTTATTACGGTAACAAGGACGACCACGCTAAAAACGTTGCCTTTATTTACGACGAAAAGGCGCAAAAATATATATTATCGCCCGCATACGATATAACGCAAACGAAAAATAAATTTGAACATGAAATGACTGTTAACGGCAACGGCAATCCGACGGACGACGATATATTAACGCTTGCCAAAGATTTCGGATTATCGTTAAATAAATGCAAAGCGATACTTGAAAATATAAAAGCAAATTCTGTTATATTTTACAATCTCAAGCCAACAAGTACAAATCAAATGTATTATAAAACATAAGGATTAAAGCGCGGTTGCTGTAATTTTTTATAGTTCAAGAGTTCTGCGCCTGTATGCCGACGGCGTAAACCCAGTTATTCGCTTAAAAGTCTTGGTAAAATAGTTGGGTTCGTTAAATGCAAGTTTGTCGGAAATTTCTCTTATCGAAAGTTGATTGTCGCGAAGAAGGTCTTTCGCTTTGTCTATTTTTAATTTAATAAAATATTCCATAATCGAATAGCCGGTTTCTTTTTTGAAAAGCCGCATAAGATATGCCCTGCCGTAGTAGGTGTTTTTTAAGATTTCGTCGATAGTAAGAGTGGTATAAACGGATTTTTCAAGTAAGTAGATAAGGTCGGATATTTGCTTGACGGCATATTCTTTTTCACGAATAAAAATATTGTTTGTGCCTTCCGTTTCCGTTTGGGAACGCAAAAGATTTATAAGAAAAATTTCGAGATAATTTTTAATAATTTGTTCTCCGCCGAGAGACGGGGATGAAAGCAGTTGCATTTTTTTTAAGTTAGGGTCTGAAAACGATATATCGAAGGTTTTTCTGCCTTCGTTAAGGATATTATATATGTATTTAGCGTTGTTTTTTGCAACGCTTATTTTTTTATTTTCAAAAAATTTCATCGCTTCCGATTTGCACACGAAAGACACGATAAATACGTTAGGCGGGTTTTTGCCGTTTGCCGCGAGTATGTGAAACTCGTTGGGTTTATGAAACAGGATTTCTCCCTTATTGAGAATAATTTCTACACCGTCGGCGTAGCAAACGATGCTTTCTTTGTCTACGTAAACAAACTCCCAAAAATCGTGAGATTCGCCTTCGGTCTTAAAATTTTTTTCAAATTCGAAATAGTGTATAGTTACTATTTTACTTACGTTTATAAGATTTTCAAGTTTGTGTTTGAAATACTTTTTCATACTATTATTGTATTATTTTGTCAACAAGATGTCAAGTAGATTTTTTTACCCTTTTAAGAAATTGCAGTGCATTGAAAAATAATAGGGCAAATTATATAATTATTAAAAAGAAAGTAAGGAGAATACTTAATGAGAGTATTAGCGATAGGATGTCATCCGGACGACGTAGAAATAGCGTGTTCGGGAACGCTTGCAAAGTGTGTAAAAAGGGGCGATAAAGTTATAGTGTGTCATGTTTCTAGCGGTAATTTAGGGCATGTTGTTATTCCTCCGGACGAATTAAGAATAATTCGTGCCGAGGAGGCGAAAAAGGCAGGTGCACTTGCAGGGATAGAAGTGATTTCCGCAGGTTTTGACGACCTTGAAATTTTTGACAACAATAAGCAGTCGAGAGACAAGATTGTTGACGTTATAAAATACGCTAATCCCGATTTTATAATAACTCATAATCCCGACGACTATATGCCCGACCATACGGCTGTATCAAGGCTTGTGTTTGACGCAAGTTTTACTGCGACGCTGCCGAATTATAAAAGCAAGTATAAAGAACCTGCGAAACTTGTGCCCATTTATTATATGGACACTTTGGCGGGCGTAAACTTCGTTCCAACGGAATTTGTTGATATAACCGAAGAAATAGATTTAAAGATAAAGATGCTTGAGTGCCACGAGAGCCAACTCGTGTGGATGAAAGAGCACGACGGTATAGATTTTGCCGATATGGTAAAAACCTGTTCGAGATACAGGGGGTATCAATGCGGCGCGGAATACGCCGAAGGTTTCCGTCAATGTCTTGCGTATCTTAAAGGCAATACCAAGCGTTTATTGCCTTAATAATATAAAAAAGGAGAATACTGTTATGAATTTCAAATCGACACAAAAAGGTAGTTTATGCGAAGATTTCTTTCCGAAAGGATGGGACCTTGATAAGATGGACGAGTGCTGTTCGCATGCGCCCGAAGAAATAACTGAAAGGCAATCTTTCTGGAATAAAGATTTTGCACCTATCGAGTGTGCAGACGTAAAAGAGTTCGACGTGAAGATGGGGCACGAAATTGCCAACGAAATAAAGAAAGCCAACGCTGAAAAATGTAAAATTGCGTTTATTCTTCCCGTAGGACCTATGGGTATGTACAAGTGGGCGGTATATTTCTTAAAAGAGTGGGGCGAGTCTTGCGAAAACGTGTGGTGCTTCAATATGGACGAGTGGGCGGACGCGGACGGTAATACGATAACGGGCGAAGCGTCTTTCCAAAATGCTATGGAACAGGCTTTTTATAATCCTTTGGGAGATAAGACCGTTCCCGTTTCGCACAGGAATTTCGCATTGAAAGACAATCTTCCTACATATCCCGAAAAGATAGCGAAATTGAAAGCCGAAGGAGCGAAACTTGTTCTCGTTTACGGTATAGGAAGGATGTGTCATATAGCGTTTTGGGAGCCGACTATCGGCGCGGAATTTAATTCCGATGAAGAGTGGAGAAATCAGCCATATAGAGTTGGTGTAAAACTTCACCCCTTAACCATAGAACAAAATGCTATCACTTCGTTTAAATCGAGAACGACATTAGTTCCTTGTCGTGCTAATACTATAGGTCCGAAACTTATGTTCTCGGCGGACTACGCAATCGGCGGTGCGGACGGTGCGCTTTCCCGCGGTATGCAATGGCAGGGTATGAGTTTATGGATGACGTTGCGCTACACGCCTACAAGGTTTGTGACTTCGAGTTATATCCCGACGCTCCCCGGAAAACTTTTCTATCTTAAAGAACTTGCCGGACCTTTAAATCCCGAAGCCAACTGATATGGAAGTTAAAACCGAAAGAGAAAAAATGCTAGCGGGGGAATTGTATTCACCCGAAGATAGTGAATTGCACGCTTTGCACCTTCTTGCGGAAAAGAGATTTGAAAAGTATAATAAAATCCCCGCTAGAAAGGTGAAAAAACGGGAAAAGAGTATAAAAAAACTTTTCGGCAAAACGGGTGAAAAGGTTAGGGTAGAAACCCCCTTTTACTGCGATTATGGGTGCAATATTGAAGTGGGTGAAAATTTCTTCGCCAACTACGGCTGCATTATTCTTGACGTAAACAAGGTAAAAATCGGTAAAAACTGTATGCTTGCCCCGAACGTAGGAATATATTCGGCAACACATCCCGTAAAAGCGGAAGAAAGATATAACGGAGTTGAATTAGGACTTTCTATAACGATAGGTGACAACTGTTGGATAGGTGCGGGGGCGATAATTTGCCCTGGTGTTTCAATAGGCGACAATGTAGTCGTTGGCGCGGGTAGCGTGGTAGTAAAGGATGTTCCTTCCGATACTGTTGTGGCGGGTAATCCCGCAAAGGTGATAAGAAAATTATGAAAAAATTTATAATGTACGGCGCGGGCAACATAGGGCGCGGGTTTATAGGTCAGACGTTTTCGGACGCAGGGTATAAAGTCGGGTTTATAGATATAAATATGGAAGTGATAAACGCCCTAAACGAAAAGAACGAGTATCCCGTAAATATTGTAACGAGCGATAAGAACGAAGAAAAGAAAGTCAAAAATGTCTACGGTATTGACGGAAAAGATATTGACCTTGTTGTAAGCGAGATAGCAAGTTGCGACCTTATGGCGACGGCAATAGGCGTAAACGTGCTTAAATTTATAGCAAAACCTATCGCGGAAGGTATAAAAAAGCGTGCGGCGGTAAGCGACAAACCGCTTAACATAATAATCTGCGAAAATCTTATCGGTGCGGACGAATACTTGAAAGGGCTTATTCTCGCCGAAATTCCCGAACTTAAAGAATACATAGAAACTAAGGTCGGATTTATAGAAGCAAGTATCGGACGTATGGTTCCCGTTATGACGGAAGAGAAGAAAGCGGGAAATCCCCTACGTGTGTATGTAGAACCGTATAATATACTGCCCGTCGATAAAGCGGCTTTTAAGGGCGAAATCCCGAAAGACGTAGAAAATTTATATCCGTTTACGCCTTTCAATCTGTTTATACAGAGAAAGTTATTTATGCACAATATGAGCCACGCATTATGCGCATATTTAGGCAATCTTCGCGGATACGAATACATATATCAGGCGGTAAACGACTTTGATATAAGGTATTGCGCTTTCCGCGCGTTAGTTCGTTCTGCGCTTGCGATAGCGAAAGAAAACGGCGTGGAGATTGACGGGCTTATAGGACATGCG
>JAFSLQ010000053.1 GCA_017448355.1 Clostridia bacterium | reverse complement strand
TACTAATAATTATGTCTTTTTGTTTATAACCCGTACTAAAAATATATGATAAAATCTTTGATTATATGTAAATTTTTATCCATATAAACCTTTTTAAAACCCGCGGGGGTCGATTATTAGCGACCGCCGCGGTTTATAAAAAGGTTTATATGGATAAAATTTTACATATAATCATAGATATTATCATATATTTTTAGTACGGGTTATCAACAAAAAGACATCTTTATTAGTAGTAAAATGTTGATAAACCTTATTAAAATTCGGAGTTATCAACAAAATGTTCGTTTTGAAAAAGAGAAATATTATAATAGCGACAGCATTTGTTTTGACTTTAATAACCTTTGTTTTATGCTTTGCCGCGCTATCTAAAACAGACGCTATAGCCGCTAAATCCGGCGTTAAAATAGTACTTGACGCGGGGCACGGCGGTATAGACGGGGGCGTCAGCGGGCGGACTACGGGCGTTCACGAAAGCGACATTAATTTAGCGGTGGTAAAAAAACTCGAAACGTATTTAATGGACGCGGGGATAACCGTCGTTTTAACGCGAAATTCCGAAGCGGGACTTTACGGCGTGGCGTCGTCCACTCTTAAACGTCGCGATATGGAAAAGCGCAAGGAAATAATCGAGAAGGCAGAGCCGACTTTGGTCGTCAGCATACATATGAATTATTACCCCAACTCTTCGCGCCGTGGCGGGCAGGTGTTTTACAAAAAGGGTAGTAGCAAGTCCGAAACGCTTGCTAAATCGGTACAAAAGGGACTGAACTCTCTCTATACTGACGTAAAAGACTATACGCCGCTTATCGGCGATTACTATATTTTGAATTGTACCGATTATCCGTCAATTATTGCCGAGTGCGGGTTTTTGTCTAATCCCGAAGACGAAAGGCTGTTAACGGACGAGAATTTTCAATCCGAACTTGCGTACTCGCTGTTTTACGGAATTATAGATTACCTTGCCGAAAGTTCTACCGTTTATTTTTAAGCATTAGCCGTAATTCTTGGTAAATTGCGGCTTTTTTATTGTAATTTTTAAGGAAATATTATATAATGATATACGTAGAAAAATGTTTTCGAGATATCGGCGGTTATAACTTAATGTTTCATTTTAATGAAAAGATGGATACGGCGAAAGCCAGAGAACTAAATCCCATAGTTTTGGCGTTTATAGGCGACGCGGTGTATTCGCTTTTCGTTCGTGAAAGGCTGGCATTTAACTCCGATAAAAAGGCGGGCGAACTTAATAAACTTGCCGTAGCAGAAGTGAAGGCGACCGCCCAGGCGGCGTTTTATACGCGCATAAAAGGACTTTTAACCGCAGAAGAAGACAACGTTTTTCATCGTGCAAGGAACGCAAAAAAGACTACCCGTGCAAAAAGCGCGACCGTCGCGGAGTATAACGTTTCTACGGGGCTTGAAGCGGTTTTAGGGTATCTTTACGTTATCGGCGATATCGACAGACTGAATTTTTTATTAAACGAAGGCAAGGAATAAAGGATAAAACAATGAAAATCGAAGGCAGAAATTCGGTATACGAATTACTTAAAACGGATAAAGAGATAGATAAAATACTCGTCCAAAAGGACTTAAAAGACGAAGCGAGCAAACGCCTTATAAACGTCATAAAATCGCATAAAAATAAAATTCAACTCGTGGATAAATACGTGATTGAAAAAGAAAGCGAATCGGGGCGTAGCCAAGGTTTTATCGCTTACGTTTCCGATTATAAGTACTTTGACTTATCGGACGTAATAGACGGCGCAAAGGATAAAGACGGGTTTATTGTAATATTAAACGAAATTTTAGACCCGCATAATCTTGGCAGTATCATAAGGGTGTGCGAGTGCGCGGGCGTTGACGGTATAATAATAAGTAAAGATAGGAGTGCGTCCGTTTCCGATACGGTTATGCGCATATCGGAAGGCGCTTTAAATCATATTAAAGTCGCGCGCGTAGTAAATATCAATAATGCGATAAAAGAGTTAAAAGATAACGGATACTGGGTATACGGCGCGGAAATGGGCGGCGGCGAAATGTATAAAGCCGACCTGACGGGTAAAATTGCAATTGTAATAGGCGGCGAAGACAGCGGCGTTAAAGCGCTTACAAAAAAGAACTGCGACGGCATCATATCTATCCCGATGTTCGGCAAAGTCAATTCTTTAAATGCGTCTGTTGCTTGCGGCGTGGTTGTGTATGAAGCCGTGCGCCAACGCATTAAAAAAGGCTAAACAAAGGTAAAAATGGAGAACTACGCATCTTATTCCGACGAGCGCTTAGCGGTACTTGCGAAAACCGATGCCGCCGCGCTTGAAACACTTTTAGCGCGGTATAAAAAGGCTGTCAAAAGCACGGCACGGCAGTATTTTTTAGCCGTCGGCGAAGAAGACGATTTAATTCAGGAAGGTACGATAGGACTTTTCAGGGCGATAAACACTTACGACGGAGTGTCTGCGTTTAAAAATTACGCTTTTACGTGTATCAAAAGCGGCATTATTTCCGCCGTAAGAAAGTCCACAAGCGGCAAAAACAAACCGTTACTTTATTACGTACCTATTTATGTCGGGGAAGACGAAGATAAAAATTCTCTCATTAAAGGCGAAATAGTAGACCCCGAAGAAGAATATATCAATTCCGAAGCGGCGAAAGAGTTTATGGAGAGAATAAAAGCCGCATTAAGCGGGTACGAATATCAGATTTTGACTTTATATCTTGACGGATATTCTTACGCGGATATAGCAAAATTAAAAGGGAAAAACGCTAAATCGGTGGATAATGCCGTTCAGCGCATACGTAAAAAAATAGCAAAGGTTAAATAAGCGGGAGAAACTAAATGTCATACCTTGCGTTATACAGAAAATACAGACCGACGGGTTTTGACGGCGTAATAGGTCAGGAACACGTCGTAAAAACGCTTGTCGGGCAGATTGAAACGGGGCGGCTCGGGCACGCGTACCTTTTTACCGGTTCGCGCGGTACGGGTAAGACTTCTACTGCAAAAATTTTTGCCAAGGCAATTAACTGCGAACATCCCGTAAACGGCTCGCCGTGCGGCAAGTGTGCCGCGTGTAAAGCGCTTTCAGACCCCGCAAATATCGACGTAATCGAAATCGACGCCGCGTCTAACAACGGCGTAAACGAGATAAGGGAACTGCGAGATTACGTTCAGTTTCCGCCCGTTTCGTGCAAATATAAAGTATATATTATCGACGAAGTGCATATGCTTTCGGGCGCAGCGTTCAACGCGCTTTTAAAAACGCTTGAAGAACCGCCGAAGCACGCCGTGTTTATCCTTGCGACGACCGAAGTGCATAAACTTCCCGCAACGATACTGTCAAGGTGTATGCGCTTTGATTTTAAGTTAGTCCCTACGGAAAAAATTGCCGAATTAATTTCAGGAATTTACGACGAACAGGGCAAAAAATACACAAAAGAAGCGGTATTTGCCATTGCCAAGGCAGGCGAAGGAAGTATCAGAGACGCGCTGTCTATTGCGGACACGGCAATTTCTTACGGCGACGGGGAACTGACATACGAAGACGTTAACGAAATACTCGGTTCTTCTAATACCGAACTTGTTACACTTTTTATTGAAAAGGTTTTAGCGGGCGACAGCGGTGAAGTTTTAAGGATAATCGAAAATTTAGCAAGTCTCGGTAAAAGCATGGGCGTTCTGACGAAGGACTTAACGGGACTTTTGCGCGATTTACTTATCATTAAAACCTGTAAGACGGCGAACGATATTTTAGGCTTACCCGAAAATAGATTTAAGGAATTAAAAGCCTTATCTGACGGAGTTTCGGAAGCGCGGATAATACGCATTCTTGAAATATTTTCCGACACGGAAAATGCGTTGAGATATACAACGCACCCGCGCGTGGTGTTTGAAACTGCGGCGGTTAAAGCCGCCCGTCCCGAAACGGACTATGATATTGACGCGCTTTTGGTACGGATTAAGGCACTTGAAGATAAATTGCAAAGCGGCGCGGCTGTTATAACCGAAAAAGTTGAACAAAAGCCTGCGGTTAAAGAGCCTGTTTTGGTCGAACAATCGACCGCAAAGTTAACGGTTGAAGAGATTAAAGGAAGGCTCTTATCTAACCTTCGCAAGATGGGTAGCGAAATGCTTTGGAACACGATGCAAAATATCGGCGTTAACCCCGATAAAGACCAAATAACGCTTATTCCGAAGACGGCTGACGACTACGCGCTTATCACTATCGATATCAATAAGGAAAAGATAGAAAGCGCGATGAAAGAGTTAGGTTTTACAAAAATTTTGGTAAAGGAGCCGAAAAACGAACAAAAACTTTCCGAAATCGACGATGCGACGGAACGTCTTAAAAAGATATTCGGCGAAGATATAGTAATAGTAAAACATTGATTAAACGCGTAACAACGCGGCAAATAAAAAGAAATAAAGGCAGGAATAATTATGGGCGGTTATAGAGGCGGTTTCGGCGGCTTTGGCGGCGGAAATCAAATGCAGAACTTAATGAAACAAGCGCAAAAAATGCAGGAAGAAATGCAGAAAGCGCAAGCGGAACTTGAAGAAACGGAAGTTGTGGGAACTAGCGGCGGCGGATTTGTTAAAATCACGATGACGGCAAAAAAAGTTATCCGCGCAGTAGAGATAAATCCTGACGCGGTGGATACCGAAGATATGACTATGCTTGAAGATTTAATCGTCGCGGCGGCAAACGACGGTTATAAAAAGGCGGACGAACTTGCAAACGAAAAACTCGGTGCATTCGGCGGACTTGGGCTATAATTTACGGCGCGGAAATGAGAGTATATATAGAACCTATCGGCAGGCTTATAAACGAATTTTCCAAACTTCCGGGCGTCGGTGCAAAAACCGCGCAACGTTTTGCGTACCGAGTTATCAATATGTCGGAACAAGACGCGAAAAATTTTGCGGAAGCGATTATTTCCGCAAAAAAGAACGTGCATTACTGTAAAATTTGCGGTAATTTTTCGGAAGGAGATATTTGCGACGTATGCAAGCGCAGAACTGCGGAAACTATCTGCGTAGTTAAAGAACCGAAAGACGTTATCGCGATAGAAAAACTAAATGAATATAACGGGGTATATCACGTCCTTCACGGCACGATTTCGCCGCTCGACGGGGTAGGTCCGGATGATATTAACATCAAGGGGCTATTATCCCGCATCAGGGAAGGAAATGTTAAAGAAGTGATTATGGCGACTAATCCCGACGTGGAAGGCGAAGCAACCGCGATGTATATTACAAATCTTATTAAACCTTTGGGAATAAAGGTGTCGCGGCTTGCACACGGACTTCCTATCGGTACGGATTTAGAGTATGCGGATGAAGTTTCGCTCGCCCGCGCATTTCTCGACAGAAAAACATTGTAAATTCTAACGGCAATGCCGTAAAAGGGGCAAAAATGAAAATTTCCGTTTTAGGCTGCGGCAGATGGGGTTCGTTTATCGGCTGGTATCTCGTTCGGCACGGACACGACGTGTGTCAATGGGGAAGGCAGGGCAAGTCTTACGAACAACTAAAAAGCGGCAAAAACGAGTACGTGGAACTTGACCCGCGGATAAACTTAACGAGTGATTTGAAAGCCGCGCTAAACTTCGGCGATATTATAATTATATCGATAAGTGCGCAGGCTTTGCGCTCGTTTATTAAGGAAATAATTTCTACGGCAGACGTTAAAGATAAAATCTTTGTACTGTGTATGAAAGGTATCGAAGTCGATACGGGTAAAAGACTTTCGGAAGTACTCGTCGACTGCGGAATTTCCGGTAAGAACGTCGCCGTGTGGGTAGGACCCGGGCATATTCAGGCGTTTACTCAAGGTCAGCCCAACTGTATGGTTATAGACTCCGAAAATCCCGCACTCGTAAAATATCTTGCGGACGCGTTCCGCAGCGAACTTATAAGGTTTTATTACGGCGACGACTTAATCGGCAGCGAAATAGGTGCGGCGGCAAAAAACGTTATGGGGATTGCCGCGGGTATGCTTGACGGCGGTAATATGAGTACTTTAAAAGGTCCGCTTATGGCACGCGGCGCGAGAGAAGTTTCAAGGCTTATTAAGGCTATGGGCGGCAACGAACTGTCGGCTTACGGGCTATGCCATTTGGGCGATTATGAAACGACGCTTTTTTCCGAGTATTCTAATAATCGCGCGTTTGGTGAAAAATTCGTAAAAAAACAGCCGTTTATTAAACTCGCGGAAGGCGCGGCGACTTCTAAGGCAATGAAAATGCTAGGTGAAAAATACGGCGTCGATTTGCCTATAACGAACGCCGTGTATTCGATTTTATATGAAAATAAAGACCCGTTGAGTGAATTTAAGAAAGTGTTTTCAAGAAGTACGAGAAAAGAATTTTAAAAACTCTATTCGTATTTGCCCGCCACCGCTAACGCGGTGGCTTTTATTTTGTCTTTTAAAATTTCGGGCGAAAGCACTTTTATACCGCTTGCATAACTCATAATCTTACTGACTAAACCGTCGTCAAAGGGAAGAGAAACGTCGGCAATAAATCTGTCGTTTTCAAGTTTTACGTTTTCAATACCAAGCCACTCTTCAACGTCCGATACTACGTTTTTATCTATTTCCATAACCACACGTTCTGCTTTAACGCTGTTATGCCAAAAATCAAGCGGTAGTTCCTGTTTTGATAAGTCGCGTCTTGTAAATTTAGCGTCGCGGATAGTTGCTATCTCTATTCGTCCCGTCTTAAAAAAACGGAATTCGTTTCTTAAATGGCAATAAGCGTAAACGTACCAAATGCCTTGCTTAAACACTATAACGTGCGGTTCGATAACGCGTTCCGAAACCACGCCGTTTCTATCGTGGTAGCGTATAAACAGTTCGCGCGTTTCGTTAAGACTTTGTTCAATAACCTGTAATTTTGCCTTATATCCGACCGTATCGCCCCAAGGTCCGCCGTCGATTATAAGGTTACCGCTCTTTATATCGAACCCGCCGTATTCGGGCTTGACGGTCGCTTTAAGTTTATTGATTGCGGAAGAAAGGATTTTATCCGGTACGCTCGATACGATTGACGTCAGCGAGTTAATTACCTGCTCGAATTCTTTTACCGTCATAAAGGTCGAAGACAGCCTGAAAGTATCCATAATGTGATACCCGCCGTTTCTGCCGCGCGTCGAATAAATCGGTACGCCCGCTAAATCCAGACAATTTATGTATCTTATTACCGTTCTCGTGCATATATCGTATTTTTGTGCAAGATATTTTGCCTGAACGGTTTTTTTCGACAATAATTCAAACAAAATGTTTATCATAGTTTCAAATTTCATAATATTTTAAACTCCTTTTTCATATTGTAAAATATAACCTTGTCCCGTGTCAATTAAATTAAAAAACTTTTTAATATATGACAAACATTTGTCGCTATTTAAGTTTTATAATGGGTTCGTAAAAAGGAGGAAGGATATGCTTAATAGGATTATCTGCGGATTGTTTTATAAAACTGCAAAGAGAAATAACATAACTATAATTAGCAAAAAGCGTGAAATTTCGGAAAATTTTTTTGCAAGCAAAAAAGCCGACGAAAAAATCGCCGACAACGAGTTTTGGGAAAACAGGGGTAAATTTTACGGGAAATTATTTGCCGCGCTTAACGGAAGAAATGTTTAAGTCTTTTTGTACTGTGCGAGAATTTTAGCAATTTTTTCCGACGCGTCTTTAACGGGGTGCGCTTTGAAATTGTCGGATAGTCCAGCGCGAGTTTCATATAATTCTTTTATCGCGACGGTTAGTGAATTAGGGGTTAAATTTTCCTGATATAGTACTTTTGCAAGTCCTGCTTTTTTAAAATATTCGGCGTTTAGAATCTGGTCGCCGCGGGAAACGCCTTTCGGTAGTGGGATTAAAAGCATAGGTTTAGATAGGCTTGCCATTTCGAAAACGGTGTTCGCGCCCGCGCGGGAAACACATACATCTGCGGCACAAAGAGCCATATCCATTTTATCGGTAAACTCTATTTCTTTGTAACCTGTTTTATTAATACCGCTTAAATTCCCTTTTCCGCACACGTGAAGAACGTCAAAGGAAGGTAAAATCATATCAAGCGCGTTACGTAGAGCGGAATTTATGGCACTTGCACCAAGACTTCCGCCCGTAACTAAAATTACGGGTTTTTTGCCTGACAAACCAAATTGTTTAAGGCTTTCGTACTTTGTTACGGAATAAATAGAATGCCTTAGCGGCAGACCGACGTGTACGGCGTTTTTAAGAGTAGTTGCGGTTTCCGGAAATGCTGTTAAAATTTTTTCGCAATATTTTGCGGAAATTTTATTTGCAAGTCCTACCGTATAGTCGCTTTCGTGAGTAATAGCGGGTATATGGCGTTTTTTTGCCGCAATCAGCACAGGAAGACTTACATAGCCGCCTTTACTGAATATGACGTCGGGTTTTAATTCGTCTAAAATTTTACCCGCTTTGTTTATTCCTTTAAATAGCGTAAATGGTATTTTAAGGTTTTTAAATGTAAAACTTCTTACAAGTTTTGCACAAGGTACGGAAAAATATTTTACGCCTGTTTTTTTGATAATCTCTTTTTCCATACCTGTTTCGCTGCCGATATAATAAATATTGTCAAAATCTTTTTTAAGATAAGGTAACAGTGCAAGGTGGGGCATAATATGTCCTGCCGTACCGCCGCCCGTTAAAATTATCGTTGCCATACAGTTATTGTATGCAAAAGGTTATAAATAATTTACTTATAAAAAACCGCGGCAAGCATTTT
>JAFSLQ010000052.1 GCA_017448355.1 Clostridia bacterium | reverse complement strand
TTCGCTTTTTGCTCTTTCTACCGTTCTTCTACTAAAACCCTTTTCTTCCATACTCGAATAGCAATCGACACTATTTATTCCGTTTACGCCTATAAGTTCTTTCAATGCTTGTTGACACAACTGTTGCATATTAAGTTCAACGTTTTCCACGCCTTCCGCTTCTGCCCAATTAACCAAGTTGTTGTTTTGCAATGAAAACACGAGTGATTTACCTTTCGGCGCAAGATTGCTTTTAACATGGACGATTTTTCGTAAAGATTCATCGTTTTCGTCAGGCTTTTTTACCATCAGAATACTTCGGGCAGCCGCAACAATATCTATAGAACCAAGCGTCCTGTAAAGTTCTTTTCCACCGTCTTTTTTATTTAAATGACCTATAAGCAATATGGCGCAACCTGTCCTTTCCGCTACTTTACAAAGGTTATTCATTAACGGACGAATATCATTCGCTCTTACCATATCGCTGTCGCCCAAATATGCTTGTATCGGGTCTAATATAAGAACCTTGGCGTTCGCTTCCCTGATTGCCGACTCAAGCCTGTCGTCGTTAAGCGATAACGGTTTATCGTCTTCAAGAATGAAACAAATATTGTCGCAATTTGCACCGTATCTTTCTAATCTAGGTTTTATAGTGTCTGAAACGCCGTCTTCACGATTTTGATAAATCACGTTTTGTTTTTCGACTTTGCTTTCACATAACGGCAATGCTTGTCCCTTAGATAGAATTGTCGCTATATATAACGCAAGCGAAGTTTTGCCTTCTCCCGGATCGCCCTGAATTATCGTTATCTTACCATAAGGGATATACGGATACCAAAGCCACTTAATTTCCGTGCTTTTTAATTTGCTATAATATTCAATATTCTTATTGTCCTGAACGTTCATTGGATATGCCCCCAATTTAACCTGATAATATTATACCATTATCAAATCGAAAACCATATACGCTTGTGTTCAGGAATTTCTACGCATTTGCGTAAATCAAGTTCGCCAACCCCTACGTTTTCCTATAGAGCGGAAAAAGTTGGCGATCTTGGCGAACTTGACTAAAAACCCACGTTTTTAACGCATTTTTATATCAAATTATGCTGTTTTTTGCAATTCAAGTTCGCCAACACCATTGGCGAACTTGAACTTTTTTCAGCATATTACTTTTTCTTCTACGGTGTACCCGCCTTTAAGAATAATTGAAAGATTAAAGTCCGACGACACCCTTATGCACTCGACTACGCAACGCACTACTTCATCTCTGTACTGAATAAAGTTCTCTTTTTCTTCAAACATTTTTTTAAGCCGCTCTATTTCAATCTGCGCCTTAGGTAATGCATCAATTTTCTGCTTTAACATATCACGTTGCTGTCTTAACGCAACAATTTGTTGCGAGAACTTACGAATCTCTAAATCGTACTTGCTTTTATCGCCCTGTGTTCTTTCTCTTAACACTATTATTTCGTCTAGGTTTTGATCCACTTGCTTTATCTGTTGTTCGACGGCGTAAATATCCAACATGTCGTCCGATTGTGTTACCGCATAAGTCAACGCCGTCGTGATACAATCCATAGCACCACCAACATCCGAATACGCTTTTAATAAGCCCCTGCAAATTGCTTCCTGCAATGCTTCTTCGTGTAATATGACCGAACATTTACACGCTTCCCTGCCGTGATCTATTCGGTTTACACACACCCATACACCTTCCTTTTCGCCATTGCGTTTTTTCCAAGTTTTTCTGCGATATGCGCTTCCGCACTCACCGCATACAAGCAATTCAGACAAAGCGTATTTACCACTATATTTACCAAACTCGGTTATGGTTTTATCCGAAACCCTACGCTTATTGCTACGTCTTGCCATTTCCGCTTGCACCGCCTGAAACACGCCTCTATCTATAATAGGCACATGATTGTTCGGTATGTAATATTTCGGTAATTCTCCACGGTTTTTACAACTCTTTTTGCTTATAGGATTATCTACAAATGTCTTTTGCATAAGCAAATCACCGCAGTATCTCTCGTTCGTAAGCATACTTTTTATAACGTTTTGTGACCAAACGGTATCGCCTTTTTTTGTAAGTATCTGTTCCCGCTCAAAATAATCTTTTATTTGCACAAGGCTGCAACCTTGTAAATACATCTCAAACATCTTACGGATATAATATGCTTCCGACTCCACAATCATAGGTTCGCCGTCTTCGCCTTTTGCATAGCCTAAAAGATTATATCTGAACTTAAACGTTCCCGCCTTCATCCTTTGACGAATACCCCAACGAACGTTCGCACTTATATTCTCGCTTTCCGACTGCGCCATAACCGAGTGTAAGCCTAAAAACATTTCGTTATCAATCTTTAAAGTGTCAATACATTGTTCCTCGAAATATACGCCTATGCCTCTCGCTTTTAGTTTTCTTATCGTTTGCAAAGAGTCAACGGTGTTTCTCGCAAATCTCGCAACCGACTTACATAAGATATAATCTATACGCCCGCGTTCGCAATCTCTTATCATACGATTGAAATTATCACGTTTTTTAACTAACGTTCCCGTTATACCTTCATCGGCGTAAATATCTGCAAGTTTCCAATGCGGATTTTTTGCTATGGCATCCGTGTAATATGCAACTTGCGCCTTATAACTTTCGATCTGATCTTCCGCGTCCGTAGAAACACGACAATAAGCCGCTACCCTTTGTTGTCTGAATTGATTACGCTTGTCCGCCAATAAGGGATTCGCTTCTATTTTAGTAACTATCTTTGCTCCCTGTTGCATATTCTTATTCTCCTTTTGCCGATACTTTTACTCCGTTTATAAACCTTATAGCTATGTCGCCTGTCTTACCAACGATAACCTGTTTGCAAAATTTTTCCAAAAACTCTTTATCAGCTTTGCCCTGTTCAAGTACAGTTTTACATTTTTCTATAAGTAAATCGTTATAAATGTCCGGCGTTTTTTCGTTGAATATTTCAAACTTCAATTCCGCAAGATGAAAAATCAGTTTCTTACCTGCTCCGAAAGTAGGATTTTTACTGCCTAATAATCGGTTTATTTCGTTCGCATATCTTCTTATTTCAAGGTTATTGTCCTTTCTTTCCGCTATCGGTTTAACAACGTCAGGATTTTCACATATTTTGCCGACTATTTTATTTATACCGTTAAACACAACATCGTCGGAAACATATAAGTCGTTTTTGCAACCGTTCCTGCAAACCCACTTTTCTCTGCGTTTCCATTTATATATTCGGCTCATTTGTTTACCGCACTGCTCGCAAATAACTCTATTTGCCCGTAAGCTCTCCGTAATCTCGTCAAAGCGTCTTTTCTTTGCTCCCTTGCTTTCTTTTAACTGCTTTGCACAAACAAATTCGTCGTCATTTATAATCTGCGGATACTCGTCTGCTCCTATATATTTTTCGTTCTCAATAATTCTCGCTATACGGTTTTTATTCCAGTTCGTATCACCCATAAAGAAATCTACGCCTTCTTGTGACAGTTCATCTGCTATCTCTTTAAGAATTTTCCCGTCGATATATTCTCTGAATATCCTTCTTACCGTTTCCGCTTCGTTTTCTATGACAGACAGTTTTCCGTCTCGAATACCGTAGCCAAAACATATCATTCTGTTTGCCATATACTTATCTCCCGACTTTTAGTTCTAAATCTCCCTTGACTTTGAAAACGATAGATCCGTCCTGTTCTACAAATATAACGTCAACTATCTCATTAAATAATTCTTTATCGAACTCGGTTATTGCCTGCGGATTATCTATCAAAAATCCTTTCAATTTTCTTAATTCTTCTATGCACTTTTCGTTTTCGTCGGAATTAAGTATCTTTAATCTGCGGCTACGGAGTTCTGCTATCTTACGTTTTATTCGGTCTGCTTTTTCAGAAAAAACAACCTGATCCAAAACCCCTGTTGCAAACATATCAGTATATGCCTTGTTCTGAGTTATTAAAGTAGATAATTCGCCGTCTATTTCGGATATTGCTTCGTTGTTTAAATTACATTTGACTTTTAAAGACTGCAAGAGATTTATAGTATCGTCCACTACCGCCTTGCGATTTTCCTGTAATGCGTTATACATCCTCACAAAAGCATTTT
>JAFSLQ010000051.1 GCA_017448355.1 Clostridia bacterium | reverse complement strand
TTTCAGTCCGCTTTCCGTACATATTCTTTTTGAACGATTCGTCGGCGATAGCGTAAACGAGAAGGAAGATAAAATGGTAACAATTAATGTCGGCGAAACATTTACAGTTCCTGTTTTAGCAAAATGTGATTATGAAAAGATAACGATAAAAACAACAGAATACGGCGAAAGGATTATTTCTTTTAAGAATAGTTCGTGTAAACCGACAATAACGCGTGACGGAGATATAAATATCGTAGAGAAAGAAAACGTTATCGTTGTTTCAACGAAAAAAAACGACTTCTTTATAGATAAAACAACGGGCGAATTAAGTAATAATCTGTTAAGTAATCCTATATCACTTATGCTTGTAAGAGCGCCTATGGATAACGACCCTGATTGGTGTTTATGGAAAGAACAGGGCCTGTTTGATTTAACTTCGTTTACAAAAGCAATAACCGTACATAAAAATCGTGATTATGTAGAGATAGACGTTTCTGCCGTTAGCGTTGCACAATACCGTAGTCCGATATTCGAATATACCGTAAAATATGAGTTTTATTCCGACGATACGGTCAAAATGAAATTAACGGGTAAGTTCGGCGAGTTTGTCAAAGAATTGCCGAGAATAGGTTTTTCTTTCGCCGTACGGAAACAGGATTTCGATAGATACAGTTTTTTAGGTTATGGACCTACAGAAAGTTATATCGATAAATGCGGTGGTACATATTACGGCAGGTTTTACGGAAATACCGACGATTTACAATGTCCTTATTTAATACCGCAGGAGTTTGGAACGCATAAGGGCGTTGACGATTTTTCTATTCTTGGAAAGAAGAAGATAAAAGGCTATTTAAATGACGGTTATTTCCAGATTGTGCCGTATTCGGTAAACGAACTTTTTCAAAAAACGCATGATTATGAATTGAATAAAGACAAAAATCTTTATGTGTATCTGGGATTTAAGGAACGCGGTTGTGGGTCTATTTCCTGCGGACCGCCGTTAGAAGATAAATATAAAGTCTTGAATTTTGAACAAGGAGAAATTACTCTTAAATTTTGAGTTGATAAAATTTATGAAAAACATAATATTAGATACGGATTTGGGCGGAGATTGCGACGACGCTTCGGCAATAGCGTTGGCAAATAAATTTCACAACAAAAAAGAGATAAACGTTTTGGCAATGACCTACTCTAATAATAATCAAAGCGGTGCATTGTTGACTTCTGTGATAAATAAATATTATAAAAACGATTTTCCTGTAGGCGTTCTTAAAAATAATCGGCTTGTTATTGAATATGGCGTCGATTTTGTTGAAAAAGCCTTAACAATACTTCACGTTGAAAAAGATTTTAGCGCATTGCAAAATGCAAACGATTTAATTTACGATAAACTTGTTAAGGCTACTGATAAAAGCGTAACGATTATTTGTATCGGACAATTAAGAAATATCGCAACGTTTTTAGATAGCAATTTTAACGGTGTGTCTGGAACGGATATTTTTAATCAAAAAGTTAAAGAATTGTATGTTATGGGTGGATATTTTAATCAAAAAAGCGAATACCACTCTTTTTGCGGTTATACTATGTCGGGAGAGTATAATATTATAACAGACCTTAATTCTGCACATATCATAATGGAAAAAGTTGAAACTGAAATAATATTCTGTGATTTCGACGTGGGTTTAGACGTTTTGACGTTTGAGAAATTTTCAACCGATTATAATGAAAAATATCCCGTTTCCGTTTGTTATAAATTATACCAAAACGGTGCAAGACACAGTTGGGACCCGCTTACCGTTTTATATGCAGTAAAAGGCGATAACGAATATTTTGATTCAAAGAAGGGGAACGTTGTTATAACCGATAAGGGTAGGACGATTTTTCATGCTGATAGTCAAGGAAAGCATAAAATCGTATTATTGAAAAAACCGAAAAACGAAGTTGCAAAATATCTTGAATCTTTTTTCAGCGAAGAATTGGAAGAAAAATAGAGAAGCGGTTTTTGACGGAAAATATTTAAGGGGAGGTTATAATTTGTATAAACAAATAATAAGTTTATTTTTATTATTATTTTTGGTCGGTTTGTTTGGCTGCAATAAAACAGATGACGATATTATTTACAGAAAACAACCAGAGTATTCTATAAAGTATAATCTTGATGGCGGATATTTTCCATCGAATGAATTGAACGAATATTCACAATCTGAACAAGATATAATATTGCCTCTTCCGATTAAGGCGGGTTATAATTTTTTAGGCTGGCTTGATGAAAAAGGGGAAACAATAACCTGTATTGTGGCAAACACAACGGGCGATAGGACGTTTACTGCCGTATGGGAAATAAAAACTTATAAAATAATATTAGATAATAGTTCGGCAACTGAAAGAACGGCTTGGCTTGATGATGGCACTTTTAGTGAGAGAATAATATACGTTAGATACGGTGATACATTAAATATTCCAAAGATAAATAACGACGACGCTTCATACGTTAATTACGACAAATATATATTCAGATACTGGTATTACGTTGATTCAAATAACAAAGTTGCGCAGATAACGACAAACGAAGAGTTTTTAGTCGACGAGAAAACAACGCTAAACTTTTTTGTTTACGTTGAATTAGAATGGTTAGGTCCATTTTAATTTACTGTTTTACATGATAAACATAAGATATAAGGTTAAAACATATGTGTGAACAAAGAGTTTTGACCTTTTTCTTGACATAAATAAATTGAGATAATAAAATGAGAATATGACTAAGAAAACTTATTTAACGGGTGTTGTAATATTTTGTATCGTCGGTATTGTTGTTTTCTACGTGGTTAATATCCGTTTTGTTACCGATTTCAGAATAAACAGACTAATAAAAAATACCTTTATAAATCTTTTTTACGCCATTATAATCATTGTTTTAGTAATAAATAACAATAAAAGAACTATAAAATTTTATCGTATAAGGGGGTATTCATTTTTAATACTTCCGTTTTTGGTTGCTATAATTAATTTCCCGTTCTCGGCACTAATCCGTGGAAACGCAATAATTACTAATTACGTTTTTATCCCTGTACTTATTATAAATTGTTTTTTAATAGGGCTAACTGAAGAATTTCTTTTCAGGATAATAATCAACGGGTTTATTAAAGAAAGGTTTTTATATAAAATAGGATATGTAGAATATATACTCTTTTCTTCGGGTGTTTTTGCGTTATTCCACATACTTAATATTATAGGCGGGGCAGGTGTTATATCGACTTTAATTCAGGTTGCTTATACCTTTTTGTTAGGTTCAATGTTTACGATAGTGTATGAAAAAACTTATAATATTTGGGTGTGTATAATAATTCATGCATTTTTTGATTTTGGCGGACAAATTATTCCGTATTTAGGCTTTGGCGTTTTTCAGGATCTAACTTTTTGGATTTTAACGACGATTATCGGCATTTGTACTTTTATTCAAATGATAATTTATATTTACAAAAAAGACAAACTTTATAAACAATATTAAAATAAGGAATTTAGTTATAGATAATGCAAGTTGAAACGATAAATATTTCAAAATTATACAAATTAGAAGGAAACGCAGAATTAAACGCTATAATTCACGGCAAGTATTTTGACGACGATAGGGTGATTTTAAGACCTGCTATCATAGTGGTTGCAGGTGGGGGTTACGCTTTCGTTTCAAAAAGGGAAGGCGAACCCGTTGCATCTTACTTTTTAGAGAAAGGGTATAACGCATTTATTCTTAATTATTCCGTTACACCTATAAACTATCCTACTCAACTTCTGCAGTTATCAGGGGCAGTAGATTATTTAAGGAAAAACGCCGAAAGATTGCAGATAGATAAAGATAGAATATTTATGGTGGGGTTTTCGGCTGGCGGACATCTCGTTGCAAACTTTGCAACCGATTACTTTAACGTTAATAGAAAGTTTAATAAAGATTACGACCTAAAAGTTAAAGCCGTATGTTTATCGTATGCCGTTATATCGTATAAATTACAACCAAGTAGTTCTAAAACTTATAAAAATCTGTTAAGCGAATATAGCGGCGAAGAGAAAGAAAAACTCTTGAAAAGTCTTAATTGCGACGAAATGGTAAGTAATAAAACCTTGCCGTCTTTTGTATGGATTACGGTTGAAGATACTTGCGTACCATGTCAAAGTTCAATTTCATACGTTAATGCACTTGTTAAACACAACGTAAAGTGTGAGTTTCACTTGTATCCGCAAGGTTGGCACGGATTATCGACGTACGATAAACTCGTTAATGACGATTATAAGGACTATATGCAAAAAAATGCGACGTGGCTTAACTTTTGCAACGATTTCTTTGAGAAAGTATAAAGAAATAATAATATAATGAACAAATTCTCTGTTTTATAAAATCTTTATAACCAACGGCCGTGATTTTTATCAAGGCCGTTGGTTTTTATAAATATAAAAATATTAAACAATATAAAACAGAAATTATTGTAAAAAAACTTATTTTTTTAATTCAATTTTGGTTACTACCACTCCGCCAAAAACCCGCTGAAACTTTTTGTTTCGGCGGGTTTTCAATACCAAAAAAGATTATCTTTGCGGGATAATCTTTTTTTTGACTTTTTTTGGTGAAAAGTGTGGGGTTGTGAGTGTATTCGTTTAGGCTATTCGTAAATTTCTTTTACGATTATGCCTTGATTAAAGTCGCCGAAGTTTTTGCCGAATAGGGTTACGCCGCCGACGTTTTTCGAGTTTTTAAGCGATGCAATCTTAAACTTTATTTCAGACTTTGAGTCTATATTTAAGTCTGCGATTTTAACGTTGGAAATCTTCTTCCCGTCGATATACGTGCCCGTTGCGTTGACGTTAATCATTTTCAGTTTGCCGTACTGCCCGAGATTTTCCCACCACCAAGACGGGGTGAATAAACCGCGCCTGTTATTGAATTCGCCCGGACTCGTCCAGAACCCGAGTTCAACGCCGTTTATATAGAAAAATATGTCCGACGGATAATAAGAACTGAACCCCGGCGCTTCGGACGCTATTTCAAGGCTTATCTGCAATTCTTTAAGTTTATCGTCCGCATTTAAGCCGTTAGGTATCTTATACTCTAAAAATCCCGTGGCAAACCATATTAAACTTGCGTTTATCCTGTCGAGAAAGTCAAAATATTTCGGTTCGTCGAACTCGCCTATCGCGCATTTCGCTGTGGCAAGCCCGCAAGTAGGTTCTACTTCGTAATTATTATATAAACCGATATCTATATCGTATTCATAGCATTTTTCGACGGTGTTTTCCCTGTCGAACGAAATAAGCAGTTTATCTACGTTCACCGAACAAACTTTTTGCGAACCGCGAACGCCGGATTTATGCGAAATCTGAATAATGCCCGCTTCTTCGAGTTTTTTTACGTGCATCGTTATCGCGCTGTTGGAAATAAAGAGTTCCTTGGCAAGTTCGTCTAAATTGATTTCTTTTCTCTTTAAGCACAGCGAAACGATTTGCAAGCGCACTTCCGACCCGAGTGCGTTAAAAATCTTTTGTCCTTCTTCAAATTTTATCTCTTTCATAATTATCACGACTGTAAGTATAATTTTCAAACGTTTTTATTATAAATAAAAAAAAAGACAAAGTCAAACATTATTTAACGAAAATCGCTTTTATTTGATAAAAAAATTAAATAAAGCGGTTTTTTGTTTTTAGTTTTAATAAAAAAGCAAAACAATTATTTAAAAAAAAGGTATTGACATCAAAAAAGGCGTATGTTATAATTTCATTGTTAAATAAAAAAGTTAAATAATACATATTTTTATTAAAAAAAACTAGCAAAAGAAAGGCGAAATACGGTATTATAAACAAAAAAGTTTAATAATTGATAGAAAATTGCCAAAAAGCGAAAAAAGGGAGGTATACTTATGAAAAAGATACTTGCGGTTATTTTTTCTTTAATAACTGTTTTGAGTTTTTGTGCGTTCGGCTGTAAGGACGAAGTAAAGGATAACTTGCAGGACGCAAACGGGAACGCGGGCGTTATCGCTGACGTTAACGGAAGCGGAACGGATAACGGCGCTTCGAATTCAAACGGCGGTAATTCGGGTTCGAACGGCGGTTCGGGTAATTCCGGAACGAACGGCGGCAGCGGTTCGGCGGGCAGCGCGGTGTATAGCGTTGACTTTTCGGCTACGGCGTCGGTTACGAAAACCAACGTAGGCATTTTCCTTTACGCTACGTCGAATATAAGCGGTGCTACGAACGATTTCGTTTTTGAAAACGGTTCTAAAACGACGGTAGGCGCTTCGATAGGCACGTTAGACGGCAAGCAATATTTCCGTGCGACGCAGGAAGGAAACTTCGTTATCAAAGTAAACGCGACGAACGGCGTAGGAACGGCGACCGCTACTAAAACCGTTACGGTAAGCGACGATACCGTATTTTCGAGTATATACGCCAACAAATATTCGCCTGATACGGGGCATCCTTCTTATCCTTCAAGGCTCGCTCATACGGTAGTAGGGCAGGGCGAATATTATTACGACAATAACGGAAG
>JAFSLQ010000006.1 GCA_017448355.1 Clostridia bacterium | reverse complement strand
TCAAGGATTTTTAGATAACTGCTTGTATTTCTACAAGCAGTTATCATTTGGCGACCCGAAGGGGGCTCGAACCCCTGACCTCCAGCGTGACAGGCTGGCGTACTAACCAACTGTACTACCGGGCCGTATGATTTAAGGGATTGGTGGGCCTTCACGGACTCGAACCGCGGACCAATCGGTTATGAGCCGACCGCTCTAACCAACTGAGCTAAAGGCCCTTAAAACATTACTGTTTTCGTTTGGTCGGGGTGAAGAGACTCGAACTCCCGACCCCATGGTCCCAAACCACGTGCGCTACCAACTGCGCTACACCCCGTTTCACAACAATGCTTAATAATAGTATACTAAATCTGGAAAATTGTCAAACAAAATAAGGGCTTTTTTCAAAATATATCAAAAAATTTTTTTAAATATTTCGCGCGGGTTTTTTTGACAAAAAAATCTGCCTTTTGATATTAAACGATATTTTTTATTTTATTGAATATGTTAATCTTATTTTAACGTTTTCGATAGGAGAAATCTATGGATATAAAATACGCAAAGTCTAACGGCTCATTTATCATAAGCCTTGACGGAGAACTTGACGAATATTCCGCGGGCGGAGCAAAGGATATTCTCGACCGATTGATTTTAGACAACATTAATGCGAAAAAAATAATATTCGACCTGACTGATATTACTTTTATGGACAGCACGGGAATAGGGCTTCTTATCGGCAGGTATAAAAAAATCAAGCAATTTGACAAGCAGGTTTACATAAGCGGGGCAAACGTCGCCGCAGAAAAGGTTATTCAACTTGCCGGTCTATATAATATAATGCCAAAAATTTAATTCAAGGTGGATTTAATGAAAACAGATTATTTTAAATTAACTTTTTCGTCCCTTTCAAATAACGAAGCGTTCGCGCGTTCCGCTGTCGGGGTATACGCTTTAAGGCTTAATCCTTCGCTTTCTGAGATAAGCGATATAAAAACTGCCGTAAGCGAAGCGGTAACAAATTCAATAGTACACGGCTATCCCGATACCGTAGGCGAAATAGTCTTAGAAGGATACGTTGACGGCGACATGTTACATATAAACGTTTTCGATGAAGGCGTTGGAATCGAAAACTTAAACGAGGCTTTAGAACCTTTTTATACCACAAAAGGCGAAGACGAACGTTCGGGCATGGGCTTTACGATTATGAAAAGTTTTATGGACGAAGTGAACGTTATTTCCGAAAAGGGTAAAGGCACAAAAGTTTATATGTTAAAAAAACTGGGAATCGACGCTAAATAAAAAATGCTGAGTTATGACGAATTACTGGAACATTTAAGAAAGGCAAAAAACGGCGATGAAAATTCAAAGAATATTGTTTTTACAAACAACACACCGCTTATTAAAAGCATTATTCGTCGGTTCGTGGGTAAAGGCGTCGAATATGACGACCTGTATCAAATTGCATGCATAGGCTTTTTAAAGGCAATAAATAATTT
Organism: Clostridia bacterium; assembly: GCA_017448355.1. Lineage (GTDB taxonomy): Bacteria > Bacillota > Clostridia > Christensenellales > Borkfalkiaceae > UBA1259. Next base: position 25,298 of record JAFSLQ010000006.1, on the reverse strand, counting down.
CGATGAAAGTTTCGGCGTTAAGTTTTCTACCTATACCGTCCCGATGGTTATAGGTGAAGTAAAACGCTATATGCGCGATAACGGCGCGATTAAGGTGTCGAGAACGCTTAAAATCCTTGCGAATAAGATTAATAAGTACGTCGACGCTTACCAGACGAAAAACAACGTTCAGCCGCCCGTTGAACTCGTTGCAAAGGAATTCGGTATAACCGAAGACGAAGTCGTCGTCGCCATGGACAGCGCGCGGATGCCCGTGTCAATCTTCGACAAGTTTGAAGATGACGACGAAGGCTCGGAACTTATTAACAAAATAACCAGTAGCGGCGGCGAAGAAGAGATGCTGGATAAAATCCATATATCGAATATAATAGAAAACCTTGGTGAGAGAGAAAGAAAAATTATAATAATGCGATTTTTCCGCGACAGAACTCAGACGGAAATTGCCGAAGAACTCGGCGTATCGCAAGTTCAGGTTTCCCGCCTGGAAAACAAAATTATAGACAAAATTCGCGAAGAATATCAAAGATAAAATTTTATTCGTATATAAAAACTTACTGCGACCGAAATTTTCGGTCGCTTTTTCGTATAGTAAAATTTTACTTGCTAATAATAAAACTATTATGAGAAAAGAAATAAATTCCGTATTTATGAGAAATTCCGACGAGCGGGAGTCTTACGTTAAATCTTTTGCGAAAAAGGAGTTTAAAAATGGAAAATAATCAGAATTTTATTAACGATAATTACTTAAACTATGTAAAATCGGTTTCGCCAAAAACAAACGAAAAGCGTTCGCTTATTCGTGCGTTTTTGGTGGGCGGGCTTATTTGTTCGATAGGACAGGGGTTAAGGTATATGTTTCAGTATTTGGTGGGCTTAGAAGGCGACGAACTTGCGGCTTACGTTTCTGCGGTTATGATTTTTTTGGGCGCGTTTTTAACCGGGCTTGGAGTTTACGATAGGATAGGAAAATTTGCGGGTGGCGGTTCGATTGTTCCTATTACCGGTTTTGCTAACTCCGTTGTGTCGCCCGCAATTGAATTTAAGACTGAAGGCTACGTGTACGGCGTTGCGGCTAAAATGTTCGTAATTGCAGGGCCAATCATAGTATTCGGAGTTGCGTCAAGCGTGCTGGTCGGACTTATTTATTACGGAATTTACAATATTTTTTAAGGACTAAATATGAGAACTTTTTATTATAAAAATAAACCTTCAATAATAGGTGTTTCATCTGTCGGCGGACCGAAGGAGAGTGCGGGTGAACTTGGCGAATATATCGAGATTAAGTCAAACGACGATACTTTCGGCGAAAAGACCTTTGAAAAAGCCGAAAAAAAGATGCTTTATACGGTTATAGACAATAGTATTAAAAACGCAAATAAAGGAATAGACGATATTGACGCTATAATAGCGGGCGACCTTTTGGACCAGATAATTTCCGCAACCTTTTCCGCGCGAAGTTTTGACGCGGGGTATCTGGGCGTATATAACGCCTGCGCAACTTTTACGGAAGCGTTAACGATAGGTGCGGCACTGGTTGATGGCGGGTATCTTAAAAACGTCGTATGCGGCACTAGCAGTCATTTTTCTTCGGCAGAAAGACAGTATAGATATCCCTTGGAACTCGGTTGTACACGCCCGCCGCAAGCACAGTGGACGGTAACGGGTGCAGGGGCGTGCGTTATAGGGCAAGGCGAAGGCGCTAAAATCTCTTGTGCAACTGTCGGGCGCGTTGTCGATTTCGGTGTAGTTGACGTAAATAATATGGGGGCGGCGATGGCACCTGCGGCGGCGGATACGCTTTATACGCATTTCAAAGAAACTGGAAAAACACCCGATTATTACGACGTTATTATAAGCGGAGATTTGGGGATTTTGGGTTCGCGTATTCTAACGGATTTAGTATGGCAAAAGGGGTATGATATAAGCAAAAACTATCTTGATTGCGGCGCAATGGTTTATAAAAATGCCAAAAAAGAATACCAGGGCGGTAGCGGCGCGGGCTGTTCTTCGATGGTGTTCTGCGCATATTTTTATAAAATGTTACGCGAGAAAAAACTTAAAAGGATTTTGCTTATGTCTACGGGCGCTTTGCTGTCTTCGCTTTCGTCTCAGCAGGGCGAAAGTATTCCGGGAATAGCGCACGCCGTTTGTATAGAGATTTAGGGGGCGTTATGGAAATATTTTTAATGTTTTTAAAGGTTTTTGCAGTCGGCGGCGCAATTTGTACGTTAGCACAACTGTTGATAAATTATACAAAAATCACAGCCGGTAAAATTCTCGTTTACTTTTTGCTTGCGGGGGCGATTTTACAGGCTTTCGGGTTATACCAGTATGTAGTTGATTTTGCCGGTGCCGGGGCTACCGTACCTATTTCGGGATTTGGATATCTTCTTTCAAAAGGCGCGATGGAAGGCGCGAAAGAGAGTTTGTTTAAGGCAATAACGGGCGGAATAACCGCCGCGGGTATGGGTATAACCGCCGCGATAGTATTCGGGTATCTTTTTGCGCTTATTTTTAAGTCAAGGTCTAAAAAGAACTAAAAAGGCATACTATCTAATATGATAGAATGTACCGACGAAAATATATATTATAAAACTTTCAGAGTAAAAAACCGCTCGCACCGTAAAAGCAAGGTAAAGCGGTTTTTTGTTAGTGTGATAATTTTAATTTTGCTTGGTTGTTTGATTTTTCACATAAATAACGGCGTGTTTAACTTGGTTTTTGCCGTTTGTGAAGACTATGCTTATTCGGCAGCGCTTTCGTCGATAAATAAGTCGGTAATGGCGTCAATTCAGGATGAAGTAAAGTATACTGACCTTATTCACGTTGAAAAGAATAAAAACGGAGATATATCGTTTATGAGTTCGGACGCGCTTAAAATTAACACGATAAGTCGCACAGTTGCCGAAAATACAGAAAAACTTCTTAACGATAAACTGAAAGAAGGCGTACCTGTGCCGCTTTTTGCTTTTACGGGAATAAAACTTGCGTCCGGCTACGGCCCTGAAATAAAGTATTACGCCATAACGGTAGTTGGAGTAAACTGTAAATTTGACGGAAACTTCACGTCTGTCGGGATAAACCAGACCTTGCACTCTTTATATATAACGGTTGAGTGTAAAATCGACATAGAATTTTTATATAAAAAGAAAAGTACCGCTTGTTCTTCAAATATTCTGATAAGCGAAGCGGTACTTATCGGAAGCGTGCCTGAGGTTTACTTAAACGGCGGATTGTTTAGATAAACGCTTGACAATTACAGAGTAAAGGGGGTATAATTAAAAAAACGTTGATAAAGACGGACGAACGGTAAATTCTTTTTTCAGAGAAAAAATCCGCAGGCTGAAAGATTTTTAAAGGAAGCTTTTCGTCATTTCGCTTTGGAGTTGCGCGGCAGAAATAACAGTAGGCCTCGTCGGGCGTTTCCCGTTATAGAAGCATCAAGGCTTTTTATTTAAAAAGCGAATTAGGTGGTACCGCGAGATTTTCGCCCTATTTTTAGGGCGTTTTATTTTTTATCGGAGGAATTTTTGTTATAATGGAGAAATTCGAAGAACTAAAACAAAAGGCAAAAGAAGAAGCCGAAAAAATCTCTTCGTTAAAAACGATGGGCGATATTAAGGCTAAATTTATCGGCAAAAACGGCGAAATTACCGCACTTTTACGCGGTATGAAAGATATACCGGCCGACCTTCGCGCGGCGTTCGGTAAGCGCGTAAACGACCTTAAAGAAGAAGTTTCCGCTTTTTTTGCAAAAAAGGAAGAAGAACTTAAAGCCGCGGAAAACGCGCTTAAACTTAAAAAAGAAGCGGTAGATATTACTCTGCCCGGAAAAATTCCGCAAGTAGGCGGATTGCATCCGTTAAATATCGTTAAAAATAAAATTATAGACGCGTTTACGGGTATGGGGTTCGAGATTTTTGAAGGTCCGGAAATCGATACCGATTATTATTGCTTTCAGGCTTTGAATATCCCGAAAGACCACCCTGCGCGCGATATGCAGGACACTTTTTATATAAGCGATAACGTTTTGCTTCGTCCGCATACTTCGCCGGGACAAGTTCGCACAATGGAAAACAAAAAACCGCCTATTAAGATTTTAAGCCCCGGCAGGGTGTATAGGGCGGACGACGACGCGTCGCACTCGCCGATGTTCCATCAAATAGAAGGGCTTGTCGTCGATAAAGGCGTTTCACTTTGCGACCTTAAAGGACTTTTAGACGAGTTTGTAAGAATAATTTTCGATAAAGATACCAAAACCCGTTTCCGTCCTTCTTATTTCCCGTTTACCGAGCCGAGCGTCGAAGTTGACGTTACGTGCTGTAAATGCGGCGGTAAAGGGTGTAATCTTTGTAAAGGTACGGGATGGATAGAAATTTTGGGCGCGGGCGTTGTAAATAAAAAAGTGCTTGAAATGAGCGGGATTGATTCAAACGTGTATTCGGGACTTGCGTTCGGGCTTGGAATAGAACGTATTACGATGATTAAATACGGTATCTCGGACATAAGGACGCTGTTTGAAAACAACGTTTCATTTTTACAACAATTCAATAGGAGATAAAAAATGAAAGTTCCTTTTTCTTGGTTAAAAGAGTACGTAGATATAGACTGTACGGCGGACGAACTTGTCGCGAAACTTTTTTCGTGCGGGTTTGAAGTCGAAGAAGTAATAAAATTCGGCGAAAAAATAGACCGTATCGTTTCTTGTAAAATTGTAAAAATCGAACGCCATCCCAACGCGGACAAGTTAAGTGTTTGTCAGGTTGACGCCGGGGAATACGGTAATTTGCAGATAATTACTGCGGCGACCAACGTGTTTGAAGGCGCTATCGTTCCCGTTGCACTTGACGGTTCTACACTATATAGCGGCGACAAAATAAAAAAGGGTAACCTTCGCGGGCTTCCATCTTTCGGTATGTTTTGTAGCGGCGAGGAACTCGGTATCACCGACGACTGGTACGAAGGGGCGTCCGTTCACGGTATTTTAATTATAAAAGAAGACGTCGAACTCGGTAAAGATATTAAAGAAATTTTACAGTTAAACGACGTTATGTTTGACATAAACGTTACCGCAAATCGCCCTGATTGTCAGTCGATTTTAGGTATTGCGCGCGAAGTGGCGGCACTTCTTAATAAACCGCTTAAAAACCCCGATTTTTCATACTCGACCGATAAAACCATTTCTACCGTAAACAGCGTTAAAATTATAAACAACGATTTTGATTTGTGTCAAAGATACAAAGGGCACTTAGTTAAGGATATAAAAATCGAACCTTCGCCTTTGTGGCTTAAAAGAAGGTTGTTTTTAATGGGACTTCGCTCTATAAATAATATAGTCGATATAACTAACTACGTCCTTTTAGAAATCGGACAGCCTATGCATGCCTTTGACGTGAAGGATTTATCGGACAGTACTATAATTGTCAGAAGGGCAAACGGCGGCGAAAAAATAACCACGCTTGACGATAAGGAGTTTATACTGAACGAAAGTAATTTGGTTATTTGCGACGCAGTTAAGCCCGTCGCGATAGCCGGCGTTATGGGCGGATTAAACAGCGAAATAAAATCAGATACCAAGACGGTTTTATTTGAGTCTGCGAAATTTTCGCGCGATAACGTCAGAAAAACGGCAAGGACTTTGGGACAGCGAACCGACGCTTCCGCAAGATACGAAAAGGGCGTCGACTACTTGTCGGTTGAAAACGGTATGAATCGCGCCCTTCATCTTATCGACGAATTAAAGTGCGGCACTATCGCTTGCGACGAATACGATTTAATCGACGCGCCGATAAAAGAAAAAGTTATCGAAACTACTTTTACCAAAGTAAACGGAGTGCTTGGAATAGACGTTCCGAGAGATACTATTATAAATATACTTGAAAGGCTTAATTTTAAGGTTGACGCTTGCGAAGATAATCTTAAAGTAGTTGTGCCGCTTTACAGGGAAGATATGGATAGTTATCCGGATATTGTGGAAGAAGTGATAAGAGAATACGGCTACGACAACATAGTCCCTACTCTGCTTAAAACGTCTTCTATAACCAGCGGCGGCAGAAACGACGCACAACAAACTACCGAAAATCTGAAAAACTTACTCGTTGGGTACGGGTATTCGGAGATGATAACGTACTCTTTCGTAGCGGAAAAAGAATTCGACCTTTTCGGGCTTGATAAGTCGGCGAAAATTCGCCTTAAAAACCCGATAAGCGAAGATTTGGCGGTTATGAGAACTTCGCTTTTCCCGTCCGCTGTACGCACCGCGGCAAATAATTTAAAGAGAAAGAACGAAAGAGGAAGGCTTTTTGAACTTGCCAAAACCTATGAAAATAAAAATATTTCAAGTATAGGTCTCCCGACCGAAACAGACCATCTTGCTTTTATCGCGTTTGGCGAAAACGAAGATTTCTTTACCGTTAAAGGCGTGGTAGAAGGGGTTTTAGAAACTTTCTGTCGCGAACAAGAAGTAAAATACGTGCGTTCTACCGAAAGGTTTATGCACCCGACACGTTCTGCCGATATTTATTTATGCGGTGAAAAAATCGGATTTGTCGGACAGGTTAATTCGGAAATTCTTTCCGCTTACGACGTGGAAAAACCCATTTACGGCGGCGAGATTAATTACGGGCTTTTAACTAAATTCTTTAACGGTAAAATTATTGCAAAGCCTGTTTCAAAATTCCCGACGGTTGAGCGAGACCTTGCGGTTATTGTTGACGAGAATTGTTTGTACGAAGAAGTTATAAATTGCATTAAATTTAGCGGCGGTAAGTATTTAGAGCGCGTTATGCTTTTCGACGTGTATCAGGGCGGGCAAATTGAGAGCGGAAAGAAGAGTATGGCTTTCAATCTTGTATTCGTATCCCTTGAAAGAACTTTAAGCGTCGAAGAAGTTGACGGCGCGATAAAGAAAATTCTTAAAAATTTAAAGGAAAAATTAAACGCGGAATTAAGATAAATGATTTCGGAAAAAACGCTTAAAGCGCTTGAATTTGATAAAATTTTATCAATTTTGCAGGGCTATGCCGTGCTGGATAGGACGAAAAGTGAACTTCTTGCCTTTTCGCCCCTTTCCGATTTTAAAGAAGTTTCTCTTTTGTTAGATAAAACTCAGGAAGCATACTCTCTTATATATAATCACGGCGTTTCGGGCGTTTTCTACTTTGGCGACATATCGGACGAATTGCAGCGCGTAAATGCGGGCGGTACTTTAAATAATGCCGAACTTTTGCGCGTCGCGGATAATCTTAAAAGTGCGCGAACAATAAAGCACGCTATCGCGGCGGTTTCCGACGATAAAATCGTTTATTTACGTAAAATCTCGAACAGTTTATATGAAAATTACGAGTTTGAAAAAGAAATAACGTCGAAAATAATTTCCGAAGACGAGATAAGCGATAGCGCGTCGCCGAGACTTTATTCTATACGGAAAAGTATTCGTGACATAAACGCCAAAATTCGCGAAAAACTCAATTCGTATATGCGCGCGGGGCTAAATAAATACTTGCAAGACGCGGTTGTAACGATGCGTCAGGATAGGTACGTTATACCGGTTAAAAGTGAATTCCGCAGTCAGGTAAAAGGGTTTATTCACGACCAGTCATCATCCGGAGCAACGGTGTTTATTGAACCCGAACAGGTGATGGAGTTAAATAACGACTTAAAGCGCGCAACATTTGAAGAACGTGAAGAAATTTACAGGATTTTATCCGAATTGTCGGCAAAAATCACCTATATGTCAAACGGATTGACGGAAAATGCAACGGCACTAACTGAAATTGACGGATTTTTTGCCCGCGCGGAATATGCTTTTAAGACGAAAAGCATACGTCCCGAACTTAACGAGCGGGGCATAATTGATATAAAAAGCGGCAGACACCCGCTAATCGCCGCTGAAAAAGTTGTTCCTATATCTCTTTATCTTGGCGAGAAGTTTAATTTCTTGCTTTTAACTGGTCCGAATACCGGCGGTAAGACAGTCAGTTTAAAACTTGTCGGGTTGTTTTCATTGATGACCATGAGCGGGATGTTCATACCTGCGGGAAATGACAGTCGCGTTTCGGTCTTTGATGGAGTGTGTTCCGATATAGGCGACGAACAGAGTATAGAACAAAATCTTTCGACTTTTTCGTCGCACGTTAAAAATCTTATAGATATACTGAACGTGGTTCAGGGCAGAAACCTTATCTTACTTGACGAAATCGGCGCGGGGACTGACCCCGAAGAAGGTAGCGCGATAGCGCTTGCCATTATTGATAAGCTTTTAAAATCGAATTGCTACGGTATAATCACGACACATTATTCTAAACTTAAAGAATATGCGATGACAACCGATAAAATAGAAAATGCGTCTATGGAATTTGACGCCGCAACCTTAAAGCCCGTTTATAAAATTAATATCGGCATCCCAGGTAGTTCAAACGCCATTGAAATTGCAAAGACTTTGGGACTTTCAGAAGACGTGATAAACGGTGCTTTCAGGTATATGTCGGATAAAAGTATCGGCTTTGAAGAAGTGCTTAAAAAGGCGGAAGAGAGTAGAAGAGAGTCGGATAGGCTATCTGCGGAACTTTTGCAAAAACTTTCCGACAAAGAAAAGGAATTACAAGAAATCGTTCTTGAAAAAGAAAAGATAAAAGCGGAAAGGGAACGGATATATTTTAACGCAAGACAGGAAACTAAAAGGATTGTTGCCGAAAAACTTTCCGAAGCGGAAGAAATAGTCTCGGAACTTAAAAATATCCTTAAAAAAGCGAATCTTGAAAGTAGCGAAGTAATTCGTGCAAGCGAACTTAAAAATCGTATAGAGAACAGCAGATATTTAAATATCGAAAGCGAAAACGCCCCCGTTGAACTTATTAAAGCCAAAGATTCGGAGATTAAAGCGGGCAAAAAAGTATACGTAAAATCGCTTGATGCTTATGCGAAAATACTTTCAGTAAACGCTAAAAAGGCAGAAGCGGAAGTTTTAATCGGCGATATCAGATCGAAGATAAAACTTGACGATATTTATAATTCCGAAGAAACGAAAAAACAAGAAAAAAACGTTAAAATTTTTAACAAAGCACGCGGCATTATGCCGAAAACGGAGTTGAACGTTATAGGCAAAACTTCTTTGGAAGCGCTTGACGAAGTAAAAACGTTTATTGACCAGGCGGTTGTAAACGGGCTTGAAGAAATTAAAATTATTCACGGCGTAGGGGCAGGGGTGCTGTTGAAATCCATACGGGAGTATCTTAAACAGGATAAAAACGTGAAAGATTTTCGACGTGGCGTTTACGGCGAAGGTGAAAACGGAATTACTATCGTGCATTTAAAATGATTGTAAAATATACTTAAAAGTGATAGAATAAAAAAAGGTAGCATTATGCAGGAAGTTTTTTATGAAGAATCCGCAACGATGACGAAAACGGGTTCTGCCAAAACAAAATACTATATTTTAAAAACGTTTTCGATAATTTCTTACGTTTTTGCCGTTCTTTGGGCGATTATTGTTTTTAATTTTTATCGGTTTAGTAGCAATATCGTTTTAGATATAATATTTATTCTTGTTCCCTTAATACTGTTTATCGCGACAGGAATACTTCTTGGAAGATTTAAGGATAAACTTTACGTTGATTACGACTATACTTTTGTATCGGGTTCTATCAGGTTTTCAAAGGTAATTAAAAATATTAAGCGCAAAAAAGTGCTTGTGTTTGATACGGCAAATATCGATAAACTAGGCAAGTACGGCAGCGATTCCTTTTACCGCTACGAATCTACTCCCGGTATAAAAAAACTTGTTCTTACTATGAACAGCGAACCGCAGGAAGGTAAAGATTTTTATTATTTAGCGGTAAGTGTCGGCGGACAAAAGTATCTTCTTATATTAGAATGTACACAAGTTTTTATTTCTAATATAATACGTTTTTCATCACGAACGGTAATTGAAGACGGATTTTTTAATAAAAGATAACGAATATGATTTATTTTGACAATGCGGCAACGACTAAGCCATCGGAAAGCGCGTTAGTTAAAGCCGAAAAGTTTATAAAAGACGACTATTTTAACCCATCCGCGCTTTATCGCGGCGGGCTGTCTTGTGCAAAAGAAATTTCTTGCGCGCGGGAAAGCGTGCTTAAAAATTTAGGTTTAAGTCCATCAAAATACGAAGTCATTTTTACTTCTTGTGGTTCGGAAAGCGATAATACCGCCATTTTTTGCTGTAATAAGCGCGGCGCGTATGTGACGGATAATGGCGAACACTCCGCAGTATATAAAAGTTTTCTAGAACTTAATGCGCGAAAAATCGAGACGCATTTTGTAGGACTAAATAAAGACGGAAGCGTTAAGACGGAAGAACTTTTTGATTATGTTAAAAATAATAACGTAAGTTTTGTCTCGATTGTACACGTAAACAACGAAACGGGCGCTATAAACAATATAGGATTTATAGCCGATACAATTAAAAAAATTAATCCGTCCATTATTTTTCACTCGGACGGGGTGCAGGCATACGGCAAAATTCCGTTCACGTTTTCGGATAATATAGATATGTATTCGGTTAGCGCACATAAAATAAACGCGCTTAAAGGTTGCGGGGCACTAATAAAAAAACGCGGTATAAACATTAAACCGTTAATTTTCGGCGGTGGACAAGAAGGCGGACTAAGAAGCGGTACGGAAAACGTTTTCGGAATAAAAGTATTCGAGTATGCGGGCGCTGAACATTACGCAAATTTACACGATAATTATAATAAAATAGGTGAAATTAATAACTTTATCCGTAAAAATCTTGATAAAACGTTGTTTACCGTTTTGTCGGGCGAAAATGCAAGTCCTTACGTATTGGGTGTTTCGGCACAAGGGCTTCGCGGCGAAGTTATAATGCACAGTTTAGAAGAACAGAATATAATCGTCGGAAACGGTTCGGCGTGTTCGTCACGGAACAGGTTTAGCAGAGTGTTAGAAGCGTGCGGACATAATAGGGATATTTTAGACGGAGTAATAAGGGTTAGTTTTTCCGTAAATAATACTCTTTCCGAAGCGCGTGAATTTGTTGAAAAAATCAATGATATTGCAAGAAAATTAAAAGGTATAATGGGATAATGGAAAACGCAATTATTGTTAGATATTGTGAAATACATTTAAAGGGTAAAAACCGCGGGTTTTTTGAAAAACTTTTAAAAACCAACATCGAAAACTCCTTAAAAGGCATTAAACATATATTTCGTCCTATGCATAGCAGGTATTTAATTGAAGATTTTGCAGAATCCGATTATGCGCTTATTTGCGATAAACTTCATAAGATTCCAGGCGTACATACTTTCAGCCGCGCGATTGTCGTTATAAACGAATTGGAAAAAATCACCGAAGCGGCGCTTTCTCTTTGCGAAGGTAAAAGCGGCACGTTTAAAGTTGAAACTAATAGGGCAGATAAGACTTTCTCGCCGAATTCTGTTGAGACTTCTGCGCTTATCGGTGGTAAAATACTTGAAAAGTACGGCAATAATCTCACGGTTTCAGTCAAAAATCCTGATTTTACGCTTTCTATCGACATAAGGGAAGACGGCAAAACGTTTATATATAATGAAACGCAGCACGGTATCAGCGGTATGCCCGTAGGTTCTGCGGGGCGCGGACTTTTGCTTATTTCAGGCGGTATTGATAGTCCGGTTGCCGGCTTTATGACCATTAAGCGCGGTATGAAAATCGATTGCATACATTTTCACAGTTTTCCCTATACCGGCGAAGCGGCAAAAGAGAAAGTTATTTCGCTGACTAAAAAAATCGGGGAATATAACGGGGGAATTAATCTTTACGTCGTGCCATTTACTGAAATTCAGGAAGAAATACATAAAAAATGCCCCGAAGAATATATGATAACATTAATGCGCAGGTTTATGATGCGTATCTCTGAAAAATTAGCCATATCTCTCGGCGACCAGGCGATAATTACAGGCGAAAGTTTAGGACAAGTTGCAAGCCAGACGATAGAAAGTATAACTTCTTCAAACTCCGTGGTAAAAATGCCGGTTCTTCGTCCCGTGATTGCCTTTGATAAACTTGATATCATTGAAATCGCAAATAAAATCGATACTTACGAAACTTCTATTTTACCTTACGAAGATTGTTGCACCGTGTTTCTACCTAAATTTCCGCTTATCAAGCCTAACCTTGAAAAGGTTGTGAAAAACGAACAACTTTTAGATGTGGACGCGCTTATTGATAGGGCAATTTCAAAAATTGAAAGATACGAATTTTAATTGAATACAAAATCAGGATAAAAATCCTTCCACCAGTCGTCGTCGATAGTTTTTATCGGCGACGTTTTTATTTCGTTTAAAAAATACTCTTCGCCGAACTTTATTCCGTTTTTACCTGACGCGTAGGGGATAACCGAATATATATAAGACTTATCTGGCATCAGGTATTTATCGACAAATTCTGTTTTTTTCTTTCCCTTGCTGTCATAGAGTTGAATTTTAAGACCGTCACTTTCCCTGTAAATTTTAAAATTATAGTATTCTGCCAGACATAATCGTATATAAACTTTATTGTTTTTTACTGATATTTCCGCACTTTCAATTTTTGGTGATGAAAATCTATCCGAAATCGTTTTCGGTATCCTTGATTTTTTAAAATATTCAGTTATAACGTATCTTGGCGGAAAGTTATCGTCAGCCATTTCTACAATATGATTATGTTCGTAAGATATTTTATCTAGGGAGACGGAAACAACGTCGTCCGTTGTAAACGTGTCGTTTGCATTATAGCCGCGATTAATCATATTTTGCCACGCGCTAAAAGCAATTTTTGTCGGTACAGTTCCGCCGGAAACCGAATTAGTCATTAAACTGCTGTCGGCGTTTCCAACCCATATCGAAATAGTATAATCTCCGTTATATGAAACGGAATATGCGTCGGTATTTCCTTTTTCGTTTCCGACTGTACCCGTTTTTGCCGCAAGCGGAATTTTAAGCGCATCAAGCGTTTTTGCTGTTCCTTCTTTAACCGTATATTTCAACATGTCGTTTATTATAAAAGCGGTATCTTCACCATAAAGTCTTATAGGGTTTTCGTTGTCGGTATATAATACCGTTCCGTTTTCTAAACTTATTTTAGCAATCGAAGTCGGCGAAATGTAAAACCCTTTGTTAATAAACGCACCGTATGCGCCCGCAAGTTGTGTAAGGGTTGCGCCGTTTTCGGTAACTCCGAGTGCTAAGCGTAGTGCATTGTCGTTTTCGCTTACGGGTATATCGGTTCTTTTAAGATAGTTAATGCAGTCTTCCGTTCCGCACTCGTTTAGAATTTTTACCGCACAAGAGTTAAGACTTTTAGCGAGTGCAAACCTTGCCGAAACGTAGCCGTAATAAACGTCTTTATAATTAGACGGAGAATAGCCGTTGATATTGATTTTTTCATCCATAACGGGCGTGCAGGCGTCAATGTTATCCGTATCTATGGCGGGAGCGAAAATTCCGATTGGCTTTATCGTTGAACCAAGTTGTCGCGGAATGTCGCCGCAAGTAGAGAAAAAGGCTTGAATTTTATTTTTATTGTTTAAAATAATTGCTTTTTTATCGGAATTTATGCTTGAATTTTTAACTGCGTCTTCTACGTCTTTTTGTAAGTTTTTGTTATAATAAGTGTATACTTTAATTTTTGAACCGGCATAGACGGAATTATCCAGTACTGTATTTAACTCTTTTTTCACAAGTTTAAGGTATGGGGAAGTAGTTTCCTGTTCCGTTTCTATTGTAACAACGTCCGCGTTCTTATTTTTTTCATACTCTTCGTCTGTAATAAAATTCTGCTTATGCATTTCTTTCAAAACGAGATTTTTGCGTTCGGTACATTTTTCGGGCGAAATTTTAGGCGAATACACGGCAGGCGCTTTAACGATGCCCGCAAGCACCGCACTTTGATTTAGGGTAAGTTCCTGCGGCGAAACTCCGAAATAATTGTTTGCCGCTTTGGTTATGCCGTAACATCCGTCGCCGAAATATATTGTGTTTACGTACATTTCGATTATTTCTTTTTTAGCGTAATTTTTTTCAAGTTGTCTTGCAAGTTTTATTTCGAGAAGTTTACGTTTAAGGGTTTTTTCACCGCTTAAATGCGTGTTTTTTATTAGTTGCTGACTGATAGTCGACGCGCCTTCTTTAAATGAGAAAGATTTTAAATTATTGATTGCCGCACGCAAAAGGCCTTTAACGTCAATTCCGTGATGAGAATAAAATCTTTTGTCTTCTATTGCGACAAAGGCGTTTAAAGTGTAGTCGGGGATGTCGCCCGCGTCGGTAACGAATTTATCGTCAGACCACTCTTCGATAACGTTTCCTTCACAATCTAAAAATTCTATCGAAGAATTCATATCTACAAGTTTATTCTTATCTAGATTTACGCCGTAAGTGATTACGCTGTAATAAACCGAGAATGCCAGCGCAATAAAGAGTATTACGCCAAGCACGATTAGCGTTATTTTTATTGATTTTTTATTCATACGGTTTTAGTATGGGGAAAATGGATTAATATATACCGAAAATGTTTTTATAAAATTGACAAAAACAGATTTATAATGTATCATTATCAATATGGAAAGTTTTACTAAAAAGTACTGTATAATTACATACGGCTGTCAGATGAATCTTCACGAATCGGAAAAACTTGCGGGGATATTACAGACACTCGGATATGTTAAAACCGAAGACGAAACAAAGGCAGACATCATTGTTTTTAACACTTGTTGTATAAGAGAAAACGCCGAAAAAAAGGCGGAAGGCAATATCGGCGCGCTTAAAAAACTTAAACGCGCTAAAAAGGATTTAATTGTAGCGGTCGGCGGGTGCATGACGCAGCAACAAGGCTATGCCGAAAAACTTACCGAAAAATTTCCGTTTATCGATATAGTTTTCGGTACGCATAACCTTGAAAATTTTGCGGAATTTGTTATTGCAAAAACCGAAAGCAAAAAACACGTTGTCGCAGTAGACGAAAAAGAAGGGAAAATTATAGAAGGTACGCCAAAGGCGCGTTCGAGTTTTCCTAACGGTTGGGTTAATATTACCTACGGCTGCGATAATTTTTGCACTTATTGTATAGTGCCGTACGTTCGCGGCAGGGAGCGTAGCCGCTTGCCGGAAGAAATTATAAACGAGTGCAAACAACTTGTTGAACTCGGTTATAAAGAAATTACGCTTTTAGGTCAGAACGTCAATTCTTACGGGCGTGATTTAGGCAATATAAATTTTGCCGCACTTATAAGACAAGTTTCAAAAATACAAGGCGATTTTCGTCTTCGCTTTATGACGAATCATCCGAAGGATTTAACGGAAGACTTGGTTCGCGCGATTGCTGAAAGTGATAAAACGGCAAGGTCTATACACCTTCCTGTACAAGCGGGGTCAAACAGGATTTTAAAACTTATGAACAGGCATTATACGCGTGGAGAGTATCTTGCTAAAATCGCGCTTTTAAGAAGTTATATGCCTGATATTGCGATAACTACCGATATTATGGTGGGTTTCCCGACCGAAACGGACGAAGACTTTAATGAAACTATGTCGCTTGTAGAAGAAGTGCGATTCAGCGGCGCGTTTACTTTTATCTATTCGCCGCGCAGCGGTACGCCCGCCGCAAAAATGGCGGGGCAGATATCCGAAGATGTTTCAAAAGAACGGATTATGAAACTTATTGACCTTCAAAACGCTATAAATCGTGAGCAATCCCGCGCATACGTCGGCAAAGAGATTAAAGTATTGTGCGAAGGCTATGACGAAAAGAAAAACAAGTATTTAGGCAGAGACACTTACGGCAGAATGGCGTACTTTGCAGGTAAAAATTTAATCGGTAAATTCGTTAAAGTTAAAATAACGAAAGCGGGCGGAATTTCGCTACTCGGCGAATTGGTTGCCGTAGAAGAATAAACTTATGATAAACCTAAAAGGGGCAAGAAAATGGCGTTAGCACCTATGATGAGTCATTATATGACGGTAAAGGAACAGTATAAAGACTGTATAGTTTTTTATAGACTAGGCGATTTTTACGAAATGTTTTTTGACGACGCTATAAGGGCGTCGGAGATTTTGGGGCTTACATTAACCGGCAGAGATTGCGGGCTTTCTGAGCGCGCGCCTATGTGCGGTGTTCCTTTTCATGCCGTAGATGTTTATATATCTAAACTTGTCGCCGCAGGCGAAAAAGTGGCTATTTGCGAACAACTTTCAGAGCCGTCAGGCAGAAATTTAGTAGAAAGGCAGGTTGTAAGGGTAGTAAGCGCGGGGACAGTTATAAACGACGAACTTATTGACGCTAAAACAAACAATTTTTTACTTTCCATATATTTATCGGGGAAAAATGCGGCAATCGCTTGGACAGATATAACGACGGGCGAATTTTTTGCCAAAAGATTTATTTGCGGCGATGTTTTATCGGATTTATTTAATGAACTCGTTCGTATAAATCCGGCTGAAATAATTGCAAACCGCGAGGCGGAAGAAACGCTGATAGACGCACCTCTTTTTACGCAGAACGTTCTTCCCAAAATCAATGCGTTTAGGGAAAGCGAATTTGAAATAAATATTGCGGCGGCTACCGTTAAAAAGCAACTCGGTGCAAATAACGTTGAAATTTTCGGGTTTATAGGAGAAAACGATATCGCGTTATTGCCGTGCGGTGCGCTTATAGCATATCTTAAAGAAACGCAGAAAAGCGTTCTATATAATATAGATTCCGTGCATATTGTTGACGATAAAGATTTTTTGATGATGGACTCTAACGCTATGCGAAATCTTGAACTAATTAAGACGCTTCGCGATGGGAAAAGATACGGTTCGCTTCTTTGGGTTCTCGATAAAACCAAAACGAGCATGGGCGCAAGAATGCTTGCAAGTTGGGTTCAATCTCCGCTTAAAAATATAGATAAAATAAATTACAGACTTTCCGGTGTTGAAAGTTTTTATAACAACACCGTAATACGTCAAAGCATTGCGGATATTTTGTCGACGGTAAAGGACGTATATAGGCTTGCAGGGAAAATTTCAAACGGAAACCTTAACACAAAAGACTGTTTAGCGCTTTCAAAATCGCTTGCCGTTATTCCCAACATAAAATTCCAACTTTCAGGCATAGAAAACGAATATGTCGGCGATATCATATCTAAACTTTTTGATTATTCGGACGTTGTTACTCTTTTAGATAGCGCGATTGCAGATGATGTTACGGACGATACTAACAAAAAAGCCGAAAAGTCTGAAAAGTCCGCAAAATATATCAAAAAGGGGTATAGTCAAGAACTCGATGAGTTAAGAAATTTTGCCAGCGGCGGTATAGGTGCGCTTCGCGAGATAGAGAATAAAGAGCGTGAAAGGACGGGGATTAAGACCTTACGCATCGCATATAATCGCGTTTTCGGGTATTATATTGAAATTACCAATTCTTTTAAAGATAAAGTGCCGTATGATTATATACGTAAGCAAACGCTTGCAAACGCCGAGAGATACGTTACAGAAGAACTTAAAGAATTAGAAGAAAAAATTCTGACCGCAGTTGACCGTGCGGACATGTTGGAACTTAAACTATTCGGTGAAATTAAAACGTGGCTTATTAAAAAAGTCGACGATTTAAAAAGAACGGCGGAAGGGATTGCCGAACTTGACGTTTTGATTTCGCTTGCATCCGTTGCGCGCGACAGGGGATATGTAAAGCCGAAAATCTTAAATTTCGGAGAACCGCTTGTCATTAAAGACGGACGGCATCCCGTTGTTGAGGCGGCGTTAAAACAGCGATTCGTTCCTAACGATTGCATTCTTGATAATGGTGAAAACCGTACGATGATAATCACAGGTCCGAATATGGCCGGTAAAAGCACTTATATGCGCCAAGTTGCTATAATTACTGTTATGGCGCATATCGGTTCGTTCGTTCCGGCAAAGGAAGCAAATATCCCGCTTGTGGATAAAATTTTTACGAGAATAGGCGCAAGCGACAGTCTGATAAACGACCAAAGTACCTTTATGGTGGAAATGACAGAAGTTGCGAATATCGTTAAAAATGCGACCGAAAATTCGCTTCTTATTCTCGACGAAGTCGGACGCGGAACAAGTACTTACGACGGGCTTAGTATCGCTTGGTCTGCGCTTGAATACCTTACCGAAAAGGTTCGTGCTAAAACGCTTTTTGCGACCCATTATCACGAACTTACCGAATTAGAAGGTGTTATCGACGGGGTTAAAAATTATAAAATAACCGTAAAAGAGATGCCAAACGGGGTGATTTTCTTGCGTAAAATCGTGCGCGGCGGGGCGAACAGAAGTTTTGGTATAGAAGTTGCCATGCTTGCGGGCGTTGGAGAGCAAATCACTAACAGAGCAAAAGAGATTTTAAAACAATTAGAAAACAAACACGTTTCAGCGGGCGAAAACAAGGCTTCCGCCACAAATGAAGCGCGTAAACTTTCCGAAACCGAAAGAATTATTAAAGATTTGGATGTGAATAATCTTTCGCCTATGCAGGCATTTAATATCGTTAGCGATTTGCATGAAAAGTTGGGGGAAGAAGATGAGTAAAATTAATCTTTTAAGCAGCAAAATTTACAACCGAATTGCTGCGGGCGAAGTCGTTGAACGTCCGGCGTCGGTGGTAAAAGAACTTATTGAGAACTCTATTGACGCAGGCGCAAGCGCTATCACTATCGAAATAGAAAAGGGCGGTATCGCATCCATTATAATTATCGATAACGGCAGCGGTATAGAAAAATCGGAACTTAAAAAAGCGATTATGCCGCATGCGACAAGCAAGATTTCTTCCGTAAAGGATTTGGAAAATATAGCGTCTCTCGGATTTCGTGGCGAAGCGCTTGCAAGCATTGCGTCGGTATCTAAACTTTCAATAGTTTCTAAGTCAAAAGAACAAGAGACGGGCGCACGGCTTTATACCGAAGGTGGTGAAAATATTGAAATAAGCGATTATCCTTCTGCCGACGGTACGGAAATTACCGTTAATAATTTGTTTTTTAACACGCCCGCACGCGAAAAATTTTTAAAGACAGATAAAAGCGAAGAGGGCGAAATAACGAGTATAGTTTCTAAGTTTATTCTCGGCAATCCGAACTTGGCGTTTAAGTACGTGGCGAGCGGTAAAGTCGTTTATCAATCTTATGGCGACGGGGAAGAGTCGGCTTTTGTGTCCGTTTACGGCGTTAATACGCTTAAAGATTGTTTTTATATATACACCGAAAAAAACGGCGTTAAGGTTAAAGGATATATCGGAAAACATTATTTTACTAAGCCTAACAGAACTTTTCAGTCTGTATTTCTTAATAACCGCTTTATTATTAATTCTACAATTGCGGCGGCAGTTTCTAACGCGTATTCTGCTTACACTATGAAAAGGCAGTATCCGTTTTACGTGCTGTCTATTACTATGCCGCCCGATACCGTTGATGTCAACGTGCATCCGAATAAGATTGACGTGCGGTTTTCAAATAACCAAATAGTGTATGGGGCTGTGTACTCTGCCGTGTCAAAAACACTTGACGGCACGTCGGAAGCGTTAAACATAGTATCTAATCCGAATACTGAAAATATTGATATAAATAAAGAAGAAATTAAACACGATTATGTCACACATAATACAGATTACAAATCGTTTATTAAGGCCGAAAAGCAAGACGTGGGCTTTAAAAAGATAGTCTTTAACGATAGCGGTAAAAAATCTCAAACGGTATTCAATATCGATGAAAACCTTTCAGAAAAACCTGCCGTAGATATTTTTGCGGAAAATAAAGCGTATCTTCTTAACCTTGAAAAAGAAAAGCAGTCTAAAACGGCTGAGACGGTAAATGTACAGCAACAAATTAGCATAGAAAAAGAATTAAAGTACATAGGACAGGCGCTTAATACTTTTCTTATATTTGACGACGGAACGGATATGTATTTTATCGACCAGCACGCCGCGCACGAAAGAATTTTATTCGATAAATTCAATGACCGTATAAAAAACAACAATATTGACACCCAAATTTTATTATTGCCGTATATTTTTGACGTAACCAACGTCGAGTACGACTTTTTAATAAATAAACTTGAACTTCTAAATTCGATGGGGATTGATATTTCGGAGTTCGGGGATAATACTTTCAGAGTATCCGCGCTTCCCGTTATTCTTGCCGATTTGAATATTAAAGAATTTTTTAATGATTTGCTTTATGATATCAACAATTTAAAAAATATAGGACTTACCGAGATTTTGAAAGAAAAGATTGCACAAAAGGCGTGCAAGGCTGCAATTAAATCCGGCGACAAGTTAAACGATGAAGATATCAAAATAATTATGGCGGAAATTAAGGGCAATTTAGGACTTAAATGTCCGCACGGCAGACCTATCGCTGTAAAAATTTCCCGCACGGAAATTGATAAGTGGTTTAAAAGAATTGTTTAAGGTGCTTTGTTTTGAGTGATAAAAAGGGTAAAATTTTAATAATCTGCGGACCTACGGCGTCAGGTAAAAGTAAACTTGCGGTGGCTTGCGCAAAACTTTTAAATTCGGAGATTATATCCGCAGACGCGCTTGACGTGTATTGCGGGCTTAATGTTGGAACGGCTAAGCCTTCGGAAACCGAAAAAAAAGGCGTTAAACATCATCTTATCGACGTTATTTCGTCTGATAGTACTTTTTCGGTCGGCGATTATAAAGAACAGGCGCGCCCCATTGTAAACGAACTTATAAATAGTGGCAAAATTCCTGTAATTTGCGGCGGAACCGGTTTTTATATTGATTCGCTATTGTACGATTTTTCATACGGGAAGAGTGCTGCGAATCTTGTTGCGCGTGAGAAATATATGAATCTTGCCGAGAAACACGGTAAAGCCGCTGTGTATGAAGTTTTAAGGTCGGTTGATCCCGTTTCCGCAGAAAAATTGCACCCGAACGACCTTAAACGCGTTGTTAGAGCGCTTGAAATTTATGAAAGCGGTGTAAAAAAATCAGACTTACAAGACGAAAAAATACCGATTTACGACTATGCCGCTTATTCCATTGATTACGATAGAGAAGAACTTTATCGCCGCATTGATATGCGCGTGGATAAAATGATAGAAAACGGGCTTATAGAAGAAGTACAAGGACTTATCGCGAGCGGTATAACGCTTAAAAATCAATGTATGCAAGGCATAGGATATAAAGAAATATATTCATATTTAGACGGCGACTATACGCTTTCTGAAGCAATAGACGCGATAAAACTTAATACCAAACATTATGCAAAACGGCAGATAACCTTTTTTAAGAGACTTGACGGACTTATTATGCTTAAACCGGACGATGAAAATGTTCTTGCCGAAAGGATTGTTAATAACTTATGATAGACAATAAATTAATTGAAAGATGCGAAACCGAACTTTTTGATGAGTTCAAAATTTTAGAAGATATTGCGCTTTTTAACCAAGAAAAAGTGTTAAATGCGTTTAAAAACAACAAAATTGCTTTGCGCCACTTTTCCGGTAGCAGCGGTTACGGCTACGGAGACGAAGGCAGGGATACTCTAAACAAACTCTTTGCCGATATATTTAAAGCAGAAGCGGCGATTTGTTCTCCTTCTATCGTGTCCGGCACGCATGCGCTATCGCTATGTTTATACGGCATTTTGCGCCCAAACGACGTTGTTCTTAGTATTTCGGGTGGTGTTTATGACACGTTAAACGACGTTATTTACGGCGAAAACAACGGTTCGCTTAAAGATTTCGGTATAAAATTTGGCTGCGTTGATTTGAAAGAAGGCAATTTTGATTTTGACGCTATAAAGATAAAACTTGCCGAATTAAACCCCAAAATGGTTTATATCCAACGTTCAAGGGGATACGAATGGCGAAATGCGTTAAGTGTTTCGCAGATAGAAAGCGCAGTCAAATTTTTGCGCGATAACGGTTTTGACGGTTGTATTATGCTTGATAACTGTTACGGTGAGTTTACCGAAAAAAAAGAAGCAACAGAAGTCGGTGTAAACCTTGCCGCGGGTTCGCTTATCAAAAATGCGGGCGGGGGAATTGCGCCTACGGGCGGGTACGTTGTAGGCGATAAAAAATATGTAGATATGGTTGCAAACCGCCTTACCGCGCCTTCAATCGGCGGAGAAGTCGGTTCTTATGTGCTTGGCTATCAGTATTTCTATCAAGGGCTTTTTCTTGCGCCTCATACCGTATTGCAAGCACTTAAAGGCGCAATGCTTTTCAGTAAAGTTTTGTTTGAGTTGGGATATAAGGTATCGCCCTCACCACACGAATTGCCGAGTGATATAATTACGATGATTGAGTTTGGCGATAAGGAAAAACTAATTTCATTTATCCAAAGTATACAGGAAAATTCGCCTATAGATAGTTTTGTTAAAGTTTTACCTTGGGCAATGCCGGGGTACGAAGATGAAGTTATTATGGCGGCAGGGTGTTTCGTCCAAGGTGCGTCGATAGAACTTTCTGCCGACGCGCCCGTAAAACCGCCGTATATAGGATATTTACAGGGCGGCATCACTTACGAACATTGCAAAATTGCTCTTAAAAATTTGAAATTATAAAATCATATTTAACACGGAAAAAGACCTGCAAGCCGCAGGTCTTTTTCCGTGTAGTTATACTCGTTTATAATTTATATCATCGTCTATTCCTAAAAGATAGTCGGTAGACACGTCAAAATAATGCGCTATCATAATAAGTTCGTCAAGGCTTGGTTCGTTATAGCCTGTTTTCCATTTAGAAAGTTTTTGCTTTGATATATTCATATCAGCGCAAATTTCCTTTTGCATTTTGCCGCTACCCGCAAGAAGTTCTTTAAGTCTAACGACAAACAAATTCACATTAGCCCCCTTATTAGTATTATTCTTTTTATAAATAATATCAAAAAAAGAAACTCATATAATTGACAGTTTCTATTTTAGGGACTATAATATAATTAGTTTCTAAAATGGGGATTTATTCAAAATGAAAAAAATATTACAGGCACAATTATTTATTATTATACTATTTTGTATTTTTGCATTTTCGGCTTGCACTACTGTAGATTTTAAGATAAATTTTATCGTTGACGGCGAAATTTATGCAACCGTAAGCACGAACGGTGGGGAAACTGTAAAAATGCCCGACAATCCTGTAAAAGACGAATACACTTTCGACGGTTGGTTTTGGGATAAAGATACTTGGGCAAAACCTTTTACGGCAAACAGCCTTTTAGACACGCCGCTGTCAAGCGATATGAACGTTTATTGTAAATGGAAAGAAGATCAATCGCCTATGGAACGCGCTGAAATCGTTTCAGCAAACGGTTTTGCTTTTGACGGTAATAACGGAAAAATCTCGGTTTCGAACGATACGGAAACTTATTCTTTTATAAATCAGATACAGGTAAACACAAAGGCGACTTGGGTTATAAGCACGGATATTTACGGATTGCAGACGATAGTGACGAAAACTATACCTTTAAATATAGGCGATAATACCGTTTATTTACTCGTTACTTCTGGCGACGGCAATAATATCAATTTATATACTATGACGGTTCGTCGCAGACCTATTTATACAGTATCTTTTAATACCGACGGCGGCACGACAGTTGCAAGCCAACAGATAGAAGAAGGCGGTTTTGCAACCGAGCCGACAACGAGAAAACTTGGCTATACTTTTGTTTGGGACTTTGATTTTATACAGCCGATAATGTCCGATATTATAATTAACGCATATTGGACAATAAAATCGGAAATGTCAAATTTTAATTTTAATTCAACTGCTACCATCTGTACGATTACAGGTATAAAAGATAAAACGATAACGGAAATCGTTGTACCCGATGGCGTAACAAGTATAGGAAGTTATGCATTCCGAAATTGTAGCGGTTTAACGAGTGTAACAATCCCTGACAGCGTTACGAGTATAGGAGAAAGAGCATTCTTTGGTTGCAATAAACTTGTAGAAGTAATAAATAAGAGTAGCCTTAATATAACAAAAGGAAACAATTCTAACGGTTCCGTAGGGGGTTATGCATTAAATATAAAAACAAGTGGTGAAAGCGATATAGTGAACAAAGACGGATATTTATTTTATACTTACGACAATGCGCATTATTTGTTGGGCTATATGGGAGCAGTAACCAGCCTTACTTTACCCGACACGGATAACGGAAATAATTACGAAATTTATAACTATGCGTTCTCTGGTTGTAGCAGTTTAACGAGTATAATAATCCCCGACAGCGTAACGAGTATAGGAAATTATGCGTTTAATAATTGTAGCAGTTTAACGAGTGTAACAATCCCTGACAGCGTTACGAGTATAGGAGAAAGAGCATTCTTTGGTTGCACCGGTTTAACGAGTATAATAATCCCCGACAGCGTTACAAGTATAGGAAATATTGCGTTCTATGGTTGCACTGATTTAACGAGTGTAACTATCCCCGACAGCGTAACGAGTATAGGAGATCGGACGTTCTATGGTTGCACCGGTTTAACGAGTATAATAATCCCCGACAGCGTTACGAGTATAGGAATTGATGCGTTCATGGATTGTAGCAGTTTAACAAGTGTAACGATACCCGATAGCGTTACGAGTATAGGAATTGATGCGTTCTCTAATTGTAGCAGTTTGACGAGTATAACAGTAGATGAAAACAACGCTAATTACAGTAGTCAGGACGGGATACTGTATAATAAAAATAAAACAACGATAATACAAGTTCCGCGAGGTATAAGCAGAGCAATTACCTTGCCTAATACATTAACAAGTATCGCCGATGGTGCGTTCTATAATTGTAGCGGTTTAACGAGTATAACTATCCCCAACAGCGTTACGAGTATAGGAGATTGGACGTTCTATGGTTGCACCGGTTTAACGAATATAACAATACCCGACAGCGTTACGAGTATAGGAAGTTATGCGTTCTTTGATTGTAGCGGTTTAACGAGTGTGACATTTAAAGGGACAAAATCGCAATGGCAAGCGATAAGCAAAGGTGTTAATTGGAATTACAACGTTCCATCGAGTTGTATCGTACATTGTACCAACGGTGATTTAAATATTCAATAGGCTTAAACTCTCAAAAAAATCAAACCGAGAGTACGCAATATAAGCAAAGGAGAAAAATATGGATGAAATTTATAGGTTAATCGGGAAAGCAATTGAGCAGTTTCAAATGTTAGAACAATATTTTTATTTATTGTTATTTGTTGAAACGATAGGAATTGATGCGAAAGATATTAACTCTATTCCGCATAAAGACATAGAAGAATTCAATAAATTAGAGAAGATGACGCTTGGTGCGAAACTTAATAAAAT
>JAFSLQ010000050.1 GCA_017448355.1 Clostridia bacterium | reverse complement strand
ATAGGTGAACATTGAATTATAATTGTTCATCTAATATAAGAAATTTAACATTTTTTATAATTTTCGCTTAAATAATAGTTGACATTTTTCGACATTTCTTATATAATTTATACATTATAAAGCCACCTATTACACTAATAGGCGAACAAATACATAATAAATTAGTTCACCTATTAAAAATTAGGTAGCAATAAATGAGTGTTTTAAAGGGATAAAAACTGTTGGAAGCTTATAAATGTCCCAACTGCGGAGCGGGAATAATAGATTCTCCAAATGATTTAAATGAGGTAGTATGTAGGTATTGCAATACACGAATTCGTTTAAGACAGCCAACAATAGAAAATATAAACATCGTAGAAAATATCGAGCATTTTGAAACGTGCAAAGTTGTTCTAAGGGTTGGTAGATTGTTATATTTGGGAGATTATCAGAGTGCAAAAAAGTTGGTTCAAAAAGCACTATTATATTCACCAGATGATAGATCGCTTTTAGAATTAGAAAATGAGTGTAATTGTTTTTTAACTAATAATTTCGGCAATTACCTTAAAATGCTTGCTGTAATAACCGTTATTAACGATAATATAGCGCAAAGATTTATTATTGAAATCAATGGCTTTTGCAATATGTTAAGCTCAAAAGCAGATAGAAATTTAAATATTGCAAAATACAGGAAGCAAAATCTTGATAATTATGGTTATATTTTTTCTTATATAGGCGAGTTAAGAAAGTGTCTTCAAAACGAATTGGTTATTAATTGCGATAAGCTTTATAAAGCTGTCGAAAATGCATTTTTGAAGTTTACAACAGTTATTTGTAACACAATTTATTTAAAAAATCAAAGCAAAAAATGCTCGTTTGTTAAGTTAATATCTTTAGAACAAAGGCAATGTTTAATTAGAGATTTTGAAAAAATACGATTGGCTTATGTCGATGATAAATATAGTGTAGTTGCAAATGATGAGTGGGATAAATATTAAAAATCTTTTTGTAATATGAGTGGTATCAATTCTATTAATGCAGAAATAGATAAATTTAAAAATGAAGTTAAACGTTTGAGTGGTGATGTTGCAAGTGTTGGGATAAACTGGCATGATGATAAATATGCACAACTTTCGTCGCTAATAAGCACAATAGCAAATAATTCTAAAGGTGTAATAAGTAGTGCGGAAGATTTTTCAGCAGATGTAAAACGTTTTCAGTCACTTTCAGATCAAGGATAGGAGTTAGGTGTTTTGGCAGAGGTAGATGTTTCCATATCGGCATTTGAAAAAGTTAAAACTTCGCTTGGGACTTTTAAACAAAACATAAATGGTTTTTCGTCAAAAATTAATAAAGATGTTTCTGTGATAAATGAAGAGTGCAATACTGCGGTTCAAAAACAAACAGAAAAAGTCAACAAATTAAAAGAAGATAGAGAAAAATTGAAAAATTCTTTACATGCTGCCGAAGAAGAGGAAGGAAAAAAGGTTAAAGAATTAAAGCAATTAGAAAATGAAAAATCGGTTTTAGAGCAAAGGGAAAGAGAAATTTCAGCCGAAATAAGTCGTGCAAGGGCTGCTAGGTGTCAAGCCGTTAATAGGCAATCGGAGGAAGAAGATTCTTCGGAGGACGTTGGGCAATACGATGCAATAATTAGTGCATTAGAAAATGAAGCATCCAAACTTGATGATAAGATTTCGGAGATAAGCGTTAAGAGAGATAAGATTAAAACGGATTTGAATGCAATTAGAGAGTCTATTAATCGATATAAAGAAGAAATAGAAAAGCTAAATCAGGAAATAGATAAAGAAGTAGAAAAATTAAATCAAATGAAGTCATTAAAACAATCTATATATGATAAAGGCAGGGCTTTATCGGAACAAAGTAAAAGTTTGGAATCAAGTTCTGAAAATGTTGCAGGCCGTGGATTGTCAGGGGTTGATCAATGTCTTCAATATTTGAACGAATATTTAAGTGCATAAATCGGAGGTAGAATATGGCAAATGTAGATGTAACATTGGGTGCTGTTCAAAAAGCAAAGAAGTCCTGTGTTGATGCTGCGAAAGAGCTTAATGCCGCTGCGAAGAATCTAGCAGAAAAGTATGCAGCGGCTGGTAATGGTTGGAAAGATTCTAAGTATAGGGAATTGGGTGATATTGTAAAAACCTGTAATGATGCGATGAAGTCTCCAATGGCCCAGCTACAAGAATGTCATCAAACGTTAGCTGAATTAGAAAGCATTATTATAGAATATCAAAACGCATAAAGGAGTTAATTATGTCTCAAATAAAAGCATCTTCAGAAGTTGTTAGACAATTGGCAAGTGATTTAAAAGCGACAATAAATAATTTAAGAGATATTAGCAGTCAAGTAAAAAGTGCTGGTAATGTTGGCGATTGGAACGATGCGCAAGGTGTGCAATTTAAAGAAGTAGTAAATAGAATATCAACCTTAACTCAATCGCCCATACAAACGTTAGAAGCGGCAATACCGAGGCTTAATAAAATTGCTGAAACATTAGATAGGTATAGTAGTGTTAAGTTTTAACGCTTTTATATAATAAAATAACTCAAATAAGGAGAATAAACAAATGAGTAATGAGATCCCAACTTTCACCCCGCCGGCGCCAACATTTGTTCCGCCGCAACAGTCGTCGAGTAATGGCAATTCTTGCTATTATCATCAAAACGAGCAAGCAGTAGCAAAATGTGCTAAATGTGGCAAGCCTATTTGTCAAGATTGCTATGATACATATCAGGTTACATCTGGCGAATATGCAGGTAAAGCATTGTGTTACGACTGCTGTCAAGAAATTGTCGCAGAAAACGTTAAAGAACTTAAAAAGCAACGTAGAACGATTATTTTTAACTACATTTTTACTGCTTTAGGTATGGCGTTGGGCGGAATTATTGGAGGCTCAATTGTATCGTCTTCGACGACGCATACGTTTGATCCGACATTAATAGTTCTTTTGTGCGTTTTTATTGGCGGTTGTGCTTGGACTTTTGCACTTAATGTTTTGAGAGTTGCGAAATACACGCTTGAAGCGATGTCTAACGGAGAATGGTTAGGTGCAGTATTTGGCTTGGTTTTAGGGTTTTTTAAATCAATTTTTCTAGCTGTTTGGGGAACAATAAGAAAACTATTCTATTATACAAAATATATAATAAAAACCTCTGGCTTTATAAAATCAGATTCAAACTGTTTACAAGAGATGAAAGACTATATGGAATACACTATGGTTCGTAGCCGTAATGTTGGTGTAGATCTGGCGACTCTTATGAACGAAGGAAGCGAATTATATAACAACTCTTATGCACAAGCTGTTGCGGCAAATGGTGAAGAAAATGCTGAGAGTAGAATTAGAAACTGCGTAACGAGCATTAATGAAAACGGTGAAATAATTAGAAGCTTTGCAGCTTAAGGATAAAGGAGAGATATTATGGATAATCAGAACAATGATGCAGTAGTTGCAAGACGTAGGGCGTTAGCCGAAGCGTTGAAAAACGGTCAAGATGTTGTGGTCGCTCCTTCTGGAGAGGTTGAATTTAAAGAAGAAGCTCAGGCTGACGGACAGTCGGCAATTCAAGTTCCAAGTGGAAAACTGGCTTAATTAATTGGGAGGGTAAGATGGCTTTTTATTATTGGTATCAGAATGATCCTGAACTTTATCAGGCAGAAGTTATGGCAATGCAAAAATTTTTCCCCCAATTCAAGATTAATCAATTACAAGACGGTTCGGGTAGATTATATTGGAGAGGAAAGGTGCAACCGATACCTGGCGGCTTAACTTGGGATGTTATGCTTATTTATAAAAATGACCATCCACATGCAGGCGTTAATGAATACGGTGGCTCAGTACAAATATTGCCTATTTCACCAAGACTGAAAGATATTGCCGAGCAAACAATGCCAGATTTGATTAAAACTTACGGAACATATGATAAGTGTGCGCAACGAGGGTTTGGTTTAGGATTGCCACATATTTACAGAGAAAACTTTGGCAGAAACGAAGAGTACTTTATTTGTACAGCTGATCCAAAGTATTTTAAAACAAATCAAGCTCATTCAACTTCGGCTGCTACGGCATTAAGTTGGGCATGTAAATGGATGATGCTGTGTGAGATGTGGATGAACGGCGAAATAAGCGATGATGTTGCGCTTGAAGGTAATTATTAATTTTTGATAGAAACATTCGAGTCTTTCACATAATGGCTCGAATGTTTTTTTTAAAGGGGTAAGCATCTATGAGGGTTGTTTTTTCAGAACGTGCATTTATAGAACTGTTGGCTGAAACTTATGAAAAAATATCGACTGAGACTGGCGGTGTTTTTTTAGGATACTACGAAAATGAGACTTGGTATATAGTTGAATGTTTAGATCCAGGACCTAAATCGATTTTTGAAGTTGCATATTTTGAGTATGACGAAAAATATGTGCAACATCTTATAAATAAGGTGGCAAGGATATATAAAAGGAATTTATCTCTTTTAGGATTATGGCATCGGCATCCGGGGTCTTTTGATGTGTTTTCTACAACAGACGACGGAACAAATTCAAAATATGCACAGCTTGCGCCGCAAGGTGCTATTTCTGCATTAGTAAATATAGATCCTAAATTTAGATTAACAATGTATCATGTATCTAACCCTCTAAGGTATAGAAAAATCCAATACGAAGTGAATGATGCAATGTTTCCAAGGGATATTCTTTGTTTGCATAACATTGATGATTATATTTCATTTATCAATAATAATGATAAAGAGATATTTAAACGCGTAAATGTCAAGCCTTCAATTACTTTTAACGAAATCATATCGCGTGTATGTAAAACAATAGGGGAGTTTTCAGGCGAAAAGTATGAAGGTGAAATCCTTCAGGCGGTTAAAGATGAGGACTATTATGATATTATTTCAGATGTTACTTTTGATGATTTAGAATTTTTAGCAAATGATGTAAGACTTAATCTTAATATGCAAAAAGAATATAATTTTATTTGTTTGCTCGATAAAGATGATAATGAAGCAAAAATATATTTCTCATACATAAGAAGTCTTAAACAATGTGTTTTTATATATCAAAACAATTGTTATAAATACAGGAAGGGATTGATAAAGGATATTTTATCGGAGCCGCCGAAAAAAGCAAAAGGGTTTTTAAATAATATTAGAAAATTTTTTATTGGAGAAGATGAATCAAATGAGTAAAAATATATTCGGTGATAAAATCGAGAAAACAGTTTTTATATCGCAAGAGCAAGCGGATGATACTACCGAGAGAAGTATATTTGGAAGGTATTATAAAGAAACAGCCATTTTCAATGTTTTTCCCAAAGGAAAAGAAAAAGAGGGAAAACTGTTGGGTAAAGTTGTTAACGATAGAAGCAAATTAAGCAATAAATTACAGCTTTGTTGTTTACGATATAACGACACAATAGAGTTTTATAGTTACGGGAAAAGGATACAATACGAAACCTATAATTTGTATCAAAATATATTTTCACGTAATAAAGGCATATTAGAAACAAACATAATGGCAAATAAAAGGGTTGTTGTCTTGGGATGCGGCTCTGTTGGAAGTTTAGTTGCTATGGAATTAGCGAGATCTGGTGTTGGACATTTCTTTTTTGTAGATGCAGATATTATAGAGTATCACAATATTTGTCGTCATCAATGCGGAATAGAAGATGTGGGAGATTTAAAAGTTAATGCATTAGAACGAAAAATTCTTAATATAAACCCAACTGCTGAAATAGTGAAATTTGGCGGAGTTGTGCAAAACGTGCCAGAAGCAATGTTTCGTGAATTTTGTCAAAAGGACGATACAGTTTTTGTTGGTTGCGCGGATAATCGTTCTGCGGATGTTTATGCAAATAGGATTGCTTCTTATTTCGATGCGTCGTTTCTTTCTATTGGTTTTTGGGAGCGTGCTTACGCAGGAGAAATTTTTTATCATAT
The DNA here is from genome assembly GCA_017448355.1 of Clostridia bacterium. Taxonomy (GTDB): domain Bacteria; phylum Bacillota; class Clostridia; order Christensenellales; family Borkfalkiaceae; genus UBA1259. The sequence continues at coordinate 91,224 of JAFSLQ010000050.1, read as the reverse complement.
ACCCGGTCGAAATATGCCGTGTTATTCTTGTGCTTTAGGCGACGGGGGGGATTTATCAGGTAGAGTTGAAGCTAATCACCATATATATTCTAACCAAGAAAATATAGAGGGTGTAAAATTTGAGCCGGGTATTTCAGTTGATATAAATTTTATAACATGTATCGGCATTAAACTAATAATAGACATTCTAAATTCTAACGAAAAGAGTTATATCCCAAGATTATTAAATGACTTAAAGCAATATACGTTAGTTTGCAATACAAGTAATTCGGAAATCGCAGGAGAAATGGTAAGTATTTTTAGCTACCCTTTGCAGGTTACAACATCATTAAAAGTTGGTTTTAATTCAAAGTGCAACGGGAAATGCAAAAATGAAAATTAGCAAAGAATTTGATAATTATCTATGCGAGAGAACATCTAGAGGAGTTCATTATCATAGTTTAATTGAACAAGAGTTGGTTTCATTGGAAAAACGAAAAGTGCTTCCAATTGTAAACTTGTTAGACGCTGTTATGAATGAGCATAAAAAAACTAACAGAAAAGCATTAAATATTGTTGATGAAATTAAAAAAATTGAGCAGTTATTAGAAGAGGTTGGGTATGAACAAGATTCTTAATTATCAATATATGATTGACATTATTTCAAATTTACATTCGTTTATAGACGAGTCTGAAATTCAAATCAAAAAATTATATTCAGACTTTTATGCAACACAAAATGCATTAAAAAATAAACATGCAGGTGCTGTTGAACAATTGACGCAACAATATAATGCGCAACATAAAAACGTTAAAAAACAAGCTGAAAAAATAATAGAAGATGCTCAAAAAATATATGACGAGATAATTAAATTAGAAGAAGATTTATCTAGTTGCGATAAGTATTTTATTAAGACCAGATCAAAGACTGAGCAGGAACTCCTAAATCAAACAGTCGATACATATAACGATACGAATGATTATTTTAAAATTTTAGAAGATGTCAAAGAACAATTCCAATCGATAGTCGTTAAATATTCCAATAGAAAACACAAGGGCATAGTTGATGGCATCAATTATATGATGTCTTCAAAGAGGAAAAAAGACTATGTTTCCCTAATTGTTTTAAAAAATACAGTAAAAAAGGTAATTGAAGAAATAAATAATGAAGTTCCTTCGGTTACGAATGACTCTTTAGCGGATTTTGACAAGGATTTTTTAATTAAAAGAGACAATATTGAGCAAAGTTTTACTTCTCAGACACAACAGCTTCAAAATAGTTTTAATAACAATATAGAACAAGTGGCTAATAATATTTGTAATAAGTTGGATGAAATTCTTCCTGACGAATTAGTAGGCGAACTTGTTGATGTTATAGATAACTATAATAATAATTATGGCAAAATTGATGCACAAAGAACACAATTTGCTAATTTTGTTATTATCGGATATTTAGTATATCCTTTTGTTGATTTTATAGAATCAAGCGTGTTATTAAGTTTAATTAAAAGTAAATGTGAAAAATTAATTGCGGACAATGTTATAAGGCTTCCAATTATGTGTGCTTTAAATAGTGAATTTAATTGGATGATAGAAAATGATGAAATGACTTCATCTAACGTTGAAAAGTTTACTCATTCTTTGATGTTTAGTTTCTTATCTTTTTCGCCAATTGCAAAAATAAAATTTAGCATTGTTGATGTTGAAAATAGAGGTAATAGTGTACTACCATTTTTGGAATTTAAGAAAAGATGTCCAGAAATGTTTTATGAAAAAGTTCTAACATCTCAAGAAGAAGTTAGAGAGAGATTATATAATTTAAACAATTATATTGACGATTTCATTCAAAACAAGTTGGGAAACAAATATCAGAATATATTTGAATACAATTCAAATAATCCTAAAGATGTTGCACCTACAACTTTAATGGTGTTATATGATTTTCCGAAAGGGTTTGATGAGGGTAATATAGTTGAGCTTAAAAACATCCTTAAAAATGGTAGTAAGTGCGGAATATTTACTTTAATAATTCATAATAAAAAAGTTGAGCAAACTGGATATTATAATTTAGAAGAACACATTAATGCAATCAAGGAAAGATGCTCAATAATTAAATATGTTCAAGGTGTATTTTGCATGAACGGTCTTGAACTTATAGCAAAGAATATACCTTCAAGTCAAGATGTTAATTCTTTTGCTGATAAATACATGTTAATTATGGAGGGTAAAAACAATGAGGGCATTGTTTTACCGTCTATTGTTAAAAATTTAATAAAAATAAAAGATGAGACAAAAATCAATAAGTATATAGACGAAATAATTAAGTTACAAAAGCAATATGTTTTATATTATGGGAAAATATCTGAAGATAGTTTCATGTTCCCAGAGAGAATTATGCTTGGCAGCGTTCAGTATCCTGTGGAGATTTTTCCTAAAGAAGCGTCGACGCAATTAGTTAATAAAGGTTTTTCGGATAAGCATAACAATAAAGTGTTGCAAATACCATTTACCTGTGATTTTAATGAAAGATTTAATGTATTAATGACGTCAAACGATGATGACCAAGAATATGCATTAAAGTTTAGTCATGTCCTTATGATGAACTTTTTATCTTTTGTTCCATATGGTGATATAAGTTTTTCAGTTTTTGATCCGGAAAAAAGAGGAAATAGCATAATTCCATACCTTGATTTTAGAAAAAAAGCTCCTGCTATATTTGATTCACAAATATATACTACGCAGGATTTGATTTATGAAAGATTAAATTATTTTAATGGTTACATTGACGAGTTTATTCAAGAAAAATTAGGTAATCGTTATGCTAATATTGTTGAATACAACATGGATTCAACCAGCAAACAAGAGCCGATACATGTGTTAATGTTTTATGATTTTCCTAAAGGTTTTGATAATCGTTCATATGATTTACTTATAAATATTTTGAAAAACGGTAACAAATGTGGGATATATACGTTTATATATTATAACACAGATATAACGGTATCAAGATATGATAATCATGAAGAGTATTTAGAACAAATAAAGAAAATTAGCACATGCGTTGAATATGCAAATAGTTGTTATACTTTAAGTCCATACAATTTACAAGTAAGTATAAATAATTTATTGTCGTCAAAAGAATTACAGGATTTTGGTGACGAATATGTAAAAATAATGGATAAAAAGAAAAGTAAAGGATTATCATTTGAAGATATTTTTTCAAAGGATATGTTCAAGATGGATTCGTCGAAGAATCTTACAATTCCTATGGGGGTTGGCGATGGTAATTCAATTATCAGTCTTGTAATGGGAGAAGGGTCATCACATCATGGACTAATTGCCGGCGCAACAGGGTCGGGGAAATCTACTTTGTTGCATACGATAATTATGAGTTCGATGCTTAATTATACGCCTGATAAATTAAATCTATATCTGATGGACTTTAAGAGTGGTACAGAATTTAAAATTTACGAGTCAGTTAAATTGCCGCACATTAAATTATTAGCGTTAGATGCTATGCAAGAGTTTGGGGAGAGTATTCTTGAAAACCTTGTTAGTGAAATGGAACGTAGAGGTGAGTTATTTAAATCTGTAGGACAAACAAGTTTAAAAGGATATTCTGAAAACACAGGGAAATCGTTACCAAGAATTTTAGTAGTGATGGATGAATTCCAGATTTTATTTAACGATTCGACGAATAGAAAAATAGCGTTAAACTGTGCCGAATTGACTAAGCGTATTGTTACAGAGGGACGTGCCTTTGGCATTCATTTATTAATGGCAACTCAATCAACAAAGGTAATAAGAGACTTGACTTTACAACAGGGAACAATAGAGCAAATGCGCATTAGAATTGGCCTGAAATGCGGTGAAGATGATGCGAGATATTTGTTTTCTGATAAAAATGATGCAAAAGCACTCGAAATGATGAAAGGTCCTATCGGAACAGCTGTTTTAAATAGAGAATACATAGAAGATTCTAATATCGGATTTAGAGCGGCATATTGCAATTCTGACTTGCAACAAAAATATTTACAATTGATAGCAGATAAGTTTAAAGATATAGATTCTCATGCACAAATTTTTGAAGGTAATAGAACAACTAATATGGTTGACTATTTGCTTAATAACAATATTGGAAAGTATGAATCATCTATAACAAAAATATATCTTGGAGACAAAATTAAAGTTGCTCCGCCATTTGTAATTGATGTTGATAGAAGAAGAAAGCATAATACGTTAATATGTGGAAGTAATGAGCGTATGGCTGAAAATCTTTTAAATCAATATATGTTGTCAGTTGCATTGAATTGTAAAACAGAAATGTACTGTATTGATGGAGATGTAATTGTTGGCGATAGAAGTTATCAAGCAATTTATGATGTTTTTGCTGCAAACTGTTCAACCTTTAACTTGGCAGAAAATCGTGGAGATATAATTACAATTGTTCGTAATATTTACGAAAAATTTAATGTGAAGAAAAAAACGAACAGTGATGACAGCATTTTCGTGTTCATTAAAAATTTGCAATGGCTTGATATAGTTCAAAAGATGTTAAAAGATGAGACAATAGACGAAAGCGCTTATATTGAGAAAAAAGAAGATAAAGTAGAAACAGAATCTAATCCTTTTGATTGGGGTCTAGATGATGCAACATCAAACGAATCTGTTTCATATATGTTAAGACGCATGATTGATGAGGGGTCATCTTGCGGGATATATTTTATTTTCAGTTCAACAGAATATACGGTAGTAAAAGAATCAATGTATTATTCCGAAAATATTTTGTCAAAAATTCCTGAACGCATTATCTTTTCTTTAAGTGATAATGATGCGGATAATCTTATCGACGGTGTTTCAGTTTCTCAAATGAAAGATAATACTGTTTATTTTACTGATGGTATAAAAAACACTTTTCAATTCAAACCATATGTTATAAAAGGAGCGGATGAAATTAAAACAATTATTGAAAGAAGGTAAATATGGGGCGTATTATTTCAAAAACAATATATTGTGCAAACTCAAAAGGCAGATATTTAGCATATTTTGAAGAAAAAACACCGGGGCAATGGGTAGGAATAAAATCTGAAAGATTACCAGATATGTCTTTTTTTGAGAAAAAAAGACTTAAATCAAAAATGCAACATAAAAACAAGCCTTCAATTTTTAAATCAATCTCTTTAATTAACATTAACATAGCGCCTATTAAAAGTGATGCGGATGTGAATGGAGAGTTTTTTTCGGGGACTCTAAAATGCCCCAATTGTGGTAATACAAACTTTATAAAATGTAATGTTTGCGGAGAATTGACTTGTGCAAGGCAAAAAGAGACGCATTTTACCTGTGCAGTATGTGGTAATTCTGGTCCGGTTTCAGGAACGATAACAAATCTTAATGGGAACGTAAATAGAAATAATAATGATAAAAGTGCAACAGGTGATTTTGCATTAAAGTCCAAAAATAAAAAATTTTAAGGGGTCTTTATGCCTAATATTTCTGTTGATATAGAAACAATTGAAACTGTTTTTTCACGTTGTAATCAAATATTGACTGAAATTTCTAAGATAAATAGTACTTTAAAAAATGTCAGACAAAATATGACAAAATGGCAGGATAAAAAAGTTAAGGAATTTCAGGATGTGGTTTTTACTTGTGAAGAGGCTTTGAATCATACTAAAAGAAATCTTTTAGACTGTATAAAAAAGTTAGACAATTTATATGCCATTGCTTTGGAATATCAATCCATAACATTTTCAAAAGGAAATAAGACTCCTAATACGTTTTTGAAAGATAAAGTCAATAGCATTATAAATAATATAAGCAGTCACGTGGAGGGCTTTTTAGAGCAAGGAAATAGTTATTTTTTTACAGAAGAAGGTCGTGAGATTTCGGCAGGTGTTGGTAATATTTTATTTACTATTTTTAACTCCATATTGCCTAGTGATGGACATGTAAGTCCATCATATGTAAAAGAATCATTTGTAAATATGGTACAGACATTGTTTCCATCATTTATGAATTTTTGCGAACGATCAAGTTCTTTTATATATTTAACTCAAGGAAATCGTGTTGAACAACAGGTAAATAATATGTTTCCATTTGTTGATGCAAATGGTCAACGAATTTCTAGCCTTGAATTACATGTTGAGAGGAGAGATCGTTGCAATGAAGCATTTGTAAGAGATAATCAAGATGTTAGAATGATTGATATTTCAAATTTACATATTAATTCAAATATTCATAATCCTGAAATAGAAAGTGCAGTCATAGAAGTTCAACAATTATTAAATAATTACGGTTCGGGTATGAGTATTGAAGATTGTTATAGATATTATCCGAATGCGGCAGAAATAGTTTTCGGTAATAATCAAGTTGAATTACATAATCTTGGAGAAGATACGTGTTCAATTAGTTCGGGTGAGGAAATAATAGCAACAGCAATAAATATGTCAATTCCTTTTTTCCCTGTTGTATTGAGGTAATATTATGTCTAATGTCTCTGTGGATTCCAAAATGATTTCTTCTTTAATTTTATTGTGTAATAAGCTTTCAGAGGAGTTAAAGCAAACAGTTGGAAAAATCAATAAAAGCAATGACGAAGTCTCAAAATATTGGAGAGATAATAAGAGAAATGATTTTAAAGAAATAGTTGATTCTTGTAAATCTATATTAGGAAAAGCCGATGGCGATATTAATAGATGTAAAGAATATCTCCATAACATACTGGCGATTATCAATGAATATGAAGGTATTGGGTTTAATAGTCACAGAGAAGCAACAACCAGTTATGTAATTAATCAGGGCAACAATTATAATAGTTCCTATCAGGATCGTTATAGACAAACTCCAATAAGTGAAGGAAATTGGCTTGGAGATAGGGGAGAGTCAATATTTGTCTCCACAAATAATGAGGCCAACAGATATTTAAATGACGTAGGCCAAGTGGGTGTTCAATATACAAATTGTATTCCAGATTTTGGGATAGTATCAAAGGGAACAGTCGAAATAAATGGAATGTCAGTAAGGCGATATTTAAACTTTCGTTTAGCGGATGAGCAACTGTCGCAAAGAAGAGGGTGTACGCCACGTGATGTTGCCGAGTGGAGAGAAAATAATCATTATACATGGCACGAGTGTAATGATATGCGAACTTGTATGAAGATACCAATTGTCATTAATAGTACTTTTGGGCATTTAGGGGGCGTGAGCGAGTGTAGTAGAATGAACGGAGATGTTTTCGATGAATAATTTAGAAATTGAAATATTTGGTAGAAAATTTAATTTAGATATTATTTATGACTGTTTTGACAATGAAAAAATAACTGAGATTCAAAGAGATACATTTTTAAACTTTATTTCACAAAAAAATATTCTTTTGGAAAAAGCACAGCAGAAGCTAAAAGAGTATTTAAGTATTAATTATAAAGCACAAATTGGAAATGATGTTGATAATATTTTTAGGTACATTAAGCCGCAATATGTGTACATAAAAAGAAGTGTTACACAAGAAAGGGTAATAGCGTTATTATGTAGTTTTAAGTTTGATTTAGAACATGGACTGGCAATTATAATAAAGAACGAAAAAGAATTTTTAATAGGGGCACAGGATATTATTTTATAAACTAAAGAGGAATACAAATGAGTGAAGTAGAAGTAAATTCGGAATCTATATCAAAACTTATAAAATTATGTATAGCATCCCAATCGGAATTAGAGAAAACGACTACAAATCTTCAAAAGCAATATAAAGAATTGGGAAGCACATGGAAAGATAAAAAATACAAAGATTTTGGGGACATTATTGATAAGTGCTGCAATGTATTAAAGCAACCATTAATAGAGCTGAAACAATGTGAGACCTTTTTACAGCAACTGTTTAGAATAATTTCAGAATATGATAAAATACATTTTTCAAATAGTAGATCAAATGGTGATACAAGTTCTTCTATTTTAGGAGATGCTATTCTTTATACCTTAAATTCATGCTCATCAGAAGTACGAGAATGGAGATCACAAATAAATGATATATCAAACCGTGTACAATCTTTTAATCGTGAGAATTTTGGAAGTTACATATCGGAAAGAAATTTAAATCGACCGCTTAGTGCAACAGTACGATATGAAACCAGAGAGTCGTTTACTGCACGAGGTGAAGATAGTGATGTTTTGGGATATAATGATGGGCATAGGTCGCGTATTGTGGTTGGGACAGGTCACGAGCTGCAGACGACCGTACATGAAAACTTGCATCAATTATCGTATAATAATGGACGAATGGGTGTTATTACTACTGATTCAAATGGTAATGAAAGAAATCGCCAAGTTAATGAGGCTATTACTGAATTGTTAACACAAAGAACTCTTGGAAGTGATTATGGTGCAGACTACTCAGCCTATTCAAATAATAGAGACGCTATGGCAGTGTTGGGAAATGCAATGGGTAATGATATGATTTATCAGGCATATTTTCAAAATCAGCCTGAAATTCTTGAACATGAAGTGGATAGAACTCTTGGGTTTGGGCATTGGGTTGCATTATCAGATGCGTTTGAAAGTAGCCTTTCCGGGACATCTTATGAAAGAGAGATGGGACGCGCGAATAGAGATTATATAATTAATAGATATATTATGGCGGTAAATAATAGAAATGGAGGAGGAAGTTCATGGAGAGATTTGATCGTATAGAAGAAGTATATAATGCTATAATTAAAGTTTTTATTAAAAATGTAACTGCAGATAAGCAATCAAAATTTAGTGAAGCATATAGGAAATATTTGCATAATCAATATGACAAATACTTTAATGAAAATGAAGAGAGCGGCTTTAATAATATTGCAAACATGTGTGTTTCACGAGAAAAGATAACTAATATTAATAAAACAGAAATTGAAAAAGAGGCTATGTTATTTCCAGATAAAGAATATATAGCTTTAGAAAACATTTCTCTTGAACTTGAACAGATTGCAAGATTAAAGAAAAATGGTAACACGGTTAATTTGCAAAAAAGAAAGGAAGACTATTTAAAAGAACTAAAATATCATTTTGCTAAAGTTAGTAGTTTATTTAAATATACAGCAGAGAAAATGTTGTCAGAGGCAATACTTGATTTGGAGTATATTTTTAATGATAAAGAAGCTCATAGTTTTAGAATGTAATTTTAAAAATAATACATGCAAGATACAATAAACAATATAAATAAAATTATAAAACAATTTGTTAATGAAGAAAGACTATCATTAGAAAATCTTAAATTATTAAGGAATAAAACATGTGATAGTCTTAATACCATTGTTTATAATCTAAAAAAAAATGAAGATTGTTTTCTTGGAGATAATATTTCTAAAGTTAAGAAGATTATTAAACTTACAGAAAACGTTAAATATGATATATTTGCTTATTATAACTATTTGAAGAAAGAATATGATTTTAAAACAGGAAAGTTAAGCAAAACATTACAAAAACATGTCCAAACCTTATATTTATTAAATTTAATTAATCAGAACGAGGGACTTGACGATTATCTTTTAGAAGAGATTCAAGAAGAAGATGATGGATGTATTGCTGGTTCACTAAAAAAATATTTTAATAAAACGTGTTATGTTTTCGGAACGGAAAATGACATTGAGAAAGCGTTTACAGGCAAGCAGGGGAATAACGTTTTTGGGATGCAAAACGATTGCGGAATAGCATGTGTGACACAAATATTAATTTTAGCAGGCAAACAGGTTACTGAAAATGATGTTGCAAGAGTGGCAATAAGCGAAGGTTTATGCCATATAATGGAGCATTCAATGCGAGCTAATGGTGCTACTTCTGTATATAACAGAGCCGAATTGTTAGGGAGATTTGATATTAAATCTAAAATTGAACAATTAGGACAAGAACAAATTGCCTACTATATAGAACATGGTTTTGGAATTATTGTTTCGGTAGATTCAGGAATACTTTGGAACAGAGAAAGTGAATTAGGTATTGGACATGCTGTAGTTTTATATGGGACAATTAGAGAAGCAAGTACAGGAAAATTATTGGGTTTTGTGGCTTGCGATACGGGTTCAGGAGATATGAAACGAATAATTTCGTGTGACGATTATGCAAAAATGTCTAACTTTGAAAGGGGCATTAATATTACACAATTTGCTATAAGAGGTAAAGATGGAAAATAATTTATTAGATTTTAATAATTGGCAAGAAACAATAAAGAAAACTAGTTGTTATTTATTAGAAGATAATCAACTTATGTCTTTACCTACTATTATTCAGCATAATGGGGAAAAATGTTTCTTTACTTTTGTCTTTAGTATAAATGCTGCCAACAATAAAATATGTGTATTACAACATCATTTTTGGACTAATTTAGAACACGAAATGTCATTATGTAAACATGATTATGTAATTGATCGGGCAGATTTGATAATATTAAACAATATTGAATATCAAAAAAAATATTTTATAAAACTATTAAGTTTTTATGATTTTGTATTCAATAATACATTAACTAAAAAAGCGATATTAGACATTTATGAATACATAGATATAATAAAAATAAGCGGAACGCTGTTACCTGTTCATGAAAAAGAAAACATAAAATTTTTTGAATGGATTAAAAGTGTTAATTGTTTCAGGAAATGTGATACTTGAATAATACCTAATAAACGTTAAAAGAGATACGCCCTATATGTTTTTGGGCGTATTTAAATGTGTATTGGAGAGCTTTATGTTATATTCAGAAATAATAAAAAAAGCAAGTCAAATAGCATTTGATGCACATAAGAATGACATGGATAAAGGCGGATACCCATATATTATGCACCCGTTATATCTTGCTTTTCAAATGGAAGATGAAGATTCAGTGTGTGTAGCACTACTGCACGATGTGATAGAAGATCACCCAGATAAGTATTCGTTTGATTATATAAAACAAGTAGGATTTAACGATAACATAATAAATGCGTTAAAGTTATTAACTCACGAAAAAGATACTCCTTATATGGACTATATAAAAATAATTAAAACAAATAGTATTGCAACGAAGATAAAGATTGCCGATTTAAAACATAATTTAGATTTTACACGAATAGACGAGAAGCATTTTTATAAAGAAGAAATTTATAAACGAGCATTAGATTGTTTGTATGAATAAGAATTTTGCGGAGAAAATCTTAAATGATAAAAGAAAAAACAATTAATATAATTATAAACGCATTAAAGCCATTTAAACTTACACTTGAATATCTGTCTTGTGAAAAAAAAGACGGTCAAGCTAATTTTGTGTTTAGGATAAAAGAGAAAATTAAAGTTGAAAAGGTTACTATATATGCAGATGATATTAGGATGAGACTTGCTTGTAAAGATAGTGTGAAAATTAAAAACATAAGCGAAGATACCGTATGCGTAATACTCACTGAAGAATTTGCAGAAGAAAGTATTCACAATGTTGTCGTAACAGAAGAACAATCAGAAGCCAATGGAGAGAATTCTCGGCTTGACGAAGCGATAAAAACTATAAAAAAAGAATTAAGGGACGGCAAGACTTCCGATATGTTAACGCTTATGAAAGCGATGAAAGATTAAAGGGTTATTATAATTAATTTTTGTTAAGGGGATATTTGATAGAATTATGATTGATATAGGAACAATAAAAATAGAAACCGAACGCCTGATATTAAGGCGAATTGAAAAAGACGATGCGAATAAAATGTTTCAAAATTGGACAAGCAGACCAAAAGTTAGTCGCTATACAAGGTGGAACGTTCATAAAACTCTTGCCGATACAGAAAAATACGTCAATTATAAAGTCAATAGATATGGCAACGTTCCATATTGTTATGATTGGGTAGTAACGCTTAAAAGTTCGGGCGAGCCTATCGGCGAAATTGAAGCCATAGAAATATTTTTAATGGATAATGCCGTTGAAGTGGGTTATTGCTATGGAGATGATTTTTGGGGCAAAGGATACGGCACGGAAGCGTTAAAAGCATTCATATCTTTTATGTTTGATAAGGTTTGCGTAGATAAGATTTTTGCCGATCACATTTCTACAAATCCTGCATCCGGCAGGGTTATGCAGAAAACAGGAATGAAATTTGATGCCGTTCTTAAAGGCTATCTTATTGACAAGAACACAGGTAAAAGAGAAGATAAAGTATGTTATTCTATTGATAGAGAATAAGGAGAAATAAAGATGTTAGATACTAGCGGAATTATGGTTACGGAAAAAGAAGACGGGACAATAGAGCTGTTTTTCTGTGATTTTGGTGTGGAAGAGTTCGGCGGACACGATTACGAGTGTACCTATAAATTTGACAAAGAGAATTCAGATAAGTTTCGTAGTGAATTAGGTAAACTATATAACGGAACACTTGAAGAAATGGTAATTGCGGCATTTACAAAAAATTTCAGCGACAGCAAATTTAACGATTTTTGCAAAGCCAACAATATAGATTATCAGAAAATAACTTGGTTTTAACGATATGGAAGAGATTATAGATATTTATAGTAAAGGCGAATATCCCGCGAATGTTTTATCGAACTTTTATCCGCGGGATAATTTTGTTTATGATGGTATCAAAATTGCTAGTGCGGAAAGTTTTCTACAGTCTTTAAAATTCAAAAACCCTAAAAAGCAAATAAAGATATGCGCGCTCGATGCTAAAACGGCAAAGAAGAAAGGCAGTAAAAAATTTCTTTGGAAAATAACAGGTAATGTATATTGGAAAGGTAAAAAATGGAAACGCCTTGAAGATAGTTATATGTTTTTGATTTACAATTTTTATATTCAAATGCATATACAGGATGATACGTTTGCGATAGCATTAAATAAAACCGGAACTAAAACACTTATTCATTCAATAGGAAAACACGACAAAAGAAAGACCATTTTAACTGAAAAAGAATTCATTGATACATTAGAACAGTTAAGAGCGTTTTGTTAATAATAACGATTTACAAAAATGATTAGAAAAATTCGTATATTATGCTATGGAGATTCCAACGTTTGGGGGTATATTCCGAATAGCAATCATCAAAGATATGACGAGGAAACCCGTTGGACTAAGTTATTACAGAAAAAACTTGGTGACAATTATGAGGTGATTGAAGAAGGCTTGTGTTCACGCACTCTTTGTTCGGGAAAAATAGATATAGAAGAAGAACGAGAGAAAAACGGATTTTTATCGTTAAAGCCTTGTATGGATACGCATGACGAGTTTGACGTGTTTATCTTAATGCTTGGTGTGAACGACTTTAAGCGTTGTTTTAACAACTCGGCAGAAGATATATTCGGGTATTATAAAAAATATATAGACGCTCTTAAAAACTACCGTTCAAAAGTAAGCGGAGAACCAAAAAAGTTTTTCATAATCGGGGAAGGGCTTTTCGTCGGCAGCGACGACAAGATGTTTGATAATTCGGAAAGTCGTTTTATGCACTTTGAAGCGAGTATGCGATTAGAGTATCCCGAAATATATATGCATATGCCGATAATTTGTTTCGGTGACGATGGGGTGCATCTTAATGAAGAAGGACACAAAAAGGTTGCCGAAGTCTGCTATAATAAAATAAAAGCAATAAATTTGGAAAAATAAGATGCTTGTGAATGGATTACCTAAGACGATAAAAGATTTTATAGACAGTATAAAAGTGATAGATTTTTCTACCGATTTTAATGCGCTCTCAAAATATGCGGATTCAAATAAAAATAAAGCGGCAGAGAAGAATCTTATAGTTATAGCAGGTCCTAACGGTAGCGGTAAAAGCACACTTATTAAGCAATATATAGAATACTTTAATTTATTTGATTATGAATATGTAAACTCGGATATTTATGCTCGTAATTTGTTTTTCGATATACAGGATGAAAAAGAAAAATATCTGAAAGCCTTTGAAATTGAAATAATTAGAAAAGAAAACGCATTAAAAGAAAACCGCAATTTTATTATGGAAACGGTAAATTCTTCGGATAAGAATTTTGATTTTTACAAGCGCTCTAAAGAAAGCGGTTATAAAATGATGGTTATTTTTATTGCAACAGATTCTCCCGAAATAAATATAAAAAGAGTTGCAAAAAGAGTTAGTCAAGGCGGACACGGTGTTCCGCAAGACAAAATAATATCACGATATTATAAGAGCATAGAGAACGCAAAACCGCTTTTTGCTTTTGCTGACGAAGTACTTGTTTTTGACAATTCAATAGACAATAAATCGCCTGAATTATGTTATTATAAAGGGAAATCAGGTTTCTTCAAATCAGATAATATAGCAAATTGGATCAATAAGATAATATGATTGAATATAGAATTGCCACAAAAGAAGATCTTGAAACCATTTGGAACAAAGATATTTCTAACAACAATGGCGAAGCACAATGGATTCGCTGGAAACAACAGTATTTAGAATATAATCAAAGCGGTAAAGCAACGACTTTTGTTGTGTTGGACAATAACGAACCTGTAGGGCAAATTACAGTATTGTTCTCGCCTGAATGTTCTGCGGTAAATGGCAAATCAATGCTATGTAACGGCACAGATATAGCAAATTTGAACGCTTTTAGAATTGATAAGAAACATGAAGGACAAGGACATATATCAAAGCTTGTAAAAATGGCGGAATCATTTGCTAAAAATAAGGGAGTTTCTTATTTAACAATAGGGTGTGAAGCAAAAGAAAGTCGCAATTTAGCAATATATCTACATTGGGGTTATACAGAGTTTATAACCAGTATGATTGAAGATAATGAACTGATATTGTTTTACAAGAAAAAATTATTATGACTAAGATAAAAAATATTTATCTAAAAGGACGGGAAAACAATGATATTTGTTACAGGGGATACGCACGGACAACATGATTTTGCAAAATTAAGATTTTTTGCAAATGAGATAAATATTGCCGGAAAAGATGATTATGTAATTATAACAGGAGATTTCGGTGCTGTTTGGAGCGAGAAGACACTTGAAGATGATTTAAAGCCGTATGAGAGTTTACCTTTTACGGTGCTTTTTGTTGACGGCAATCACGAAAATTTTGATTTATTAAACTCTTTTCCGATTGAAATTTGGAACGGCGGTAAAATTCATAGAATCAGAAATAATATTATTCACCTGATGCGGGGACAGGTTTATGAAATCGAAGGTAAAACCTTCTTTACGTTTGGCGGAGCAACAAGCATAGATAAGATTTATCGGACGGAAAATATAAGTTGGTGGCAAGAAGAAGTGCCTTCAGATAAAGATATGCGAGAAGCACAGGGTAATTTACAAAAAGTAAATTTTAAGGTTGATTATATTATTACGCACTCTTGCGACGAAAGAGCATTATACTATCCACCGCTCGTTGGTAGAACGTTTCAGACGGATAAATATCCCGAAAATGCGATCCTTTCAGAATTTGAGAAAAAGGTTGAATATAAACACTGGTATTTTGGACATTACCATTTGGATGGCGATTTAACAGATAGAAAAACAGTTTTATATAATGAGATAATAGAATTAAAATAATGATAGTATGAGTAATCTATTTAAGCCGCTTAAATAGATTTTGTTATAAATGTGATATACACAATAAAGGATAGATATGGTTAAACACGCTGCCCTTTCTATAATTAAAGAATAGATTTAGTCAAATACACGCAAATCAGTTGGACGAAAAGTCTTTTGGTTTTTCGTCCATTTTCTATTGTTTTGGGGTAAAAATACGCGTTTTTTGACACTTTTAGTTTTTAAGAGTTTTTTAAAAAAACCAAAAAGTACTTTCTAACAGACTTTAATCCAGTTAGACAAAAACTAGGCTGTGGTGGGATTTGAACCTGTAAGTTATTTGTTGAAAATTTTATAAACAAGTGTTTTGTTAAAAATTAAATTTGGCTTGACTTTGATTCTCGTCTAAGAGTATAATATTTAATAAAAGAAGGTGACACAAGATGAAAATTTTTGTTAGTTGGTCTGGAGAAACGAGTAAAAATTATGCTAAATTTCTGAAAGAATGGATTGAACAGTGCCTACAATCCACAGAAGTATTTTATTCTGAAGACGATATAGAAAAGGGAGAACATTGGCACGACAGGCTGTCAACAGAATTACAGGACGCAAGTTTTGGAATAGTTTGTTTAACTTCTGAGAACATTAATGCGCCTTGGATTCATTTTGAAGCAGGGGCATTGGCTAAAATGTTGGACTCAAAGGTTGCAACACTTGCTATAAATATAAATTTTGCAGAAATAAAAGGGCCATTAAACTCTTTTCAAGCAACTAAACTAGATCGTGACGACATATTAAAGTTACTTAAATCTATTAATAATGCACAAGATAGACCGCTTGAAGAAAAAAAATTAGAAACGACATTTAATGCTTTTTGGCCGCAATTTCAAGATATGATTGAAAACACAAAATCAGAACTGGCTAAAAGTAGTAAAGAAAAGTTGACTAAGAAAGATGAGATAAGAGACTCTATCGACGAAATACTGCAATTAGTACGAAATCAAAACGTTTTATTAAATGATTCAAGAAGGAATAATTATATTACATTTGAAGAAGCGCAAAGAAGGATTGACGAAATTATGGACACTATATATGATTATATGAGAATGTCGTTGTCTAGAAGCGAAAATCCAGAACAGTTGATGGAAGAGTATAGTATTTTAGCAGACAGATTAACTTACAGGATTCCTACTTGGAATGACAGGTTTCGACACCTAATTGGAAGGAGACTTCCTGTTCGTCGTCGTCGCATAAATTCTTCAGATGGAGAATAAATTTAAATGTAGTTTAATACAATCAGACAACTAGCGAACTGGGTATATAGATACACATGGATATAAAGTATGTGGGCAAAAAGTTGTTTTAATTGTTTAAAAAAAGAAATCGCATTTTTGATGACCTGTGGTTTTCACAGGTCTTTTTTAATTTTAAAAAATCACTTCTAACACACTTTAATCCAGTTAGACAAAAACTAGGCTGGGGTGGGATTTGAACCTATATTTTTACAACAAAAAAGGTGACACTTGTTTTTTTGTAAAAATAAATACAATGTAAAAAATATTAAAAAATTGTAATTTCTTGTAAAAAATACTTGACAGGGTGTTTTCGTTGTGTTATTATTAGGTCAATAAAAAAGTAAGGAGAAGGTCATGGAATTAAACAATATTGTTTTAGAACTTATGAATAGAATACAAGTTCTAGAAAGAAAAGTAGAGTTTTTAGAAAGTCAAATAAGCGGCGACTCTGTGGTGGAAAGGGTTTTCCCGAATAGAGAGATAGGAAACAAGTATAAGCCATTAGCGGAGTATCTTTTTAGGAATGGTGAAAAAAAAGTAGAGTTAACATATAAAGAAATTGAAAATATACTTGGTTTTACCTTACCGTCAACCGCTTATAATTATCCGCAATCTTTTTGGGCGAACACAGAGACGCACTCATATTCTTCCGCTTGGCTTAAAGTTGATTATAGAGCGAGGACGAATATAGCCGAAAAGAAAGTCATTTTTGAAAAAAATATATATTAAAGGAGTAATAAAATGATAAACAGTCAAAATGATATTATAAAAAATGCTATAGTGCAGTTGTTCCCAAATGGTGATGAAAAAATAGAGATAAGTAGTTTAAAACAATTAAAAGTTCCGACATATATTTGGCTTTCTGAAGATGGTGACGGCGTTAAAACAAACAAATTGCCCCAAATAAACGTTTTAAAGTGGGAAGAGTTTTGTATTATTGTGAAACAAGCAAATAATAATGGTGGAAAGATTTACAGGGGAGATGTTTTAGCAAGGAGTGGGGAAAGGCTTGGAGACAAGTTAAATGAAAACCAGATAGATGGGTTAGTGCCACTTGTTTGCTTGGGGCAACAATATGGAGAAACCGTTTTAAGTCGCTCGACATATTTTTCAGGTGTATTGGAAAAAGCTGGAATTGCAACAATACATAAAAGCGAAGGTCAAGGTAGTTATATAACAATTAACGAAAAATATAGGGATATAAAATAGTAAAATATGAAACTTATAAAATCGTTAAAGAAAATCGATTATAAATTATTCTTCGCCCTTATCGTTTTAGGACTTGTCCCGACGATTTATACAACGGTCAGAGTTTTCTTTTTGGGTAGTTTCCCGAGCGAATATTCGTTTTCGATAGCAGGACAGTTATCGTGGGTAAATTTGTTTTACGAAATAATACAGGAAGGCATTATTTTACCGCTTTACTTCTTTATGGGTAAAGTGATAAGCGATAAAGCAAAATTGACAAATAGAGTAAAAACGGGTTTGATAGTTTCATTTGCGATCTACTTTGTTTTGTCGCTCATAATCTTTATTTTTGCCGAACCGTTATTGTCTTTAATGGCGACAAGTCCTGATATTATCGGGCAGTCGGCAACTTACATAAGAATTGAAACGGTTGCAAGTTTAGTTGGCATACTTTCAAGTTTTTTACTCGTTGTTTTGGTGCAAATAGGCAAACAAAAGCACTTATACTGTTTAACCGCGTTAAAACTTGTTATGTGCGTTGTACTTGATACGTTTTTAGTTTCAAATTTAAGCGTGTCGGCAAAACTCGGCGTGGACGGAATAGGGACAACAAACATTATCGTAAACGTAGTGTTGTTTGTTATTTCTTTGATTTTAGTAAATAAAGAAAACATTAAAATATTTGCAAAAAGCAAACTCGATTTCTCGTGGATGAAAGAGTTTGCTAAAATAGGCGGAATATCGGGGTTAGAGTCTTTCGTTCGGAATATTGCCTATATGCTTATGATTTGCCGTATGGTCAACGTTGTAGGCGAACAGGGAACGTACTGGGTTGCAAACAACTTTATCTGGGGTTGGTTATTACTGCCCATATTACAACTCGGCGAACTCATTAAAAAGGATTGTGCCGAAGATGAGAAAGCAATACAGAACAAGTCGCTTGGATATTTCGGAATTACGGCAATAGTGTGTTTATTATGGTGTATAACGATTCCGTTATGGAAGCCGTTTATGGCAAATGTTTTACAATTTAACGACGTAGATAAACTCTTTGAACTGGTTATGGTTTTACTCGGGTTTTACGTGATATTTGCTTTTCAAAACGTATTCGACGCAATTTTCTACGGTATAGGTAAAACAAGTTATATGCTGTTTGAGTCAATAGTAACGAATACGGTCTATTACGGAATTTGCTTTATACTATACGTAACAGGTGTGTGGACGCCTTCGCTTATAGGTATAGCCTTGATGTTCGGCATCGGCAATGCTTTTGACGGTATTGTATCGCTTGGCGTTTACATATATTTGCTTAAGAAAAGAAAAATAAACATACTAAATTTAGACGAATAAGAACGCGGTTGAGATTATCTCAGCCGTTTTTCTTATTCAGCAAAGTTTATATACGGTTTCTTTTTACGAATCGCATAATCTAAAGTTTTCCTAGCACCACCCCAGGAATACTTTACGTAAGCCACTAACAGGTCGCAGTTTTCAACCATCCACTCGTTTCGTTTTAATATTGCATATTTTTTCGGCACAGTTTCTAGTGGGGGATAAAGCGTGCAATCATATATTTCATTTGCTATTTGCAATTTACTGTAAGACGAATCTAGATACGGAGAAATAAAAATCAATTCAATATTCGGAAAGTCTTTTTTAAGTTTTCTCAATATGGAAAAAGCAAGACTATCAAAATCACCATACCCGCCAAGGTAAAATTTCGCATTAGGGTATTGCTTAATTTTTTCAATAAGGAACTCTTTAATTTCGTCGGCGACGCTTTGGTCGATATTTATATTTCCATGTCCACAAAAAGTTATAATCATAATACACCTATAAGTAGTTATACCTACATAACATTATAATCTATTAATAACTAACAAGCAAACAAATATGAAGGTATACCTACCCATATTTTGCACATTATATTGATAAACTGATTATGTAGTTAAATCTACATAAGAGGTGAAGATATGAATGTTAGCGAAGCGGCTGCTAAAAGGATAAGAGAATTACTTATTGAAAAAGATATGACACAGTATAGGTTAGAGCAAAAATCGGGTATATTACATGGAAGCATGGCATGTATACTAAATGGCAGAAACAAAACAGTAACATTGAGTACAATATATATGTTGGCTCGTGGGTTTGATATGACTATAATCGAATTTTTAAACGATGATATTTTCTTGTCACATGAAGTTGAATTTGAATAACAGTAAGAGAGTTTTTTTTGTAAAAAATTGTTTAATTCGGTAGTTTATTTGGATAAGCTACCGATTTTATTTATGTGGAAAGCACCTTTATTTCCTTAAAGTTGTTCTTTATCAAATCACATAATATACTTGTGTTTTAAGATAAAATGTGATAAACTTAATATAATAACCTGAAAGAGGTGTAAATATGGCTATAAGTTATAATAAATTATGGAAACTTTTAATCGACAAAGGCATGACAAGAACTCAGTTGCAAAAGGCGGCGGAGATGTCTTCTACCACTTTAGCAAAACTTGGTAAAAATGAAACTGTTTCTATGGATGTAATGCTAAGGATATGTAAAGTGTTGGACTGCGGGTTTGAAGATATAATTGATGTCACTAAGGAGAACTAGGATGCAAGAAGTATATGATTTTTTGAAAAAATGCGGAACTTATTATTTGGCGACGGTTGACGGCGATAAACCGAAAGTCAGGCCATTCGGTACGGTAGATATTTTTGAAGACAAACTCTATATCCAAACGGGCAAAGTTAAGCCGACGAGCAAGCAGATTCACGTTAACCCGAATGTCGAGATTTGTGCGTTTATGGATGGTAAGTGGTTAAGGCTTTCGGGCAAACTCGTTTCCGACGATAGACGAGAAGCGAAAAAGCATATGCTGGATAATTATCCCGAACTGCGCTCTATGTATAACGAAGACGATGGCAACACGGAAGTGTTCTATTTCAAAAACGCCACCGCCACGCTTTCATCATTCACCGAACCGCCGAAAACAATAAAATTTTGATAAGGCAATGCATTTGTAAAGTCAATATAAAGTTTTAGATTGTATAAGTTCGCATAAAATTAAGTCGAAAACAAGTAAAAATTATTACAGATAAGATCATATGAATACAAAAGAGTTAAATGATTATATTAAAAATTATGTTATAGATGATAAAACAAACCGTGCAATTATGCTTACGGCAGAGTGGGGCGCAGGAAAAAGTTATTATGTTAAGAATGAACTGTCACCATTTTTGATTGATTATAACGACATTGATTGCGTGGTGGTTTCATTATATGGTTTAACAGAGTTATCTGAATTAAGCAAAAATATTTATATTGAAGCGAGGGCGAAATTTCTAAATGCTAAAATTGAAAAGGGCAATATAGGTAAAATTATTGCCAAATCAATAGCTAAAAATATTGCTGGACATTTTGGTATAGACTTGTCTATAAATAAAAAGGATTTGCAGAAGTTATATTCTTCCATTAACTTAAGTAATAAACTGCTCGTATTAGAAGATTTAGAGCGGTCTAGTATTGATATTGTATCAATAATGGGCTTTGTGAATAATTTATGTGAACAAGACGGAGTTAAAGTGCTCTTAGTGGCAAACGAAAAAGAAATTATAAAACATGAAGATATAAAACATAAAGAAGAAACACCGATTGATAAATCAATAGATGCTATTGCAGAAAAGGCAAAAAAAGAGAAACCATTAACTGAAAAAAGTAAAGAATACTTAAAGATTAAAGAAAAAACGGTCTCAGATACCATTCCATTTTATTGTCAAACGAAACAAGCCTTACAAAAAATAATGGAATCTTTTGACAATAAGTATTTCAATAAGTTTTTAGAAGAAAAAGATAGCAATGGGGAATCATGGATAACAAATGAAATAGAAACAAATGTGATGAACCTAAAAGGTATATCATCACATAATTTAAGAGCCTTTATTTATGCTTGTCAAAAAACTGCAGAAATATTTAGATATGTAAATAACGAATATGATGTTAATTTCTTAAAGTATTTGTTCTTGTCAATAGTTATTTTTTCCTTTAGAAAAAGTAAAAATGATAATATCAAGTGGGAAGAACAAGAAGGCGAATTTTCAAATTTTTTGGGAACGTTTACTTATCCTTTACCTAAATTTTGCTATGATTATATATGTAAACAATTTTTTGATGAAAACAAATTAAAACAAGCAAATAGTTTATATATTATTCAGAAAGATGAAGAAAAAAAGAAATTAAATGTAGATGTACAATTAAAAACAATTTTCAATTTTTATTATAAAAAGGAAAGCGAAGTAATATCGGCGTTAAACAATATAAAAATAAAGTTACAAAATAATGATATACAATTTTCAGACTATAAAACGCTTGCAAATTATTTAGTTGCAATTAGGTATGCGCTTGATTGTAATGATTTATATCAGGAATGTAAGAAAATAATGATTGATAATCTATCATTAAAAAAATCTGATATAAATGAAGATTTAGGATACAATTATGGTATCCAACTTGAGACACAAGAACAAATAGATGAGTTTAATTCCTTTATACAAGAAATGACAAATATATCTCATAAAAATAAAACAACTTTTAATTTTGACTACAAAGTAGACACGTTGCCAGAATTTAAAAGTTTTATTCAAAAAAATAAAGATAGATTTGTAAATGAAAGAGTATTTGCTAAAGAACTTAACAATTATAACCTTGTAAATATGCTTGAAAATTGTTCGGCAAAGCAGATTTATGAAGTTAGATCAATTTTTAATACGGTTTATTCTTTTTCCAATATAGGTGATTTTTTTGCTGATGATAAGGAATCTTTAATTGATTTAAAACAAAGGATAGAAATGTTATTAAACCAAAGTACAACGATTGATAAAATACAAAAGTTGCAGTTAAAATGGTTTATTTCCAACTTAGATAATTATATCAGCAGATTATAAGTTAAATCATAATGGGGAGAAAAGGCGTGAGCCAAGATAGTATAACAGAAGTAAAAAAACAAATAGATGATTTGTATGGCAAACTCTATTGTTTAAATGATATACTTTTACAACGTTCGGAGAAACTGCTTGCAGAAGGAGAAAAATATTCATGTTTGGATATTTTCGACTTTTATATTAGCTCACATGCGTTGGCTTATCTTAAAGACTTGTACTTGGAAGATTTACATAATACATCAATTTTTTTAAGTTCCAGATGTATTTTAGAGGGCTTTGCATTAAAAGAACTTTGCAAAAAAGGAGTAATTAACTCTGTTAAAGAAGAATTACTACAAAGACAAGTTTTTTTAATTGAGTATAAGTATTATAAGGAATTTGAAGATATAGCAGATAAAATACTGTTACCAGAAAAATTGCGAAGAGACTGGGAAGACGCATGCGAATTTTATAATAAGAAATTAAAAGATGATTTTACACAAAGTCAGATTAACACAATAATAAACTCCAAAATTCCTTTTTTATGTATTCCTAAAACAAATTATAGAAAAATCATAGCAGAAACATTAGGAGAAAGTGTCGGAAGTCTATACGGCTTGTGTAGCTCAATGATTCATCCTTCTTTGAATGATTCATATAAAAATGATTTTTTTACAATAGTTATGCCGATTTTTAATTTGATAGAGAAAGAATATGGGCGTTTGGGTAAATCTGAATCAAAGTTAAGCATGGATATTGTTACAACAAGAGGACCTTTTTCTGATTTATTTTTTGAATTAATGAGACGAGAACAAGCCTTATTAAACGCGATAGCGGATGTGTTTGAACAACATTTTCAAAATAACTATGTTTCAAATACTTTTAGAACAATTGGATGTTTATTGCCTAATCTTGCAATAGAGAAGCAGTTAGGATTAACGGAACAGATAAAATGCAAATGGAAAATACTATTAGAGTTATTTGCTACATTTTCTCATGTTTATTTTAAGAACTTTGGAGAAGATTTAAGATATAAGTTGTTAGATGTTCATCAGATAATACAGACGCAACGTAATCTTAAACAAGAATTTGATTTAGATCAAGCATATCAAATTTATTGCAAAATATATAAAAACCCTTGTAATAAAGATATTTTTGGTAAAAATTTTATAAATGCATTAGGTTACCTTATTGATGAAAATGGACAAGTGCCATCATTAACGCAAGTTGTTTTAGAGTTCATAAAACCATTTGAGACTGATGCTAAAGAAGGGATTTCCATAGGACGAGCTATGTATTTGGACTACATGGAAAGTCAGATGCTTTCGCATGCAAATGGTTATATGTGGTTTGCAAATTCAGGAGCATTTAAGGACACAAATAATATTTTTATTGGTATTGATATGTGTTTAGGGATAATTGTCGAAAGAATGCATACCGTTTTTGCTTGTCATCGCGGAGTTGAAAATAGCAAAAAATATAAAACAATAATAAATGTTTTAAGGAATAAAAATAAAGAATTAAAAGAAATATATAGTAAAAAAACACAGTTACTGTCAATACCTATGATTGATAAATGGCATGTTGATTGAAAAACAGGGCAGTATTTCTTGTTTACTAAATTTTTTATTTGATAAGTCAAATAATATTGTGTTTTTTTAATAAAAATAATAAAATATATGGGATCTCTTTTACAGATGTGTTTGATATGGTAGCGAATTATAATAAGTTGTGGAAATTACTGATTGATAAAGGAATGAATAAAACTGATTTACGTCTTAAAACGGGTATATCCACATCTACTCTTGCTAAAATAAGTAATAATGAAATAGTATCCATGGATGTAATCTTCCGTATTTGTGATGTTTTAGAGTGCAATGTAGGAGATATAATGGATGCAACGGAAAAAAATAAAGAATAATTTTTATATGACAAATATTGACATATTTATATGCTAAAATACAATAGATTTGATTGAGGTATAGATGACAAAACAAGTTAAATCAAAAGAGCGCGTTGCCGAACACGGTGAGGTTTTTACTGCCGAAAGAGAAGTAAAGGCAATGTGCGACCTTGTAAGTAACATGTGCGAAGATTACAGCAAGCGTTTTTTAGAACCCGCATGTGGAGACGGGAACTTTTTAGCGGAAATTCTATCACGTAAACTTGCAAATATAAAAAAGAATTATAGGCGCAGTAGTTATGATTTTGAAAGATTCTCTGTGTTTGCTGTTTCAAGCATATACGGGGTTGAGCTTTTAATGGATAACGTGATTGAATGCCGTAAAAGGTTATTCGCTATTTGGGATAAAGAATATAAAAACGTTTGCAAAAAGGATTGTAACGAACAAACCCGTGAAGCGGTTAAATATATTCTCAGCAAAAATATCCTTTGTGGTAATGCACTCACACTTATGCGCGTTGATGAAAATCAGCAAGATACGGACAAGCCGATAATTTTCCCAGAATGGAGCGTTATAGGAGGCACAAGCCTTAAAAGACGAGATTTCAGACTTGATGTTCTATTGAAGGTTGGAGAAAAACCACAAGATAAGAAACAAAAATCAATCTTTGATAACGAGGAAGATATTACAAAATATTTGACCTTAAATCCAGTAACAGGAGAATATATCGCTAAACCGATAAAAGAGTATCCGCAATTACCATATAGGAGAGTGCAAGAAAATGACTGAATCTTTTTTTGACAGGATAAATAAGAATAAAACACTACATACCCCAGACGTTTTATCTTGTTTGGCAAATTTATCTAACGATGAGGTTTTTACTCCACCTGAAGTTGTGAACAAGATGCTAAATATGTTACCGCAAGACTTGTTTGAAAGCCCGGACACTAAGTTTCTTGATCCAGCTTGTAAAACAGGCGTGTTTTTAAGGGAAATCGCAAAAAGATTGCTTGTTGGTCTAGAAAAACAAATACCTAATTTACAAGAACGTATTGACCACATTTTTCATAAGCAACTATATGGAATAGCTATTACGGAATTAACAAGTTTATTGTCTAGACGGAGTGTGTATTGTTCTAAATCACCAGACGGTAGATACTCGGTTTCTCTTTTTGATAGTCCTGAAGGCAATATTAGATTTAGAAAAATACAGCATACATGGGATACGAAAAAACTCATGTATGATGTAAATGGTAAAAAAATAGGCAAATGTATCTATTGTGGTGCATCCAGAGATGAATATGATAGATCGGCTGAATTAGAATCTTATGCATACGAATTTATACACACAAATAACCTTGAGGAGATTTTTAATATGAAATTTGATGTTATTATAGGTAATCCGCCTTACCAATTAAGTGATGGTGGTGGCACTGGTTCAAGTGCTATGCCTATTTATCATAAATTTATACAACAGTCTAAAAAACTTAATCCGCGCTTTATAACTATGATAATACCTTCTAGATGGTTTTCAGGCGGTAAAGGCCTTGACGAATTTAGAGATGAAATGTTGCATGATAACAGAATAAGAGAAATACATGATTTTTGCAATGCGAATGATTGCTTTCCTGGTGTGGCAATTGAAGGTGGTGTTTGTTATTTTCTTTGGAATCGTGATCAGACAGGGATGTGTAAGGTTTTTTCACACAGTAAAGACAACATCACTGCTATTTCTGAAAGACCTTTATTGGAAGATGGAGCTGATGTGTTTATAAGGTATAATGAAATAATTTCAATCATAAGGAAGGTTAAGCAATTTGGAGAAAAGAGTTTTTCTGAAATAGTTAGCACTAGGAATCCTTATGCCTTTAGGGCAGAGTATAAGGATGATAAAACTGGTGACAAGACTTGTAAAATGTTAGGAGTTGAAGCAGCGAAAAGAGTTTATAAGGATATCGGATTGAAATTATTAGGTAGGGGATTAGAAGAATTGCCAAAATATAAAATTTTTATTTCCAAAGCTGATGGTGCTGCGGGACAAATAGGATTTCCTATACCTGCCAGGATTATAGGTAAAGCAGTTATTTGTGGGCCAAATACGGCTTGTACCGAAACTTTTTTACGAGTTGGTCCTTTTAAGAACGAAACTATCGCTGAAAACGTTAAAAGCTATATGGAAACGAAATTTTTTAGAGCATTAGTCGGTGCTAGAAAGAATAAGAATATGACCCAGGCGACTTATTCGTTCGTTCCTTTACAAGATTTCAGCAAAAAATGGACGGACAAAGAATTATATAATAAGTATAATTTAAATCAAGAAGAAATTGATTTCATTGAGAATATGATTGCATCGTTTGGTGAAGGAGATGAATAATGGCAGGTATTAGTTTATCAGAAATACTGCATAATCGTCCGTTTATTGTTTCAACAATTTACGGATATATATTGCCTGATCTTGCTGATCATAACGGATACATAAAAGTTGGCTACACAGAACGTGAAGATACAGAACAGCGTATTAAAGAGCAACTTCATACCGCTGGTATTTCAAACTACAAAATTGTTTTTAAATCATCTGCGATGCGTTCAGACGGTACTTCTTTTACTGATAAAGATGTGCATAGGATTTTACGTCGTAAACGTATCAAACAGTTTAACGAAGGTATAGATAGAAACGAATGGTTTAATTGTACCGTTGAAGATATTAAAGATGCTGTTAATGAGCTGATTACTGGCATTCGTCTTGAGGGACAGCGCACATGGACTTTTTCAATGCGTGAGGAACAGACTTATGCTGTGGACATGACAGCAAAATATTTTCGCAAGGCTTTATCAGAAGATCCAAATAGACCGCCGAAGTTTTTATGGAATGCAAAAATGCGTTTTGGGAAGACATTTGCCACATATCAGCTTGCAAAAGAGATGGGGTTTAAGAAAATCCTTATTCTTACATTTAAGCCTGCCGTTGAATCTGCTTGGCAAGAAGACATTTCTCACCATATTGATTTTGATGGATGGCAATTTGTTTCTAATAAAGAAGCTAAGTTTGACGCAAAAAAACTTGACGAACAATTTGAAACTTGTGATAAATCTCGGCCCATAGTCGTTTTTGGTTCTTTTCAGGATATGCTTGGCACAAACGAAGCAGGTGGGATAAAGGCAAAAAACGAATTTATACATACAACCAATTGGGATTTGGTCGCTTTTGACGAATATCATTTTGGCGCATGGCGTGAAAATGCAAAAAATCTTTTTGAGAAATTTGACGAAGAAGATAACGATTTTGACATTGAAAAATATCAGAGAGAGGAAGCGGGCAATGCCATTAACGAAACGTTCCTTCCTATAACTGCAGGACATTATCTTTATTTGTCGGGAACGCCTTTCAGGGCGTTAAATAGCGGCGAGTTTTTAGAAGATCAGGTTTTTAATTGGACCTATTCGGATGAACAATTTGCAAAAGAAAACTGGAAAGGTAACGGGGATAATCCTTATGCCGCTCTTCCTAAAATGATAATGCTTACCTACAAAGTACCAGACGAAATTGTTCATAATGCCGTTATGGAAGGGTTTGATGAGTTTGATATAAATGAGTTTTTCAAAGCGGAACCTCAAGTAAAAGGCAAACCGGAAACAGCACGTTTTATTTATGAAAGCGATGTTCAGAAATGGTTGGAACTTATAAGGGGTAGGTTTACAACAACCGATGATTTAAAACTTGGTAGCGAAAAACCGCCTATGCCTTTTTCTGACACAACGCTACTTAATGTTTTAACTCATACGCTTTGGTACTTGCCTAATGTCGCATCGTGTTATGCAATGGCCAATCTACTTGCACAAAAACAGAATAGTGTCACTTATGGTAGTTATAAGGTCATAGTTTGTGCCGGGGCTAAAGCAGGTATCGGGCTTGATGCACTATATCCAGTTCAGCACGCAATGGGTGACCCGCTTAAAACAAAAACGATTACACTGACTTGTGGTAAACTTACCACGGGTGTAACTGTTCGTCCTTGGACAGGGATTTTTATGCTCCGTAACCTTAAGTCTCCAGAATCATATTTCCAAGCTGCATTCCGCGTGCAATCGCCATGGGAAACAATTGACGATTGTGGAAATCGAGTTATCATTAAAAAAGAGTGCTATATTTTTGACTTTGCATTAGAAAGAGCTTTACATCAGATTGCAGATTATTCTTGCAGGTTAAAAGTTGATGATATAAGTCCCGAATCAAAGGTAAGTGAGTTTATTCAGTTTCTTCCAGTTTTGGCTTTTGATGGTGCATCAATGAATCAAATTGATGCACAGGATATTTTGGACATAACCTACGCGGGAACATCGGCTACATTGCTTGCAAAACGTTGGCAGACAGCACTGCTTGTTCATGTTGATAACGACACCCTTAAAAAGTTAAGAGATAATCCTGATGCTATGGCGGCTCTTATGAATATTGAAGGATTCAGAGCTTTAAATGCAGAAATTGATACCATTATAAATCGTTCTGAAAAGGTTAAAAAACTTAAAAAAGAAAAGGGTGACGATATAACCGATAAAGAAAAGAAAGAAATGAGTGAAGCGGATAAAGAGGCAAAATCTCTCCGTAAACAAGTGCAAGAAAAACTATTAAAGCTTGCCGCACGTATTCCTGCTTTTATGTATCTTACGGATTTCCGTGAATATACAATTAAAGATGTTATAACACAGATAGAACCTGAGCTCTTCAAAAAGGTTACGGGGTTAAATGTGAAAGATTTTGAGATTCTTAACGAAATTGGTCTTTTTGATCCAGAAAAGATGAATCAAGGTATTTTCGGTTTCCGTAAATATGAAAACTCAAGTTTATCCTATACTGGCATTGATATGCACGAATGTGAAGATGTCGGCGGTTGGGATACTGTTCTTCGCCGTGAAGAATATGAGGCTCTTTATGCTAGGCAACAAGCATCGATGGAAGCCCCGGATTTTGTTGATATAATTGTTCCAAAAGTAGAGAGTATTCAAGTTAAGAGAGAAATTATAAATAAACCGCACCAGATTGTTGAAGAGAAAAAAGATGAAGGGCCTGATTGGGAAAAGATTCTTGCTAATGTTGATTTAGGTATTAAAGTAAACCACAAAAAGTTTGGAGATGGTAAAATTATTTGGATGGATAGCGGTAAAAAGTATTTCCGTGTTTCTTTTATTATTAATGGGATAGAAGTTGAAAAACAATTTGCGTTTCCAAACGCCTTTATTGATGGTTTTCTTACTGTTTCAAAATAAAACATGAAATGACAAACGAAGAAAAAGTACAATATCTCAATGATTTTTTTAATCAAAAAGAAAGCTTTATATATCATGGGCCAAGGCCTTTGTTTAAATACAGACCGTTCGATAAATTTGCTTTCGATATGCTTGAAAAAGGCTATGTTTATCTTTGCCCAGCTAAAAATCTTGATGATCCTACCGAATGCGATGTGAGCTTTGACTTGCAAGATGTTTTTGATATAAAAAGTGGCGGATTAAAAAGAAAATGTGTCGAACAAATTGTCGAGCAATTAAGACCATACACGACGTCTGAGAATTATGAAAGAGCGCAAGCAATTTTACATGGTATACAAAATAGAGATGGTACGGTAAGACCGAATTATCTGCTTGATGCGTCCTTTGAGTTGCAGGATTTAGTTCCAAATACAGATATCGCACCGTTTGTGAATTGGATAGTAGGCATTCCGCAAAAATTGGAAGATCCGGACATAAAACAGCAGATAGAAAAGTTGTTTGCAATAGGCTATAATGCAAAAAATGAAACGGGGATTTGTTCTCTCAGTGAATTAAAAGACAATCCTTACATGTGGGAAAACTACACTGATAATTATTCGGGTTATTGTATAGAATATGACGTTTCAGATTATGAATTTAACTCGGCGATTTTTCCAGTCGTTTATCAAGATGATAGAAACACGAACATTCTTGAACAAATAGTATATAATTTTATCGGACAAATGATATTCGGGTTTTCTAATGGACAAATAGATGCAGACAAGTCACAGTTTCTTCGCCTATTTTTAACTAAAAACACGAAATGGGCTTATCAAAAAGAATGGCGCATTATAGGTGGTGCAAAGGAGAACTTGCTTTCTCCTAAGATTAAAGCGGTCTATCTTGGTAAAAATTGTTCGGAACAAAATAAAATCAAAATGCAACAATTTGCGTACAAGATTGGTTTTTATTTAATAAATAGTAATCTTTTATAAGGAAGAAAATAATGAATAAAGCAGGATTATATGCACAAAGCGGATTTGAGTATCAAAAGTTAGTTTTCACATTTTTTTCATTAAAAATGGGACATTACAATGAGGTTACATATGAAAGCTGTGATGATGTTGAAATTAGTAACAGCTATTTTCCATTATTTTCTATCATTGACAATACTCAACCTA
The DNA here is from genome assembly GCA_017448355.1 of Clostridia bacterium. Classification (GTDB taxonomy): domain Bacteria; phylum Bacillota; class Clostridia; order Christensenellales; family Borkfalkiaceae; genus UBA1259. The sequence goes on along the minus strand of JAFSLQ010000050.1, from coordinate 60,044 downwards.
ATACTCTTATACAAGTTAAAAGTGGAGATGTGGATAAGGAGACATTAAAAAGAGTATTTGTAAATTGGCTATTAGTTTTTGATCCTAATAAAAAGTTCACTCTTTTTTTAGAAAACCCCCTTGTTATTAACTATAAAGAAGAAAGTTTTTTAGACGAATTAATAAATGACGTGCTTACGACTAAAGCAAGCTGTAAATCAATTATTAGGCAAGCTAAAAATAAATTTGAAAATGCTACAAAAACTTTACAGGACAATCTTAAAGAAATAATAGAAAAATTTGTAATAGAAAATTACAGCATAGATCAAGTAAAAGAAGAATCTTTTTCTTTATTTAAAACATTTTATTCTCCAGATGATAATGAAATTCTTAATCAAGAACGATTTGAAGATTATTTAAGATTGATCCGCTCGGAAATAGCTGATAAAATTTTAGAAAGACGTCCGTTTGTTTTAACTTGGCGAAATTTGTTTAATTTAATTGAGGATGTGAGAAGTAGAATTAATGCTGATCAATATGATATATCATATACTGAATTTAAGGCTAGTAGCGATCAAAAGGTAGATAAGTTATTGTCTAAAAATGGAGATTCTGTAAAACAGTTAAAGTTAATAACCAGTGATCCTTCTAAAATTTTAGATTTTTTAACTGAGCAAGTTTTTTATGAAGATTTTAAATCTCATTTTGATTCAATTGAGAAAACAAAAGAAATAAATGATTTAGAGTTCTTAGCATTTGCAAATTATAATGATGTAATGTTTGAACTTGAGAGTGAACATGCATCACCAAAAACCATTTTTATTAAAACCACAAATAAGGAACTAAAATCTGCTCTTTTTAAATCTAATAGTTCTAGTATTAATTTTTACAGTAGAGGCTGTTATATCCATCTTACAGATAACGATGTGCCCGATGAAATAAAAATTAAATGGGGAGATGTTCATGAAGACTGAAATAGAAAAAAGAGCGAAATATTACGAAGTAATTTGTCAATTAATATTTGAATATAACGAATATTCAATTATAAAAGTCATATTTATTTCTCTTTCGTTAATTAATCTAGAAGATTTTTACGAGGGGACATCAAGAAAACATGGCTTAATTGATCTTATTCTATCGGGTGTAAAATTGGGGCTCGAACGAAAACGAACAGAATTAACTTATATACTTGATTGTTTTAAGTGTTTGGAAAAAGGAAATATGATTGACATTAGTAATGGGTTGATTAAGCAGATAAAAACCCCCAACTATGAAGGCGATAATTGTTTGTTAAAAACCCAACTAATAAAAAGAGCATTGAGTGACATTCAAAAGATAAGCGATGAAGATTTTATAAAAGAGGTAATTGAATATGTTTAAAATTAATGATGTTAAACTTATTTATTCGTATAGTGATGTTGCCCCAACAATTTATTCTTTTGATAAGGTAAATTATATTTATGGGACAAATAATGTTGGTAAAACTGCTATGGTCAAAGCGATTGATTTTGTTCTAGCTAAAGATGATTTTAATTTGGGTGCATATGAGGGGCTAGACAATGTTCAGGCCATAGAAATTTGTTTGATACACGATAATGACTATTTATACTTAAAGAGAAGTGTAGACAATATTTATTCATATAAAAAATCTTCTGGCAGTATGTTTGTTGAAACGTCAAGTGAACTTTATAAAAAAGAACTAACATACTTTATAAATAGAGGAGATAATAGATATTTAGAAGATTTTTACCAATATGCTGATGAACATTTAACATGTAGAGCGTTCTCATTTTTAAATTTTTTAAATGAAAAAGATTTGGGGAATATTTCTAATTTATTTTTAAGCACTGATACATATTATAATCAAACACGTATTAGAAAATTAATTTCATTTATATTTAATTATAAAAATATTAAAAGGATTTCTGAATTAGAAAAGGAAAATGAAAACTTTGAACAAGAAATAAAAATGCATGCAGATCAAGTTGCAAGATACAATTATTTTATTAGTTTAATAAAAAATAATATGCTTGATTTACAACTGGATTCAACTGGAAGCCTAGAAGAAAATAAAAAGGCTTTTATTAAATTTAAAGAAAATTTCTTGAGAGATAAAGATAATTCAAAAACATCAAATAGTGATTTGGCTGTATTAATGAGAATATCTTGTGCTTTGGCTGAAGAAATAAAATATCAAAGGAGTTTAGAACAACAGTCTCAAAAACTAAAATCAAGAAATGAAAGATCAAATAAGTTATTGGGGGCTTTTAAGGAGATTTTAGAATATGATGGTAGTTATGCAAAATATCTTGAAGAAATTAATTCTATTCTAGAAAAGCAGGCTCAAGAAAATGATATATTGTCGGTAAAGGATTTTACTAGAACAATTGATGCAATAGAAGCAAAAAAATATAAAATCGATAAGCAAATTAAAGAATGCAGTGTTGGCTTAAACAGGTTTGAATACGGGGAAATACTAAAAAAAATAGGGGTAATAGAACAATACTTTTCCGAAATATCTAAAATTGCTAACATTAATGAAATTAAGAATTATGAAGAAAAGGTTAATGAAAACAAAAAAGAAATTAAAAGGTTAAATAAAGAGTTTGCAGACACATTAGTAAATGAATTTAATCATTGGATTAATGATGTGTATGCAAAATTACAAGATATAAAATTTTCGGAAGAAGATTCAAATATATCAGGGTTTAAAATTAAGTTTAACCCTATAGCTGTTTCTATATCAGGCGAAAAGAATATTAATAAGGGAGATAAAAAAGAAGTTGTATCTTATTATCCAGGTAGTAATGCTCGGATGACAACATGGCAAATTCTTGCTTATTTGGGTTTATTTAAAGTTGTTAATGAGCATTTTCAAGGTTTTCCATTAATGCAATTTATATTTATTGATGGTTTAAATCAACCATTTGACGATACTGAGACATGTTATCCAAACGTTTGTGAATTGCTAAAAAATATATCAAAAGATTTAGGTGTTCAATTATTTATAGTGTCAACACGAAATCTTAAGATTGGTGATGATGGAGAAAAATTTGTTGATCTTTCAAACGGGTTTAACAAGATGCACAATAAACGTAATTAATTGATAATAAAATAAAGTAATATGAAAAGCAAAGCATGTTGGACATAAACTTAGCAAAATTAATAGGTAATATAGGGTAAAAACATACAGTGGATAAATTTGATGAGAATATAATAAAAGTTGATAGAACAATATGTACCAATATCAGTAAAAGAGAAATACTCAATGATGATGGTTTACTTGCACAAAATGTTGTTGCACAGTTGAGAAATTTTGTTGAAGCTATAATTTTAAAAGTTTATAGCATAAATTATGAAGCTGAATTTTCACATGATTGTACTAAAAAAGCGATTTCTTTTATCAAAGGACGAGATGAATATTCTTTTTTAAGGAAATTTCATAATTATTTAGAAGTGTCAGATTCTCACTTAACTGCTGAGCCAGACGCCTGTATTAGGTTGCTTTGGAGGTATTATGATTTTTTAACTGAATGTAAAAAATTTTTAAAAAAAGAATTCAATTTAGATGTGTTAAGTAATATAGAAGATTTGCCATTAGATGAAGATGAAACCTTAAAAGAATATTATCAAAAAATATCTGTTAGAATACAAGAGAAACAAATTGTTTCAATTAACGAAAGCCCTACACATAGATTCTACATTATTAAGAAAAAAATATTTAGAGTTGATGGCGAAAAATATTATGAATATACTTTGTTAGAAGCGGACAATAAAGCAAGCAAATTTGATAGAATAATTGCATTTTCAAAACTAAATATACCTACATATTATGCAGTACATTTAAGGACGACGCAAAGCAATATTAATATTATTGAACACAGCATGATGATTCAAATCATTGTAGGATTTAAAGTGTCTATAAGACCATGTGAATTTAATAATTTTTTTAAGATTTTGGGCTATACAACAAAGGTTTCTACGTATGATGTTGAATATTCCAAGTTGATGTTATATTTAACAAAAACGGGGAGAAATCTCATTGATTTTTTAGAATTAGACGATGAGGATTTTGATGTAATCACTAGAACAGTTTGGAATGGTGCAAATTCAACTCCAATTCTTAATGGAATAAAAACATGTAGAGCATTGGATGGGCTGCCCGGATATAATACTATCAAATATTTATTGTTTAGATTAAATAATAAGGTTATTAGAGAACAATTGGCTTTACATCAAAATGAAAAATTATCAAATTTATTTCTGAAATATGGATGCATCCCTTTTGATAAAATGCCTTTTGCATCAAACTTATTAGGACATTCTTCAAATTTATTTGAGCTGTATGAATGTTTTGGAGCATACGGGAGAGAGCATGAACTATTGGGGAGAATCATAAAAAATAAAACCGAACTAGAAGCAAAACTATATAGTAAAGAAAAAGAATTACCAAGTTTTAGTAAAAAGGAAGACTTGATTAAAAGATATAACTCAACTTTATACTATAAGCATCAAATAGATGGAAGTATTGTTAAAGACAATAATTTTTATTATATATCTGGGTATGAAAATGATGCAAAATATATAATAGAAGAATTAATTGAATTAACCAAAAGCGGACTTGACGGATATAGAAATTCAGTTAAATATTGGTTAAAAACAAGTTCTTATAAAATTGATGATGAAATAAAAGAGAATGCTCTAAAAAACATGTTCATTTCATCGAGAGTCGCTTTAATATTTGGTTCGGCAGGAACTGGGAAATCAACAATGATAAAGCACATTTCGATGTTTTTTGCGGACAAGCGTAAATTGTATTTAACAAATACACATTCCGCACTAGAAAACCTTAAAAGAAATATCGGAGAAAGTAACTTTGCACAATATTCAACAATAAAGAGTTTCATAGATAAAGACTATGTAGAATGCGACATTCTTTTTATTGATGAATGTAGTACGGTAAGCAATTATGACATGGCTAGTATTCTTGCAAAAGCGAGATATAAGCTATTGGTACTAGTGGGTGATGTTTTTCAAATTGAATCTATTAAATTTGGTAATTGGTTCAATATAGCATATTCATATATTCCAAAGAGTGCAACATCGGAGTTAACTTATACATATAGAAGCGCAGACAATGAACTAAAAAAACTTTGGAAGATGGTAAGGGATTTGGATCCTAGGATGTATGATTTTATGGAGATAAATCATTATTGTTCTTCAATGGATAAAACAATTTTTGATAATTTATCTAAAGATGAAATAGTGTTATGTTTGAATTATGATGGTTTATATGGGATAAATAACATTAATAAATTTTTGCAAGATAATAATCAAGGGAAAATGATACAACTTGGTGTTGAACGATATAAAGTTGGAGATCCGATTATTTTTAATGGAACCAATAGGTTTGCACCTTTTATCTATAATAATTTAAAAGGAGAAATAGTTGATATTATAGAAGAGGACAGGAAAGTTAAATTTGTTATTGAAGTAAATAAAGTATTTAATGAATTGGATGCCGAACAAGCCGCATTTGACTTAGAAGAACAAAGAGAGCAAGGCAAATCCGTTATTAGTTTCTATGTTGGCAAGTTCAATAATAAAGATGATGACGATAAAGAGGATTTTAATGTTGTTCCATTTCAAGTTGCTTATGCCACGTCAATACATAAGGCACAAGGGTTAGAATATGATTCGGTCAAAATAGTAATTACTGATGGAATTGAAGAAATGATTTCACATAATGTTTTTTATACAGCGATTACTCGCGCCAAGAATAAACTTCACATTTATTGGACTAAAAAGGCTGAGCAGTATGTTTTGGATAATATGCATTATATGTATAACAAAGAAGATGCAATAATATTAGCGAATAAATATAAATTAAAAAGGGTACGTTGATAAATTGAAAATTTATAAAACAAAAAAGCGGGGAGATGTAATTCTTCTCGTTTTTTTATGACAATACAATGGGTAGGGGGTTAAAAGAATTAAAAAAGACCTTGGTTGGCGACTTTTTTCAAAAATTACAACTTTGTTTGTAATTTATTAGGTGAGATTACAAACAAGTTGTTATATGCTTTCATATATAATGTGTTAATATTATAGGGAAAATTGTTGGTAAGGATTTATGAACGATAACATGAAAAAGGGTAAAACATACTATAAGCAACTTGATATAATAGCAAAGGGTTTCTATAACTTAGCATTTAGAGAAGGACCAATAGAGAATTATCATGAAACAGGTTGTCCAATAGGTAACAAAGAGATGGAAAAAATAAATCGATTTGGTTTTAATCGATTAGGATATTTGTTAGACCTACTATTATCTGGAGAAGAGGAGAAAGTGCTTAACCTTTGTAAACATGGAGCGTTGGCAGTCGATTACTTTGATCATATAGATTATAATAGTGCAGAAGTTAGAGAAATGGAAGAAGTATGTGATATGTTGGGATTATAATAATTTTATATATTGAAACTATAAACTAATAGTTTCAAATTGTAAAGAAACTATTAGGTTATAGAATTAAAAGCAGTAGGTTTTGGTCTATTCAAGGTTGCAAAAAAGTGGTCAAGGTTGCAGGATTTTACAAAAGTGATTACAACCTTAAAATACGAGAAAATGTTAAAAAAGAGATAAAAATTCGTCAAAACTGACTGTTTTGGGCAAAAAATAGGTTTAAGGATGCAAGAGTGCAAAGGGTATTAGAGAAACCAAATAATTTTATCAAAAATCGCACTAAAAAAATAATCGGTGCGGTTTTCTTTTTTTAAATATTTTGGTAAAATAAAATGGTACAAAAGGAGGTGGGGCTATGATTGCATAGGCGTTCACGGTTGGGGACAACTAGTGGACGGGAAAATCAAAACAATTAAATTATAAAACGGAGGTATTTATGTGAAAATAACGTATAAGGATTTTTTGGAAATCCAGAAGTTAAGAAAGCAGGGAATAACGAGAAACGAGGCGGTCCTAAAAATGAAATACACGCAGTACGTAATATATAAATACTGGGATATGCCCGAAGACGTGTTCCTTAAAGAAAAAGACCAGACCAAGTCGGAATACAGCAAGTACCGAGACGTTATCGTCGAGATAATAAACGAGAACAGTACGCTCCCGGCAAACGTGATTCACGATAGGCTGAAAGAACGGGTCGGCGCGGAAAACCTTGCGTCGATGAATTCTTTTTATCGGTACTTAAAAAGCCTAAAGCAAAGGATGGGGCTATCCGACAAAAAAGTTTCCGTTCGGCAGATGGTAGAAGAAACGCCGATGGGCGAAGAAGCACAGGTAGACTTCGGGCAGTATCAAATGCCGAATATGTACGGAGGCGTAAACAGGGTGTATTTCTTCTGTATGGTGCTATCTTACAGTCGAATGAAATACGTTTACTTTTTATCAGAACCGTTCGACTCGCTGACTTTTGCCTATGCACACGAACTTGCCTTTAAGTATTTCGACGGCAGGCCTAAACGGATACTTTACGACCAAGACAGGACGATGGTGGTAAGTGAAAACTGCGGGAATATAATATTCACGAAAGAGTTTGACGCTTATAGACGGACGGCGGGGTTTGAAGCGATGGTTTGTAAACCTTACGACCCGGACAGCAAAGGCAAGGTGGAAAACGTCGTAAAGTTCGTAAAGCAAAACTTCCTTGAAGGTAGAGAGTATTGCGGGATAGATGCGCTAAACAATCAATGCCTAGCGTGGCTGGACAGAACGGGCAACGGCAAGATACACCAAGCGACTAAAAAGACGCCGCGGGAGTTGTTCGTTAAAGAACAGCCGAAACTTATAAAGCACCACCCCGTAGAAATCGACCTGAACAAAACGAGAGTGGCAAGAGTATCTGACCTATACTATATCACCTACAAAAACAACAGATATTCCGTTCCGCCGAGTAAATGCAAAATCGGGGACAAAGTAAAGTTGGAAATCGAAGGCAACGCACTCAATATTATCGATGTGGCGACCGACAAAAAGATTATTACTCATCGATTATTGCAAGGTAAAGGCAAGGCGAACATCGAAAGGGAGATACCTATTGACAAAAACTACTTTAACAAAGCCAAGGAAAAGTACGAGTCAAGCAGTGTGGTGGTCAAGTTTATCGAAAGGATAGAGATGACAAAACCTAGGTACTTAAAGGAACAGGCACGGCTGTTGCATAAGATAGAAAAGCAGTATTCAAAGGACGATATAATTTCCGCAATAGTGACTTGTTCGAGTGAAAATAGGTTCTGCTTTACCGAAGTGCTTTCGGAACTCTTGATTCAGGTGGGCGAAAGAAACCTTAAAGAGATAGCGCCTAAACGGACTGCGTCTAGGTATAGAAAACTCGCTAACTACAATCTTTTGACGGAGGCTGACGATGGACTTATCTAGAATAAAAGATTTGGCGAACAGGTTAAGTCTGACTAACCTTGCGAGAAGCTTAAACGAGATACATGGCACGGAAAAAGAGTGGCGGTTTTTGGAAAAGGTATTGCGGACGGAACAGGAGATACGGGACGGTAATAAGGAACAGACGCTAATAAAAAGAGCCAAGTTCCCCGTTATAAAAACGATGGAAGAGTTTGAACTGGACGCACAGGAAAAACTGACCAAGTGGCACTTAACTAAATTATCGGAAACGAAATGGATAGAAGACAAATATAACGTGCTTTTAATAGGCAGTGCGGGAACGGGCAAAACGCATCTCTCTATTGCAATCGGGCTAAAAGCGATAGGCAACAGCAAAAAGGTGGTATATACGACGGTTAACGAATTGCTGTTTCTTATAAAGACACAGCAGGAAGTTAAGAAAAGTAAAATCAAGTTAGACTACGTAGAAGACTGCGACGTGGTTATAATAGACGAACTAGGTTATACGCCGTTAAGCCGAGAAGAGACGCTTACCCTTTACAAGAAGATTGACGCCTTAAACAAAAGAAAGTCGCTTATCCTTGCGACGAACAGAACATTTGAAGGCTGGGGCGACATCTTTTACGATGAACAAACAGCCGAGACCTTACTTGACAGAGTCGTAGAGAACTGTCAGGTAATAACGTTAACAGGCGGTAGTTACCGACTGAGAACCCACAAAGGTATATTTGACGTTAACTAACCCTTAAAGATTTATATTTGATTATAAAAACAATTTAATTTTGATTATTCAGTTTTTTCGCTAGAAAGAACTTTTTGTATATAAAAGATTTTTGATTTGGTGAGAAAGTGAGAACGCCTACGGGGGTAGGGGGGTAAAAACCCCGGTAAAACACCCCCTAGCGGGGCCGCAAAATCACGCAAGTTTTCGCAAAATCAAAAATCAAACGCCTGTAAAATCTCGTAAGGTTTTATTGTATTTCAGGATAAATAATCAAGACGCGTTTATTAATTGCACGTTGTATTTTTCGGCGCACAAGCGGAAGCGCAATCGTGTAAAACACGATTAAAATTATGCATAGCCAACCGACGGGCGTTTGGAGAAATATTACAAAACTGCCTATATGAGCTATACGGTTTCCTTTATAAATGCCTTTCATTTGAGAATAATTTATCTCCATAGGGTCGCTATACGGGTTAGCGTCGCCGCGCAATATGTAAGTTTTTTTATTCATTTCTTCACTAATTCCGATTATTCGGTGAATAATAAGAAAGCCTTCTACCGTTTCGTATGCAACTATATCGTAAAGTTTTATATCAGTTTCCTTTGGCATTTCCGACAAAAAAATAATATCGAAACGTTTTATTTGGTCGTTTAGTTCGTAGACGTAAAGATAGGCGTTTTTTTCGGACTTGCACGACATCGAGTTGCTGTTAACCACTTTCGGCAAAAGTGAATTTTTTTCTTCTATTCTCATAGTCATAGAAAAGACAAAAGCAACGATTAATAAAAAACATAGTATACTCGGCATTATTCTTCCGAACAGAAGTGGAAAGAACCTATTTTTTCGGCGACTACTTTTATCGTATTCCGCCTGTATTTCGTCATCTAAAAGCCCGCCGTCAATCATTATAAGGTTCATTTTCACTATTGCGTACATTAACACGGAGAAGAAAACGGAAATTGCAATAAGAACAACCAGACACAGTACGAGAACATAAGTGTCAAACTTCATAAGATAATCCTTGTTTATCGGACAAAAAATAATCTCCGTTCCGCCATTAATTTAAGCGACCGAACGGAGATTTTCTTTGCTTTAAGAGACGTACTCGCCGACTTCGATATTAATAACCACGGCTTCAAATGCGGTTTTATAAGCCTGATAATCCGAATAGGTCGGAAGTTCGAATTCGGTTACGTCGATAAGTCCCGAAAGCACCGTTTCGTCAATGGTAACCGAGAGTGATTTTGCTCCGTTATTTAACGCTACGTTGTTCCAGGTTGCGCCCGTTGTAGTGGAGGTAAGTATTTCCTGATTTCTGAAAGTATTGTTGGTAAAGGTTATTTTCACGCCCCAGGTAATGCCGTTGGTAACGACGTCTGCGTCCGCTCCCGTCGCGGGGATAAAGTTCGCCTGCAATATGCCCGTAATTTTATCAAGCCCCGTTTTATTGTCGCCTTTGTTATCCACTTTAAGCGTCAGAGTGTTCACCGTAACCGTGATTGTACCTTTCTTTCCCGTGGTTACCGCTTCCGAAAGGACGTTGGTCTGCCAGTTTGCGCTTACTGCGTCGGGGGTTGCTTGCGAATAAATAAAAGTGGCGTATACACCGCCTACGGTTAAGATTAAGGCTAACGTAATAGCAATAGATATAAGTTTTATTCTTTTCATAAAAACATCTCCTTTTACTATAACAATCTTTATATGATGTTATCATTAAATCCGAATAAACAAAAGAGACCGAAAGACGTTTCGGTGCAACTTAATCGCGATTTGACGTCTTATGGTCTCTTTATTAAAATTTTCGCAGGGTTAACGGTTTATTTTTAGTTTTTCAACGGATAAAATCTTAATAACTCCTTTTTCGTAAGAAATTACCTTTTTTTCAGACAATTTTTTAAGTGCGCGACCGACTACTTCGCGCGAAGTGCTTATGGCTTCAGCAATTTCCGTCTGGGTAAGTTTAAATTCTTCGGTTTTTAAAGAAAAATGTTTTCTGAACAGAAAATTTATAAGCCTTTGTTCGATATCGTCAAAGAGAATACTTTGAATGTTTTCTATCACGCTGGAAAATCTTTCGGCAAGAAGTTCATAAACGTAACATCTGACTTGTAAGTTCCTATCGACTATTTCTTTAAAGCACTCCGTATCTATAAGGTAAATAGTGGTATCGATTTCCGCCCTTTGATGCGCTTCAAAGGAAATGGGGGTAAGTATACAAGACGCGGAAAGCACGCTCATTTCGCCCGCATAAGCGGAAAACAGGGTAATGGGTCGGTGTTCTCCGTCGCTTAAAAACAGTCTGATTTCGCCGTCCAGTATGTAAAACACGCCGAACCCTTGCTTTTCGTAACAACTTATTATTTTGCCTTTCGGAAGAAAATTAATTATTGCGCGCTGCCTTATCAACTGTTTGTCGGCATCGGTAAGTTTATCGTAAAACGGCAGTTGTTTTATAATGTCGGCTGAAAGATACAACATATTATACTCCTTTCAAAAATTTGTCGGTTTTTTACAGCAGTATGTTATGTAATCTTATTATACCACTAATCCGCGACAAAGGAAAGGGGGCTTACTCTCGCCTTAAAGTGATTGAATCACAATTTTAAAAATATTTATAAAATCTCTTTACAAATTATATCGGACACGATATAATATTATCAATAATAGAAACGGTGGAGACTGTGAAAGAAGATTATTCTATGTTACTGCTAAAAAATCAGGTTTGTTTTCCGACGTATGCGGTGGCGAACAAGATTTTACGCAGGTATCAACCGCTACTTAAAGAATTAAATCTTACCTATACGCAATACGTTACTATGATGGTTTTATGGGAAAAGGAAACCGTAAACGAAAAAGATTTGGTAAGCGCATTGTATTTACAGGCAAATACCCTTACGGATTTGCTTAAAAAACTCAAAGAAAAAGGTTTTGTAGATATTCGTAAGGATAATGCGGATAAACGCAATATCGTTATAAGTCTTACGGAAGAAGGGAGACGCTTAAAAGAAAAAGCGGTACAAGTACCCAAAACGCTTGCGGAAGAACATTGGCTTACCGACGAAGAATTTATGCAATTCAAGTCATTATTATATAAATTATTAAAAGGAGATTGGAGTAAATGATTATTAAAGCGGTAAAATTCAGAAAAGACGGGTTTTATACCCAGCCGTTCGCGTTCGGCGGAGAAGAAGGTGTTGATAAGTTCGATAAAAACGTTCGTTATCGCGGCAGTTTGCAAAATTATCTAATCGACACGGGCAAAGAAGTTATTTTGGTCGATACGGGACTACCAGCGGGAACACCCGAAGAAACTCCCGATGAAAACAGTTTCGGTTTCACAGGGTTCGATATTTGCAGTTATATGGAGGCATTGAATAACCTTGGGTATAAACCCGACAGAATAACGAAGATATTGCTTACGCACAGGCATTCCGACCACTCCGGCGAACTTAAATCTTTCCCGAACGCAAAAATTTACGTAAACGAAGAAGAAACGGGCGCGGAAGAACTTAAAGGGCTTAACAATATAATCCCCGTAAAGTTTACGGACGGCGCGTACTATAATTTCCCCGAATCGCAAAAGATAACGGACGGCGTCTTTTTTATCAAAGCGAAGGGACACACCAACGGTAACAGCATTGTAATAGTAGAAGACGGCGGACTTTTCTATATGCTGCACGGCGATATTACTTACGTTGACGAAGCGTTGTATCTGAACAAACTGTCCGTAGTGTATGACGATAAAAAATCCGCACGTGAGACAATGGATAGGGTTAGAGAGTTTATAAAAAATCACCCGACGGTTTACTGTGGCACTCACACCCCGCAAGGCTACGAAAATTTGGAAGCAAAGCGCGTTATGGATTTAGATAATCCCGTGCCTACCGTCCTTGCGGAAGTTAATTTTTCGGATAAAAAAGCGAGCGGTAAATACGTTTGTTCTATTTGCGGATACGTTTACGACCCTGCTGAAAACGGCGGTGTGGCGTTTAGCGATTTACCCGAAGACTGGAAATGCCCACTTTGCAAACAGCCGAAATCAAAGTTTAACTCCGCATAATAGGGAAAAGGAGAAAAATATGACGGTTTATGATTTTAAAGTACTCGCTCAAAACGGCGAAGAAGTTAGTTTAAAAAAGTACGAAGGCATGGTTTTGCTTATCGTGAATACTGCAACCAAGTGCGGCTTTACCCCGCAGTACGACGCTTTGGAGAAAATGTACGAAGAATTAAAAGACCAAGGCTTTGAGATTTTAGATTTTCCGTGCAATCAATTCTTCCGTCAAGCCCCCGGCAGCGACGAAGAGATAAACACGTTTTGCACGCTTAAATTCAACACCAAGTTTACGAGATTTAAAAAGATAGAAGTTAAGGGCGATAAAGCCGACCCGTTATATAAATGGCTTATCTGTCAGAACGAAAAAGGCAAACCCAAGTCGGTAAAATGGAACTTTACAAAGTTTTTAATTAACCGTAAGGGGGAAGTCGTGGAGAGATTTGCCCCTACCGACAAGCCCGAAAATTTTATCGACAGAGTAAAAGAAGAGTTAAACAAAAAGTGGCAATAAAATGCAATTTTCAGTTAAAACGTAAAAATTTTTAAATCGACCTTAAAACCGTTGACAAACGCGGGGAATTAGTGTATCATTAAAAGGCTTAAAGAAGAAGAAACCCTTCTCGCCGCACCGAAATCGTCGCGTACGGCTCGATAAAAGAAAATTACGCTTATGCGTATATTCGGGTTTTCTGTCTTTAAGAAGACCCGATTTTTTATGCCTTTATTCCGCAAGCGGAAAATAATTTGCGAGGTACAAACCCATTAAAAAAGAACATCAGTTAAACGAAGAAATTCGCGACAGAGAAGTTCGCCTTATAGGCGAAACGGGGGAACAACTCGGCATCGTTTCGTCAAAAGAAGCGTTAAGACTTGCCGAAGAAGCGGAACTTGACTTAGTGAAAATTTCGCCGAACGCTGTCCCGCCCGTTTGTAAGATTATGAACTACGGCAAATACGTGTTTGAACTTTCCAAAAAGGCAAAAGAGGCAAAAAAGAATCAAAAAACTACCGAAATCAAGGAAGTTTGGCTTTCGATGACCATCGATATCGGCGATTTGCAGGTAAAAGCAAAACAGACGCAGAAATTTTTACAAAGCGGCAATAAAGTCAAAGTTTCCATACGTATGCGCGGCAGACAAATGGCGCATCAGGAAATCGGCGTGGACGTTATGAAACGCTTTTTCGATATGGTAAAAGATTTCGGGCAGATAGAGAAACAACCGCTTACGGAAGGCAGAAACATCTGGATGATGCTTGCGCCAAATAAAGCGTAATTAAAAAATAAACTGACGGAGGGCAAAATTATGCCGAAAATGAAGACCAAAAGCGCGGCGAAAAAAAGATTTAAATTAACCGCAACCGGCAAGATTAAAAGGGCTTGTTCTGGTAAAAACCACATTTTAACCAAGAAAGACAGAAAGAGAAAGAACCGTTTGTGCGAGGGCGCGTACGTTGACGCTACTCAGGAAAAAACGATGAAAACACTCATATATAACAAATAAAGGAGAATTATCATGCGTATTAAAAGAGGTGTAAACGGCGTTAAAAAGCGCAGAAAAATATTAAAACTCGCTAAAGGTTATTTTGGCGGAAGAAGCAAAAGATACAGAGTAGCAAGAGAAGCCGTTATGAAGGCAGGGCTTTACGCTTATATCGGCAGAAAGAACAAAAAGCGTGATTTCAGGGCTTTATGGATTGCCCGTATCAATGCGGCGGCAAGGATGAACGGACTTTCTTACAGCAAGTTGATGTTCGGCTTAAAGAACGCGGGCGTAAACCTTAATCGCAAAGTTTTAGCGGAAATAGCGGTTTCTGACGCGGCGGGATTTACCGCGCTTTGCGAACAGGCGAAAGCAAATCTTAAATAAAACTTTAAAGCCTACTACAAGTAGGCTTTATTTGGATAAAATGATAACGTCAAGGCAAAACGCACTCGTAAAAAAAATACGTGCTTTGCGCGATAAAAAATACAGAGACGAATATGGCGAATACGTTGTAGAAGGCGCTAAATCCGTTCGTGAAGCGGCGTCTTTCGGCGCGGAACTCGTGTTGATTGCGGCGACGGAAAAGGGCGCTGAACTTGTCGCAGACCTTAACTGTAAAACCGAACTTTTATCGGACGACGTTTTTAATTCGGTAAGCGAAGAAGTTTCTCCGCAAGGCGTGCTTGCAGTCGTTAAAAAACCGCAAACGGAACTTTTCGAGATAAAAGAAAAGTGCGTGCTTTTAGACGGGGTTTCTGACCCCGCGAACGTCGGTGCGATTATAAGAAGTGCCGCGGCATTCGGGTTTAACACGGTGCTTATTGCCGACGGCGCGGACGCGTATTCAAACAAGGCGGTGCGCGCAAGTATGGGCGGTATTTTCCGCGTAAAGGTTTTATCCGGTACGCGAGAAAAACTTTTAAGCATTATTAAAGTGCCGCTTGTCGTTGCGGATATGAACGGCGAAAATATAGCGAAAGCGCAAATTTTCGGCGAATACTGTCTTGTTATCGGCAACGAAGCGCACGGCGTTTCAAAAGACTTGAAAGCGCGGGCGAGTTTTACCGTATCTATTCCTATGCAAAACGGTATGGAGAGTTTAAATGCGGCGGTGTCCGCAGGAATAATAATGTGCGCGCTTACCCTAAAAAATTAAAGGAGAAAAACAATGTCAGGACATAGTCACGCGGCGAATATCGCCGTTAAAAAGGCAAAAACGGACGCCATTAAGGGCAGAATATTCACAAAAGTCGGCAGAGAAATAGCGGTCGCGGCAAAGAACAACCCCGACCCCAACACAAACAGCAAACTTGCTGACGCAATCGCAAAGGCAAAGGCTGTCAATATGCCGAACGATAACATTAAGCGTTGTATCGCAAAGGCGGCGGGCGAACTTTCTAACGCTACTTACGAAGAACTTACTTACGAAGGGTACGGCCCTGCGGGTAGCGCGGTCATTATTAAGGCCTTAACCGACAATAAAAACCGTACCGTCGACTTTATAAGGACGGCTATGCGTAAGCACGGCGGCTCACTCGGCAACGCGGGTTGCGTATCGTTCACTTTTACGACTATGGGAATAATCGTTGTAGAACGCACGCCCGAACTTTCGGAAGACGCCGTTATGGAAATGGCGCTTGACGCAGGTGCGGACGATTTTATCGC
The DNA here is from genome assembly GCA_017448355.1 of Clostridia bacterium. Classification (GTDB taxonomy): domain Bacteria; phylum Bacillota; class Clostridia; order Christensenellales; family Borkfalkiaceae; genus UBA1259. Next base: position 43,760 of record JAFSLQ010000050.1, on the reverse strand, counting down.
CGAAGACGACGCATTTGAAATTCATACTTCCGTCGCGGATTTTTCTTCTATAAGAAAGGAATTGGAAGGAAAGGGACTTAACTTTTTCGAAGCGGAAATCCGTATGATTCCGCAAACGAAAATTACCCTTGACGGCGACGAACTTGTGAAATTTAAAAAACTTATCGACGCCTTGGAAGACCTTGACGACGTTTCGGACGTTTATCATAACGTAGACCTTCCCGAAGACGAAGAAGAATAAAATATCTGATAAATCTGTTTTTTGCCCCGACGCCAAAATATAGCGTCGGGGCAAAATCGTTTCTTTAAGTATATTTTATAAATTTAAGGGGTAAATACATAAAAACGTAAAGATTGCCGATACTTTGTTTTGACGGCGGTAAGGTGGTTTTCTAAATATAAAATTACCGTTAAATTGCTGCCGCTTTATATACCGCCAGATTGCGGCAGTTTTTCTCCCGCAGCCTTGCGGGGGAAAGGGGCTTTTCGCCCCTTTTGTTGTTTTTTGCATTTTTAAGGTTTTTTCAATGTTGATTGTATAAAATAATATTGTACTGAATTTTATGGGAGATTTATATTTATGAAAAAAAGATTTTCCTTGATTTTAACTTCGGTTGTATCTTTAATTCTTGCGTTGGTATTTATAAGCGGTTGCTCGTTTATCGACAATTCTTCTAAAACCAACTACGGCGATTATACGGATACGGATTCTATTATCAGCGCACAGTCCGTAAAGTTTAACACGACTGCAAAAACAAGCAATATCGAAGACGCGTTTATAGAAGCGGTAGAAAAAGTCGACCGCTCTTCCGTGCAAATCTTAACGGTAAACGGCGGCGCGGGCTCAGGCGTTATAGTCGATATTTCCGTTGACAGTACGGGGATAAACGGCGTTTCCTGGAAACAAGACGACAATATAGTGTACATTATTACTTGTCATCATATGGTCTCAAAAGAAAACACTTTCGGCACGGAAGGTATCGGAGAGATAGAGATAACGCTTCCGGACGAAAATTATGCCTACGATAATTCCGACTATGTTTTCAGCGGTTATATCGGGAACGGAACGCCGTCCGAATACAAGCAGCAAGGCTACGCAGTAACGCTTGTCGGCGGAGACTTTGAATCGGATATCGCGCTTTTAAAACTCGATTTGAGCGTTGCGGCAAAGTCCGGTAAAAAACTTTCCAAGGACAAAATCGGGAAGGCGCAGTTGCCTGATTTCAGTACGGGTTATAAGGTCAAAAAAGGCGAAACGGTGTTTTCTATCGGAAATCCTACGGGGGCTATGCCCGGTTCGGTCGCACGCGGGGTGGTAAGTTATCTTGCGCGCGAAACGTCCGTGTCCGAAGTCGGGAATATGACGCTTATGCAGATAGACGTTTCTACAAATCCCGGTAGTTCCGGCGGCGGGCTTTATAATCTTTACGGCGAACTTATCGGCATAACTAACGCGGGGAATACGAGTTACACGAATATTAATTTTGCTATTCCTTGCTATCTTGAAAACGGTAACGGGTTTGCTGAAATTGCGGCGCAACTTTTGGGTACGGCAACAGAAAATAATTACGGCTATGTATCAGGCAGAAAGATTAAGTTCGGGTTTACCGTTTCGGAAGGGACGGATAACGGCAGTTCTTACGTGTACGTTTCGTCGGTGTCAAGCGGCAGTATTTCCGCAAAAAGCGGCTTAAAACAAAAAGATACCGTTTTATCGGTAGAAGTTAAGCGCGGCGATGAGACCGTCGTTTCTAAAAAGATTGCGACAATCAGCGATTTTAGCGCGGTGTTCGATAAGCTCGCGGCAGGCGACAGCGTTAAGTTGTCGGTAGAAAGAAGAACCGAATCGTATTGGGGAAGGGTGTCCATGCAGACGGTAACCGTCGATATGGTGGCAGAAGGTTTCTTGTTCTGTAATACGGGCAAGTGAGTATAAATTATTAAAAAATCATTAAAACGTCGCTTTGATAAATATTAAGCGGCGTTTTTTATTTTACCGAGATTACTTGATATTAAATTTGTTTGGTGTTATAATTTATTAGTCGAATTATATTCAAATACGGAGTTTATTATGCCATTGCAACTAATGTATATAACGAATAATCCCGCCGTCGCTTTGATTGCGGAAAAAAACGGCGTCGATAGAATATGGATTGACCTTGAAAACATCGGGAAAGAAGATAGGCAAAAAAGTGTTAATTCCGTAAAATCGCATCATACGATAAGCGATATAAAGATAATGGCGGGTGTTTTGACAAAATCCGAACTTATGGTAAGGGTAAACCCTTGGCACGATAATTCCGTAAACGAAATCGAACAGGCAATCGCTTTCGGCGCGCAACGAATAATGCTTCCTATGTGGAAAAGTAAGGAAGAGACGGATAACTTTCTTAATTTAATTCACGGGCGCGTAAAAACTACTTTGCTTTTGGAAACGAAAGAGGCGGTAAACTGCCTTGGCGAAGTTCTTAAAAACGAGTTTATAGACGAAGTGTATATCGGACTTAACGACTTGCATTTAAGTTATGGGTTAACGTTTATGTTCGAACCGCTTACCAGCGGTTTAGTTGAAGAGATTTGTCAAAAACTTCTTAAAAACAAAATTCCGTTCGGATTCGGCGGAATAGCAAAAATAGGCGACGGGCTGTTGCCGTCCGAAAGAATAATCGCCGAGCATTACCGTTTGGGTTCTACTATGGTGATTTTATCGAGAAGTTTTTGCGACGCGGAAGAGATAGGTGCTATAACGGAAGTGGAACTTTTATTCGAAATGAATATAAAAAAGATGAGAGATTTTGAGCGGACTGTAGAAAAGTATACAAAAAATGATTTTGCGGAAAATAAAAAAGCGACCGAACAATGCGTTGACTATATCGTCGAACGCATAAAGAAAGTAAGAGTTAATGAATAAACAAATATTACAAAATTTAAGTAAAAATTTCGGTGACGCGTTTTATCTTCTTGACAGTAAACAGTTCGCGCAAAACTATGCGGAACTGAAAAAGGCGTTTTCGGAAATATATCCGCACTTTAATATTGCGTATTCTTATAAGACGAATTATACGCCTAAGTTTTGCAAACTCGTAAACGAACTCGGCGGATATGCCGAAGTAGTTTCGGATATGGAAGCCGAAATTGCATTAAAAGTCGGCGTAAAACCACAAAACATTATTTGGAACGGACCGTACAAAAACCTGAAAGAATTAGAACGGTTGATAGTTTTAGGCGTTATCGTTAACATAGATTCGTTATATGAAAGTGATTTTATCAGGCAAATTGCCGAAAAATATCCGAAAAACACTATTAATCTTGGCATAAGGTGCAACTTTGATATAGGCGACGGGGTTGTTTCGCGATTCGGTTTCGACGTAGAGTCCGATGATTTTAAAAATGCGCTTGCGCTTTTTGATTCGTACCCGAATTTGAATTTCATAGGGCTTCAATGCCATTTTGCGACGAGAAAGTTGGAAACGTGGAAACCGAGAGCGGAAAAAATGCTCGCGCTAATCGACGCGCTGAAAATAACGCCGAAAAGGATAGATTTAGGCGGCGGGCTGTTCGGGAAAATGGCGGATAGTTTAAAAGCGCAGTTCGACGGATATATTCCGACTTACCGCGAGTACGCAAAGGAAGTTGCGACGGTTTTTGCCGAAAGATATAAAGACGAAATTTTTAAGCCGGAACTTGTTATCGAGCCGGGTAGTGCTTTGGTCGGCGACTGTATGAAATTCGTTTCAAAAGTCGTAAATATTAAAAATATCCGCGGTAAAAATATAGCGACGCTTCTTGGCAGTATATATAATATCAATCCTACTTTAAACAAGAAAAATCCGCCGATAGAAATAGTTTCAATGGGCGAAAAGCAAAAAGAATACGAAAATTTGGATTTCGGCGGGTTTACCTGTATAGAATCGGATTACTTGTATAAACATTTCAACGGAAAACTTGCAGTAGGCGATTTTGCCGTGTTCGGCAACGCGGGGTCTTATTCCGTAGTTTTGAAACCGCCTTTTATATTGCCGAATTTTCCCGTTTTGGAAATAACGGATAAAGGCGTTGAAGTGATTAAGCGCGGGGAATGTTTTGACGACATTTTCCATACGTTTACGTTTTAGTTGTGAAATGTATTTAATTAATAAATTCTTAAAAAGATTTTTTGATATATTGATTAGCGGTATCGCGCTTATACTTTTAATCCCGCTGTTTGCCGTTTTTGCCATCGCGATAAAATGCGACAGTAAAGGTCCTGTCATTTTTAAGCAGGAACGCAGGACGAAAAACGGCAGAATTTTCAAAATGTATAAATTCCGTTCTATGGTGGTGGACGCCGAAAAACAGGGCGCGGGGCTTTTCAATTATAAAGACGACCCGCGAGTAACCAAAATCGGGCGGTTTATGCGCAATACGAGTATAGACGAACTGCCGCAACTTCTAAACGTGTTTAAGGGCGACATTTCGATTGTCGGGCCGCGGCCGTCTGTGGTTTACGAACTCGGCGACTTCGATACCTTAAACAAACGTTATAAAAAGCGGTTCGAAATGAAAGGCGGCATCACGGGCTTAGCGCAGGTAAAGGGCAGAAACGAAATTTCTTGGGACGAAAAAGTCGAATACGACAATCAATATATCGACTTATTTAAAAAGCACGGTATTTTTACCGATATAAGAATACTTTTCGGCACGGTGGTAAAGGTATTTAAAAGACAGGATATTTACGAAGAAAAGGTAGACGGTGCGTTAAGCGACGACCAGTCCGCAATCCTTGCCGAAGAAGAGATAATAAGAATAGCGCATTTGCCCGACGACGAAATCTAAAAAAGGGAATAACGTCTTTATGAAAACAACGGTAGAAAACAGATTTATTTGGTATAACGGCGAAATAGTAAACGTTAACGACGCGAAAATAAACGTTTTAGCACCGACCGCGCAGTTCGGCTTAAACGTATTCGAAGGTATACCTTGCTACTTTAACGAAGAACAGAAACAGTTATACGCATTTAGACTTGACGACCATTACGAAAGACTGTTGCGTTCGGCAGAGATGCTGGAAATAAATTGTCCGTTTTCAAAAGACGAGATGAAAAAGGCGCTTATCGACGCAATCAAGGCTAACGAATACGACGAAAATCTTTCTGTAAGGCAAACGTTGTTCGTGGACGGTTTCGGTTCGTGGGGGGCAGCAGAGCCTGTCGGTATGTTCGTTGCACCTATACCGAAACGCAATACCGGTAAAGAATATAACAAAACGGGATTAAACGTGTGCGTGTCTTCTTGGAGAAGAATATCGGAAGATATGATGTCGCCGAGAATTAAATGCGGCGCAAACTATATAAACAGCCGTATGGGACAGCGCGAGGCGCTTAAAAACGGGTACGACACCTGCGTTTTTCTTAACCGGTTCGGAAAGTTATCCGAAGGTCCGGGTTCGTGCCTGTTTATCGTTCAGGATAAAACGCTTATCACTCCGCTGCTTACCGATTCGGTATTAGAGAGCATAACGAGAGATACGGTTATAAAAATTGCGCCGAGACTTGGGTTTAACGCTATCGAGCGTTCGATAGATAAAACGGAACTTTATACCGCGGACGAAGCGTTTTTATGCGGTTCGGCTATGGAAATAACCCCGATACTCAGCGTGGACGGTCAAAAACTGAACGGCGGAGAAGCGGGCTTTGTGACGGAAAAGGTTCACAGCGAATATCTTGCCGTCGTTAAGGGCGAAAAAATTTATTCCGATATAAAAATTACGCCGGTGTATTGATATGAAGTTTTCGGTGCTCATGACGACTTATATCGGCGAAACGGCTGAAAATATCGAGCAGGCACTCGGTAGCATTTTGACCGAACAGACCGTAAAGCCCGCTCAGGTTGTATTAGTTTACGACGGGGCGGTAAAAGAGTCGTTAGAAGAAGTTGTAAATAGATATAAAAATTTGTTTCCCGATATTTTAGAGATAGTCAGACTTGACGAAAATCAGGGGCAAAGCAAAGCGTCCGCGGAAGGATTTAAGTATTTAAAATACGAGTGGTTTGCCCGTATGGACTCCGACGATATTTCCGTTTCGGACAGGTTTAGTAAACAGTTAAAGGTGATTGAAAGCAATCCCGATTTAAGTGTTATAGGCGGCTGGATAAAAGAGTTCAGAGAGACGGTCGGAGATACCGATAGCGTAAGGGTTGTGCCCGAAAATCACGACGATATAGTAAAGGCTTTCAAAAGCAGAACGCCGATAAACAATGTCAGCGCGATGATAAAAAAGTCCGCAGTCGAAAAGGCGGGCGGGTATGGCAGAGATACCGTAAACGAAGATTATTCACTCTACGCGCATATGTGGGTAGAAGGTTGCAGGTTTTATAATATTCAGGAAGTTTTAGTCAACGTGAGAGTGGGAAACGGTATGGTTTCCCGCCGCGGTGGATTTAGGCTTTTTAAAGACTGGTGCAAAGACCAGAAATATTTAAGACAAAAAGGCAAACATAGTTTGTTTACGTCGTTTATAAGTTGTTTTAAGTGTTTTGTGTTCGTTATGTCGCCCGCTTTTCTTAAAAGATTTTTTTATAGAACCGCGTTGCGTAAAAAAGTAAAGTAATAAATGAGATACTTTTTCAAACAGTTAAGATTCGTTAAATTTAAAGATATTTTAGCGGGGTTCGTGTTTTTATTAGCGCTGCCTATGTCTTGGATTTTTAAAATCAGGCATAAAAATCTTTGGCTTGTCTGCGAAAGAACGGCTGAAGCCCGCGACAACGGGTACTGGTTTTATAAATACGTTAAAGAAAATCATCCCGAACAAAAATGTTTTTATGCAATAAAGAAAAAATCGCCCGACTATAAAAAAGTGGCGGATATAGATAAAAAATCGGTAATAAAATTCGGCTCACTTAAACACTGGATATATTATCTTGCGGCGGACATAAATATCAGTTCGCAAAAAGAAGGTAAGCCAAACGCCGCCGTATGCCATTTTCTCGAAATTTACGGATTAAGAAAAAACAGAAGAGTATTTTTACAGCATGGCGTAATAAAAGACGATTTAAAATGGCTTTATTATAATGTTACGAAAGTATGGCTATTTGTTTGCTCGGCAAAAAGAGAACTCGAATACAGTGAAAAAACTTTTGGCTATCCCGAAAACGTGATGAAACTTACGGGGCTTGCGCGGTATGATAATTTGTTTAACGAAGAAACGGACAAGAAATTTATTCTCGTTCTTCCGACCAGTCGCGAGTGGCTTGCTCGCCCTATCAAAGAATATAAAAAATACGACGATATTTATCACTTTGAAAATACCGAGTATTATAAGGCGTGGCGTGAGTTTTTGACAGATAGCGAAGTTTTAAACGCGTTAGAAGAAAAGAACTTAAAAATAGTGTTTTTTCTGCATCCGAATATGCAAAAGTACGAAAAACATTTTATCGGCTTATCCGACAGGATAGTAGTTTCCGATAACGGGAAAGACGATTTGCAAACGCTTATGAAAACTGCGGCTATGATGATAACCGATTTTTCAAGCGTGTATTTCGACTTTGCGTATATGCGTAAGCCCCTTATTTATTACCAGTTTGACTTGGAAAAATATCACGAAGGGCATTACCATAAAGGATATTTCGACGACGAACAGGATGGTTTCGGAAAGGTTTGCTATGACGAAGGCGCGCTTAAAAAAGAGTGCATAAATATTATAAATTCCGATTTTGCCGTTGAAGAAGTTTACGCAAAGCGGGCGGAAGAATTTTTTGCGTTCCACGACAACAACAATTGCGAAAGGATTTATAACGAGATAATTTCTAAGCGAAACGGGGAGCAAAATGCAAAAAAGTAATACCCGCGTGTTGATAATAGGGCATAACGTTCTTGACGAAAGGACGGCTTTCGGTAAAACTCTCATCAGTTTTTTTAAGGACTGGGGGAAAGACAGCCTTGCGGAATTATACTTTCACTCCGAAGTGCCGACTTCAAAAGTGTGCGGCAATTATTTCAGGATAACCGATACCGACGTTTTTAATAACGTCGTTAAAAGGTGCAAACTCACGGGGAAAAGTTTTGGAATAGCGGATATCGACGCGACGCGCACCACATCCCGAACGGACACGGGCATAAAAAATAAAATTTATTCCTTTGGAAGAAAGCGGTCTTCGCTTATTTTCATTGCGCGTAATTTCATCTGGAAACACTCAAGATGGTTTTCGGACGAATTGAAAAAGTGGATAGCCGATTTTAAGCCCGAAGTGATATTTTTTGCCGCGGGCGACTATGCTTTCGCTTACGATATCACTTATAAAATCGCGGAAGAATTCAATATTCCCGTGGTAATGTATTGCTGCGACGATTATTATATAAACAGGGTGAATCCGCGTTCGCTTTTGAGTAAAACCGTCTATAAACGGCTAATGAAAAGCGTAAACCGTTGCGCCGAAAAGACTTCGGCTGTTATAACGATTTGCGATAAAATGGCCGAAGCGTATAAAAAACTTTTCGATAAGCCTATATACACCGTTTATACGGGGTACAGTGCGGCGGGCGTGTCTTGCGATAATAAAACCAAGTCGGTAGTATATCTTGGCAATCTCGGGTTTAACAGATACGAGCCGCTTACGGAGATAGGTAGGGCGTTAAAAACTATATCGGCAGAAAGGGGGGAAGAATATACTCTTGACGTGTATTCTTCGGAGAACAGGCGCAAGGTGTTAAAGCACCTGAACCTAAAAAACGGCATTGTTTTTCACGGCGCGGTAGGTGCTGACGAAGTTAAAAAAATAATTGCCGATGGTCTTTTGGTTTTGCACGTGGAGTCTTTCAGAAAGAAAAACGTTTACAAAGTCGCCTATTCTATGTCGACGAAGATTGCCGATATTCTGGCGGCGGGGACGTGCATTTTTGCGTACGGACCGAAAAATATAGCGTCAATAGAATATTTAGCAGAGAACTCCGCCGCTATCACCGCGACGGATAAAACAGATTTAAAAGAAAGACTTGAAAGCGCGCTTTTTTCCGAAGAATTGCGTGAAAGGACTATCGAAAACGCAAAGGCGTTAGCGGAGAAAAACCATAACGCGGATATGGTGTCGCAAAAGATAGAAGAGATTATTTTATTGGGGAAGATTGATAGAGTAAAGTATGAGAATTTTACAAATCAACGTAGTGTATAACGAAAAAAGTACGGGAAGAACCTGCTTTGAAGTGGAAAAATATTTAAATGCTCACGGCGACGAGTGCTATACTGCGTACGGTGTAGGGGATAAATCTTCTTCGAAATATGCGTATAGATTAGAAAATAAATTTGGGTATTGTATTCATAATATATTTTCAAAACTGACGGGGCTTGAAGGGTATTTTTCTTTGTTCAGCACGTTAAGGCTTATAAAATATATAAAAAAAATAAAGCCGGACGTTATACATTTAAGGAATTTACACGGGCATTTTGTTAACCTTCCTATGTTGTTTAAATATTTGGGAAAGACGCAGACGCCCGTTGTTATAAACCTACACGATTGCTGGATTTTTACGGGCAAATGTACGTATCCGACGAGAACGGGGTGCGACAGGTGGAAAACTCGATGCAATAGGTGTCCCGCAAAAAAGGAGTATCCCGAAAGCCATACTTTCGATTTTTCAAAGAAAATGTTTTCGGATAAAAAGAAACTTATCGAAAGGCTTAACGTTAAAGCGGTTATAGGCGTTTCGGACTGGGTTGCGGATTTGGCTAAGCAGTCTTTTTTGAATAAGTTTAAAATTTTGCGGTTGTATAACTGGGTAAACCGCGACGTGTTCAAGCCGTATGATAAAAAAAGCGTATTACCCGTTCTCAGTAAATACTGCGTGGACAAAAATAAATTTACGGTGATATGCGTTGCCGCCGCGTGGGCGGAAGATTCGCAAAAGAATAATGAAATAATAGATTTTGCCGAAAAGGTGGGCGATTGTCAGGTCGTTGTCATCGGGCGTAATTCGCAAAGCGTAAAAGGGGATAACGTCGTTTATATAGATTTTATAAGCGACATAAAAGAACTTGCTAAGTTGTACTCCTTTGCGGACGTTTACGTGCATTTTTCAGTGGCGGATACTTTCGGTAAGGTCATAGCGGAGGCGATGGCTTGCGGAACTCCCGCGGTGGTGTACGACGTTTCTGCCTGTGCGGAACTTGTTAAAGACGGTTGCGGCGAAAAGGTAGAGCCGCATAATACGGACGGTCTTATCGCGGCGGTGCGCAAAATCAAGAGCGTCGGCAAAGAGTTTTATTCTTCCGCTTGCTTAAAGCGCGTGGAAGAAGATTTCGATTATAATAAAAATATGGCAAAATTACGCAAAATATATCAGGGTGATTTGAGTGCAGAAATCAGATAGAGTAAAGTTATCATTAGGACAGGTATCGTTGATATTTTATACGATGGTGTATATTATCATCTCGATTTTACCTATGCTTAAATATTCCGTGCCGTACGCCGTCGCGGGCTCTTTTAGTTTGCTTTACGCGCTTTTTGTGTTCATAAAATACGAAAAATACCGCCTTTCCATAATGTTTTTGGTGTTTTTGGGCGTAATTACGGGACTTCTTTTGTTCTTAAACGGCACACAGACAGTCACGGGGCTTATTAACGAGCCGATAAGAGTTTTAAGATGTATAATCCCGTGTTTTATTTTAGCCGACGTGATAAAGACGAATAAGAATTTTAAAATCTTTTTATGGATATTCCTGACCGCGCTTATATTATATATCGCGATAAACACTTTGGCGGAACTCGCGCAGAACAGTATGGCAGCGCGGCTTTTGGCAAGCGGCGACACGTCCGAAGAACTTACGCAGTACAGGATGAGGAACATTGCGGGATTTGAATTTTCGTACGCAATCGGTCTTTCCTTCCCCGTGTGGGTAATATTGTTTTCAAAATCAAAAAATATTTTCCTTAAAATTTTGTCTCTGGTGCTTGCGGCGTTCGTCGCTTATTACGTTGTTGCGGCACAATATATGATACTGTTTTTGATGTGCATTGTATCGCTATTTGTAGTAATTTTGACGGGTTCGGGAAAGTTTTACGTTAAACTTATAAATGTTTTGATAATACTCGTTTTGTTACTGTTTGCAAGCACTATTTTCAGGTGGGCGGCGAGTTTGGATATCGGCGAAATGATGCAGAGAAGGTTTACCAGTCTTGCAGATTTGTTCGAAGGGAAAATTGATATAGAAGATACGACTTCGCGTATCGGGCTGTATAAAAACGCTTTAAATGCGTTTTTGAGTAGCCCGATAATCGGTGTATACAATTCGTCAGCTGCGTTCGAAAGTCACTCGTGGCTTTTAGGCTTTGCCGTTTCCGCAGGCATTATCGGTGTCGCGTGCTTTGTTGCCGAACTCGTGATATATTCTAGATTGCATAAAAAAGTGTTTATAGATAACCGTTTAAGTATGAGAGTTCGTATAATTACTTACACGCTTTTCGTAGTTCTTACGGTGCTTAATGCTATTCAGTACTCTTACGAAATATTTATCGTGCTGTTCTTATATATACCTTTGACTTTAAATTTGTTTTACAAGCGCGATGGCGCGCAACTTAAAGGGGAAGTTGTATGAAGAGTTGGAATATCGACGTAGCGGTCTTATGTATTTTCTTCGCAAGACCGAATTGCTTTAAGCAGGTTTTTGAGGCGGTAAGAAAAGCCCGCCCCAAAGTTTTACTTTTATGGCAGGACGGCCCGAGAGACGGCAGGGAAGACGATAAAGAAAATATCGAAAAATGCAGAGAAATTGCCGACAATATAGACTGGGATTGCGAAGTTTATCGTAATTATCACGATAAAAATATGGGTTGCGACCCGTCTACTCATCTATCGCACAAATGGGCGTTTTCGATAGTCGATAAGTGCATAATTTTAGAAGACGACATAGTGCCTTCGCAGTCATTTTTCCCGTTCTGTAAAGAACTACTCGATAAGTACGAGTTTGACAGGCGCGTTTCCCGCATTTGCGGTATGAATATTCTTGGAGAATACGACGTGCCGAGTGATTATTTTTTTGCGAAGAACGGTAATTCCTGGGGCTGGGCGACCTGGAAGCGCGAAGCCGACCTTTGGGAAACGGAATACGATTTTATTGACGACGAATATGCAAGAGATTGTATTATAAACTATTACGGTGAAAACAAAACGCAAAAAGAGTGGGTAAAAACTATTGAAAAACATAAAAAAGACGGCGTACCTTACTGGGAATTTATAGTAGGGGCAACGACTCTTTTAAATAACGGTTTGATAATATATCCGTCTAAAAATATGATTTGCAACGTAGGGATAGACGCTAATTCCACTCACGCGCGCGACGATATAAATAAATTGCCGAAGTATGTTCAAAGGCTTTTTTATATGAAAACGTACAACTGCGAATTTCCGCTTAAAGAGCCTAAATATATGGTGTGCGATAATCGGTTTGCCGAGTTGTGTAAAAAAGCCGTTTCGGACACTTCGAAATTAGCGGTTATTAAAAAAATATTAAAAAAAATAATAAGAAACAAATAAATGCGTATACCATATAAAATACGACAAAAGGAATACAAAACATCTTTCATACCGCATTTAAGCGGATTGAGATTTTATTTTGATACTTTTTTTGAAAATATCTTGTTTGTTTTAACGCCCTTGCCAAAGCACGGATTAAATACTGCGCCGAGAAAAGAGACGGTAATCCTTTCGTTGACTTCCTATCCCGCAAGAATTGATCAAGCGTACGTAGCGATAAAGTCTTTAATGTGTCAGAGTGTAAAAGCCGATAAAATTATTTTATGGCTTGCAGAAAGTCAGTTTAAGACTTTCTCTTTGCCTAAAAAATTCAACCGACTTGTGAAAAGGGGGTTAGATATTAGATATATAGAAGATTTAAGGTCGCATAAAAAGTATTATTATGCCTTGCAGGAGCAAAAGCCTAACGAACTAGTAATTACTTATGATGACGATATAATTTATGAAAGAAACTCGATTAAAAAACTAATTTATAAGCATAATGAGTTTCCCGATTGTATAGTATGCAATCGCGGGCATAAAATAGCGTTTGGCGAAAACGGTATTAAGCCCTATAAAGAGTGGAAGGTGCGTTTTGATGACGGAGTCGACACGCCCTTAATGAATATAATGCCTTCAACGGGCAACGGCTGTTTGTATCCTTACGGCGTTATGCCGGAAACTACGTTCAATCAAGAATTGTTGAAGAAGAACGCTTTTACTGCGGACGATATATGGATGCGGTTTAATAGTATAGTGAACGGTATGTTTGTTGTAAGAACGCAAAAAGAAGTTGCAACGCTTATCAACGTTTTTTCAAGCCAAAAGACCGCGTTAAATAAAGTTAACGACGGGCAAAGCGAAAATCAGAAAACCGTCGACAATCTGATAAAAGTCTTTCCGGAAGTTCAAAAAAAGATTACGCAAAGTTATGTTAAACGGTAGGGGAAATTAAATGATTATTAATAACCTGAAAATTAAAGTTGAAAGGGTAAAACTTCGCAAAAAATTAGAAAAAGATAATATAATTAAAGGCGGGGTAGTGTTTGATAAAAATACTTTTTTAGAAGGCACTAATATGATTTGCAACAACAGTTGTATATCGGGCAGTAGTTTAGGGCGTTGTTCTTACGTTGGTTGTGACTGTTATATTCCTAAAACTAAAATAGGCAGATATTGTTCCATAGCACAGGGAGTAAGGGTTGTTATGGGTAATCATCCTACTTCTAAATTTGTTTCGACGCACGGTGCTTTTTACAGTAAAGATTTTTTTGTGTCGTACACCAAAGAACAAAAATTTAAGGAATATTCTTACGCCGATGCCGATGAAAAGTTTTTTGTGGAAATAGGTAACGACGTTTGGGTGGGATCTGACGTTCGGATATTAAACGGAGTTAAAATCGGCGACGGTGCGGTAATTGCCGCAGGAGCGGTTGTCGTTAAAGACATAGAACCGTATTCTGTTGTCGGCGGAGTACCCGCTAAGCATATTAAATATCGATTTAACGAAAGTCAAAGAGAATTTTTACAAAGAATTAAGTGGTGGGATTTTGATGAAAACGAAATAGTTGCAAACGCGGATTTGTTTGAAGATATTGACAAATTTATGCAATATTATAAATAATATTTTGGGAAAATTAAATGATTCACTATATTTGCGGATATGCGAACGATAATTCTAAAATAAAAAGAATTTTTTCTCCTGCCGGCGCAACGAAAATGGAGTATATTTTCGGTTGCTTTGAAAAGTTAGGCAAAGATTACAGAGTTTATTCAACTTGTCAGGTCAAATCTCATAAATTCGTTAAGAAAAAAAAGGAACGGGATATCGTTTACAGGGCGTCTTTTAGAACGAATAATAAATACACTTTTTGGCTGGACAGAATATTTGCGATAATTCAACTCTTTTTTTATCTTTTAAGAGTAAAAAAAGAAGATTGTGTCGTAGTTTATCACGAGAGATTTTATTTAGGTTGCATTCAATTTGTAAGTAAATTAAAAAAATTTACACTTTTTTACGAAATAGAAGAAATTTATACAATCGCAAAGCAACATAGCCAGAAAAGTATAGATAAAGAAATAAAAGCCCTAACCAAAGGAATTAAGAGAAATTTAATAGGATATATCTTTCCTACCGACTTGTTGAACGAAAAAATCAATCGAAATAATTTGCCTTTCGTCTTAATACATGGAACATATAATGTGGAAAAAGACTACGGTGGAAAATTCAATGATGGAAGAATACATTGCGTCTATGCGGGTACTTTTGACCCGAGAAAGGGCGGTGTAGCCGCCGCCGCCGCCGCCGCACAGTTTCTTAATGAGAAATATCATATTCATATTTTGGGTTTCGGCAGTAAAAAAGACGAAGAATTGTTGAAAAAACAAATTGATGATATTTCAAAAAATACAAAATGTAAAATCACTTTTGAAGGCTTAAAATCCGGCGAAGATTATAATAGATTTATACAAAAATGCGATATCGGTTTAAGCACTCAAAATCCTAACGCTGCATTTAACGATACTTCTTTTCCGTCTAAAATCTTATCGTATATGGCGAACGGATTAAGAGTGGTAAGTATCAGAATACCCGCAGTCGAAAATTCTGAAATTGGCGAGTTTATGTATTATTATAATGAACAAATACCGCAAGAAATTGCGGAAGCAATACATAAAGTTGATTTAACCGACGGATATGACGGCAGAGAAGTTATAAAAAAACTTTCAGTAAAATTTTTATTGGATTTGAATAGTTTATTATCTTAAAAAGGATAAAATATGGCAAGCAGAAAAAAGCAAATAGCAATCGGATCGATTATGTCATACATTTCGATTGGGTTGAATATTTTAGCGGGACTTTTATATACTCCGTGGATGGTGCGTCAGATCGGGCAGAGCCAGTACGGATTGTATACGCTTGCAAACTCTTTGATTACGCTGTTTTTAATAGATTTCGGACTTAGTGCGGCAACCGCAAGATTTGTTTCTAAATACCACGCGGAAGGCGACGAAGAAAAAGTTAATAATTTTTTGGGAGTAATTTATAAACTTTATCTTATAATTGATGCGATAATTTTTATTTCATTGGCTGTTATTTATTTTTTATTGGATTCTATTTATGCAAGTTTGACCCCCGAAGAAATTGCGCAGTTTAAAGTCGTATATATTATTGCAGGGTGTTTTAGCATAATAAATTTCCCGTTCGTTACCTTAAACGGCGTTTTAACTGCGTATGAAAAATTTATTCAGCAAAAATTGGGCGATATAATTTACCGTATTTTATTGGTCGGAACGATGTGTGTCGCATTATGGCTTGGATACGGTTTGTATGCTTTGGTGGCGGTGCATGCTATAACGGGAATTATACTAATTATTTATAAACTGATAGTAATTAAAACAAGCACGCCGGTAAAAGTTAATTTTAATTACAAAGATAAAGCACTTTTTAAGGATATTTTTAAATTTTCTATATGGGTAACTGTAACCGCTATTGCAGCCAGACTTGTTTTTAATATAACGCCAACTATTTTAGGAGTGGTTTCGGGAACTTCCGCAATAGCCGTTTTTGCCGTAGTAGTAACGATAGAAGGATACGCGTATACAATAACCACAGCAATAAATGGTATGTTTATGCCTAAAATTTCCGTTATTTACACTCAGCCTAATCCTGAACAAAGAATAATGCCGCTTATGATACACGTCGGACGTTTTCAATTTGCGTTGAACGCTTTAATCATTGTAGGATTTGCATTGATTGGTAAACCGTTTATTAATATTTGGATGGGTAATGATTACGAATTAGCGTATTACGGAATACTTTTGGTTCTTGCTCCGGGGCTGTTCTTTAATTCTTTGCAAATAGTCAATACGGCAATGATGGTTACAAACAATACCAAACTTCAAGCATTAATCAATCTATTAACAGGTATTGTTAACGTAGTTCTATCCTTTATATTGTCGTATTTTTACGGAATTATTGGTGCGTGCGTGTCTATTTGCATAGCATATTCTGTCAGATTAATAGTTCTGCACATAGTGGGGCAGACAAAAATGAAATTTGATATTAAATTATTTATGCAAAAATGTTATATGAAAATGATTGTGCCGGCTGTTTGTACATTATTGATAGGCATTGGGCTGAATTTGTTTTGGGACAAAAACGGATGGCTGGAATTACTGTTAAAAGGTTTCATTATTTTTGTTGTTTTTATCTTGTTTAATATGATTTTGGGATTAACCAAAGAAGAACGAAAACTTATTTTTACAAATTTAAAAAAGAAATTTAGGTAGATTTGGATAGGTTTACAAATGAAAAAGAAATATTGCGGTGCGGAAATTAATATTTCCGATAAATACGACGATATTCTGCTTTCAAGTCCCGGTGTCGCGGTGCTTACCGATGACGACCGCGAAGATAACACGGCTATTGATATTTTCTCGGGATGGTGGATGTGATGAAAAGGTCGATTTCTTTTATATTTGTAGTTGTTTTTATATTCAGTTTATGTTTTATCATTTTGCCTTATAAAACCACTTCTTCCGAAGGCACGAATTTACTGTATAACGGCGATTTTAACGAAGTGAAAACGGTTGACGAACAGAAAGACGCTGTCGGTTGGAGCGGTTCGTATTTAAAATTCGCTGAATTATCAGACGGCAATTATTACGCAAAAAGTAACGGCAGTAGAGGTGATTTGTGTTTGCAACAGAACGGGCTAAATTTAGAAGCGGGGAAATACAGCGTAAAGTTTGACGCAAGATTTGCTAAGACCGACGGACGCGCTAATTTAACCGTTGGTTTAAGGGCAGATACAACACTTGAGGATGTTACAAATAAAAACAAATCAATAGCAAATTATGATAACTGGACGGAAGTTTCTTTTGAGTTTGACTTAGAAGAGAGCGGCGTTTACCAGTTGTATTTTAAGGCAGAGTTATCAGGCGTAACAATTCATATCGACAATATGACGCTGTTTTCCGTAAACGAAAGCGGTGCGGGGCAAAGTCAGGACGAAGTCTTGCCCGACGAAGGAATTAATGCCGAAGCAGGCGCGGCTATAAGGATGGTAAAATCTTCGTTAGGACTGCGTTTTAAGGGTTCGGTCGATAAAAAATTATATGATACATATGTTAGTCAGTACGGTGCTGCAAACGTTCAGGTAGGCATGATAATCGCGCCTACGGATTATTTAAGCGACTTGGAGTTTACTTACGAAACGTTGTCTAAGAGTAAAGCGGTTCAGGTTTGTGTCGCCGAAAAATGGAATAACGAAAGCATGGTGGCAACCGACGGTTATTACGGGTTTAATTGCGCGTTTGTCAATATTTTACCGTACAATACCGATAGGACATTTTCCTTCCGCAGTTTTTTGAGATATAACGACGGAGATAATACGACCTATCTTTACAGCGATTATGACGAAACAGACAACGCGCGTTCGGTTTACGACGTAGCGGTAACTGCAAAAGAAGAAAATTCTTACGTTGGCGAACAGTTGGAAGTTATAGAATATTTTTGCGATATAATAGACTATCCTACGCCGAACATAATTAAAAACGGCAATACGTTCACTTTGGCGTTTTCGGATATAAAAGGGTACTTTGTACTTGATTACGATAGAAACGCCTACTCGCTATCGAACGTTAAAATCACGAAGGAAGGCGATACGGAAAAAGATTTCGGCGGTATGGAGTTTTTAGCCGAAAGTACAAATTTAACCTTAACCTTGACGGTTGATACGGCAACCACTTTGGCGGAGTGTCCTGTCAGGGGAAGAGTTTATAGAATAGATTAAAAACTGCGGGTAAAGCGTAATGAAAATAAAAGGAAAGGGGCTAAATTTAACGGGGCAACTTTTATTACTGTCCGCAACGGTAGTTTGGGGCAGTTCTTTTATCATTTTAAAAGAAACAATAGAAAATTTGCCTGCGCTTTACGTTATCGGCGTGCGATTTTTATCTTCGGCGCTGCTTTTGGGTGCAATATTTTTCGGGAAAATCAAAAAAATCAATAAGCGCGTGTTTAAGGATGGGTTGGTACTTGGAACGGTGCTTGCGTGCGCATACATTACGCAGACGCTTGGCTTAAAGTACATAGGCGCGGGTAAAAACGCGTTCATTACTTCGCTCTATTGCGTGATGTGTCCGTTTATGTTGTGGATGATGTTCGGCGTTAAGCCTAAAAGTTATCATATAATTTCCGCCGTTTTGTGCGTCGTAGGAATAGGGCTTGTCGCGGCGGCGGGTAGTGAAGAAGACGGCGGCAACGTGTTTTTGGGAAGCGCGTTGACATTTTTATGCGCCGTGTTTTACGCGTTGCAAATAGTTTTTACAGGCAAATTCCACGAGAAAAAAAGCGACGTAATGCAATTATTAATAATTCAATTATTTGCGGCAGGGGTGATAATAAGTGTTTGTTCACTTTGCTTTGAGTTGCCGTTTTGCGGTATAAACGGCTATGCGCTAAACGCCGAACAGTTTTATAAGATTTTATATCTTACACTTGTTTGCACGCTGTACGCGCAATTTGCGCAGATGGTGGGCTTAAAGTTTACCGAGTCCAACCAAGCGGCGATAATTTTAACGCTTGAAGCGGTGTTCGGCGTAATTTTTGCCATAATTTTGGGCGACGAAAAAATAACGCCGATTTTGTGGGCGGGGTTTGTCGTGATTTTCGTAGGAACGCTTATAAGCGAATTGCATATAGACGTGTTGAAGATTTTCCGCCGTAAAAATAAATCTGATAATGACGATACGGAAGAGTTAGAATAAAACTTGTATCAGAAAAAACAGCCGACGCGATTAATCTTCTAAATCTAATAAATAATCGTAACGGTTTAAAATATCTAAGTATTCGTGCCACCTTTCTTTGCGTATGGGCATAATCGGGTGACGCTCATCGTTAAATATCAGAAGAAGAACGTCTTTTATTCCGTTATACTCGGTTACAAATCGGTACTCGATGAGTTTTCCTTCCGCGATAAGTTTTTTTGCTGTGGCGTGGTAGTTAAAGTAACCCATAATCAAAATATAGGCAAATCACAAAAAAAGATACGCGCCCGACAGCAATTTGCTGTCGGGCGCGTAATATATAACAATTATTTATTTCAAAACTTTCTGTCCGCCCATAAACGGCTGTAATACTTCGGGGATATTGACCGAACCGTCGGCGTTTTGATACTGCTCTATTATAGCGGGGAAAACGCGGCTTGTAGCGAGACCCGACCCGTTTAAAGTATGCACGAACGCCGTTTTTCCAGTCTTTCCGTCGCGGAACTTGGTGTTATTGCGCCTTGCCTGATAGTCGTTCGCGTTCGATACCGAACTTACTTCTTTATAAATGCCCATAGACGGGATATAAACTTCTATGTCGTAAGTCCTTGCCATCGACGCCGAACAGTCGCCCGCGGCGAGTTTAGACAGTCTGAAATGCAACCCTAATTTATCCATTAAAGAACAGGCTTTACCCACAAGTTCTTCAAACGCTTCTTTGCTTTTATCGGGGTGCGCGTACTGTACCATTTCTACCTTATTGAACTGGTGTCCCCTTATCATCCCGCGTTCTTCCGCACGATACGAACCCGCTTCTTTACGGTAGCAGGGGGTATAGGCAAAGAATTTCATCGGAAGCTTCGCTTCATCTATAATTTCACCGGCATACATATTGACAAGAGCTGTTTCCGCAGTCGGAAGCATAAAGCGATTTTTCTTGCGGTCGCTGTCAACGTCAAGCCAGTACACTTCGTCGGAAAATTTGGGGAACTGCCCTGCGCCGAAACCGCAAGAGTAGCCGAGTTGGTGCGGGGGCAGAATAAATTCGTAGCCGTCTTTAAGGTGTTCCGATATAAAGAAATTAAGAAGCGCCCATTCAAGCCGTGCGCCGTCGCCGCGATAAAGCCAGAATCCGCCGCCCGAAAGTTTAGTTCCGCGCTGATAGTCGATTAAACCTAACTTGGTGCAGATATCGACGTGGTTTTGCGCCTTAAAGTCAAATTCCGGCATCTTGCCGTAAACCTTAACAACCGCGTTATTTTCTTTTTCGCCGGGCAAAAGGTCTTCGTCGGGGATATTCGGATATCCGGCGAGCATATCGAAAACCTGAGTTTCGAGTGTCTTTGCCTTTTCGTCGAGTTCGGTGATTTTATCGCCCAAAGCGCGCATTTTTGCGAATATTTCGTCGACGGGCTTGCCCGCTTTTTTAAGCATTGGGATTTCCGCCGAAACCTTGTTCCGTTCCGCCTTATAACTTTCGACTTCGGCGATAATTGCGCGGCGCTCTCCGTCGGCTTTCAAAATAGGGTCAAAGTCGGCGGTATAGCCCTTGCGCGCTAAAAGTTCGGTTATGTGTTCCTTATTTTCCTGAATTTTCTTTAAATCAAGCATTATAAACTCCGTAATATAGCGTTAACTATTACCATTATACATTTTGCCGCTCTTAAAATCAACGATTTTTAACGCCGAAAATCGTTTCTGTCTGTAAAATTTTACCTGATAGGCGAAAAATTTATAAAAAATAACTTTGATTTGACTTTTTCTTGTTGCAAAAAGCGCTTAGTTGGTGATAGAATAATAATGTATTACTATGCGTCGCTTTTGCGCATTGACCCGCACCCGAAGTTCTCGGGAAATCTACGGGGGGAAAGGTTTTTATAAAATGTTTTTCAAAAGATTACGCGCGGACATAAACGCCGCTAAAAGAAACGACCCGGCTGCAAGAAACAAGTTCGAGATATGGCTTACTTACGCGGGCGTTCACGCACTTTCGTGGCACAGGGTCGCGCATTTTTTCTATAAGATAAAGTTTAAACTTCTGGCGCGTATGATAAGTCAAATAGCGCGCCACTATACGGGTATAGAAATTCACCCCGCCGCAAAGATTGCGGGCGGCGTGTTTATCGACCACGGCGCGGGCGTCGTTATTGGCGAAACGTCGGTGGTTGAAGAAGGCGTAGTAATTTATCAGGGCGCGACGCTCGGCGGCACGGGCAAAGAAAAGGGCAAACGCCACCCGACGATTAAAAAGGGTGCGATTATTTCGGCGGGCGCAAGGGTTTTGGGCGGCTTTACCGTCGGCGAATACGCTAAAATCGGCGCGAACGCGGTCGTTTTACGCGAAGTTCCGCCATATGCGACTGTCGTCGGCGTGCCGGCGCATATAGTCAGAATAAACGGCGAAAAGCCGACGGATTTAGAGCAGGAAAAAAGCGACCCCTTGCAAGAAGAACTTTGCAATCTTCAAGGCAAGGTTTACGAACTGCAAAAGCAAATCGACGAATTGAAATCGGAACTTAAAAAAGGCGACGAAAAGGACGAAAAATAATGGCAATTAAAATTTTCAACACGCTTTCGGGCAAAAAAGAAGAGTTTACACCTATATTGGGCAACAGCGTAAATATGTACGCTTGCGGTATAACCGTTTCCGGCGAAGCGCACATCGGGCACGCCTATCAGGCGCTTATTTACGACATTATAAGAAAATATCTCGAAAAAAGCGGATACAATGTAAAATATGCGAGAAATTATACCGACGTTGACGATAAAATTATAGCAAAATCCAACGAGACGGGTATTCCCGCGGATAAGTACGCCGCCGATATGATTGAAAAAATCGACGCGGAAATGAAACGCCTTAAAGTCGACGAACCTTCGGTATGGATAAAAGCCACCGAAAGTATGGACGACATTATAGGTTTTATCGAAAAACTTATCGAAAAAGGTTACGCCTATCCTACCGAAAAGGGCGACGTGTATTTTTCTGTGGAGAAGTTTCCGTCCTACGGCAACCTTTCGCACAGAAACTTAGACGACGCTATTAGCGGCGTGAGAGTAGATAACGACGAGATGAAGAAAAACCCCCTGGACTTTGCGCTTTGGAAGTCCGCAAAGGCGGGCGAACCGTTCTGGCAATCGCCTTGGGGAAATGGGCGTCCCGGCTGGCACATAGAGTGTTCGGCTATGAACTATAAGACTTTCGGCGAAAGGATAGATATTCACGGCGGCGGAAGAGACCTTATCTTCCCGCACCACGAAAACGAAATCGCGCAGTCGGAAGCGCTTTCAGGCAAACAATTCGTTAAATACTGGATACACAACGGGCTTATCAAGGTCAACGGACAAAAAATGAGTAAATCTCTCGGCAACAGCCTGTTACTTAAAGATATTTTGGACGAATATTCGCCGGAGACCGTTAAATTTGCGCTACTTTCCACCAACTACCGCGCGGATATCAATATAACCCCCGCGCTGTTCCCCGAAGCGGAAAAACATTTATTCGACTTTTACTCGGTTATAAAATCTGCGAAAGACAAGGGCATAGAGTTCGCGGGCGAAAACAAGGCGATAGACGACGCGTTTAATAGCGCGATGGACGACGACTTTAACACCGCGCTTGCGCTTTCGGAACTTTTCGGATTGTTTAAGAGTGCTAAAACAAAACTTGCCGCGGGCGATAATACCGTCGGCGCGGACTTAAATCAGATTATAAACACGTATTCGCTTTTAGGACTTTTTGAGACCGACGCGGACGAATTTATTAACAGCGTAAAAGAAAAATCGGCGGGCGATGTTCCCGAAGAAGTAAAAGCGATAGCCGAAGAACGTCTGGCTTACAGAAAAGAAAAAAACTGGGCAAAATCCGACGAACTCCGCGATAAAATTTCGGCACTCGGTTACGAGATTAAGGACGCGAAAGACGGGTATACTTTAACGAAAAAATAAACTTTAATTATAAAGGCAAAATTATGATAACATCTAAACAGTTACGCGATAAATGGATAAAATTTTACGAAGGCAAAGGACACCTTAATATCGGCGCGGTATCTTTAATCGGCGACGGCACTACGGGCGTTATGTTTAACGTTGCGGGGATGCAGCCGTTAATGCCATACCTTCTCGGAAAACCCCACCCTTCGGGAAAAACAAGGCTTTGTAACGTTCAGGGCTGCGTCAGAACGGTGGATATCGACTCCGTCGGCGACGCCACGCACTTTACTTTCTTTGAAATGATGGGCAACTGGTCGCTCGGCGACTATTTCAAAAAAGAAAAGACCGCTTGGACTTTTGAACTTTTAACCAAGGAGTTCGGGTTCGATAAAGATAAAATCTGTTCTACGGTTTTTGAAGGCGACGACGCGGCAAAACGGGATACTGAAACCGCCGAACTTTTAAAATCTCTCGGCATAAAAGAAGAGAATATCTTTTACCTTCCCAAAAAAGACAACTGGTGGGAATTAGAAGGCACGCTTGGCACGCCTTGCGGCCCTGATAACGAGTGGTTTTATCCGAGAGACGGTAAGGGCGATTCAAGCGACTTTTTGACGGGCAACCGCTACGTGGAAATAGGCAACGACGTGTATATGCAATACAAGAAAACCGCGACGGGATATGAAGAATTAACTAACAAAAACGTGGATACGGGGTTCGGACTTGATAGGCTTTTACTCTTTTTGAACGGCTACGACGACGGATATAAAACCGACTTGTTTTCGGGTGCAATTAATTATCTCGAAAAGGTTTCGGGCAAAAATTACGACGAAGACGAAAAGGCGCGCAAGGCTATGCGTATTATCGCCGACCATACGAGAACTTCGGTTATGCTTATCGGCGACGTGAACGGAATACTTCCGTCAAATACGGGCGCGGGCTACATTTTAAGAAGACTTCTCCGCCGTGCCATAAGATATTGCAGAGATTTAAATATAGACGCTACCGAAATGATAGGCGTTGCTAAAATCTTTATAGAAGAAGTTTACGGCGAAGCGTATCCCTTGCTTATCGAAAAGGAACAGTATATTTTAGACGAAATCGCGATAGAGACCAAAAAATTCCAAGCGACGCTTGCCGCGGGCATTAAAGAGTTCGATAAGTGCATCACGGGTATAGAACGTAAAAACGCGTTTATGAAGGAAAAAGACCCGTCTTACGTGCCCGAAACGGAAATTACCGGCAAACAAGCGTTCAGGCTTTACGATACTTTCGGTTTTCCGCTTGAACTAACGAAAGAACTTGCGTCGGAAAAGGGGCTTACCGTGGACGAAAAGGGCTTTGACGAAGCCTTCCGCGTGCATCAGGAAGTAAGTAAGGCGCAAGTAGGTTCAGCAAAGGGCGGGCTTACAGAAAGAACGGAAATGACCACCCGCTACCATACCGCTACGCACATTATGCTTGCGGGGCTACGCAAAATGTTCGGGGATAAAACCGAACAGAAAGGTTCTAACATCAACGAAGAACGTATGCGGTTCGACTTTAACTGCGACCACAAAATGACGGAAGAAGAGTTAAAAGAACTTGAAAAATTCGTCAATGACGTAATCGCTAAAAAAATCGACGTAGTGCGCACGGAACTGCCG
Organism: Clostridia bacterium; assembly: GCA_017448355.1. Taxonomy (GTDB): domain Bacteria; phylum Bacillota; class Clostridia; order Christensenellales; family Borkfalkiaceae; genus UBA1259. The sequence continues at coordinate 18,926 of JAFSLQ010000050.1, read as the reverse complement.
TATAATAAAGCGGTGGCGGAAGGCGCGTACGGCGTGTTTAATCCGACGTCAGACGACGAAGTAGTTTCGGTGTATACAATCGGCGAAGTGGACAAGCAGATTTGCGGCGGCCCGCACGTAAATAACACCGCGGAACTCGGCACATTTAAAATCACCAAAGAAGAAAGTTCTTCTGCGGGCGTAAGACGTATTAAAGCGGTATTACGGTAAAATAAACGATGGAAAGCGATAAACGCGGTGCAACGACAAAGGATATCTTGGATTTTGCCGAAAAACGGTTCGGCGCACTGCCCGAATATCTGTGGCAAAAGTTTCCCGACTATTTTGTGTTCCGTTCGGCAGAAAACAACAAGTGGTTCGCAGTTATCGGTTCTGTCGAATATGCAAAACTAGGCATAGCAAAAGACGGCAGAACGGACGTTATGGCGGTTAAATGCAGTCCGGAGGCGCGCGACATATTGTTGCACGAAAAAGGCGTTATCCCCGCTTATCATATGAATAAGGAGCGTTGGATAAGCATAGTGCTTGACGGCACTTGCCGTAAAGATTTGGTTTTCGGACTTTTAGAAGAGAGTTTTAGTTTAATACACATTAAAGGACGCGCAAGATAGCGCGTCCTTTGACTTTTAATTAAAAAAATTTTAAAACCCTATTGACAAAGGCACATAGCGGTGGTATATTATATATTGATAGTCTAACTATCAATTTGATTTTTACACTATCAAAACAACGGAGAAACGATATGAACAGGATAAAACAAACGGTAATGGACGGGATAGTTAGCGACGCATGCGAGTTGTTTTTAAGCCGTTCCATATCAGAAACGACAATCAAAGACGTAGCGGTAAAATCGGGCGTTGGCGAAGCGACCGTGTACAGATATTTTAAAAATAAGCAAAATCTCGTAGCGCTTTGCGCCGTTAAATTGCAGGAGCGGGTTTATAACGAATATTTTAAACTTGTCGGCGACAGCGGGTACGAGCGATTGCGAAAATTTTACGGCAGTTATATCGAAATTTTCAAATCGCACCCCGAATTTTATAGATTTATCAACGAATTTGACGCGTTTACTATTACTTTTTCGCCGGATTTAGAAGCGTATTCCGAAGGGTTAGATTTATTTAAGGAAGAATTTTTTGCGGCGTACCGTCTCGGCGTAAAAGATAAAAGCATCAGTGAAGTAAAGGACACGGAAACTTTTTATTATGCGACGACGCACGCTATGCTTGAACTTTGCAAAAAACTTTCCGTAGATATTCGCGTAGTTAAGCAGGACGAAAAAATAAAAAAAGACGAAGAAGTCTTGACACTTGCCGAAATTATTTTAGCGGCACTTAAAGTTTAAGGGTTAATCCGCCAGTCTAAGGCGGTAAAAAATATATGAAAGGAGTATGGGTATTATTTTAGACGTGATACCCGAAAAGACAATGAAAAGACTTACTAAAAAGCAGATGTGGATTTTTGCCGTCGGTCAACTCGGTTGGTCTACGCTCGGCGGAATCATCAACGCGTGGTTGGTAACTTTTTACCTTCCCACTACAAACGACATAAAGTCGGGTGCGACGCAGTTTTTACAGCCGGGACTTATTATTTTCGGCGTGCTGACGATTTTAGGGCTAATTACGGCGATAAGCCGTGTGTTTGACGCGGTAACCGACCCGTTAATTGCTTCTATGTCCGATAGAAGTAAGAATAAACGCGGCAGAAGAATACCGTTTATGCAGTATTCGGCAATACCGTTCGCGCTTGTAACCGTGCTATTGTTCTGCGCACCCGTAAACGAGATAAGCGGCTGGAATATTGCGTGGGTTTCGGTGTTTATTATACTTTTCTATTTGTTTATGACAATGTATTGCACGCCGTACAACGCGCTTATTTCCGAATTCGGCAAAACGCAGGAAGACAGAATGTATATTTCTACCGCAATTTCTCTTACATACTTTGCGGGAACGCTTTTGGCGTACACGCCTTTCCTGTTTGCCGGTATGTTGCAGGCAAACGTCGGCTTTAATTGGAGTTATCGCATTTGCTTTATAGTACTCGCGGTGATAGCGCTTTTCTGTATGCTTTTACCGACTTTTAAACTCAACGAAAAAGAATTTGTCGAAACTACGCCCAGCAACGTAAATATGTTCAAATCGCTCGGCGCGACCTTTAAAAATAAAGACTTCCGCACCTTTGTCGGCTCTGATATTATGTACTGGATAGGTCTTACGCTTTTCCAGACGGGACTTCCGTTCTTTGTAAAAGTTTCTATGGCACTCGACGAATTTTACGTTATGGTGTTTATGGGCGCGATGACGGTGCTTTCCGCGTGTTTCTATCCCTTCGTTACGTCGCTCGTCAGAAAATTCGGTAAAAAGAAACTTACCATCTGCGGGTTCTTGGGGCTTGCCGTTGCTTACCTTATCACCGCTATGATTAACGTAATACCGCTTCCCGGTATCGTTTACGGCGTAGTTATTTGCATAGTCGCCGCTTTCCCGATGGCACTCCTTGGCATAATTCCGCAATCTATCGTTGCGGACGTTGCCGAAGCGGAAGGCGTCGTTACGGGCGAAAACAGAGAAGGTATGTTCTTTGCGGCAAGAACGTTTGCAATGAAACTCGGTCAGTCTATCGCGATGCTCACCTTTACGTCGCTTGCTATTATCGGTGCGGCGCAGGATTTGACGTCGAACGACGTTACCGCGTCGCCTAAGGGACTTATGATTGTTGCGTTCGTTGCGGTGGCGTTCTGCGTACTCGGTGCGATTATACTTTCATTCTATCGTGAAAAGAAAGTTATGAAAACTATCGCAAAGAAAGAAGACGCTACTTATCTTGCGGCAATCGGCGAAACAACAAACGATACCGACGCTAACTGACAGCGGAATAATATATGATAATAAGATATTTTTTAGACGGGGTTTTAAAATCCGTTAAAACCCCGTCCGTCGGGGAAAACGACATCGAAATTGTTTCGGAAAACGGGGGCAAAAGAGTAATAATCACCGCACTTCGCGATATAACGCTTGACTCTGCGGTAATTCCCATCGAATTCAAAAAATCGCGTAAAAGTTCGGTTTTTGTAAACGGTTACCAGTCCTGGACGGCATCAAAAGAATACGTTTCCGCCGACAATCTTCTGCTGTCGGAAAAACAACGCAATCTCGACAGATTACCGATAAACGTCGTTGAAGGCTATGCGTTTAAATCCTACGGTTCGCAATTTTTCCATAAAGCGGATAACAGTTCGCTGCTAGGTGTGGACTATGCGTATGTTAAGGGTAAAGAAGAGATTTTTATAGGCAATCTCAATTATAAAAACGCGTATCTTTTGATAGAGATACATAAGACGAAGAATAGAATTCTATTGCTTTCCGACGTGGACGGGAGAAAACTCAAAAAGGGTGAAAGTTTCGTCGTCTTCGATTTTATGACCGACAAGTCTGCGGATAACGGGCAGAAGGAATATTTTTCTCGCCTTACGCCTAAAAGCACGCAAAAATTGTTCGGGTACACTTCCTGGTACAATCATTATCAGGATATTGACGAAAACAAAATTTACACCGCGTTAGACGCGGCGGACGAACGGTTCGAACTGTTCCAGATAGACGACGGGTTCGAAACGTTTGTCGGCGACTGGCTGAACGTTGACGAGTCGAAATTTCCGAACGGCTTAAAGCCTATCGTGGATAAAGTCCACGCAAGGGGTATGCTTGCGGGAATATGGCTTGCGCCGTTTGCGGCGGAAGAAAAATCTGAACTTTTTACTACCCGTCCCGACCTTATCGCAAAGGACAGTCAAGGCAATTTCATAAAAGCGGGCAGTAATTGGAGCGGCTTTTATCCGCTTGACCTGAATAATCCCGACAGCGTAGACTACGTTAGAAAGGTTTTGCGCCATTACGTGGAGTTAGGCTTCGACTTTTTTAAACTCGACTTTTTGTACGCGACGAACTTAAAGCCCTTGTACGGGAAAACCCGTTCGGAAACCGCGGAATTTGCCTACTCAATACTATGCGAAGAGTTAAAGGACAAAAAGATTTTGGGTTGCGGCGCGACGCTTTCCAACGGCTTTGAAAAATTCGACTTTATGCGGATAGGCCCTGACGTGTCGCTTAAATTCGACGACGTGTGGTATATGAAATTTATGCACTCCGAGAGAATTTCTACAAAGACCACTTTGCAAAACACGATTTATAGGAGTGCGATGGACGGTAAAGCCTTTTTAAATGACCCCGACGTCATACTTCTTCGCGACGACAATATAGACCTTACCGAAAAGCAAAGATACGCGCTTACGAAAATAAACGCCTTGTTCGGGTCGCTGCTTATGACTTCGGATAACCCGAAAACTTACGACGATAAAAAGGCGGGGGTGTTAAGCGAGGCGCTGGAACTGTTTAAAGACGCGAAAGTGCTTTTTTATGAACGCAAAAGAAAGTTTATTTACGTCGAGTACGAAACAGGCGGCAAAAAGCACGCGTTTTATTACGATACAAAAAAAGGAGTGATAAAAAATGGATAAATCTTCTGTGATTTTCGGTAATCGTATAGATAAAAAAACCTTGATAAAAGCGGAAAAGTCCAAACGCAAATACGTTAAAAAATACGGCGACGACAGCGGCGCGGACTATAAACTCGGCGCAGAAGAAATTAATGCGCTGGATTTTATCGGCGCGAAAAAGATGGTGTTTTCGGATAAAGCCGCGTCTCTTCCCGAAAACGCGCTTATCGTCGGCAATATCCGTATGGGGTTCGGACATTACAGAATAAGCATCGCGATGGCGTCGTGTGCAAAGGCGCTTGGCTATGAACCTTTCTGGCTCGACCTTGCGGGGTTTGACGCGACGGGTTCTAAGATGATAAGAGAACAAAACGATATGTATTCTTTGGCGTCCAGAATTTCGCAAAAATCGCGACTTTTCAATAAGTTCGTGTGGGAACCTTTAAATAGCGAAGGGTTTAAGAAAATTACTTATAACGCAAAGGACCAAAAAAATTCCGAACTTTTAGTTCCGATTTTAAAAACTATCCCGAAAGACGTGCCGTATATCGCTACGCACGTGTGGCCTAGTCAGGCGGCAGTCCACGCGGGACTTACGCACGTCGTTAACGCTATTCCCGATAACTGGCCTATGGGATTGCATCTTTCGGAAGGCGCTATCCACGCCGTTCAAACACCGTTTGCATATTTTGGGTATAAAACTCTTCGCGGGTTTTCTAAACAACCGCTTAAAGGTATTCCCGAAAACGATATAAAAATGGTTGGCAGATACGTTGACCACGAACTTTTGGTTAATCTCGAAGAAGATAACGCTTTAAGGGCGGCACGGGCACGCGCAAAGGACGGCAAGCCGATGCGGTTTTTACTTACCGTCGGCGGCGCGGGCGCGGGATTTAAATCGTTTCTTGAAACTATCGCGCATCTTATGCCTTACGTAAAGGAAGGCAAGGCGGCGGTGATTATTAACTTCGGCGACCATAAGGACGTGTATAATAAAATGCAGGCAAAACTTAAACTCGACGGGGTAAAGGAATACTTTAACGAGTACGACAAGTTAAAAGACGAAGCCAAGAGAATAATGGGCGGAGATTGTTCGGGCGTTTACGCTATTTATAACGAAGACATTTTCCAAGCGGTGTACAGCACCAACCTTTTGATGCCCGTATGCGACGTTCTTATAACCAAGCCGTCCGAACTTTCCTTCTACCCGATACCGAAAATTTTTATGAAACATATCGGCGGACACGAAGTGTACGGCGGGATAAACTCGCAGGAGATAGGCGACGGTTCTCCCGAATGCCCGACGGCGAAATCTATGAACGAAATGGTAGATACTTTTATTAAAGATAAAGAGTTATATCTCCATATAGTCGATAGAATTAACGAGTTGAAAGCAACGGGCTATTATGGCGGCGGATACGAGTGCGTACGCCTTGCCGTTAAAGGTAAAAATTAATCTTTTAATAAAAACCGCCGTCCGCAAGGTACGCCTTGCGGACGGCGGTTTTTATGTTGTTTTTTATTTTACAACCACTGCGTTTGCGTGAACGCAAATGCCTTCTTCTCTTCCGACAAAGCCCAAGCCCTCTAACGTCGTTGCGGAAATTCCCACCTTGTCGGGTGCAACATTGAGTGCGGCGGCAAGATTTTCGCATATTGCGGGAATATGCTTTAAAAGTTTAGGCTTTTCCGCCATAATCACCGCGGAAACGCTTTCGACCGTAAACCCTTTTTCGCCGACTATTCGCAAAACTTCGCTAAGCAGTTTCATACTGTTTGCGCCCTTGTATTTTTCGTCGCTGTCCGGAAACCAAAAGCCTATATCGCGCATACTGCAAGCGGAAAGAATAGCGTCCATTATGGCGTGGGTAAGCACGTCCGCGTCGGAGTGACCTAAAAGCCCTTTGTCGTGCAGAATTTCTATGCCCCCTAAAATCAGTTTTCTGTTTTCCACGAGTTTATGGCAGTCGAACCCCGTGCCGAAGCGCGTTTCTTTTTCGGTGCGCGTAAAATCTTCGGGATAGGTAAGTTTAATATTGTTTTTATCGCCCGCAACAAGGTTAAGTTTGTTAAAACAATTTAAATATACTTCGCCGTCGTCGTTAAACGACTTATCGCCCGCGTTTTTATAGGCGATTTTTATTTCTTTCGTGCGAAAAGCCTGCGGCGTCTGGATTAAATACAGTCCGCTTTTGCCGAGATATTCGGGAATATCCCCGTCGTTTTTTACTACCGTGTCGCGGGAAGGAATTGCCGCTATCCCGCTGCCGTTTGTTTTCGCGCTTTCTATACAGTCTTTTATAATCCTTTCGTCCACGAACGGGCGCGCCGCGTCGTGAATTAAAACTATAATGCCCGTAGTTTCGTACAAAGCGTTTTTAACCGAGTCCGTCCGCGTTTTTCCGCCGTTTACGATTTTAACGAACGGGGGAAGGATTGCTTTTATCTCTTCCGCGTCTTCATTTTTCGCCGCGACGATATACTCTTCTATAAGTCCCGTAGAATAAAATGCGTCGAAAGTTTTTTTTATGCATACCGTTCCGCCGATGTCGGTCAGAATTTTATTTTGTTTCTGTTTGGCGCGTTCGCCGCTGCCGCCCGCGGCTAATATTAGCGTTATTTTATCTTTCATAATATAATACCGATTATTTATTCAGAAATTATTTCGTAAAGGGAAGAAGTCTCTTCCTTTCTTACCGTTTCTTTAACGGCTAAAACGCGGAATTTTACCGTGCCGCTGTTAAACCCAAGTTCCACGACGTCGCCCGCCTTTACTTCGTGCGCGGGTTTAACGGTTTTGCCGTTTATTTTAACCCTGCCGCCCTTTGCCGCTTTCCCCGCGACCGTTCTGCGTTTTAACAGTCTTGAAACCTTCAAAAATTTATCTATCCGCATAAAATTTACCTGAAATTTCGCGCCGAAAAGGCGTTTTTAAAAAATAATTTAAAAAATTTTTTTATTTGCTTGACAATCTTGACGATTTACGATAACATTATATAATGCATTATGATAGGCTATAATCGACTTTTGTCGCTTTTTTACAAAAAAAACGCTTAAAACAGGGCGGGATTTTTGTCAAAAAACGATAGAAAAGCACGATTGATTTGCCAAAACGGTCAAGACACCGTAATTATACAACAAAATTTCGGTTTTGTAAACGGCTTGACCAAAGAAATTTTTTAAGGAGTGTGTTTTAATGACGCGTAAATTACCCGAGATCGAATGCGGAAAGGTCAGGAGAAAGACGTTCAGTAAAATCAAAGAAGCAATCGAACTGCCGTATTTAGTTCAGATTCAGAAAGATTCTTACGACGCTTTCATCCGCGAAGGTATCAGCGAAGTTTTGGAAGACTTCTCGCCGATAACCGACTATTCTGACCACTTTGAACTGTACTTTTTGGACCACAGTTTGGAAGGTACTCCTAAGTACAGCGAAAAAGAATGCAGAGACAGGGACGCAACTTACGCCCTTCCGCTTCGCGTGAAAGTAAGACTTGTCAACAAGGTTACCGACGAAGTTATGGACCAGGACGTGTTTATGGGCGACTTCCCGCTTATGACCGATAACGGTTCGTTCATCATCAACGGCGCGGAAAGGGTTATCGTTTCGCAACTCGTAAGGTCGCCGGGGGTTACCAACAAAGTGCAGGTGGACAAGTCGGGTAAAAAATTATTTGAAACCACCGTTCAGCCGTCGCGCGGCGCGTGGCTGGAATTCGAACAGGATTCTCAGGACGTACTTTGGGTGCACGTAGACAGAACGAGAAAAATCACCGCAACCGTGCTTTTAAGGGCTTTGGGCTTCGGCACGGACGAAGCGCTTAACGCGCTTTTCGACGGCGACGAAATGATAGCGAACACCGCCGCGAAAGATACTTCTAAATCGGAAAACGAAGGTCTCGTCGAATTATATCGCCGTTTACGCCCCGCGGAAATTCCGACCGACAGCGCGGTAAGACAGCACCTTAAAAACATATTCTTTGACGCTCGCCGCTATGACCTTGCGAGAGTCGGTAGATATAAATTCAACAAGCGTCTCCGTCTCGGTGTTCGTATCGTCGGATTGAAGAGTGCGGAAGACGTTATCTCGCCGGACGGCGAAATTTTGGCGCGCGCGGGCGATATAATCAATAAATCTCAGGCGGAAGATATCCAAAACGCCGGCATCAACGAATTCTATACCGAAATCGACGGCAAAAAACATAAACTCATCGCGAACAACGTCGTGAGTTTCAAGAGTGCGTTCGGCATAGACCCCAAGATTTTCGGACTTTTGGACTACGTTTACTATCCGATAGTAAAATTCTCGGCGCTTGTAAATGAAACCGCGCTTGAAAAGGGCGCGGAAGAAACCGCGGAACTTTTACGCAAAGAAATCAACGCGTTCTTCTATATCGACGACGCGGAAATTCCCGAAGCGGAAGCAAAACCCGAAGACAAGAAAAACGCACTTAAAGCAAAAGAAACGCGCATTAAGTTCGTCAACGCTTGCGTAGAGTTCTATAAACTTCTTAAAGAAGACATTAAAGAACCTTTGACTATTGAAGGCAAGAAGGATATAAGAATTCTTCTCGATAAACTCAATCATAAACATATAACCGTAGACGATATCGTCGCGGCGGTTTCCGTGAACCTTGACCTTAACGTCGGGCTTAACTCGATAGACATTATCGACCATCTCGGTAACAGACGCGTGCGTTCGGTCGGCGAACTTTTGCAGAACCAGTTCCGTATCGGTATCGCAAGACTTGAAAGGGTTATAAAAGAACGTATGGCGACGCAAGACCCCAAAGAAGTTTCTGCACAAGGGCTTATCAACGTCCGTCCCGTAAGTTCGGCGATTAAAGAATTCTTCGGTTCTTCACAACTTTCGCAGTTTATGGACCAGACTAACCCCATCGCGGAACTTACGCATAAGCGTAAACTTTCGGCGCTTGGCCCCGGCGGTATCAACAGAGACAGGGCGACTTTCGATGTCCGTGACGTCAACTACACTCACTACGGAAGAATGTGCCCGATAGAAACCCCCGAAGGTCAAAACATCGGCTTAATCACTTCGCTTACTTCCTATGCGCAGGTCAACGAGTACGGATTTATCGAATCCCCGTACAGAAAGGTCGAACACACCGTCAACGACGACGGAACTATTTCGACGATTGTTACCGAACACGTGGATTATTTAACTGCGGACGAAGAAGATAATTTCACCGTCGCGCAGGCAAACGAACCGCTTATCGACAACAAATATTTTGCGCACGACCGTGTTTCCTGCCGTCGCCGCGCCGATATTACCGAAGACGTTAAAGAAAACATAGATTATATGGACGTTTCGCCCAAGCAACTTATTTCGGTTGCTACCGCGCTTATCCCGTTCCTTGAGAACGACGATACCAACCGTGCGCTTATGGGGTCTAACATGCAACGTCAGGCAGTTCCGCTGCTTTGCCCCGAAAACGCGATAGTTGCGACGGGTATCGAACGCCGCATCGCGTACGATTCCGGCGTTATGGTCAGCGCGAAGGAAGCGGGCGTCGTCAAGAGCGTCGCAAGCGACCAGATTATAATCACCGAAGCGGACGGAACGGACAGAATTTATACGCTTAAAAAATTCGAAAGAAGTAACCAAGGCACTTGCCTTAACCAAAGACCTATCGTCGACAAGGGCGAAAAGGTGGAAAAAGGTCAGACGATTGCCGACGGCCCGTCGACGAAGAACGGCGAACTTGCGCTTGGCCGCAACATTTTAGTCGGCTTTATGAGTTGGGAAGGTTACAACTACGAAGATGCTATCCTTCTTTCCGAAAAACTCGTGAGAGAAGACGTCTTTACCACTATCCATATAGAAGAATACGAAATCGAGTCGCGCGATACGCGTCTTGGCGAAGAAGAAATTACGAGAGATATTCCGAACGTCGGCGAAGACGCCTTAAAAGACCTTGACGAAGACGGTATTATCCGTGTCGGCGCGGAAGTAACGAGCGGCAGTATTCTCGTCGGTAAAGTTACCCCGAAAGGCGAAACCGAACTCACCCCCGAAGAAAGGCTTTTACGCGCTATCTTCGGCGAAAAGGCAAGGGAAGTCAGGGATACTTCTTTAACCGTTCCGCACGGCGAAAGCGGTATAGTCGTCGACGTAAAGATATTTACGAGAGCGAATAAAGACGAATTGCCGCCCGGAGTAAACAAACTCGTCAGAGTTTATATTGCACAAAAGCGTAAAATCGGTATCGGCGATAAGATGGCGGGTCGTCACGGAAACAAGGGCGTCGTTTCGAGAGTTCTTCCCGAAAGCGATATGCCGTTTATGGCGGACGGTACTCCCTTACAGATAGTACTTAACCCCTTGGGCGTTCCTTCGCGTATGAATATCGGACAGGTTTTGGAAGTACACTTAGGACTTGTCTGTAAGCAACTCGGCTGGAAAATCGCAACCCCCGTATTCGATGGTGCGACCGAAAGCGACATTAAGGAACTTTTAAGAGAAAACAATATAGTCAACCCCGACGGCGAAGTAGACGGAAAAATTCAACTCTACGACGGCAGAACGGGCGAACCCTTTGAAAACAGGGTTACCGTCGGTCAGATGTATATGATAAAACTTAACCACTTGGTTGACGATAAGATTCACGCGCGTTCGACAGGTCCGTATAGCCTTGTAACGCAGCAGCCTTTGGGCGGTAAAGCGCAATTCGGCGGACAGCGTTTCGGTGAAATGGAAATCTGGGCGCTGGAAGCGTACGGCGCGGCACACATTTTACAGGAAATTTTAACCGTAAAATCCGACGATATCGCAGGACGTTTCAAAACATACGAATCAATCGTTAAGGGTACTAATATTAGCGAACCGGGTATTCCCGAAGCGTTTAAAGTACTCCTTAAAGAAATGCAGTCGCTTGCACTCGACGTAAAAGTTCTTACCGAAAACAAAGAAGAACTTTCGCTTAAAGAACTTATCGAGAGCGAGAACGACGATATCCCCACGTTCAAGGAAAAGGAAACCAAAGAAGAAGTTTCACTCGACAACTTCGGCGATACGGAAGAGAGCGCGGAGATATTTACCGACAACGAAGACGTGGATTTAAGCGACGAAGGATTCTCTATGTTCGAAGACGATGAAGAAGAAATCGATACGACTATTCCCGACGGCAGTCTCTTGGACGACGATTTTGACGACGAGGATAAGGAATAAGGAGGGGCGTTATGTTTGAACTTAACAATTTCGATTCGATTCAGATAGGCGTTGCTTCGCCTGAAAAAATAAGAAGTTGGTCTTACGGCGAAGTAACAAAGCCCGAAACCATAAATTACAGAACGCAAAAACCCGAAATGGGCGGTCTTTTTTGCGAAAGAATTTTCGGGCCGACCAAGGACTGGGAGTGCCATTGCGGGAAGTATAAACGTATCAGATATAAAGGCGTTATCTGCGATAAGTGCGGCGTCGAAGTAACGAAAAGCAAAGTTCGTCGTGACCGTATGGGACACATAGAACTTGCCGCGCCCGTTTCGCACATCTGGTATTTTAAAGGCGTTCCGTCGAGAATCGGGCTTATGCTTGATATGAGTCCCAAAGCCTTAGAACAGGTGTTGTACTTTGCAAGCCACGTTGTTTTAGACCCGGGAACGACCGACCTTCTCTATAAACAGGTTATAAGCGACAGGGAAAAACAGGAATACGAGCAAAAGTACGGCACGGGTTCGTTTAAGACGGGCATGGGCGCGGAAGCAATCAAAGAACTCTTGATGGCGATTGACCTTGATAAGGAAAGCGCGGAGACCAAGAAAATTATAGACGAAAACAGTTCGGGGCAAAGAAGACTCCGTGCGGTTAAACGTATAGACATTATCGAAGCGTTCAGAAAGAGCGGCAACCGTCCCGAGTGGATGATTTTAGACGTTCTTCCCGTAATCCCGCCGGAACTTCGTCCTATGGTACAACTCGACGGCGGTAGATTCGCAACGTCCGACTTAAACGAACTGTACCGCAGGGTTATAAACAGAAACAACCGTTTGAAAAAATTGATGGAACTCGGCGCGCCCGAAATCATCATAAGAAACGAAAAGCGTATGCTTCAAGAGTCTGTCGACGCGTTAATCGACAACGGCAGACGCGGCAAGCCGTCGGTAGGCGCAAGCCCACGCGCGCTTAAATCGCTTTCGCATATCCTTCGCGGTAAGCAAGGTCGTTTCCGTCAGAACCTTCTCGGTAAACGTGTCGACTATTCCGGTCGTTCGGTTATCGTCGTAGGTCCTGAACTCAAACTTTATCAATGCGGTCTTCCGAAAGAAATGGCAATCGAGTTATTCAAACCGTTCGTTATGAAAAAACTCGTTGAAAACAATATCTGCCACAACATTAAAAACGCAAAACGTACGGTCGAAAAGATGAAAACGGTCGTCTGGGACGTGTTAGAAGACGTCATCAAAGACCACCCCGTACTTTTGAACCGTGCGCCGACCCTTCATAGACTTTCGATACAGGCGTTTGAACCTGTGCTTATCGAAGGTAGGGCGATAAAACTTCACCCCTTGGTCTGCGGCGCGTTTAACGCCGACTTCGACGGCGACCAGATGGCGGTTCACGTTCCGCTTTCAATCGAAGCGCAGGCGGAAGCGAGATTTTTAATGCTCGCGTCCAACAACATCCTTAAACTTTCCGACGGCAAGCCGGTTATGAGTCCTACGCAGGATATGGTTATGGGTTCGTACTATCTTACACTTATCCGTAGACGCATAGGCGAAAAGTATAATGAAAAGAGCAGAAAAGACGAAAACGGCACGCTTTACGGCGTTCCCGAATACACCGTATCCTATTCTTCGCCCGAAGAAGCGGTTATGGCTTACCAGACGGGAAAAATCGGTTTGCAAGACGAAATCGTCGTAAGAAGAACGGTAATTTCCGCCGACGGAAGAAAAATAACGGGCAGAATTAAAACGTCGGTCGGTAAAATCATCTTCAACGAAGCGATTCCGCAAGATCTCGGCTTTGTCGAAAGAAATTCCGACGAAGACCTTCTTAAATACGAAATCGACGGCAGTACCGACAAGAAAAAGGAGGGCGAACCGGCAGGTAAGAAAGATTTACAGAAAATCGTCGGCGCGTGCTTTAAGCGTCACGGCGCAAGTTGCGCGGCGGACGTTCTCGATAAGATAAAGGCGTTAGGGTACAGATATTCGACAATCGGCGCAATCACGACCAGCGTGTTCGATATGCATATGCCGAAGGAAAAACCCGCCATTTTACAAGAAGCGGAAGAACACGTCCTTAAGGTTGAAAACCTTTACAAGAAAGGCTTTATCACCGACGACGAAAGATATAAAAAGGTCGTTGAAATCTGGAAAAAGGCGACGGACGACGTTTCCGTTAAATTGCAGGCGACCTTGGACGAGTTTAACCCCATACTTATGATGGCGAACTCCGGTGCGCGTGGTTCTATCGACCAGATTAAGCAACTTGCGGGTATGCGTGGACTTATGACCGACCCGAACGGTAAAACTATCGAAATCCCCGTTAAATCCTGCTTCCGTGAAGGACTTTCCGTTCTCGAATACTTCATTTCTTCCCACGGCGGAAGAAAAGGTCTCGCGGATACCGCACTTAAAACGGCGGACTCTGGTTATCTTACCCGCAGACTTGTCGACGTTTCGCAAGAAGTCATTATTCAGGAAGACGACTGTTTTGCCGAACTCGGCGAAGCGCCCAAGGGCGTTAAAGTTTCCGCAATCAAGGGCAGCAAAGGCGAGATTATCGAAGATTTGCGCGACAGAGTTGCGGGCAGATTCGTTATTTCTGACGTCGTTGACCCCGTTTCGGGCGAAATTATCGTCAAAGCGGGCGATATGATAACCGAAGACGACGCAGACAGAATCGCGAAAGCCGGCGTCGAAGAAGTAGAGATAAGAAGTATCTTTACATGTAAATCCAAGACGGGCGTATGCGCTAAGTGCTACGGTAAGAATATGTCAAACAACAATCCCGTTCAGGTGGGTGAAGCCGTCGGTATCATCGCGGCGCAGTCCATCGGCGAACCGGGTACTCAGCTTACCATGCGTACCTTCCACACGGGCGGTATCGCAAGTACGGGCGATATTACGCAAGGTCTTCCGAGAGTCGAAGAACTCTTTGAAGCAAGACGTCCAAAGCACGCGGCAATCGTTTGCGAAGACAGCGGTGCGGTCAGCATAGAAGAAAAAGACAAGATAATTCACGTTATCGTAAACACGGACGACGGGGAAACCAAAGATTACGTTATTCCCTTCGGTACGGGCGTTATTGTTAAAGACGGCGACAGGGTAGAACCCGGTTCTGTATTAACGAGCGGCGCGGTATATCCGCAGGATATCTTGAAGACCAAAGGTATCAAGGGCGTTCAGGATTATATCCTTAAAGAAATACAAAGCGTTTACCGTTCGCAAGGCGTTGATATCAACGACAAACACGTTGAAATCATAGTTCGTCAGATGCTTAAAAAGGTTCAGGTGGAAAACCCCGGCGACACGGATATTCTCCCCGGCGAAAAGGTAGATTTGTCGAGATTCGAAGAAGAGACGATGAACGCGCTTTCTTCCGGCAACCGTCCGCCTATCGGTAAGAGAATACTTTTGGGTATCACCAAAGCGGCACTCGCGAAAGAATCGTTCTTATCCGCAGCGTCCTTCCAGGAAACCGCAAGGGTTCTTACAGAAGCCGCGATAAAGAACAAAGTCGACCCGCTGTTAGGTCTTAAAGAAAACGTTATAATCGGTAAACTTATCCCAGCAGGTACGGGAATTAAAGATTACAAGAACGTTTCCCCGCAAACCGTCGTTGCAAGGGCTGTCGATAAGACGATAGACGCAGAAGCACAAGACGTTCAGGCGGAATAAAGATTTTAACCGCAAATTATTTGACTTAAAAGCGATAAAATGATAAAATTATATTCTGTACGCAAGGGAAATCTTTGCGTACAGAAGAAAAGATTTCACAAAACGTGATGTCCGAAGATCCGTTTTTCGAAATATTCCGAAAAAATCAAGGAGGTAAAAAATGCCGACAATTCAACAGCTTATAAGACAGGGAAGAAAACAAATCACCTATAAGTCCAAGTCGCCTATTTTAGACGAATGTCCGCAAAAACGCGGGGTGTGCTTATCGGTTACGACGACGACTCCTAAAAAGCCTAACTCCGCGCTTCGTAAAATCGCGCGTGTAAGACTTACCAACAAGCAAGAAGGTATCGTCTATATTCCCGGCGAAGGACACAACTTACAGGAACACAGTTCCGTACTTATCCGCGGCGGCAGGGTTAAAGACTTGCCTGGTGTCAGATATCACATTATCCGCGGCGCGCTGGATACCGCTGGCGTTGCAAAACGCAAACAGGCAAGATCCAGATACGGCGCGAAAAAACCTAAATAAGGTTTTTTAATCTTTCAGTTATATAATCATTATTATATAAAGCACTACGGTCAAACCGTAAACTTACCTACTTGAAATCGGAATTGCTTCGGAAAATTAACCCGAATCGGTAGGCAGTATGCCGAAAGGCAGAAGGTTCGCTACCCCGAAATGAGGGGCAAGCGATAGCCGTACTTTTAGGGTTTACCCTTAAAGTGGCGCACTAAACTGAAAAGTTTAACGGCGCAAAAAAATTTAAAGGAGGATTTAATTATGCCAAGACGTGGCAATATTGCAAAAAGAGACGTGTTACCCGATCCCGTGTATAACGATAAGGTCGTTACGAAACTCGTAAACCAAGTTATGCTCGACGGTAAAAAGGGTATCGCTCAAGGCATCGTGTACGACGCGTTCACCGCGGCGGCGGCGAAAGTCAGTCAAGAACCTTTGGAAATGTTCAACACCGCACTCGCTAACATTATGCCGTTAGTAGAAGTAAAGGCAAGGAGAGTCGGGGGCGCAAACTATCAAGTTCCTATCGAAATCCGTGCCGACAGAAGGCAGACGCTCGCTATCCGCTGGCTTGTGGCGGCGGCTAGAAAGCGCAATGAAAGAAATATGTGCGACAGGCTTTCCGCAGAACTCGTGGATGCTTTCAACAATACGGGCAACGCCGTAAAAAAGAAAGAAGACACGCACAGAATGGCGGAAGCAAACAAAGCGTTCGCGCATTACAAATTTTAATCGGAGATGACCTATGCCGAAAGACAGTGATTTATTATTGACCAGAAACATAGGTATTATGGCGCACATCGACGCGGGTAAAACCACGACGACGGAAAGAATTTTGTTCTATACGGGCAAAACCCACAAAATAGGCGAAGTTCACGAAGGCGCGGCGACTATGGACTGGATGGAACAGGAACAGGAGCGCGGTATTACCATTACCAGCGCGGCTACGACCTGCTACTGGAAGGGACACCGTATCAACATCATCGATACGCCCGGACACGTTGACTTCACCGTTGAAGTCGAAAGGTCTTTGCGCGTTTTAGACGGTGCTGTCGCGACTTTCTGCGCTAAGGGCGGCGTTGAACCGCAAAGCGAAACGGTTTGGCGTCAGGCGGACAAGTATAAAGTTCCGAGAATCGCGTACGTCAACAAAATGGATATTAACGGCGCGAGTTTCGAAAACGCAGTCAATATGATGCGCGAACGTCTTCACACCAATGCCGTGCCGATTCTTCTCCCCATCGGGAAAGAAGACACGTTCGTCGGCGTTATAGATATTCTTACTCGTAAAGCGGATATTTATAAAGACGACTTGGGCAAGGAAATCGAAATTACCGAAGTTCCCGCAGAATATAAGGACAAGGTCGAAGAAATCCGTGCCAAGCTCGTTGAAATTGCGGCGGAACAGGACGACGCTTTAATGGAAAAATACTTCGAAGAAGGCGATTTGCCACTTGAAGATATTAAGAAAGGTTTGAGAAAAGCCACGCTCGCTATGAAATTGACGCCCGTTCTTTGCGGTTCGTCCTATAAGAACAAAGGTGTTCAGAATCTCTTGGACGCGGTAGTGGACTATCTCCCGAACCCCTTAGACGTCGGCGAAATCAAAGGCGTAAACGATAAGGACGAAGAAATCGTAAGACACCCGTCGTTCGAAGAGCCGTTCTGCGGTTTGGCGTTTAAGATTATGACCGACCCGTTCGTCGGAAAACTTGCGTTCTTCCGTGCGTACTCCGGTTCGCTTAAAACAGGTTCGTACGTTTATAACAGCGTTAAGGGCAAAAAGGAAAGGGTCGCGCGTATACTCCGTATGCACGCTAACCACCGTGAAGAAGTGGAAGAAGTTTCCGCAGGCGAAATCGTCGCAATAGTCGGTCTTAAAGATACGACGACGGGCGATACGCTCTGCGACGAAAATCACCCCATAATTCTTGAAAAGATGGAATTCCCCGACCCCGTTATTCAGGTCGCTATCGAACCGAAAACCAAAGCGGGACAGGAAAAGATGGGCTTTGCGCTTGCAAAACTTGCTGAAGAAGACCCGTCGTTCAAGACGTATACAGATGCCGAAACGGGGCAGACCATTATTGCGGGTATGGGTGAACTTCACCTTGAAATTATCGTCGACAGACTTTTAAGAGAATTCCGCGTAGAAGCAAACGTCGGTAAACCGCAGGTTGCTTATAAGGAAACTATCCGTCAGGCAGTTGAAGCCGAAGGCTTATATAAGCGTCAGACGGGCGGTCACGGACAATACGGACATTGTAAAATCCGCTTAGAACCGCAAGAACCGGGTAAGGGTTACGAGTTCGTTGACGAAACCGTCGGCGGCTCGATTCCGAAAGAGTTTATTCAGCCTGTCAACAAAGGTATTATGGAAGCGGCAAAGACCGGTATTCTTGCGGGCTACGAAGTGGTTGACTTCAAGGTTACCGTTTACGACGGAAGTTATCACGACGTCGACTCTTCGGAAATGGCGTTTAAGATTGCGGGTTCTATGGCACTTAAAGACGGTCTTGCGAAAGCGAAATCGGTACTCTTAGAACCGATTATGAAAGTGGAAATCACCACTCCCGAAGCGTATTTCGGCGATATAATGGGCAACGTCACCGCCCGTCGCGGAATTATTCAGGGCACGGAAGACAGAAACGGAGTAAAGGTTATCGACGCGCATATTCCGCTTGCAGAAATGTTCGGTTATGCGACCGACCTTCGTTCGAGAACGCAGGGTAGAGGCAACTACACGATGCAGTTCGACCACTACGCCGAAGTTCCCAAGTCCGTTGCGGAAAAGATAATCGGCAAAAAAGCCTAAAAATTACGATACCAATCATTGACAATTGATTTTATTTATTGTAAAATAAGTATAATGAAACGGGTAAAAGCATAAATTATACGTTTTTGCCCGAAAACAAAACAAAAAACAAATAAAAATTTTATCTATTATTATTTTGGAGGAAAACTTTAATGGCAAAGGCTAAATTTGACAGAAGCAAACCGCACATTAACATCGGTACGATCGGCCACGTCGACCACGGCAAAACCACT
>JAFSLQ010000005.1 GCA_017448355.1 Clostridia bacterium | reverse complement strand
GAGGACCGGGATGAACGCACCGATTGTGCACCTGTTGTCGCGCCAGCGGCATGGCAGGATAGCGAAGTGCGGATTAGATAAACGCTGAAAGCATCTAAGCGTGAAACTAACCTCAAGATAAGATATCCCATAACATAAGTTAGTAAGACCACTTATAGACCATGAGTTTGATAGGTCGGGGGTGTAAGAGTAGTGATACTTTTAGCTAACCGATACTAATAGGTCGAGGGCTTGATCTCATGAATATGAGATTAAAGCGATTTATGAAAATACGAAAAATGACACACTTCAACAAGCAGGGCTTTAAGTACTAAAAGTCATATACTATGCAGTTGTGAATCTGCGGATTCAAAAAAACACCGATATTACCAAGGGAAACCTTGACAATATACCATTGCGGTGACGATAGCGGTGAGGTCCACCTGTTCTCATACCGAACACAGAAGTTAAGCTCACTTGCGCTGACAATACTTTGTTGGAGACGACACGGGAAGATAGGTAGTTGCTGCATCCAAAAAGAAAAACACATAGCATTTGCTATGTGTTTTTCTTTTTGACAGCGCCTACCATTTCTTTCCTCCAAGCCGTTGGCTTGGGGAAAGGTTCGCAGTCAATAACAACGGTTTATTACCTTTACGGGACTTACAGTTGCTAACAATGTTAGTTTGTTTAGTTGAAAGCGAAAAATATGCCCCCTGTCGGGGCATATTGAATGGTAGTTGCTGCTGGCGGTAAAAGATTAGAAAAGTGAAAAATATGCCCCCTGTCGGGGCATATTGAATGTGAGATGTATGTTTTTATTCTAAATACATTATTAACTCGTTGTATTTATCATCGTTTTTTATAGTGTCTATTGTTTCACGAGTGTTATCATTGTAAATTACGAGAAAAGTGACCAAGGTTTCAAATTTTGCATTTCTGGCATTACGTGATTCTTGTGCGTGCCCCGCAAGTATATTTTGCGTTGCGTCTCCGCCAAACCCAGCTGATACACCTGTGGCAAGTGCGGTTAACCATTTTCCTTTCTTTTTACTTGCCGCTGTTTCTCTTTCTTTTGTTTCAAGTATTTTTGTTTTTACTATTATTTTTTCAGAAAGATTATTGGTGGCGTAGGATTGCTGCTCAGTGGCTGGGGTTTGTGGATTATTTGTTTGTAATAATTGAATTTGTTTTTTTAGAGTAATAAGATCCTTTTTAATTTGGTTGCTATCTTCATTTGTGTTTTTAATGTTTGTTTTGTTCATTAAAGATATACAAATAAAGATACAAAGTAATAAGCTAATCATAATGATTGATATGGTAGATATAATTGTAATAACATTGTATCCATCAACATAATAGGTAATACCATAAATGCTCAATGTAAGTGCAATAAATTCGTTGTTATAAAATAAAATAATTGCTAAAAGAACTAACGAGATTATAGTTGATACAAAATCAAATTTGTAGCCATTCACAATATGATAAATATTGTAAATAAATATTAATAATGTTAAAACGATTGCTGAAATTTTTGTTCTTTTTTCCATAAAATATCTCCAAGACTATAATTTTTCTTATATTATATCCTACAATATGTAGGATTGTCAACAAAATGTAGGAATATTGCATACAATATTTGTATGAAAGATAATTTTTTTGGGATTAAACTAAAAGAATTAAGAATTGAAAAAGGGCTTTCGCAAAGAAAACTTGGCGAAATATTCGGCGTGTGTAATCAAACAGTCAGTTTTTGGGAAACGGGTAGCCGAGAGCCTGATTTAGACGCGCTTATTGAAATTGCAAATTATTTTGAAATTTCCGTAGATTTTTTACTCGGAAGAGAAGATTAAAAGGCTTACCGTGCGGTAAGCCTTTTAAGGTTAGAAGATTTAAGCGTTTACGGAATTGTTTCCGAATAAACAGTTGTGCCCCGTCGTGGTGGATAGTAGCGCAAGCAATAATAAGAGTTGCGTCGTCGAAATTGTGTTGTTATTAACAAGCAAAAACATAAGCGCGACTAAAACAATATTATTTGAATTCATATTAAACCTCCTTTTACAAAATACGCATATAAAACCGTTTTTATGACGGTCTTTTTTATTTTTTGCGCCGCTTTTTATGATAACGTATATACATATAAACATTTTAAGGGGAATTCTTATGGAAATGCTGTTAGACAGAAGATTGCAGGATTTAGTGCGTGATTACGTGCCGCGCGGCGAAACACTCGAAGAACTAGTGTGTTTTTTCTCTATTTTTTCCGATTACACGCGGCTGAAAATTATTTCCGCACTCGCAATCACCGAAATGTGCGTAAGTGATATATCGGACATTTTATGTATCAATCAAACAACCGTTTCGCACCAACTGAGACTACTTAAAAATCTTAACGCCGTCAAGACCAAGCGACAAGGCAAGGTGATTTTTTATTCACTCCGTAGCGACGCACTTTCCGACGTTATCTTAAAAGGCGTGGAATTTTTAGGGTACTGAAAAACCGCTTGTAAAAATATTCGGTTTTTGGTATAATCAAATCATGGGGATTATCGAAGATAAACTTAAAAACCTGCCCGAAAACCCAGGGGTTTACGTTATGCTAAACGCCGACGGGCAGATAATTTATGTCGGCAAGGCGAAAAACCTTAAAAACCGCGTGCGGCAATACTTTTTTAACAGCGTCAAGACCGAAAAGGTTATGGCGATGGTGAGTAATATCGCGGATTTTTATTATATAATAGTTCCGTCGGAAATCGACGCGTTATCTCTCGAAAACAACCTTATAAAAAAGCATAAACCGCGCTATAATATTTTATTAAAGGACGATAAAACTTACCCGTATATAAAAATCGACCTTAAAAGCGTTTTTCCTACGGCGACCATTACAAGAAGAATAAAGCGCGATGGGGCAAAATATTTCGGGCCGTTTATGGGCGGAGTAAATGCATACGAGACGCTTGACCTCATTAATCTTTTATATTCTCTTCGCCCGTGCGACAAGGTTTTATCTAAAACCAAACCCATTAAGCCCTGCCTTAACTACCACATACAAAAATGCACCGCGCCGTGCGCTTTTTACGAGAGTGAAGATGCTTACGGGGAGCGGGTAAAGAGTGCCGTAGCGTTTTTATCGGGCGATATATCGGGCGCGGAGCAGACTTTAAAAGAGAAAATGGCGGCGGCGGCAAATGCCGAACAGTTCGAACTTGCCTTAAAATACAAGCAAGGGTTAAATTCGCTTGATAAAATAAAACTAAAACGCATAACGTCCTTAAACAAATTCTTAAACGCGGATATTATCGCATACCGCACGGACGGGATATATTCGGCGGTCAATCTGTTGGTGGTAAGAAGCGGGCGTATGCTTGGCAGTCGTAACTTTTCTTTCGAGAGTGCGGCGCTATCTGATAAAGAAGCGTTACAAGAGTTTATTTTGCGGTACTATAAAAAGCGAGAAGAACTTCCCGACGAGATAATTACGAGCGAAGAATTAGGCGACTTGCTGTCAGAGTACTTTAAGAAAGAATTTTCAAAAACGGTGCATATTATATGCGCAAAGCAAGGCGTAAGACGGCAACTAATAGATATGGCGGCGGTAAACGCCGAAGAACATCTGTCCGTCGCGGTTGACCGCATCAAGCACAAAGACGATATGACGGTTAAAGCGTGCGCCGCGCTTAAAGAGAAGTTAAACCTTACCCGATATCCAAGGCGTATGGAGTGTTACGATATTTCGCACGTTTCCGGCACGGACAGAGTGGGGAGTATGGTCGTATTTATCGACGGCGAACCCGCAAAAGGCGAATACCGAAGATTTAAGATAAAAACATTTGAAGGCAACGACGATTTTCGCAGTTTACAGGAAGTACTTTGCAGGCGTATCGAAAGGCTTTATCAAGACCCCGAAAAGTTTCCGAAACCCGACTTAATAATTATCGACGGCGGCAAAGGGCAACTTTCGTCGGTCAAAGAAATTTTTGACGAAAAAGGCGTTAAAGATATAGATTTAATATCTCTTGCCAAGCGCGAAGAAGAAATTTTTTTGCCCGAAAATTCTACCCCCGTGGTGCTTGAAAAGCGGGATTACTGCTTAAAAATGTTGCAGCGTATCCGCGACGAAGCGCACCGCTTTGCGATAACCTTTCATAGGTCGCTACGCGGCAAGCGCGCCTTATCGTCGGTGCTTGACGGGGTTAAAGGGTTAGGCAAGGTCAAAGCGCAAGCGGTTATGGAAAGGTTTAAAGACCTTTCTGGCATAATAAACGCAGAGAAAGAAGAATTAATGCAAGTGGACGGCGTGGGCGCAAGCCTTGCCGATGAAATTATAAAAAAACTTACCGAAGAAGGACTGAGATGAAATACAAACTATTTGTAGCAGATTACGACGGAACTTTGGGCGGCTTTGACGGCATAAAGAGAGAAACCGTAAACGCGATACAAGATTATGAAAGGGCGGGCGGTAAATTTGCCGTATGTACGGGCAGGATGTTTAAAAATATTCGAGACATCTGCCAAAAATACGATATTGCGGATATGGTCGTTTCTTATCAGGGCGCGCGAATAAACGAGCGGAAAAGCGGGAAAACTTTATTTATGGATAAAATCGCGAACCCTTTTGCCGCGGAAATTTTAAACTCGTTAAAAGGCTTGCCCGTAAAACCTGCGGTACTTTCCGACAGCGGGCTATATTATACGGAAGATTCCGCGTATATAGATATGTATAAAAATGCTAAAATCGTTGAACTGAAACAAGTTTCGGATTTAGCGAAAGGCGTAGAAGAAAACACATTCGACGCGTTAAAACTCAACGTCTACTGCGACGGGGTAAATTTGTCCGATTTTATTAAAGAATTCGGCGAAAGATATAAGGGCAGAGCGATTGTCAACAGCGGCGGGGTGAACCTTGCGGAATTCGTCAATCCCGCGTGCAGTAAGGGGGCGGCGGTCAGGTTTTTGGCAGAGTTTTACGGCATCGGCTACGATGAAATTATAACGGTCGGGGATTCGACGAACGATATAGAACTTATCGGCGGCGCGTGGCACGGCGTTGCGGTGGGCGACGGCAAGGAAGAACTTAAAAAATTTGCCGACGAAATAACCGTGCCGTACAGCGAACAGCCCGTTAAATTTTTATTAGAAAAATATTGTCTTTAAATCAAGCAATCTACATAAGGTGAAATATGGAAGAAAAACAGAAAGAAACCGTACCTTTCGGGGAAACGCCCGAAAGCACGGAAATCAAAATAAAAGAAACGAAAGTTATGCCGGTCATCGCGCTTCGCGGCAAAGTGCTTTTCCCGAACACTTTTTTAAACTTCGACGCAGGGCGTCCGATATCGCTTGCCGCGGTAGAAGCCGCGCCTTCTTACGGCAATCTCTTGTTTATTGCTGCGCAGAAGAACGCGTTTATAGACGCGCCGATGAAAAGCGATATTTTAACCGTAGGTGCGATTGCGCGTATAAAACAGGTTGCTAAAATCGGCGGCGAAGCGATGAAAGTCGCGGTAGAAGCGTTGTCCCGTGCAAAAATCGTCAAATTCGTTTCCGCAAAAGGATATTTTGCGGCGGAAGTAGAAGAGACGCCGTATATTCTAGGCGACGAACTCGAAACCGAAGCGCATTTACGCGTTGCGAGAGACGCTTTTTCCGACTTTGTGCTTATCGATAAGCGCTTGCAAAAGGATGCTGTCGCAACTATTATGTCGATAACCGAACCGAATAGGTTTATCGACAGCGCGCTTTCCGTTGCGCCCTTAAAAGAAGAAGTCGTCGGCGGAATACTTGCCGAAGATAATACTATCGAACGGCTTAAAGCCTTTTCCGCGCTTTTTAAAAGAGAAGCGGAAATTTCCAAAATAGAAAAAAAGATAAACGCGTCGGTCAGGTCAAGCATAGACAAAAGCCAAAAAGAGTTTTATCTTCGCGAACAGATAAAGGCAATACACGCCGAACTCGGCGACGGTGAAGACGACCGCGAAGAACTTGAACAGCGTATAAAAGACGCAAACCTTCCGCAGGAAATTTTCGATAAGGCGATGAAGGAACTTTCGCGCCTTGACAGAATAAACCCGTCTTCGCCCGACTATTCGGTAATTCTTAACTATCTGGACTGGATTTTGGAGTTGCCGTTTTCTAAAAGCACGATTGACCGCGAAAATATTGCCGAAGCCAAAGAGATTTTAGACGCCGACCACTTCGGACTCATAAAAGTTAAGCAGAGAATAACCGAATATATCGCGGTTTTGCACCTTACTAAAAAGATAAAAGGACCCATCCTTTGTTTCGTCGGGCCGCCAGGGGTAGGCAAAACTTCGGTCGCGGCGTCGATTGCGCGCGCGCTTAACCGTAAATTCGTGCGGATGAGTCTCGGCGGCGTTAAGGACGAAGCGGAAATAAGGGGACACCGTAAAACCTACGTCGGCGCGATGCCGGGTAGAATTATTTACGGACTTAAAAACGCAGGCGTCAATAACCCCGTATTCTTGCTTGACGAAATAGACAAACTTTCGTCGGATATTCACGGCGACCCCGCAAGCGCGCTGTTAGAAGTTTTAGACCCCGAACAAAACTCCACTTTCCGCGACAGGTTTTTGGAAGTGCCGTTCGACCTTTCTAACGTAATGTTTATAACTACCGCAAACACGGTGGACACTATTCCGTATCCGCTGCTTGACCGTATGGAAATAATCGAACTTACGGGCTACACGCAGGAAGAAAAGGCGGAGATAGCAAAGCAGTATCTTATTCCCAAACAGATTAAAAACAACGGACTTACCGATAAAAAGGCGGAATTTACCGACGGCGCGGTGAAAGAGATAATCGAA
Organism: Clostridia bacterium; assembly: GCA_017448355.1. Taxonomy (GTDB): domain Bacteria; phylum Bacillota; class Clostridia; order Christensenellales; family Borkfalkiaceae; genus UBA1259. The sequence continues at coordinate 9,715 of JAFSLQ010000005.1, read as the reverse complement.
GGCTACACGATGGAAGCGGGCGTCAGAAATTTAGAACGCGAGATAGGCAGCGTGGTTCGTAAAATTGCCGCACTTGTCGCCGAACATCCGCGCTTAAAAAAGCAGATTGTCGCAAAAGAAGATATTAAAAAATATCTTGGTACGAGAAAATACGAAAAGGGCAAAGCCCTTGACCGCAATGAGATAGGCGCGTGTACGGGGCTTGCCTGGACAAGCGTCGGCGGCGTTATTTTAACGATAGAAGTAAGCCTTATTCCCGGCAAGGGCGAAATACTTTTGACGGGTAAACTCGGCGACGTGATGAAGGAATCCGCGCGCGCCGCGATAAGTTATATCCACGCAAACGCGTTAAAATTCGGTATTGCCGAAGAAAAATTTACGTCAAAAGATATTCACATCCACGTGCCGGAAGGTGCAACTCCGAAGGACGGCCCGTCCGCGGGGATTACAATGGCGACGGCGATTCTTTCCGCGTTTACCGAAAAAGCGGTCAAAAAAGAAGTCGCTATGACGGGCGAAATAACCCTTCGCGGCAAAGTTTTACCTATCGGCGGGCTTAAAGAAAAATCGCTTGCGGCGTATCGGGCGGGGATAAAAACCGTGATAATCCCGAAGGGTAACGTTAAAGATTTGGACGACTTACCCAAAAAAGTTAAAAGAGAGATAAAATTCGTGGCGGCGGACTCTGTCGACACCGTCTTTGAAACCGCTATCGATTTTAAGGGGTAATTATGGTAAATTACACGGCGAAATTTATAACTTCGGTGGCGGAAAGCGATAAGTTTTATTCGGATAACAGACCGATTATTGCCGTAAGCGGCAGGTCGAACGTCGGCAAAAGTTCGCTTATCAATATGCTTTCGGGGAATAAAAAACTCGCTAAAACTTCCGTTACCCCCGGCAGAACGCGACTTATAAATTATTTTGATTTCGGCGCGTTCGTGCTTGCAGACCTTCCGGGGTACGGCTTTGCAAAGGTTTCTAAGACCGAAAAGGATAAGTGGGCAAGGCTTTTAGAAGAGTTTTTTGCTACGCAAAAAATCACGCTTTTATTATCGCTTGTGGATATACGGCACGAACCGACGGCGGACGACAAACAAATGATAAACTATCTTTATCATTACGTGATACCTTTTACCGTCGTTGCGACAAAGGCGGATAAACTGCCGAAAACCAAAATAAAACCCCGGATTTTATCGCTTGCAAGCGCGCTGCGTCTCGGCGCGGATAACGTTATCGCGTCTTCCGCGGAAAACGGAACGGGTAAAACCGAAATATTTAACGCGATAGAAAAGGCTATAAGCGTAAAAAATTAAAATCCTTTCGGGTTTATAGGAATTTATGGTACAATAATAGTTATGTGGGATATTTTGCTTGACGCTATTTTAGACAGCCTTAAAATTTTTCCTTTTATTCTTCTTATCTATATCCTTATGGAACTTATCGAAAACGCACGCAATAAGGATAGGATTGAAAGGATACTCGCAGGACCTTTTGCTCCTGCGATTGCGGGTGCGCTCGGCGCTGTGCCGGAGTGCGGCTTTGCCGTGTGCCTTGCGAAATTGTACGATAAAGGACTTGTTAAAATCGGTACGCTTATCGCCGCTTTTTTGGCAATAAGCGACGAAGGGCTTGTTTTTCTTATAACAGGCGGGGCAAAGGCTACGGACATTTTGCTTTTTCTCGGCATAAAGACCGTTTATGCGGTAATAATCGGTATGGCACTGAACTTATTGCTTTCTAAAAAAGACGCCGCGCACGTTTGCCCCGAAAAAGACGATTGTATAGAGTGCGGCGAGCATCACGAAAAGAATCTCGATAAATACCTGTTGCATCCGTTGTGGCACGCCGTAAAAATATTCGTTTACGTTCTGATAATAAATTGCGCGCTGGGGCTTATGCTTTATCTTATCGGCGAAGAGAACATAAAGTCGTTTATGAATAACAGCGCGCCTTTACAGCCGCTTTTTGCGGCGGTGGTGGGGCTTATTCCCAACTGCGGTTCGTCGATACTTTTGGCGCAGGCGTTCAACGAAGGCATTTTGGGTTTTGCGGGGCTTATCGCGGGACTTTCGGCGAACTCCGGCATAGGGATTTTAATACTGTTAAAAAGCAAAAAAAGTTTTGTTAAAGCGTTATGGATTTTGGGACTTCAATTCGTTGCGGCGCTTATAATAGGCTATATAGTTTTGGGATTTTACGCTATCTGAAGATAAAAGGAAGGGGAAATGGATACTGATATACAGAGTTTTGTATTAAATATTCGGGATAACACGGGCATAGGTTTCGACGTTTATTCTGAAACGGGCGAGTTTATTATCGGCGAAGATAAAGGCGCGGTCAAGTCGGGTTTTGAAGGCGTTTTTGCCGACGCGGAGCGTTCCAGAACGCTTTTTAAGTTCAGGTATAAAAACAAGACTTACATAGGCGCGATAGCGGGCATAAATTCCGCGTCTAAAAATTACGCTTACTTAATTTGCGAACTTGCCGAACAGTCGTTTGCAAAAAGCAATTTAAGCAAAGACGAATTTTTTAAGTCGGTTCTATTCGGCGAAGCGAGTTATTATACCATAAAGAAATACTCGAAAAAATACTTTAAAAACGGGGAAGTCTGCGCTATTCTTATCTCGACGAAATCGGGCAAAGAAAAGGACGTTTCGGACGTCGTGAAAAGTTATACAGAAGGCGGTTCGGACTTTGTCTGCGAGATAGAAGACGGGCTTTTGGCGCTCGTTAAATTTTTGGACGGAGAAAATACCGAGTACCGTTCGGTGTCCGAGTATGCGGAGTTTTTAACGCAATCTATTTACGAAGAAACGGGCGAGACAACGGGAATATTCATAGGCGGCACGGTGGCGAGCGTGGCTGATTTGTCGTCTTCGTTTTTGCAGGCGACCTACGCGCACCGCATTAGCGACGCTATGGATTACCGTTCGGGCGTGCATTCGTTTAAGGAATTTCTGATAGTTAAAATGCTTGAAGATTTGCCCAAATTCAAACTTACGGAATATCTTGAAATGTTGTTAGAACCTGCCGCGCGGGAAATTTTCGCCGATAAAGAAATGGTAAATACCGCCGAAGTGTTTTTGGAAAGCAGTCTTAACGTCAGCGAAACGGCGAGAAAACTTTACCTTCACAGAAATACATTAAATTACAGACTGGATAAAATCGAAAAGGCTACGGGACTTAATATTCGCAAAATTTCCGACGCCATAACGTTTCGAATGATAACGATAATTTTAAAACTGGTCAGGTAAAAAGTGAAAAAAGAAAAAAGCGCGGGCGCGCCCGAAAAGACAAACCGTAAACCTAATCGCAACGCCGTATATGCCCTAATCTTTGCGGCGGTGATAATTTTTACGTTTCTTTTGGGGTTTATCGTTCGCGGCGCGGCTGAAAAAGATTATTCCCGCAAGGTAAGCGAAATCATTAAACTCATCGACGACACGTCCGTATACTACGACGAAAAAACCGCCGACGAAATAGCAAGCCGTTTGGTAAAATCTTTGCTTGATAACGATAAGTATGCCGCTTACTACTCTCCCGAAGAGTACAAAAAAATTCTCGCAGAAGACAGCGGCAATTATTCGGGTATAGGTGTGGGATTTGCGAAAGGCGAAGACGATACTTACGACGGAACTATCGGAAAGGTGTTTCTTAATTCGCCCGCGCACAAAAAGGGTGTTAAAAAAGGCGATAAACTTATAGCGGGCAAATTTAAGGGGCAAAGCGAGTATTCGTATTTTCAAACGCTTATAAGCGAAACAAAAACCGTTTTGCAGGTTATATCCGAATTTTTTACCGAGTTCGACAGCGGTGAAGAGATAAATATAAAGGTTCTCCGCGGCGACGAAGAAATAGCGATTAGCGTCGAAAAAGCCGAGTATACAGTTTCTTACGTAGAATATAAGGACGACGTAACGTCGTGCTATTTTTCCGCCGATAACGGTAAAATTGTCTATACGGGCGAAGCGTTAAACGGTTTAAGTCCCGATACCGCGTATATAAAACTTCACGAATTCGAAGGCGGCGCGGCAACGCAGTTCGGCAAAGCGTTAGAGTTTATGAAATCGCGCAATAAAAGCAGATTGATTATAGATTTAAGGGATAACGGCGGCGGGCATATAAACATTTTGACCGATATTTTATCTTATTTAATTAACGATAACGGTTCAAACAATATAAAAATTATGGGCATCAAAGAGAAAAACTCAGAAAGCAGTTTTATGGTTTCGGCAAATCGCTACAATTCGTTTTTAACTGATGTTTCGGTTATAGCGAACGGGAGTACCGCGTCCGCGTCGGAAGCGTTAATCGCCGCACTTAACGACTACGGCGACAGCGCGAAGTTCGGCGGCGTAAACTTTAATCTCGGTAGACTTGTTTTAACCGAAAAGCACGCAAAGCGTCAAACGTATTGCACTTACGGGAAAGGCATAATGCAAACGACTTACTCTTTAAAGTCGGGCGGCGCGCTTATATTAACAACGGCGTACGTCTACTCTCCGATTTCAAATAAATGTATACAGGATATAGGAATAGAAACGGCGGTTGCGGAAAATTGTGTTTCGGACGAATACGCAATATCTCGCGCCGACCTTGTACTACATTGATATTTAGATACAAAAACGACTGACAGCAATATTGCGGTCAGTCGTTTTTTCTTCCGACAAGGTAGTCGATAGACACTTCAAAATAGTCGGCTAAAAGCCATAGAGAATTGATACACGGTTCTTTTTTCTTGCAAAGCCACGAACTAATCGTGTTTTGTTTTACGCCGACTTTTTCCGCAAGCGCTACTTGGTTTAATCCGCTTTCGCGCATCAAATCTTTTATGCGTTCCGCAACAATTATTTGCATAACGATACCCCCCTGAAATTTTGTTGACAGTATATCACCATAGTGCTATAATGATTTGCGTATATCCCCTTGGGGATATTTTGTAAAAAGGAGAAAGTTATGAAAAACGTAAATAAGATTATAGTTTTGATAGGGTTTATAGTGGCGTCGGTCGGGTTGCTTTTAAGTATTATTTTTTATGAAAATATTTTGCAGATTTTTTTAATTCCTTATATGGGGGCGGGATATCTTATAGCAATCATAGCGATTTTGGCTGTATGTTTTACCTTCGCGCAAAACAAAACGCTTGTGCATTGTGGTACGGCATTATCTTTATTTTCCGGCATATTAGGTTTTTGGATAGGGATGTATGTAAGATATCAGATAATTCATTATTATGGTTATAAGGGCAAAATCATCGTATTGATTGCGGCAGGTTTAATAATTATGTTATGCGGGGCGATTGTAAAGTTTATAGTTGATTTAATCAACTATTTTAAGCAAAAAACGGATATTAAAGGGTAGTTTATGCTTTCCTTACGCATCTACCCGAAATTGCGTCCTGAAACATCATAAAATATCCGTCGCCTTTTAAGTCGAATATTGATAGCGGTATAAACGAACAGTATCCCGCAAGTTCTTTGGGCGGCGTTTCGCGGTAAGCGGACGGTACGCCGTAGCAAATATATTTTTCTTTTTCGTTTTCCTTTATTAAGCCAACTACGTAAAATTTATTTTCGGCGTAGTAGACTTTTGCAAAGCGACTGCCGCTTATTGCTTTTTCAAGTGCTTCGTCATTTGGATATTTGTTAAAAATTCCATCAAGTTCCGCCTTTACCGTGTCGTAATAGGTTGCGCTTTCGCTTCCGAAATCGCCCGTTTCATTTTTATAAGCATCAAAGTCTTTTTCGCTTTCTTGTTCTTCTTGCGGGCTGACACTATTTCCCCCGTCGCTTTCAAATCGAATATACTCATCGGATATCTCCTTTATAGAAGAAAGTTTTTGTTTTATTTCGTCTTCCACGTCGTAATAATTTTCTGTTGCCACCGCTTCGTCGTTATAGATTTTAAGGGGTGTAAACTCTTCTTTGATGATATTTTCTTCGGGTAAAGGTACTTCTTTTGCCTGTTTATCAGGCGTTATTATAAACTCTTTTTCGCGTTCGCGAATTTTGCGTTCTGTGATTATATCGTTGATAACCGCCGTACCGTAATCTTTAACCGAAAGGGTTGCGTCTTCGCTTTTTCGATAGGCGACAAGTAGGGGAATATCGTCTTTCACTGTCCATATCCCCGCAGACACGCCTTTATTTAACGCTAAATCGCTACTCGTAATATGCGTGCAGGACGCGGGGATTTTGCCTAAGACTTTTTTAACGACTGTTTTATCGTCGCCGATAACGTAAAGTCTGTATTCGCCGAAGGAAAGTGCCGAAAATCCTATAAGTGAAAGATACACGGTCAAAACTTCGTCTTCCTTTTCCAGCCGACAAATCCCGCACGCCGCCTTGGTGCTGACGGAATACCCTTCCGTCATTTGTTTCATTACAAGAATTTTTTTACCGAACATTTTACGCGCCTTACCGTTTTTAGTGTATATAAATAATATATATGATTAGTTTTATCGAAAAATATGTTCTTTTATCGAAGTTTAAATGTTTTTGCAAAAATTTTTATTCATAAATAAAAGAAATTCTTATACTTTGTCCGCTGTTAAGGCTTTACAATTTAACGTAAAAATGTTATAATACATACAATTATAATGGGGTACGATGAGAAATTTTTTAAGGAGACGTATTAAAAAATGACAACCAACAAAAAACTTTTGGCATTTATCGAAGAGGCGAAGGCTCTTTGCTCGCCCGAAAAAGTCGTATGGATTGACGGGAGCGAGACTCAACTCGACGCACTACGCAAGCAGGCTGTCGACGAGAAAATTCTTATCAAACTTAATCAGGAAAAATTGCCCGGTTGCTATCTTCACCGCACGACCGTAAACGACGTTGCAAGGGTAGAAGGCAGAACCTTTATCTGTTCTAAAAACAAAGAAGATTCCGCGCCTATCAACAACTGGATGGAAACCGACGAAGCGTATAAACTTTTGAAAGGTCTTTTTAAGGACGTTATGAAAGGCAGAACCATGTACGTTATTCCGTATTCTATGGGCGCTGTCGGAAGTAAATTCTCTAAAATCGGAATAGAGATTACCGACTCTATTTACGTCGTTTTGAATATGGCTATTATGACCAGAGTAGGTCAGAAAGTTTTGGACGCGCTTGGCGACGGAGACTTTATTAAAGGCTGGCACTCTTATGCGGAACTTTCCGAAGAAAAGAGATATATCTGCCACTTCCCCGAAGACAACACGATTATGTCCATCAACTCCAACTATGGCGGCAACGTGTTGCTCGGCAAAAAGTGCTTTGCACTCCGTATCGCGTCGTATCTCGGCAAAACCGAAGGCTGGATGGCTGAACACATGCTTATTTTGGGAATTGAAAATCCGAAAGGCGAAATCAAGTACGTAGCGGCGGCTTTCCCGTCGGCTTGCGGAAAGACCAACCTTGCTATGATTATTCCGCCGGAAATTTACAAGAAAAAAGGCTATAAATGCTGGTGCGTTGGCGACGATATCGCTTGGATAAGAGTTGGCGAAGACGGAAGACTTTGGGCTGTCAACCCCGAAAACGGATTCTTCGGCGTTGCGCCCGGAACTAGTATGAAATCCAACCCTAACGCGCTTTTATCCACTAAAAAAGGCACGATTTTCACGAACGTTGTTGAAAATCTCGACGACGAGACCGTGTGGTGGGAAGGCTTGGATAAGAACCCGCCGAAACACGCGCTTGACTGGAAAGGCAATCCCTGGAACGGCGATATGAAAGACGCTGACGGCAAGCCCATTAAAGGCGCGCACCCCAACAGCAGATTTACCGCGCCTACCGTTAACTGTCCGTGTTTATCCGACCAGTTCGAAGCGCCGAACGGCGTTCCGCTTTCCGCAATCATCTTCGGCGGAAGACGTGCGAAAACCGCTCCGCTCGTTTATCAGAGTAAGGACTGGAACAACGGCGTATTCGTAGGTTCTATAATGGCAAGCGAAACAACGGCGGCGGCAACGGGTGCTGTCGGCGTTGTAAGACGCGACCCCATGGCTATGAGACCGTTTGTCGGCTACAATATGGGCGACTACTTTAAGCATTGGATAGAAATGGGCGACAAAATCAAGAATAAACCCAAGATTTTCAATGTCAACTGGTTCAGAACGGATGATAACGGCAACTTTATTTGGCCGGGCTTTGGCGACAATATGCGCGTTTTGGACTGGATTCTCGCACGTTGCGAAGACAAGGTTGACGCGAAAGAAACGCCTATCGGCTACGTTCCTTACGCAAAGGATATCAATATCGAAGGGCTTGACGGCATAACCGAAAAGACTATCGAAGATTTACTCTCCGTCGATAAAGAAAACTGGACGAAGGAAACCGAAGGAATAGAGAGTTTCTATGGAGAGTTGGGCGCAAGAGTTCCGAAAGAACTTTACGACGAACTTGCTAAATTAAAAGCGAATTTGAAATAATCGCTAAAATGGGGAAGAACGGATTTTTAAACAGTTCTTCCCCATTATTAATCCCTAACTCCGAAAACTTTATAAAGGTATGATATTAAAAAACAGTCCGTAGTGTCGGGCTGTTTTTAATTTGATTATTTTTCTTTTTCATCAAAGCACAAAATATATTCAGGCGAAACGTCGCAAACTATGCACAATTTCGCCAACGTGTCCAAAGACGGCAATATGTCTTTACTCACGCAATGGGCTACGGCGGATTGCGAAACGTTTAATTCTTTTGCGAGTTTTGTTTGCGACATACCGCTGTTTTTTATAGTTTCCACTATTCTGCTTTGTATTATTTTAATATCAACCATTGCAAAACCTTTTTATAATTATATGATTATTAAGCATAATTTACTTGACTTATGATTAATAATCATATAAAATATATTTTGCAAATTTCGGTTGTCTCAACAAAACCACACCGCAACGCCCGCCGCGACAAATTTTGTCGCGGCGGGCGTTTTGTGTATAAATAGGTATAAAAACTTTTCATAACGGGTAAAAAGTAAGCATAAAACCAAAAAGGAGATTTGTTTATGGGCAAAAATATGCTTACCACAAAAGAGGCGACCCTGCTTTCCGACGTTTTAATTTACGAAGAAAGCGCGTGCAAAAAAGCAAGACTGTATGCAAGAACTTTAACCGACAAAGACTTAGCGGGCAAGTTTAATAAACTTGCGGATAATCACGAAAAGCGTTTTAACGCGCTGTTCGACTTATTGTAAGGGGGAAATTATGGATTATATGAAAGATATTACTTTAAACGAAAAAGACAGTTTGCAGGATATGCTTAACTTAGAGAAAAATCTTGTAAAAGTATACTCTACCGTAATGACCGAAGGCGTAAGCAACGGTTTCCGTAAGACCGTCAAGGAGCACTGGAACGAGGCGGTTGACGACCAGGCGGAAGTCTATTTTATGATGACTGACAAGGGCTATGCGGAAGTAGAGTCCGCACCCGAAACGACTTTATCGGAAGAAAGAAACAAGTTTGCGAAAGTTAAAAGCCAGCTTGCATAAAACAGTTTTACGCATTTTAAGCCCCCGCCGCAAATTTTTGCGGCGGGGGCTTAAAGTTTTGTTGAGCAACAATTTGTTAAATATATTATAATAGGTCTTTTGACCTATGTCAAGACTTTTGACCTTTAATTTAATAAAATACTTGTATGAATAATAAAAATAGGGCAAATTATATTTCTGTTATAAAAGGTATAATGATAGAAAGAGATTTGAGCCAAGAGAAATTTGCAAAAGAACTTG